>CAWIHJ010000024.1:0-47519 GCA_963835795.1 uncultured Gammaproteobacteria bacterium
GTATTCCAACATTCCAAGTTATAGCTTCTGGTTTAGTAATATATGAATAACCTGACGTTCCTTTGATGAAAAATAAAGGGCTTACAAAAATTCGTTATCTGCCAGAATCTCATTTACCTTGCCAAAGGTCTGAAAGATAACCGTTCCGCAGATTTGCTTGCCGTCGGGTGTGCCGACCCGATCGCCGACGATTTCGCTGCACCGGGTGCCGTCATATTTTGCGCCGATTTCCTGCCGGAACCAGTCCCCGAGATCTTCGAGCATGGGCAGCAGCTTTTCCGACTCCTCTTCATCGTCTGCGCCCTTGCCGGCATACCAGGCCAGGATGCTTGCGGCACCGGTCATGATGCCGCAGGTTTCTTTGAAAAAGCCGCAGCCGTCCCCCAGACCGGACATGGCTCTGACAAGGTCCGGGTTTTCCCTGCCTTCCTGCTCCATTGCCAGAATCATCATGATCTGGCTGCAGTTGTATTTATTCTCGGCCAGTTGAATCATGCGATTCACCAATTCATCTGCTGATAGTTGTTGTGCTGTCATCTTAGCTCCTTATTAAATTTGATTATTTAAAGGCTTTAATTTAACAACATTCCGGGTGGGAGTGGCTTTCCAGCCGACGATTAAAAGCAGTCCGAAAACCTCAATCGCGGCTGAAAGTCGCTCCCACAGAACAATTAATCCAAGTCCTTAAGTTAATGACATTGAGTGATTATCTACATTTGTTTCGGTTCCCGTTTCATGCCTGGGCTTATGCCGTTGGGAATACCGCAGCGACACCCCTGCAAAAGCTTCTGAAAGGCCTCGTTATTGGGATTGAGAAGATTGGCCATCTCCTCCATGGCGTCAACGATTGCAACCCGGCGCTCCCCGGGGATCAGATCCAATAAGTCTGAAATCATCTGTGAGCCGGCAGCATCCAAAAATAAATAGGTTTGCTTGCCGGCATCCGTCAGCCGCACCTCGACACTTCGCTGGTTGTCTGACTTTCTGGTTCGCTGAACCAGATTTTGTTTCTCCAGCTTTTCCACCACCCGGGTCAGGGTGCTCTGGTGAAGGGCCACCTCGGCGGCCAAGTTCTTTCATGGATAGGGGGCCATCCGCTAAAGCTTCCAGGGTGTAGCATTGCTGGACCGTGACCGGCCCGCACCCGAGCTGTTCGCGCATCAGCTGATTGAAAAACCGGGCCAGGCGTGCAAAGGATTGCCGTGAACGTTTAACCAGTTGTTCCTGAGCCATGTGCATTTCCTCAAAGAATTATTTGTTTGCTGTTAACAATATATGCTAATAGCATAATATGTTATTAGCAAATGTCAAGAAGAATTTAGTATTTTAACTGTTGTTTGCGAAGGGCGGAGCGATCAAACTTGTAAATTCTACCATGCAATAATTCCTGATCCATTATGTTTCCTCTGTAAAGTCTTGACAAACATGAAGTTTTCCTTCAAAATATAAAAAAAAGCAAAATGAAGGAAAACCCGCAATTATTACCTAAAACAATGGTTTTCCTTCGAAATATAATGATTGTCGAAATGAAGGAAAACCGATGATTTTTAAAGAAATGAGTGATAATCAACGGCGCGTTTATATCGATACGGCGCAGCTTTACGAGGCCTTTATGGCAGCTTTTCATAAAAGCCGGGCATACCGCGGGGGGATGCACTGGAAAAAAGCCAAAGGTCGGGAATATTTATTCAGATCTCGTGATCGTTACGGCTACGGTAAAAGTCTGGGACCTCGATCACCGGAAACTGAAAAAGTACTGGAAGAATTTCGGAAGAACAAAAAGCAGGTAAAGGAACGCCTGGAGAGTCTGAAAGATCGGATGAAGGAACAGGCCAGATTCTGCAAAGCTGCCCTGATCCAGCGAGTTCCCCGTCTGGCCGCCGATACATTGCGTCTCCTGGATCAGCAAAAGCTTCTCGGTCGAAACGTGTTAATCGTCGGGACCAATGCCCTGTATGCTTATGAGGCTGCGGCCGGCGCGTTTGTGGATACTTCCATTACAGCGACGGAAGATTTGGATATTCTCTGGGATGTCCGTTCAAGGCTTACTCTCGTGGCTGATGACGGCATCGATCAAACCGGTCTCCTGGATATACTCCGCAAAGCCGATAGATCGTTTGAACTGTCCGGTCCGCGCAGCTACCGGGCGATCAATCGGGATGGCTATATGGTGGATTTGATAAAATCAGAACCAAAACAGATGCTGAAGCAAGAACGGACCCAAATGGGCGGCCCCGATGATTTAAGGGCAGCTGAAATAAAGAATTTAGACTGGCTGATCTCGTCTCCCAAAATATATCAGGTTGTCATAGGAGAAGACGGTTTTCCGGCCGGGATGTCTGCACCAGACCCGCGGGCCTTTGCTTTACACAAATTGTGGTTAAGTAAACAAGTCAGGCGTGAGGCGGTCAAAAAGCAACGTGACCATGATCAGGCACTAGCGGTTGCGAATTTGATTGTTAAATATTTGCCGCAGTATAAATTTAAGGCAACCGAACTGCGCATGTTCCCGAAAGTCATTTTAGCAGATGCTGAAAAAGACATATCGGAATTGGAATTGCCTTCCGGTTTCGATGTCGAATAAGAAATCCTAAATCATTGGACAGAAACTGATCTTTGTTTTGGGTCTGAAGATGATATCCAAAGCAATATTTGATGTTCAAAAAATTGACGGATGCCATACAGTTGACAGGGGGAGCCACGCGCAACGATCCCATTCTCCGGCCGCCCGCTCTCAGTTCCACGCAGTAATCCCCAATACACCACAAGCCATCGGTTGCCACAGCATATCGCCAGGCAAACGAACCGGTCGCATCATCCGGTAGCCACAGAGGCACCCGGTATCTGGCATACTACTTGCAGTGACAGATTGATGATTTTCCTTATGGTCAGATTACACGCATGGTGCCGCCGCGAAATGGGCTTAAAATGATATCAAGACACGTTTGAGCCGTTGCGCCCGGGTTAATAGAGCGATCAGCTCATCTTGTACCCTGGTTGCTGCTGCTGAATTGTGTCGGTTTTGATCGTTTTTCTTGATCTTTGCCCTTTTGCCGGGACGATGAGTTTTCTGCTTGGTGCGATCGGCGGACGGCCGCCTCCGAGCGAATATCACCTGGTAGAGCGCCAGGTAAATGACGTGACCGGCGCAGGTGCGGTCGGAGTACCTGCACAGCAGGTTTGATCAGGAAGTCGAGGGGTAGAATGTGCAGTTTTAGATACATTGACTATAAAATAGGATACACCTCTATTCTTTTGAAACCCATGGCAAAATCTCGGTAGTGTCAATTATAGTTCACGAATATTGGGGAAAAGCAACTCATGATATTTGATCGATCAGGTTCGGATCAATCACAATTCTCGCAAGCACTTGTTCCCATGGTGGACCTGTTTGCCGTGCTGGCGATTGTGTTCATGATTTATTCGAAAGAAGAAATCACTGACACCAAAGTGGAAAGTGAACAAAAGATACAAGAGATTGTTGCAGAGCTCAAAGAGACAAGAAAAAAGATAGCAGCGGTTGACGAAGCAGAACGGGCCAGAAGAGAACGCAGAGAATTCCTGGCAAAAAAGGCGAGTAAGTCGTTAGAACAAATTAAAGAAGAGCGCGAGAGAAAAGCGCAAAAGATATTGGCGCAATTCACCGAAATGTTAGCGGCTCAACAAAGTCAGGCCGCCAGGGAATATGAGGACATCCTGACTAATATTAAATACGAGCACGAGGAAGAACTGGAGAAGGAAGTGACTTCTCTGGAACAAGAGAAGCAGGCGGAACTGGAAAAGACAAAAGCAGAGCTGAAAACAGACCTTGAAATTAAGAAATCGGAGCTGGCGGAGCAACAAGAAAAACGCTTGGAAGAGGTGAAAGAGGAATTTGAAAAAGTAATTTCATCCACGGAAAAGATGCTTGTAAATACCCAGGATGCGCTCGTTGACGCCGAACAAGAGCGAGTTGCCGCATTGGCCAAACAGGAAGCAGAACTCAGAAAACAAAAGCAGCTGGAGGTGGCCAAGACAGCGCAGCAGCTCAAAGAGCAAGCCGAACGTGAAGCCGCGAAATTAAAAAAGGAAAATAGAGCTCGCATTAGCAAAAGCCGAACAAGAACGAGTTGACGCCTTGGCCAAACAGGAAGTAGAACTCGAAAAACAAAAGCAACTGGAGGTGGCCAAGACAGCGCAGGAGCTCAAAGAGCAAGCCGAACGTGAAGCCGCGAAATTAAAAAAGGAAAAAGAGCTCGCCTTAGCAAAAGCCGAACAAGAACGACGTGACGCCTTGGCCAAACAGGAAGCAGAACTCGAAAAACAAAGGCAACTGGAGGTGGCCAAGACAGCGCAGGAGCTCAAAGAGCAAGCCGAACGTGAAGCCGCGAAATTAAAAAAGGAAAAAGAGCTCGCATTAGCAGAAGCTGATCAGGAACATCAAGGCGACCTGGCCGCTCAGAAATCTGCGCTTGAAAAAGAAAAGGCAAAAGCCCTGTCAGAAAAGGAACAGGTCTTTAGCCGATAAACTGGACCAGCAAAAAAAATTATTAGCTAATGTAGCCGAAGAGCTTGCGCCTTATGTCCAGGCACTCGAAGCCAAGAAAAAGATTGTTGAAGAGCTAAATAAGAACTTCAAGGACTTTGATACTTCAGCCGTGAAAATAGACCCAAAGACAGGAAAGGTAAAACTCCACTTTCAGAAGTCATATTTTGTGCGGGGATCTCATAGACTATCAGAAGACATGAAGAGTTTTCTCAGGATAATGATTCCCAAGTATGCAAAAAGCATTTACGGAAACAAGGACGCTGCGGCGCAAGTCGAGTCTCTAAAAATTTCCGGGATGGCATCGCCCGTTTATCGCGGGAGTATATATCGACATACACGATAAATCTCCCAGAACAGAGAAAGCACGCAAATACAATATGACGCTGAGTAACAAACGAGCAAAAGCCCTGTATGACTTTATCTTTGATGAAAAAGAGATGGGTGACTTTGAGTATCGCAGTAGATTGAAAGCAGATATGAGCATTGCAGCAATGGGCTTTCAAGAATGCAACCCCTGTTAAGCCTGAATTAGTGGGCAAACCGGCAAAGTGTATAGAGTATGATTGCAAGCAGGAGCAGGCTACGGTTTTAGAATTTCGGTTATTTTCGGATGAGTAAGTCGCTTCTTAAGTGACATATTTGATGCGAGTTTTTGGGTTAAGGAGTCAAAATGTTTAAATATGTATTCTCGGCAATTATGGTGATAGTATTATATTTTGTATTCTTTTTTGATGTTGCGCTTTCCAATGATGTAATTGGAAATCTGTTTGTGGCGCGCATCTTGGTTTGTTTAGTTTTATTCTGCCTTTTCAAGTTTGGTTTGCACTATAAAATACTGGCGCTAAATAGATTTGCATATGCATTCTATTATTCTGTTTTTGAGTATAAAAAAGCTCAAGTAAAACCTTCAAACTTGAACTATATGGACAGTGTCAGGGAACAGGCAGAGGTCGCCCTTGCTGCCAACTTTGATCCCACATTGACGACTGCCGACTTAAAAATCCCCGTCTTCACTCTATTCAGGAAAGGATCCTTTTCTGGACAAACTGCGGGCCAAGATTCAACAAGCAGAGAAACTCAAGCTCGAAGCACGCCATCTCGATAGAAAAGCGAATGTGTTGTTAGGAAAAACCAAAGAAGAATTGGTGGAAAAAGACCTTGCCGATAAAACGCCCGGCAAACCACTGGATCGATTGTTTGATATTGAAAATGGTGTGGCAGCTATTATCGACTTAACCGTCGGTGAAATTAAAGATCAAGGTTACGATCGTGCGCCGGATTATGACATCATCACCCGCATCGCGTTTGACAATAATCCACATTTTTCGCGCACCTTTAAATTCTTTGACTCGGAGGATATTGCCAGCATACTTTTCCGGGTGCCTTTTATGATAATTCTGATTGGGATCATTGGTACATTTGCAGGCTTTTATCTGGCGTTAAATCAGGGTGGCGATATCAAATCCGGCGCTTCCGTGGCAATTATCAGTTCGCTGGTTGGTCTTCCTGTTTCGTTGCTTATGGAGTACATAAACACCTTGTTTCCAGATCAAAGTGAATACCAACAGGCGTTTAACAAGTATAAAATAAGTCTGGAAATGCTGTTTAATCACGAACAAGAGCTTAATAATGAGCAAGACGATCATGAAGTCGCGAAATTAAAAAAGGAAAACGAGCTCGCATTAGCAAAAGCCGAACAAGAACGAGTTGACGCATTGGCCAAACAGGAAGAGCCGACGCAGGCCAAACAGGAAGCAGAACTGGACCAAAAGCAACTGGAGGTGGCCAAGACAAAGCAGGAGCTTAAAGAGCAAGCCGAACGTGAAGCCGCGAAATTAAAAAAGGAAAAAGAGCTCGCATTAGCAAAAGCCGAACAAGAACGAGTTGACGCATTGGCCAAACAGGAAGCAGAACTCGAGCAACCAAAGGCAACTGGAGGTGGCCAAGACAGAGCAGGAGCTCAAAGAGCAAGCCGAACGGAAATTGGAAAAGGAAAAAGAGCACACATTAGCAAAATTAGAAAAAGCCGAACAAGAACGAGTTGACGCATTGGCCAAACAGGAAGAAGAACTCGACATACTCAGGCAACTGGAGGTGGCCAAGACAAAGCAGGAGGCTTAAAGAGCAAGCCGAACGTGAAGCCGCGAAATTAAAAAAGGAAAAAGAGCTCGCATTAGCAAAATTAGCTAAAGCCGAACAAGAACGAGTTGACGCATTGGCCAAACAGGAAGCAGAACTCGAAAAACAAAGGCAACAGGCGGTGGCCAAGACAGAGCAGGAGCTTAAAGAGCAAGCCGAACGTGAAGCCGCGAAATTGAAAAAGGAAAAAGAGCTCGCATTAGCAGCAGCCGAACAAGAACGAGTTGACGCATTGGCCAAACAGAAAGCAGAACTCGACAAACAAAGGCAACTGGAGCTGGCCAAGACAGAGCAGGAGCTCAAAGAGCAAGCCGAACGTGAAGCCGCGAAATTGAAAAAAGAGAAAGAGCTCGCATTAGCAGAAGCTGGTCAGGAACATCAAGGCGACCTCGCCGCTCTGAAAGCTGCGCTTGAAAAAGAAAATGCAAAAGCCCTGTCAGAAAAGGAAGAGGTCTTTACCAAAAAACTGGACCAGCAAAAAAAATTATTAGCTAAAGTAGCGGAAGAGCTTAATGCTGAGTCCTAAATTAAATAGGGTCGACTCCCGCCGCTGCCTTACCAAGATAAATCAGTCTGCGTAAAGCTGTCGATTGTTGAACAATAAACAGTGCCGCCGCTTGCTCACCTGCCATAATTTTTTTGACCTCTTCCTCAAACTTGACCTGAATTGACCCACCGTTTATTTTATCGATAGGAAGGCCTCTGCACTGCAGTTACTTCCGTATTCCAATTTGCAGCGAATCGATGTTATCACGCGTGTTAATGCCTACGCTATTCCCAGTCCAGCAGGCGGTTTTGTCCTTCCAGTTTGCGGATTTCGGTCAGGTCCTGGCTGACTTCCAGGGTGCCCCGGTAGCGGCCGTCGGCATCCCGAACCGGGAAGTAGCGGATGTAGATAAATTTACCGCCCAATTCGATCCAGAAGGCCGCCGAGTCCCGGGATCCGGATTTGAAGGCGTCCAGGATCTTGTTGACCATGTGAACGCTCTTGGGGGGATGGCAGTTGCGCACTTCGCGGCCGATGATGGCGGGGCTGCGCGGAAAAATACGCTCCCCCTCGGAGTAATAAGCCACCCGGTCGTTTTCATCGACAAAGGTCAAGTCCACCGGCAGGTGGGTCAGCACCAGGTTGATCTGCTCCAGGGTCATGCGCCCGGTGTCCAGACCCAGCGCTCCGGCCACATCCTGCAGGACCTCTTCCGGTTCGGGGGCAGGTGCCGCGGTTTCTTTTAGAATTTCATCGGGCCAGCCCTCATCGGGCACCACCCAGGCAAAACCGATGTCCGCCTCCCCTTCTTTGACCTTGACCCACTCGCTGTCGCTGAGCATGTCCAGGCTGGTGGGAAACAGGATGTGTTCCTCCTTGTAGATCATGTCCCGGATGGCCTGGATGGCCTCCTTCAGGGACGCTACGGTTTGGGCGGGATCGTTGGCGGCAAACGCCTCCCGGGCCTGTTTCATCTGGGCCCGGATGTCGTCATGAATGGACCACATGACCTGGGAAGGGCCGGTGAAGTGATGGGCCTCCAGCATGGGGAAAAGCTGGTTTTCCTTGCGGGTGTAGTGGGTGTTGATCTCCGACAGCTGTTCGATGAGTTCTCCCAGCGCCTGGCGGTGCCCTTCAAAGGCCTTGAAGGTGGGAGGCTGGCCCAGCAGACCCAATGAGCATGCTGGTGTCACTCATGATTTTTTCAGAGGCCCGGTTCTCCTTCATATAGGTGTGAATCGGGTGGCCCATGGGCGGATCCGGCCGGTCCTGTTCTTCCAGGGCCTCTTTGAAGATTTCCACATGCACGTCGCAAAGCCGCTTGATCTCTTCGGCGGGCATGCCTTCGTTCATGAGCTCCTGTTCTATTTTGGCAATTTCAGGGGCTTCCACAGGGCCTCGGTACGCGCTACGCCCACCTTGAACTGCACGGTTAAAACGCTCATGCCGGGGCGCGACATCGAAAAAATATGTTTGACCCCCTCTATTTCGGACAGGACTTCCTCCATCGGCACCGTGACCTGGTTTTCGACATCAGCCACATTGGCCCCGTAAAAAGGGACGTATACGTTCGCCATGGTCACATCGACCTGGGGCTCCTCTTCGCGCGGCGTTATGCTGGCTGCGAAGATACCCGCCAGCAAACCAATCAGGGCAAGTAATGGCGTCAATCGGGATCGATAAAAGGTGGCGGCGATACGGCCCGACAAACCAAAATTATTCGGTTTGCCCGGGCTGTCCTGCTTATTCTGCCCGGGAAATTCAGCCACCGGCTCTCGCCCTGGCGATTTCGATACCGGCGGTAACGGCATCAATCGCGACATTCTCGCCTTCGCGTATGCCGGAAATAACTTCCACGTTATCTCCAAAGGTATTACCCAGTCGGACCTGGCGCAGAATAAAACCGTTACCCGTCTGCACATAGACGGCGGTAACTTCGGAGCGATACATGACGCTGGTTTTCGGCACCAGCAGCCTGTCTTTCTGACCGACCACCACGGCAACTTTTACAAACCTGCCGGGGTACAGCCGAACGTCGTCCCGCGGCGGCAATTGCAGACGCATGTGCACCGTTCCGGTGACCGGGTCAGCCTGCGGAAACAGGACGATTTTAACCGGCTCGATCGACTCATCTGAAGCGACAACCACTCGTGCCGTGCGCGACTCGGCGAATTTCTCGAGTATCGACTGCGGTAAATCAACCTCCACCCGCAATATCCTGGGATCAAAGCCCGTCATTATCGGCTTGCCGGGCTGCACGCCCTCACCGACCTCGACATGCCGGGCGAATACCGTGCCGCCAAAAGGCGCCCTTATCAAGGTGTAGGATAGCCGCTCGCCGGAGACCTTCAGCGCCGCGCTGGCGCTTTTTACCCGCGCCATGGCGGTGTTCAGGTTGCCGAGTGCTTGATCGTAAACCGATTTCGCAACCAGATTCCGCTGGTAGATTTTTTCGATGCGTTCGAACTCACTCCTTGCCACATCGCGATTTACCTGGGCTTCATTCAGCGCCGCGGCGGCCTGGTTGTAAACCTGCTGCTGCTCAATACTGACCAGTTTTACGATCACTTCACCGGCAGCCACCACCTCGCCCACATCGAAAAATATTTCACTGACACGACCTGCCGTTTCGGCCGACACTGTCGACTGGTTAACGGCCTGAACCCTGCCTTCAAACAGTCGCTCCAGCGGCAGGCTCTTCACTTTCACCTGAACGCTTTCAAGCTCCCCCGCGAAGGCCGGTGAAAACGCGAACAACGCCAGGGTAGATGCCAGCAGCAGCCACAGTTTCTTCATATTGATTCCACCCCGTTTTGCTCCCCCTGGCCTTTCATTCAACCCCCGTTGAAGGGCTGGCGCCCGCGACCTGAAATACGCTACCCGATTTTATGCCCAGCTTGCCAAAAACAATGGCCGCAGGACAGAACCCGGTAAACGACGCCTGTAGCAAGTTCAAACCCACAAACGTGGTAAGCAACAACCAGTACTGGCTATGAAAAAAAGTTAACGCCACGCTGATCAACACCATAATGCCGGCAAATCCCATCACTGCCTTATCAAGATTCATTTGTCTCTCCCGCCAAAGCTGCATTACACCGCTTGTCGACAATGATGTTCTTGAGTTTGCGCAAGTGCAGATCAAAAACAGGGGGGTCTCGAGTTCAATTCCTCGATTTTGAATCCCGGGGAACCAGATTCAAAGACCTGAGCCGACCTTTCCTTCCCGCTGGTCTACCGAAAAACGAGTCATTCCCGCATAGGCGGCGGTCCGACGTATCGGGCGGTCCGACGTTTCGGTCTTGAATCAAGTGCTTTGCGGCAGCCGCAGTACGACTGCAGGGGTGCAGTGCGGCAGCGTTGCGGAGCAATTGCCGAGAATATGAGTGAGGGATGCGGGCTTGCCGTAGCATCGATAATCTTTCGCGCTTTTCAGCGCCATTACTGGGGTCCTGCTAACCCTCGGAGACGCCGGCCTCGGCAAAGGTCGCCATCTCGGCATGCAGCGCGCAGGCCTGGCGTAACAACCCGGCGGCGACCGCGGCGCCGCTGCCCTCACCGAGGCGCATGCCGAGATCGAGCAGTGGTTCGGCGCCAAGCGCGCGCAGCATGGCCGCGTGCCCGGGTTCGGCCGAGGTGTGCGAGTACAGCAACCAGCGTTCGACGCCGGCACACAGCCGCGTTGCGCACAGTGCGGCACTGGTACTGATAAAACCGTCCACCAGCACCGGAACCCCCGCCTGGGCGCAGCGAATGTAGCTACCGGTGAGCGCGGCGATCTCGAAGCCCCCCAGAATTCTGAGTATTTCGGCAGGACTATGCAGCGCGCCGGCATGCAGTTTCAGCGCACGCTCGATCACCTGTGCCTTGTGCGAGACACCGCTGGCATCGAGGCCGGTTCCCGGCCCGGCCATTGCATCCGCCTCGACACCCAGCATGGCGCAGCCGATGGCGGCCGCCGCGGTGGTGTTGCCAATACCCATTTCACCGCCGATAAACAAGTGCATGCCACGCGCAAGGCCCTGATCGACCATTTCGCTACCCAACCTGCAGCGCGGTTTCTAACTGGGCGACGCTCATCGCCGCGGTGCGCGCCAGGTTGGCGCTACCGGCGGCGATCACGCGATTGGTAACACCCGGCAAGGCTTCGGCTTCGACCACGGTGCCGAGATTAACCACGTTGAGCGACGCATCGAGTGCACGCGCCAGTACATTGATCGCCGCGCCGCCATTGGCGAAGTTTTTCACCATCTCGTAGGTCACCACCTGTGGGAACGCGGAAACACCCTCGTCGACGACCCCGTGATCGGCCGCATAGACGACAATTTCGACCGCGCCAATGACCGGCTTCTCCCGGCCCTGCATTGCGGCCAGTTGAACCGCGACCGATTCGAGGCGGCCGAGCGCGCCGGGCGGTTTGGTCAACACGCGCTGCCGGGCTTCGGCAGCATCGCGTGCCGCCAGGTCGATCTCAGCGGCGGGGCTTTCCCACCAGGCAGTGGAGGCGTTCAATCCGGTGCTCCCTTTAAGTAATGCGGCAATCCCGCAACGGTTAAAATGACGCGATCGCAATGGCTCGCTACCTGCTGGTGCAATAAACCCAGACGATCGCAGTAGCGCCGACTGAGTTCGCCCATCGGCACGACACCGAGGTTCGATTCGGTGCTCACCAGGATCAGTTCGCCCGGACACTGTGGCAAAAGGCTGAGCAACGCATCGATCTCACGCTCGACGCAAGCGGCATCCGCATCCAGTAACAGGTTGGTGACCCACAACGACAGGCAATCGATCAACACGCAGGAACCGGCACTGGCCTGTTGCTGCAGCACAGTCGCAAGACAGATCGGCTCTTCGATACTATTCCAGCTCGCCGGGCGCCGCGCCTGGTGGGCCTCGATGCGTTCGCGCATTTCGCCATCACCGGCCACGGCCGTGGCGAGGTAACTGACGGGCGCGCCAGCGGCCGCTGCCAGGTCCTCGGCCAGGCGGCTCTTGCCCGAGCGAACGCCACCCAGGATCAGCGTCTTCACGCCTCGGTTCCGCCCGGATTCGGCACTTGCTCCGGGGCATACCAGCGCAGCTTTTCGGCCAGTTGCACCACCCGGCCGACGATGAACAGCGACGGCGATGAAACCTCGAGTTGTTGTAGCCGTGCCGGCAATTCCGCGATGGTCGATATCAGCACGCGCTGCTCGCGCGTCGTCCCCTTTTCCACCAGTGCAACGTTCATGTCACCCGCCATACCGTGGGCGCGCAATGACTCGCAGATCACCGGCAGGCTGGACAGGCCCATGTAGAACACCAGTGTCTTGTCTTCGCTGATCAACTCGGGCCAGTTCAGATCGACGCTGCCGTCCTTCAGCTGGCCAGTGACGAATTGCACGCTTTGCGCGTAGTCCCGGTGCGTCAACGGAATGCCGGCATAGGCCGAGCAACCGTTCGCCGCGGTAATCCCGGGCACCACCTGAAAGGGCACTTTGGCCGCCGCCAGTTTTTCGATTTCTTCACCGCCGCGGCCAAAAATAAACGGGTCGCCACCCTTCAGGCGCGCAACGCGCTTGCCCTGCTGCGCGTGATCGACCAGCAGCTGGTTGATGTCAGTCTGCTGCAGCGCGTGCTCGGCGCGGCGCTTGCCGACGTAAATCTTTTCCGCGCGCGCCGGCACCAGCGCCATGATTTCGGGTGACACCAGGCGGTCGTACAGCACCACGTCGGACTGTTGGATCAGGCGGAAGGCGCGCAAGGTGAGCAAGTCGGGATCACCCGGACCGGCGCCGATCAGGTAAGCCTCGCCGGTGCTGCTAAATTGTTCGGGATTGGCGAGCGCGGCATCGAACAAAGCCTCGGCCTGCGCCAGGTTACCAGCAAACACGGCCTCGGCAATCGCGCCCTGCAATACGTGCTGCCAGAAATCGACGCGTTCGCGTTCATCCTTCAGCACCTGCTTGACGCGCTGCCGATGACGCCCGACCAAATCCGACAGTTCTTCGTAACCTTCGGGCAGGAACTGGCTGATCTGGCGTTGCAGAATGCGCGATAAAACCGGTGAAGCGCCGTTGTTGGTGATCGAGATGGTGATCGGTCCGCGATCGATGACCGCCGGAAAAATGAAATCGCAGAGATTGCGATCATCGGCCCGATTCACCGGGATTGCACGGCTACGCGCCAGGTCGGCCACCTGCTGGTTCACCGCTTTGATATCGGTAGCCGCGACGATGCAGAAATAATCGTGTTTGACCAGTTCATCCGCGTAGGCTTGTTCGATTAATTCGCCACCCGCGGTGATCACCAACTCACGCAGCTCGGCGTTGATGTCCGGTGCGATGATGTCCACCTGCGCGCCCGCCGACAACAACGACTTGCCGCGCCGCAAGGCAACGCGCCCACCGCCGACGATGAGGCAGCGACGATTTTCCAGCTGAAACTGCAGGGGATAAAATTTCATGCGCGTTACCGGGCGATAAATTCAATCAGGGCAATCAGGATCAGCCACAACGCAAGCGAACGATTGACGAGGTGGCAGGCCTGTTGCAGTCCAGTCGCCGATGGTCGGGTAGCGGAATCGAGTTCGGGGCCGAGCACCGAGCGCTGTTGCAGCTTGCCATGATACGTTTCGGTGCCGCCGACGCAAATGTTGAGCGCGCCCGCGCCGGCCGCCATCACCGGGCCGGCATTCGGGCTTTTCCACGACAGACCCTGCGATTTCCAGCAGGCAAAAGCCTGCTTCGTGTGACTGCCGAGCAAGGCGTAAGTCAACGCCGTGAGCTGTGCCGGAATAAAGTTGACGACATCGTCCACGCGCGCCGCCATCCAGCCAAACTGCCGATAACGCTCGTTGCGGTAGCCCCACATCGCATCCAGGGTGTTGATCAGGCGATAGGCCAGCACACCCGGGGCGCCCAGCAGGACAAACCAGAACAACGCGGCAAAAATCGCATCGGCGCCGTTTTCCAGCACCGATTCGATCGCGCCGCGGGCGATGCCGGTCGCATCCAGATCCGCGCTATCGCGGCTGACGATGCGCGCGACCGCAAGGCGCGCCGCCTCGAGGTCACCGCCCAGCAGCGGCGTGATGACCGCGGCGGCATGCACGATCAGGCTGTTCCAGCCGATGGCGAGATACAGGATCGCCAGCGACCACAGCAGGTGCAGGAATTCGGAGGATTGCAACCAGGCGTCGACGGCAAAGGCCAGCAACACCAATGGAATGACGGCAAAGGCCCAGGCGAGCACGCCGTCCGCCTGCCGCGCCTGCGCCGAATTGAAACGCGCCTCGATGGCGTCGACGAAGCGGCCGAAGCCCACCAGTGGATGATAGCGCCGCGGTTCACCGAGCAGGTAATCGAGGGCGAGCGCGAGCGCAATGATCAGTGCAATACTCATGATTCAGCTTCCATCGACAGCAATTCGCGCAGCATTTCAATCGGCATGCAGCGCTCGACCTCGTCGGCGAGCCGCTCGATCTGCGCCTCGCGAAACTCGGGATAATCGAAATCATCGAGCGCGCCGAGCCCCGCCCACTGCATCCAGTGCGCGAGCATCTCGGGGGTGTCGAAGAGGCCGTGTAAATAGGTACCGAGGACGTTGTTATCGGCATTGACGACGCCGTCCTCGAAACGCGTGCCATCCTCGCGGCACTGCAGCGCGAACAGCGGTGCACCGCTTTCCTCGCCCGCGGTGGTGCCGGCATGTATCTCGTAACCCGTCACCTTAAGCCCGGTGCTGACCTGGGTGCCGGTGACATTGCGCAGCGTCTTGTTGCGGTTCAAGGTGGTTTCCTCGGCGAGCCAGCCGAGGCCCGCGCTGGAACCGGGCGCAGACTCGACCCCGTCGGGGTCGTGAATCTGCTGGCCCAACATCTGGTAGCCGCCACAAATGCCGATCAGCTTGCCGCCGTGGCGCAGGTGACGTTCGATCACGCGATCCCAGCCGTTGTCGCGCAGCCAGCCGAGATCGCCGCGCACGTGCTTGCTACCGGGCAACACGATCAGGTCGCAACCGCGATACTGGCTGGCATCGCGCAGGAACTCGCAATCCACCTGCGGGTGCATGCGCAGCACGTCGAAATCGGTGTGATTGCTGGCGCGCGGATAGGCGAGCACGTTGACCTTGAGCACTTCATCGCATTTGGCTAGCTGTAGCTTCTGGCTCTGGCTGATACTGTCTTCAGCCTCGATGTGCAAATTGTGGATGTACGGCAGCACCGCCAGCACCGGGATCGAGGTTTGCTGTTCGAGCCAGTCGAGCCCCGGCTCGAGCAGCTTGACGTCGCCGCGGAAACGGTTGACGACGAAGCCGCGTACGCGCCGTTGCTCGCTTTGGCTGAGCAGCGCCCAGGTGCCGTAGAGGTGCGCAAACACACCGCCGCGATCGATGTCGGCGACGATAATCACCGGGCAGTCGACGGCCTCGGCGAAGCCCATGTTGGCGAGGTCGTGCTCGCGCAGGTTGATCTCGGCGGGGCTGCCGGCGCCCTCGACCAGCACGATATCGAACGCTTGTTGCAGCCGCTCGTGCGCCGCGATCACTACCGGTAATAATTCGGATTTGTACGCGTGGTAGGCCCTGGCATCCATGTTGCCGATGGCCTTGCCGTTGATGATCACCTGCGAGCCCTGGTCGCTGTTCGGTTTCAGCAGGATCGGGTTCATGCTGACCGACGGTTCGAGAAAGGCTGCCTGCGCCTGTACCGCCTGGGCGCGGCCAATCTCGCCACCGTCGACCGTCACCGCGCTGTTGAGCGCCATGTTTTGCGGTTTGAATGGCACCACGCGGTAATCGCGGCGCGCGAGGATGCGACACAGGGCAGTCACCAGGATGCTCTTGCCGGCGTCCGAAGTCGTGCCCTGCACCATCAGCGTATGCGGCGCGGCAAACGTCACAGCGCGGATTCCTCGAGCGCATCGATGTCGAGCAGCAAGTCCTGCAAACGCTGCGGATAGTCGCCGTTTTCCTGCCACAGGCCGCGCTGCGTGGCTTCCAGCAGGCGTTCGGCCATCTCTTCGAGCGCGGGCATATTATTGGCGCGCAGGAACGCCTGGTTGACCTCGTCGAAGACAATCGCATCGCTGACCTGCTGGTACTGGTAATCGTCGATCAGGTTGGTAGTGGCGTCATAGGCGAACAGGTAATCGATACTGGCCGCCATCTCGAAGGCCCCCTTGTAACCGTGCTCGCGCATCGCGCCGATCCACTTCGGATTAAGCACGCGCGAGCGGATAACGCGGTTGAGCTCTTCCTTCAGGGTGCGCACCCGCGGCCGTGCCGGGTTCGAGTGATCGTTGTGATAGACCGCAGGGGTCGTGCCGCCGAGCTCGGTGACGGCATTGGTCATGCCACCCTGGAACTGGTAATAGTCGTCCGAATCGAGAATGTCGTGCTCGCGATTGTCCTGGTTATGAATCACGGTATCGAGCCGCCCCAGGCGATCGCTGAAAGCCGCTTTTGCCTCGATGCCGTCATGATCCCCCGGCTGGCTGCCGTAGGCGTAGCCGCCCCAGTTCAGGTAAGCCTGCGCGAGGTCGGCGCTGCTTTCCCAGCAGCGTTCGTCGATCAGGCCCTGCAGCCCGGCGCCGTAAGCACCCGGCTTGCTGCCGAACACACGATAGCTCGCCTCGCGCCGCGCGGACAGCGAATCCATGCCGTCGCTTTCGAGTTCGGCGATGCGCGCGTCGATGTGCGTCTTCACGGTATTCAGGCCACCGGGTTCGTCGAATTCCGCGAGCATCAACACCGCCGCATCGTAGAGCCGCATGACGTTTGGAAACGCATCGCGGAAAAAACCGGAAACGCGCAGCGTGACGTCGATGCGCGGGCGCCCCAGCTTCATCATCGGCACGATCTCGAAATCGACCACGCGTTGCGAGCCCGGCGCCCACACCGGGTTGAGGCCCATCAGTGCAAACGCCTGCGCGATGTCGTCGCCGCCGGTGCGCATGGTCGCCGTGCCCCACACCGACAGGCCGACCTGCGACGGGTAGTCGCCGTGTTCCTGCAGGTGGCGCTCGATCAGCGCCTGCGCCGAAAGCTGGCCGAGCGCCCAGGCGGCCGGTGATGGAATCGCACGATTGTCCACGGAAAAGAAATTGCGCCCGGTCGGCAAGGTGTCGAGGCGCCCGCGCGTCGGCGCACCGCTCGGCCCCGGATCGACGAAGCCGCCGGCAAGGCCGTGCAACAGCGCGGCGATCTCCTGCTCGGCGCTTTGCTCGAGCGCCAGCAGCAGGCGCGAACGCGCGTGTTGCAACAGCGCGACGGTCGCCGGCATATCGAGCGCAGCCGGCTCCGGCGCATCGGCGAGCAGCGTATCCAGGACCAGTTGCCGCGCCATCAGTTCGAGACGTTCGCGCGTATCGGCGTGGCTGCGCCACGGATCCGTACTCACCGCCGCCAGGCGTTCGGGCCGGTTGCCCTGCCAGGCGTCGACCGCGGTGGTGAACGGATCGAATGCGCGACCGTCCTGCGCCAGCGCGAAATCAGCGGCGAGCGCGTGCAAGATGCCCTGTGCACCCGGCTCATCGCCGCGCGGCAGGCGCAACAGCGCGACGATGGTATCGGCCAGCTTGTCGCGCGCGGGCAGTTCACCGAGCACGTGCAGGCCGTGGCGGATCTGCGCTTCCTTGATGTCGCACAGCCAGGTATCGAGTTGCGCCAGCACTTCGTCATCCGCAGTCGTTTCCGGCAACTTCAATTCGTCCAGCACCCGGGTTTCCTGCAGCGTCTTCAGGATTTCGTCGCGCAGCCATTGTTCGCGCCGGCCATCCATACCCAGCGCCTGGTAGTATTCGTCGACCAGCGCTTCGAGCTGCGCCAGTTCACCGTAGGTTTCGGCACGCGTCATCGGCGGCATCAGGTGGTCGATGATGACCGCCTGGGCGCGCCGCTTGGCCTGCGCGCCCTCGCCCGGATCGTTGACGATGAACGGGTAAAAATGCGGTAGCGGTCCGAGCGCAATGTCCGGCCAGCACTGGTTCGACAGGCCCGTACCCTTGCCCGGCAACCATTCCAGGTTACCGTGCTTGCCGACGTGAACCACGGCGTCGACTTTATACTCGTGACGCAACCAGAAGTAACAGGCCAGGTAACTGTGCGGTGGCACCAGGTCGGGATCGTGGTAGTTGGCGGCCAGGTCGAGGTGAAAACCGCGCGCCGGCTGGATGCCGACGAAGGTTTCGCCGAGACGAATGCCGGCGATCATCAGCCGCCCGTTGGCGACATTTCGGGTCTTGCTGCGGCTCGCCCCAGCGCTCCAGCACGGCCGCGCGTGACGCTTCGGGCAGCGCGTCGAAATGCTCCCGGTAATCGGCAAGCGCCATGCTTTGCCAGCAGGGCAACTGGTGCAGGGTTTCCGGGTTGTTGGTGACCGCGCCGAGGATTTCGGCAATCAGTGCATTGCCGTCCGCCATCAAATTATCCACCGGGTAGCCAGCCTGCTGCATGGCGCGCAGCAGGTTGATTACTGAAGCCGGCGTATCGAAGCCCGACGCCATTACCGATGCGGCCATCGCGGGTCGGGTAATTGGCCAGCATCAGGGCGATGCGCTTGTCGCGATTGGGCAGGGTTGCAAGGCGCAGGAAAGCTTGCGCGAGTTGCGCGACAAAGGCGGCGCGTTCGGCGTGCAGGCTGTATTTCACCACGGCGATCTCGCTGCGCTCGGCAACCTCCGCGGCGGATTTGAAGCTCACCGCGCGCGTGATGATGCGCCCGTCCATCTCCGGCAACACGACCTGCATGGCGATGTCGCGGCTGCGCAACCCCTGGCTCTGCGCAATCCAGTCTTCCTCGGTGCTGCTCGACAGGATCAGTTGCAGCACCGGCACCGGCTGCGCAAACGGCGAGTGAAACTGCGTGGGTTCGGCGGACAGGCCGGGGCTGTTCACCGTCTGGCTGGCAAAACCCGTGGTGTTGACGATCAGGCGCGCGTCGCTCTGCAGCAACAGCGCATTGACCAGCGCCAGCGACTCGGGGTCCTTCAGTGAAGCGATCGCGATCGGTAATGGATTGATACCGGCTGACTCCAGCGCCGCGATCAACTGGTCAAACATGCGCGTGTTGCTGCTTTGCAGGTGGCTGCGATAAAACAGCAACAGGCAACGCTCAGCCTGCGGGTTGCGCGCCTGCCAGCGTTGCACCCATTCGTCGTAGGTGGCCTGTTGCGCGGTGCCCGGCATGTACAGTTGGCAGTGCGGCAGCCGTTGCGGCTCGCGCCAGTCATAATCGCGCTGCAGGAATTCTGCGGCGAGGAAATAGAGTAATTGTTGCAGGTTGACGGCGCCGCCTTCGCGCAGGTAACGCCAGGCACGCTGATGATTTGGTGCGCTCACCGAAGACGCCGCGCCGAGCTGCGGATCGGCGCTGTCGTCGCCGGGCACCAGGATCAGCTGGCGCGGTTGTTGCGGACTCGCCTCTGCGCGCCCAGTCGAGCAGCCGTTCGTAGCCGTAACGCCAGTAGTTTTCGCCCCCGAGTAACGACACCAGCACCACGCTGGCATGATCCAGCACCTTGTGCCTGGTAGAGATCGAAGGCGGCCGGTTTCTGCAATTGCATCCAGTTGGCGAGGCGCACTTTCGGGTAGTCGGCGGGCAGGCTATCGACGGCAGCGGCGAGCGCCGCCAGCGAACTGTCGGCGGCCGAGAGGATGACGATGTCACCGGGCGTCTGCTCGAGATCGACGATGCCTTCGTCATCGACATAGCCTCCAGGCTTGGCGGCCAGGAGGTGCATTAGCCGGCTTGGATCATGATCAGGCCTGCTACGCGGCTTCGACGACCGTCGCCTGCAGCGCGGCGCTGAACTCGGCCTGGTTGATGTGCTTGCCGATAAACACCAGTTGCGTCAGGCGCGGCTCAGTGGATTGCCACAAGCGATCAAAATGCAGATCGATGCGTTTTCCCACGGCCTGCACCACCTGGCGCATCGGTTTGCCGGGCAAGGCTGCGAATCCCTTGATGCGATAAATGTTGTGCGCATCGAGCAAATCGCGCAGGGTCGCGCTGAGCTTGTCGGCATCCACTTCGCCCACCGACAGTACGAAGGAATCAAAATGATCGTGCGCGTGGTCGTGGTGGGCACCGTGGGCGTGGTGGTGATCGTGATGGTTGTGCACCGCCTCGATGCGATCCTCCGCGGCCGCCTCGATGCCCATCAGTAATTCCAGCCCGGCGTCACCGTTGCTGACGTAAGCGGTTTTGACCGCGGCCGGCACGCGCGCGGCAATCGTGGCCTGCACCCGGTCGCGCTCGGCGTCGGACAGCAAATCATTCTTGCTGACGATCACCAGGTCGGCGGCGCTCAACTGATCGTCGAGCAATTCGCGCAGGCTCGGATCGTGGTCGAGGCTGTCATCGGCCTGGCGCTGTGCCTCTACCTGATCGACATCATTGGCATAGCGCCCGGCGGCTACGGCCGGTCCGTCGATCACCGTGATCACCGCGTCGACGGTGCAATGCTGCTTGATCTCCGGCCAGTTGAAGGCTTGCACCAAAGGCTTCGGCAGCGCCAGGCCCGAGGTTTCGATGAGGATGTGGTCGATGTCGGCACGGCGCTCGATCAACTGCTTCATCACCGGCAGGAACTCTTCTTCGACGGTGCAGCAGATGCAGCCGTTGGCCAGTTCGTAAATGCCGTCTTCGCCGGTGCCGCTGGCGGTCGACTCGTCGTCGCAATCGAGCGGGCAGCTGCGCAGCAGGTTGGCGTCGATGTCGAGCTCGCCAAATTCGTTGACGATAACCGCAATGCGCTTGCCCGCTGCCTGTTGCAGCACCCTGGACAGTAGCGTGGTTTTACCGCTACCGAGGAAGCCGGTTACGACAGTGGTCGGGATCTTGTCCAGTTGCATCAGTTTGAATCCAGGTTTGTGAAGGCGGAATTTTACTCAATCGCCGCCGACTAAGCCATTCTCCCGGCCGTCCACAAGCGTTTAAACTGCGCCACTTTATTGCCTGCTGCCGACGATAAGCTGCCTGTGGGCTATCCACCCCAAAGTCGATCAGGCTAAAATAACGCTCTTTGCAGCGAGAGCTATTGATCGGCGATTCATCACGGCCGGTCTGCGGGCCTCGCCTCAACCCCTGGCAGGACTTCACGATATGCTTTCTCTCGATCAGCTCCCCGACAATGCAGGCGTCATCATCTGTGGCCACGGCAGCCGCGCCAAACTGGCCGCTGAAGAGTTCAGCCTGCTGGCCGCCGGGCTGCGTGCACGCTTCCCGAAGGTCAAGATCGAGTACGGTTTTCTGGAATACTCCGCACCGAATATCCACATGGCGCTGGATCGTTTGCTGGAACAGGGTGTGGAGCAGATATACGCGGTGCCTGGCATGCTGTTCCTCGCCACCCATGCGAAAAACGATATCCCGTCGGTGTTGACCACTTATCGCGAAGCGCATCCGGGATTGAAAATCGAGTACGGCAATGAACTTGGCCTGCACGACGAAATGGTCGCGGCCTTCGAGGCGCGCATCCTCGAAGCCATGGGCTATAGTGAAACGCCCGCCTTTGGCGACCTCTACGACACCATGCTGGTAGTGGTCGGGCGCGGTACCTCGGTCGCCGGCGCCAATGCCGAGGCGGCGAAGCTGACGCGCATCGTCTGTGAAAACCTGGGTTTTGGCTGGTCGGAAACGGTCTACTCCGGGGTGACATTTCCATCGGTCGGGCGCGGGCTCGAAATGGCGCTTAAGCTCGGCTTCAAGAAGATCGTGGTGGCGCCCTATTTTCTCTTCGGCGGCCGCTTGATCGACCGCATCTACGCTTACGTCGACAAGGTGGCGGCGGAAAACCCCGAGGTCCAGTTTCACAAGGCGGATTACCTGCGCGACCAGGCCCACGTCATCGATACCTTTATCGCGCGCATCGAGGAAGCCATCGGCGGCGACCCGGGCAAAATCGGCTTGATGCAGGACTTCGAGGAACGCCTGGCGCGTGGCGAAGTCGACGTGCATCACCACCACGCCGAATTTCAGCCGGCAACCCACGCGCACGACCACGATCATGCCCACAGCCACGCTCATCACCACGATCACGCGCATGACCACAGCCACGGACATAGCCACGGACAGGAGGCGCATCATCATGCGCCCTATCGGCACATCGCCCATCCGCTCGGACCACGCACGATGATCAACGAAAACGTGTGCTGCTGCTTCATGAGCCAGTTCCCGCAGTCGGTGATCGACGAGGAACAGGCGCGCAAGCCGGTAATCGATCGTGTACCTACCTGCCAGCGCGCGCGCAATAAATAACGACCGCTGCGGCAGTTTACCCGCAGACAATTATCCACTC
Source organism: uncultured Gammaproteobacteria bacterium (assembly GCA_963835795.1). Classification (GTDB taxonomy): domain Bacteria; phylum Pseudomonadota; class Gammaproteobacteria. Next base: position 22,433 of record CAWIHJ010000024.1, read on the forward strand.
GGAAAGCAAGAATGAATAAGCGACCTCTCCTATTGCTGTGCCTGTTGCCATTGCTGGTACAGGCTGACGATGAAATCGACACTACGGAGGGCGTCTGGGCCGGTCGCGGTGCGTTCGGTTACACGTCCACTTCGGGAAACACGGACTCGGAAAACCTGATTGCCAATCTGCAGGTCAGTCGCGAACAGCTAAAGTGGAAACACAGCCTGGCACTCGAAATCATCCGTGCCGAAACCAACAATGAGACGAGTGCCGATAGCTGGACCATCCTGCAACGATCGGAATACCAACTCAGTGACCAGTCCTACGCCTTCGAGCAGGCGCGTTACCAGGAGGACGAGTTCAGCGGTTTCGACTATCAGGGCACGTTGGTGGCGGGTGTTGGTTCCCGCTTCATCGAGACCGACACCCAGCTTCTCGACCTGTCGATCGGCGCCGGTTATCGCCAGTACAAGGAAACGGAATCCGGTGACACCGAAAATGGCCCTATCGTCACCTCTGACCTGAAATATGAATACAAGATCAGCGACAACGCCACCTTCATTGAAATCGCACTGATCGAAGCCGGCGACGACAACACCTACGCGCAATCCGAGACCGCGCTGCTGACCAAGATCAACAGCAGCCTGTCGTCAAAAATCAGCTACCTGGTTAAACACAACACCGATGTGCCGGAAGGCGTCGAGAAAACCGACAAAATCATTTCGATTTCGCTGGTTTACGATTTTTAGTTGGCCCCTCTGCGATCAATTGATTTCAGAGAGTGATTTCAGAGGGACACACACTCGATCTGATTTTGCTACAGGGGATGATCCTGCAGTTCTGCAAAGTGTGCGCCCCTTCCGATAAAGTGTGTGTCCCTTGCGCTACACTCGGGTGAAAGCCAACCCCAATGAGGTGGCTTTTTCCTGAATCGCTACTATTAAGTAGCGTTAACTAACCAAGGAGTCAGTCACTTGTTCAGATGCCCTCATTGCGACGAAAAGGGAATCCCGCCACTGCGCAAGCTGATTCTCAGCCCTGGATTTACAGCGAATTGCAGTTCCTGTGGGGGTGCAGCTGGCATAGGTTACCCATCGTGGTTAATCGCCTTGATTCCCGGTTCAGTATTAATGTTAGCGGCCTTTTTTGTGGAATCTGAAACCACCGAGTGGACGCTCAACATCGTCGGTATTATTTTGATGATCATCGTTCCATTCCTGTTTTCGGCGCTGCGCAAAGAGGAATAGCTGGATTTAAGCAACGCAGGCAGGTGTTCCAGCCTGTATTCCGAACAGGTTAACGAGCCCCACCATCGAGTGGGGTTTATTGTATCGGCTCAATAAAGCGCCTCCCTCAAGATTATCCTGGTAACGCCGACCGACCTCAGGGTTTCAGCGGGTGGGCCTTGAAAAACTTCCACATCGCAAGCTTGGTATCGGGACCCTGCGGATAACTGAATTCACCGGGGTTGCCGCCGTACCAGCCGTGTCCCGGACCCTGCAGGAACAGGGTTTCGATCATCGCCGTGCCGCTGTCATCGCTGTAGCGACTGTGTTGCCACGCGGTACCGTCTTCGCTGCCGCTTTCCTCGCTGGACGGATGACGGGTGTCGATGCCGAAACAGTGGCCCCAGCTATCGCGAATCAGCCTGGCGGACTCGATATCCACCTTGTCGTCATCCTCGGAATGCACGATGTGAATCGGCACCAGGCGCGCGGCCTCGCCCATTTCCGCGCGCATCGCGTCGACGATCGCGGTGACCGGGCGATGGCGCGGGTTATGGTTGAAGGCATGGCGCACGGACTCCGCGCGCTCCGCGTAAGGCAGTCCCGCCACGCTCGCCCCGGAGGCGACCTTGTCGGCGTGGGCGACCATCATCGCCACCGCCATGCCGCCACCGGAGGACAGCCCGACGACATGAATGCGGCGCGCGTCGACGGGGTAACGCCGTTTGATGTCCTCGATGATCTGCCACAGGTCCTCGACTTCGCCGGCGCCGGCATGGATTTCGCGGTCGAACCACCAGCCCCAGCAATTGCGGTTGCGCATGCCGCGATAGCTGGTGACAAACGGATAGGCCACCAGGAATCGATGCTTGTCCGCCAGCGCGTTGAAGCCGCTGATCGCCTCGATGTCGTGGTTGTCCTGGCGGCAGCCGTGCAACACCACCACCAGTGGGCGCGGGCGCCTGCCCTTCTTGCCGCGCGGCAGGTGCACGACGTAGCGGCGCGCGCGTGAACCGGGATAGTCGCGCGCGCGAAAACCGTGGGTTTCGTCGTTGGGCGGCGCTTCGCGAAAGCGTTCCCACCAGCCGACAAACGCCGCCTGCAGGCGGCCGCGAAACGGCGCTTGCAGCAGCCTCGATAGCCTCGAAGAATGCAGCGCTGCACCGAGTTTGCGCAGGGCCGAGGCCAACATTTCACGCGGATTATTCATCGCACCGTCAAACCGCCTGAAAGGCGATCGCCACGGTCAATAAACCTCGGCCCCTGGTGCGCCAGTTTGCTCATCCATTCCATCGACTTTGACCCAACCTCATGGTTCGTGCGTAATCGCAGTAACGGATACTAGCGAGAAAATTGGTGCAGTGCAGTATTTTGTCGATTTCCGCACCAATGCCTGCTTTCAGTGCGAGCAAAATCGTGAAAAGCGGCCTGCCCCGAAGCAATTTCAGGGTGCAAGCGTGGTTGCAATCTCGACAAAGATCGATCTGTCTGCCCGGGATTTCAAGCCATTCCCGGGTTGTGGGTTTCGCGCAAATACAGCACTAAGCAGGCGAACAGCAGCCGTTGACCGCGAGCACGCCGCTACGCTATATGCAACAACAGGACTAGCCTGAGCCTCAGGCTTGCAGTGGCATCAGGGGCAGACCAGCACCCTGCCATTGGAGATGCTTGCCGAAGGCGCGTCCTGGGCAGCAAAGTACGCCTGGTAAAACCGGCTCATCAACATCCCCTGCGGATCGTACCTGCACTTCAGATCCCGGAACGATTGCCAGGACGGGTAGGCGGTGGTGAATTGCTCGACGGAAGGAAAGCGCTGATAAGTCAGGTAGTAAGTTCCGTTATTCGCGATGGCCAGGTCGACCAGCTTGCGGGTCCAGATACCCGCCTTTGCAATCCCCGCCTGGCTGGTTTCAATGTTGACGTAAAGCACGATCGCGATCATATCGGAGTTGGCATAATTTAATACCGCGCCATCGCTTTTGGGCAAATAGCGCAGCGTCATACTCAACAGATTGACGTCGCTCGCCCGCAAAGTTTCCCTGAGCCCATCCATAAACTCAGCCATGCGCGCAATCGGCAGAAAGTACTCCTGCAATATGTCCGTATCGTCGCGCGCCGCGTATTCCAGGAAAGCGATCGGCGGGCGCATCGCGTTGTTGCGGGTCGATAGCCGGGTTTTGCCGGGCACGTCAACCATCGTTTTCTGCAGCCACCAGCGCAAACGCTTCCCCTGGTCGCTGTGCCGCGAGTAGTTGAATATGCGTGAATTCAACCAGATGCTGGTTTCGTTGTTGAGCGCCAGGTTAACGGGAACATCGGCCGCGGTATGAAAATCGATCGAGTAACATTCGCGCAGGAAGCTTTCATCCCTGACGATCGAGCAGCGGCCATAGTGAAGCGCCAGGTCATCCAGGCGGCTCAGCAAAGCACTCACGTAATCGGCATAGTCCGTTTGCGTCGTGGACTTGATCACCAGCAGGTTGTCGGTCAGCTCGATTTCGACTTCAAGAATGACACCGAGCAGCCCGTAGCCGCCAATAGCGGCATGAAACAGATCCGGAATTTCCTCTCGGCTGGCATACACGACCTCCCCCGAGGCCAATGCGATCCTGATGCGCTTTACCGTTTCTATAATGGTGCCATAGTTGGGGTCGCGTCCATGCACATTGGCGCCCAGCGAACCGCCGACGCTGAAAATGTTCGACGATTGCATCACCTTGATGGCCAGGCTATGTGGATTGATGGCTTGCTGGATCTGCGCCCAGGTCACGCCGCTTTGCACGACTATCGTCTTGCTTGCCGGGGATAGCGAAACGATTTCATTGTAGCCCGACATGTCGAGGACAATGGCGCCGGGATACACCACCTGCCCACCCTGGCTGTGGCGAGTGCCGGAAATCACCACCGGGTTGCGGTAAGTGGCCCGGTTGAGCGCAGCGAGCACATCCGTTTCCGTCTTGACCCGCACAATTTCCTGAACCGTTTCGCGGTTGAGGCGCGAGATATCGTCCCAGCTCGTCGCTATTAATGAAGGTGGTATCCACAGCAGGAACAGTGCGATGCAATAACGCCCGCGCATCAAACCTGAATCTAACAACGGCATCGATTCCCCTGCTACGGGCTGTTCAGCCCAAAATTCGCATCACAGGCATCGCCGCAACAGGGCGTGCAGGCGTTCCCAGTGCCGTTCGGCTGCAGCCTTGTGATAGCGGCCCTGGCGTAACGGGAATACGAAACCGTGTTCGGTTTGCGGGTACATCTCGATGCGATAATTGACGCCCGCCTCGGCCAGGTGGCGGTCGAGCGCATCGATCATTGCCTGCGGCGCGTATTCATCGACCTCGGCGCAGCCGAAATACAGTTCGCCCTTGATCTTTGCCGCCGCCAGATGGGGTGAGTCAGCCGTGTCCAGCACCAGGCGCACTCCGTGAAAGGAAGCCGCGGCCGCGACGCGCTCGGGAAATGCAGCCGCCGCGGCAAATACAAAGGGTCCGCTCATGCAATATCCCACGCAACCCAGCTTGCCTGCGCGCGCCGCGGTATCGCTATCGGCGAACGCCATCAGCACTTCCACATCGTCGCAAGCCATAGCATTGCTCAACGAATTCATGTGCTCGAACATGACTTCGCGCGTGGAGGTTTCGATATCGAATTCGCGAAGGCGCCGATAGTAGAGATTCGGCAGCATCACGCAATAGCCTGCCGAGCCGAGGCGGCGCGCCATGTCGTGCAATTCCTCGCGTTTTCCGGGGGCATCCATCAGGAACAGCACGACGGGATGCGGCCCGGCTTCTTCCGGGTGGGTGATAAAGGTATTCATCATTCCATCCGGCGTAGGGATGTCGATTTCGCGGTCAATCATGGGGCCCCTGCCTGCTCGAAAGTCTGCTCAACGAGAGGCTAACACAGGATCAGCAAACTGTGACCGTCCGGCATCAAGTCGCGCTCGTGGCGCCAATCAACCGGGCCACCGGCAAGTTCGAGGCATCCGCATGCTCATCGCCGTATTATCGGTTGGTCTGTTGGCCGAAGGTGAGCCGATTGCCATCTGGGTCGATCAGCGAAAACTCCTTCATCCCCCAGGTTTGCTGCACCGGTTTGATTCGCGTACCGGGGCAGGCATGCGGATCTTCGCTATCCAACCCCCGATCGACAAACTGCCGGTACAGGACGTCAACGGCGTCGACCCGGACATAGTTCAGGCTGCCGAAAGCGCCATCCCCTGCATGGGCGGACAGGTGAACTCGACAGCCTTCGCGTTCGATCAGTGCATACTTCGACATGAATGCAGCGGGGTCCGGATCGGGTGCCACGACGACACTAAAGTCGAGTACCCCGGTGTAAAAGGCAAGCGATTCAGGAAGATTGCTGCACTTGATGAAGGGTTCGATCATAGTAGGAAAATGCTTTAGACACGGTGGCAGTTAACTAAATTGCCGTGGGCAAGTCCAGCCCATCGAGTTAACTGTCAGCGGTAATATCCAGGCTTTCTAACCGCTTGAGCATCGAATCCCTGCCTGGTTTTATTGCGTGACCCGGGCTTTAGTTCAGCTGCAGGATTGTTTCGATTTTTGCGCCAGGCTATGCCACCGGCGAAGGTCAATGCAAAGCGTGCAAGCCAATTGATAATGAAAACGCCATTGACGTAGTTGCCCACTTTGAAAAACAACTCATCCCAGTAATCCTGGCCCACATCCACGTGCGCTTTTTTCACGCTGCCATCCTTGTTACGCAGCCAGACGTAATCGTAGCGGTAGCCGAAATCGTGAATGATTCCCGGCACCAGTAGCAAACCCACTGGCGACAGGTAGGCACGCAGGCGCTTTGGAATGGATGCGCCATCAAACCTGAAATTCCCGGGGATGACGTAGGTTTCACCCGTTTCCGGCAAATAGAAATCCCAATCCGATTCGAAATCCCACTCGCGCGTCGAAGTATGCCAGATCCAGAGAGCGCGAAACACGCCCTTGTTTCTAGTCTCGATGGGCACCGGTATCAATGCCGGCATGGTGTTTTCGGATTCGAGCCTGCGAGTGATAAAGTTCTCGACAGCGGGCTCTGAAGCGGCAGGTTTCCTGCTAGCTACCCCAATCGGGGCTGTATAAGTTTGCAAATTCATGCGTCCTCCTGGCAAGGTACTGGAAGCGGTCGAAGATGTGGCCACGTGCCCGGTTTTATACCGCGGGGGCACGCTTCATGCAGTGACATTTCCCACGTTTCAGGTGGCATGCTTTGAAGGGCAGGATCGATCGAAACAGCCCCGGTCCGCGCATCGGCGGCACGGCATTATTGCCTGCAGTTGCAGGTTTGCTTTCGGGGGCTGAGTTAATTTTTCGGGAATGATGCTGGCCCAATGCTGGCGGTGATCGTTTTACCGCCTTTTGGACTTTTTCTTCTTGCCCGCGGATTTACTTCGGGCCGATTTTCCGACACTGCCGTGTTGTTTCAGTCTTATTTTTCGTTTACGGCGCCGTTCAAGCGCTACCAGGATAAAACCGATCACAACCAGGCCCGCCAGCGGGTACACCCAGGATGGAATGCGGAATCGGCTCAGGCTTTCCTCGGTGAATTTCCCACCGACAAAATTGGCTTCATGAACCCGTACGGTGTCCACATCACCGGGGTCGAAGGTTACCGTTAATTCAGCCTGGTTCGAGCCGGCAACCAGTCTTAATTTTTTCCCTAGATCGGGGTCATGAATGTGCAGCTGAAAAGAATAGAAACCGGAAGAATCGGTTTTGCCATTTTTCAACAACTCACTGCCATCGAAAACCCGGACATCCAGATTTTTGACGGGGCGTTGCTGGTCGTCAAGAACATAGCCGCGGATATTGTAGCGGTGATCGTTCTCGTGTTCGGCCAGGGCCGTATTGAGTGATAAAACCAGGGCCAGCAGTATGAATGCAGAAAATCTCATCGAGTGTTTACTCTTTATCCGTTCGGTAAAACATTAAAATCATTCAGGGAAGGTAGCAACAGCTTTCATTACCAGGCGAAATTAATAAGATCAAGCGGACACACACTACCACCTATCCGCGTTCGTAGCACCGACGTTGCGCGTGGACAGAATACCTACTGCGAATTTTCGCATGGACATCGGGGACAGATCAGCGCGTCTGGGATTCACCCATGGAAACTAAAGTAATACGAAACCAGGGGCAGGGTAATTAACAACAGGGTAATACAGATACCTGGTTTGCCCGCGATTATTAAATAACTCTTGCGTGGATTAGCCGGGTTATAAAAAACTTTAACTTTTCCATCAGGGTATCGTTGGATAAACGACAATTGCTTTTTCAAAACAAACTGCGCGTTATGGCTGGCGACGATAATCCACGGGGAAATCCTCGTGCCCGTGTAATTCACGCCGGACACATGGTACTTGTACAGGGCGTTGGAGACGTAATCCTGGTCAGATTTAACCCTGTCGGTAGCCCCGAATTTCTCGACCCCGATCTCGGCCAGCTCGCCTGGCGTGCAAGACCAGTATCGGGTTCGAAGCTGAAAGATCAGCGACCAAAGACAGACGATGAAGGTATAAAAAGCCGCCCAGAACCAAATACCCTGGGCCTGCCCTTCAATAGCAAGTTGCCACATATCCTTAAAGTAAACGACTAACTCCATCGCACAAAACTTATAGCGCTGCGCAGCAGCGCGGCGCTGTCGCGTGCGGTGACACCTGGCTTTTCTTAATAACCATCTTCACACTCATTTATTCTTTTCAACAACTTCTTGTATTCACCGAATTCCTGCAGGTATTCCTGCTGACGGATCAAATTTGCAAAATGTTGTCTCAGCCGTTGCTTGTGCTCGTGGGTGAGCGTCAGTGAAACGCTTTTAAGTGCGCGCGCCAGTTTTTCTTTAATAAAGCCGGAATAGGAACCGATATAGTTCAATTCGATATATCGTATCGCCAGTTCGATGCAGGCAGCGTCATTTGATCTTACGCCAGCGGAAATCCGGTAGAGCGTTGCTCGATACTGGAGCCAATTGTACCTGTCGGGTAAAAATGCGGGTGCCCCGGGCTCGGTCGCGGGCTCTCCATCGATCGAGAACTGACCGCCCAAACGCCGGTGCTCGTCTATTAGTTCGGCCTGGGACCAGCCGCTCGGCACGCCGTGGTAGTGTTCAAGCGGTATCGTCTGGCTATTGCGTGGACTCATTGGTAGCTCATCCATCGGTTAACCCGAGCCTGAAGCCATATACCGTAAAATTTTCCTGGGGAGAGAAGTCCAAATCCGCGGAGCGCTCGAAACCCATTTTTAGATACATACGCCAGGCCACTTGCATCGCCTGTGTCGTGTGCAGGATCACCTGGCTGTGTCCATGGTCTTTTGCCAGTTGTATACAGGCATCGGTTAACGCTTTACCGACACCCATTCCCCGGGACTCCGGGTCAACACAGAGCAAACGAATCCCGGAAGCATTCTTTTCCCTTGTTGCGGTTCCACCCGATCCGTACCGGGACATATCGCTAAAATACACCACACCCCCAACCAGCCCTTTTGCCGATGACACGGCCACCAGCACCCGGGTATCTGCATCCTCATTGAGGCGGCCAACGTTGATGAGCGTCGCGTAATAGTCCGGTTGCTCCAGTTGCGAAGGAAATCCCTCGAGACTGGAATACACATCGACCATTAGCTCGCTGAGCAACTGGTATTCGCTGCGCTTTATCTCGCATATATTCAGATCGGCAACCAAGCAATGCTTCCTGTTAGTGCGGCATTGTTCGACCGCAGCGGAAAAGCGGAAGGCGCAATCAACGCGCCCGCTCCAATGCGTTGTCAGCGTTCATTTCGTTGCGCCTGGGATTGAAGCGAACGCCACGACAGCCACCCCATAATCCCGCCAAAAAAGAGGATGTAAAACGCGAAGATCACCGAACCGATTAAAACGTTTTCGGGCTGATTGAAAAGGGTCATGCCGATAGCGAAAGGCAACCCGTAGAGGAGGAATCCCGTTTTGACCAGGTAGGCCAGCACCCCCTTCTTTAATTGCCTTTGCGCAAGCTCGGCATCGGGGATTTGTAGCGTTCGCCTGGTATCCCCACCCACCAGGACATCATCAACGAGAATGTGACATCCGGTAGACAATCCACTTCGTTTCGACGCAATCCTTGCTTCTACCACTCGCTTAACGCCGGCGAAATCCACCGTCCCCCGCAGGATCGAAAACATGCGCAGGAAGCCGCCATTGTTCTGATCGATGACTTCACCATCGACTTCCAGTCGTTCGCTGGTGCGCGGCGGAAATAGTGAACACCGGTTAACGGCGCGGATAAGCCGGCCCTCGTATGTAAGCTCCCAAACCTTGTCTTTCATAACGATTAATGCCTGCCCTCAGGCAGCTCCCATGCAGGCGCTGGTAGGCCCGTGTAATCCCAATCTTAACGGCCTGAGGCAGGCAGAAATTACCTTGCGCGTCTGCGCCGAAATCCGCAGGGTTTCGAGCGATTCTTCGCCGATCCCGACTTCAGGATTCCAGCGCCGGTCAAACTTCACGATTACAAACCCACCAACCGAGACGGGATAGCTCGTGCCCGCAATTCTAATGGATCGGTTTCTGCCATCAAATTCCCAATTGAATGTCCTGCTTTCCCAGTCCTCGAAAGCGCTGCCGTTTTTCTCTATGCGGGTAAACGATGTCTGCGGATATTGCACCCATCTTTGCCGGTAAGAAAGGCGTTTGTACCAGGGGGCCTTGATGCTGCCAGAACCCGAGAACTGCCATGCTTCCTCTTCAGGCGTCAATACAAACAGCGTCAAAATCAGCTTGCTTCTGGAACTGGTGGAGTCCGACTGGCCGGGGTTCGGATGTCCCAGTTCTATCCCGTAAAGCGCGGTGTAAGATCCAATCATAGAGTCACTTGAAACCATGCCGGACGCATTGGAATCGACGATTAGATCACCCGGATTTCCCCTGGGGTTGCATGCGCCCAGCGCTAACAACACCAGCAGAAACGGATACAGCAAGGTGGTATGTCTGCGTATCACGCCACTATCGCCTCGCAACGGAAACCGGCCGCAGGTCTGACCGCCTGTAAGTGACTGCCTGACCTTTTCAAGCGACTACTCAAACCAGAATATCAGCGGCAGGCCGCAAACCACAAAAGCGGACCAAAGCGTATACACCGGCAAGTATGCCGCGATGGAATTGGTGACCAGTTGAATGGAAGAACCCGATCGAAGCACTCGATAGTAATTTCTGGATACCACCAACAGATGCACAAAGATAATCAAGTTTGCGCCCGTGACAACGAATCTGTTCGGGGTCAAACCAAACTCGTACAACCTCAGCAAAATGGCTAACAATGCATAAATATCGATGGCCAGGGTGATCGCCAACAGGCCGAAATTAACATAGTGGCCGGCACCGATTCGATCGTCATCGCTGCGCCAGGATATGGAGAAAAACGTGATCGCCAAAACCACCAGCAGCAAGCCGTTGAAGGTGATCAGAAAGTCGCGATCGGTAACGGGGCTCTTACCCTGGATGATGACAATCAGCAGGTATCCAAGCACGGTTAGCAAAAACAGCGGTGAAAAAATGTTCGCGAGCAAATGTGAAATACGGCTGTTTCTGCCAAGAACGGAGTCATACAGATAGGTCGCTACTATCGGCGCAGACACCAGTCCCGCGACCACAATAAAACTCATGTACCAGTCAAATATTTTTACATCGATGGCCTCGAAAAGCGCAAAGGTAACGGCAGTCAAAACTATCCCGCCGAGTAATATTATCGCGGAGTAAATTTTTACTTCGCCCAGGTACTGCAGAAACTGGATTCGCGCGTCCAGTGATTTCCAGTTTCCCTGCATGAATGCCAGCGCGAGCGCCGAGAGGTAAACGAATGGCAAATGGATAAGCGCCATTGTGATTGACGATGAGCCTTTCGCTTCGGGCAGAAACAGCGCCACCAGGGCTCCAGCGAATAAATAGAGGAGTGGCGTCCGGTTCGCGGGAGTGCCGCCAGGTTTGAAAAAATACACCACCAGCGATGCGATAACTATCAGCGGGACAATTCGGGACAGGTACCAGTCTTCGTCAAGGATCTGGAGCTCGTGAAGTTTGACCAATACACTGGACACGACCGATAGAACGACGACAAAGAGAATTGATCTTGATCCAGCTGCCTTCGCAGCCGGCGCCTCGTAACTTAACCGGGCCTTCCAGAAGCGCACGATTTGCGCATCGGGATAGTCCTGCGCAACCTGATTAAACCAATCCAGGAACTCGCTTCGATTGTTGCGAAATTTGCGCTCGAACAGCTCCGGGTCAGCCAGTGACTGTTCGATCTCGTTGTTGTCCATAATTAAACGCCTGATGCCTCATTTAGGGCCGTGGCCCGTTGCCCGGGCTGGCCAGGCGTCAACGCTAAACTACTGCAGATTAATCAGCGTCATAGCCAGTAGTAATGTCGATGCCAGGGTTGCAACGGAACGGACGTGATTCCAGCGGACCCACCGGGAAAGATAATGAGCCCACAGCGTTTGACCTTCTGCCGATGCTGGATCTACTGCATCCAGTCGATTGTTCAGCGGGACGTTGAAGACCACGGTCACGGCGAGGCAACCCACGATATAGATAACTGTAGCAGATACTGCGGTTAATAATGCGCCACCTAAAACACTCCAGCCGAGGACTACTGCTGCCAGGCAAAGCGCTCCGGTGCCGAAGAAAACAAGTAAAAAACCTGGCCTTATGATAAAGCGATTTATTGCCTGCATCGCAGCGATACTGTTGGCCGCGGGCAAGCTAGCCAGGGCTTTCATCAAAAAGCTTGAGAAAGCGCAAAACAACCCGGCAATCATGCCGCTGCCGATACAGGCCGCGATCAGCATCACGCCCAGGAGGTTTGACGAATTTTCCATGACGTTTAACTCCCCGAATCAGCGGACCAACAAAGCGCGTAGCGTATTGCTGGACCGGGTGCCTGCGCTTGCTGAGCGATTTTAATGTGATCACGTAGATTGGCGGCAAGCCTGTCATTGATTCTCGTCGATTTTGTTTTTTACCAGCGGGACGAGATAAATCTGCATTAACAAAAACAGTGTTGCCACAATGGATCCAACAATAAATATTAGTACCGGACCGGGTTTCAACAGGTGTGCAGCGAAAAACAGCGGCAAAAAGACCGCTAATACCAACAAAGTGTATTTCCTGGAAATGGTGACCTCTTTGCCACAGCTCTTGCACTGTCGTGAAGATGCCGAGCCAAGGAATAACTTCTGCAGTGTAGAAATACACTCTTGCTGGCAATGTGGACACAAATGTTTCATCTATCTGTCTTTGAACAAATCGCGTAACGCCCGGCATCAGCGGCAGCGTCGTAAACAATCGTAAGGTTGAAAATACCTTATTCTTTTCAACGCGCGGTGAATCTCACCTGGGAGAAAGATACTAAAACTTTTGCGCCGGCATAACAACGAATGCCGGCCAGGTGAATTGAACGGCTCTATACAGCGGCAGGCTCTCTGCCTGCTATTAGTCTTCCTCGGGTCTTTCGGCGAAATGCAAAAGTACTCCGGCAGGATCCCAAACGTGGGTAATGAGTAATCCCCAGGGCATTAATTCGGGTGGGGCGACTTTGCTGCCTTTGAATTTTTTGGTTAGCTTGATATCGACAAAATGATCGTGCCACTGCTGGGCCGAGTTCACCATAAAATGCAGCATCAGGCTATGCGCATAATTATTGTGATTGCGCGGCAACAGCAAGAAACGATAGCCAAAGTTGGTATCGATCTCGCAGACTTCCTCGCTATCCCAGTTCACGGTAAAGCCCATGCATTCATAGAATGCTTTTGATATCTCGTAGTCATTGGAGGGCACAAAAGGCTTGAAGTCTTCGATTATTCGCGTCATGACTTTAGAGAAAATCCATTACATCTAGCGCCAGCGGCAAACCACGAGTGTAGCGAGTGATTTGTTCGCCTGCACGCACTTGTTTGACGAAATATTGTTATCACTTGCGGTGGGTAGCGGTCCTTGCGAAGTGGGCACTGAAAAAAATTTGCGCTAGGTGTTGCCCGCGTAAGTCGTCAACAGCCAGTCCCTGAAACCTTTGATTTTCGGATCGATTTCAGACCCCTCGAGGTAAACCAGGAAATAGCCCATGTCCAGGCGAGTGCTGTAGCGCTCTCCAAAAGGGCGAACCAGGCGACCCCCCGCAAGATCATCAGCCACCAGGGCGGTGCTGGATAGCACTACGCCATGGCCAGCGATGGCCGCTTGAATGGCGAGCGAGGCAGACGAAAAATGCGTCCCGGGATCAGGATCGACTTTGGTGGCGCCCGCAGCTTTCAGCCACATTTTCCAGCTTGGCCAGACTTGCTCTGCGCGCAACACCCAATCCTCATGCAGCAGCATGTGCCAGCGCAGATCATCGGGCTCACGGATTCTCTTGCTACCTTCCATTAGTGCCGGGGCGCAAACCGGGAAGACTTCTTCGTGTCCCAGCTTGTGAACTCTGAGCCCGGGGTAGTTACCATCTCCATAACGAATCGCCATATCGATGCTGCGCTCGGACAGGTCAACCAGGTTGATGCTTGCATCGAGCCGAACTTCCCAGTCGGGATACTGCTGATGAAATCCTTCGAGGCGCTGAACCAGCCAGCGTACGGCGAAGTCAGGCTCAACCGAGAGCGTCAGAACAGCATTCGATTTCGGCGCCATGAGGCGATCGCCCGCTTCGGCAAGCAGGTCCAGTCCCTGGGTGATAACCGGCAATACCCAGCGTGCCACGTCGGTCAATTCCACCCGCCGGGTACTCCGGTCGAGCAATTTTTGCCCGAAGTACTCCTCCAGTGCTCGTACCTGGTGCCCGACTGCCGCGGGTGTCACGTGCAACTCGGCCGCAGCGGCAGTGAAGCTCAAATGTCGCGCGGTGGCTTCAAAAGCCCGCATCGCATTCAGGGGTGGTAACTTTCGACTCATTATATATTTTTTCTATCTAATTGAGAAAATATATATCAATAGTTTCCCCTTATCAATTGGAAGATAATGCTTTTCATTAAATTCCATTAATTAATTTATCTATATAAGGAGCACGACCATGATGACTCAACTCATGCACTGTCAAGCCGATACCGAGGCTACCCCCGACATTTGCCAGGGTGCCGACCGACTGGTTCATAAAATCATTGATCGATTGCAGTCAGACCAGGTGGAAGTCAGGCGCCAGGTCATTAAAAAGCGTCAGATGCTAAACGCGTATCAACAGGAAATGCTCGACGGAATGCCGCTTCACGAGAGATTGAAATCGGGTAATTATCGCTTCTAAGTTACCGGTTAGCTAAACAGGCGGGCCAGGCTCCGCTGATGAATCAAGGCTTGTTCAAATGTTCATGTTTCAATCGGAATCAATCGACACCGATTCCTTCACTCCAAAATGGTGGCCCGTTCCATTCAATGTACCCAGACATGATTCAGGGGAAGTTCAGCACACGGCTGCAGGCGTTGTTCTGTGCGCCGCTTACCATTAAATTTCCGCATAGATTTCCAATATGTTTTTCTCGGGATCTTTAAAATAGAGTGTCCGATGTCCAAATTCCTGATCCGTGGGAGGCTCACATATTTCCACCGCCTTGTTTACCAGCGCCTCGTGCGCAACGTAGACCTGTTCGGGCGTGAACTGGAAAGATAACTGAATCGATGCCCCCTCGCCGGAAACTGTCCCATCATACCAACGCCCACGAGGGCGTAACGACAGCAGCGTTGAGCCGACCCAAAACTCAATCCAGTCCTCTGTTTCCTCATTGATTGTCAAATTGAGAACGGTTTGATAAAAATCACGCATTTCGATGAGGTCGTCGCAGAGCAGGACAACGTAACCCAGATTTTTCACGTCTTTTAACGGCATGGTTTTTACAAGGCTCCCCAATTAGCCGACGGCAATTGATTGCTATGCGTCACCGGGTGCATTCGTAAAGTATCCCTGTCCATCGTTGGACAATTGCAAACTGCCCTCTTCGCAGGACAACAAAATTCCATGGCCCGTGCTGGTTCGGATGTGCACCTGCTGCGCGCAATCTCTGTATCCCCAGGCTTGAATCGAAAAGTTATTTTTACAATGTTGCTTTCCAGGCTGTGGGTTGCGTCACTCGAATGCCGATCTTGGCAGGTAATCCGGAATCCATCCTGCGTTGATCAACCCCCTATTGGCCATATCGGTGTAATCCTTGAATTTCGATGCTGGATCTCCAACCGATTTCATAACGCCCAGCCCACCGACCACGATGACGATTAGCACAGCTGCAATGTGCAGAATTTTCCTCATGGCGCTAATCGCGTGATATCGACACCGTGGCGCTGTCGCATCTGACTAGCTGTCATTGTGCGCGAGCAGTTGGGATAAGCTTCAATTATCCTGATCAATATTGCCAAACGTACTCCAACCATCCACGAATCCACCGTAGGCAACCGCTATCTTGTCCAGTTCCAGTTGGCATTTAATGACATTCGTATAGGTCGCAAACATCGATTTGGAACAATAACAGGTCCATTCACTGGATTCCGGATCCTGGCTTACAGTGGTGTCATAACCGGTTTCAATTGCCTTTAACGAGATCGCTGCTCCGGTCGGCTCATCTGGAATGGCGACCGCAAAGTCGATGACCATGGGTCTGGTCATATCGGCACCGCCTTCAGCCAGGCGCATGAGTGCGTCACCATCTGCATTGTCAGGAGAATTATTCATGCCCTGCGCCTCGAATCAGCGGCAAAGTGCAGGCGCCAGCGCAATGATTCGACCGACTGCCCGTGATAGTTAGGCGCAAGATGTTGAACACCTCAATAATCAACGCTCGGGAAACTCAGTACCATTTATTTGGCAACTCTCCAGGGCGATTCCTTTATAAAGGTTGAAATGTACAAGGTTTCCACCTTGTCCCTGGCCCATTGGGTTTTACGTAAAAACTTCAGCGATGACTTTACCGATGGATCGCTCTTGAAACAATTGATATCGATTCGCTGAGCCAGTCCATCCCAGCCGTGATGTTCGACCAACTGCGTTACGATTTTCTCGAGCGTCAGGCCATGCAATGGATTGTTCGATTGTTCGCCACTCATGACTTAGGCTGCATCCACTATTCGCCGAGTGATGTTGTCGCTAATGCGGAAGTGACAGGCACCGTTTGCAGTATCGATCCTGGCAGCCATATTATTCCGATTTCTCTTCAGCCTTTTTGACACGAATCTTGTTACTGGCAACCGTCGTATTATTCAGGTTTTTCATGGCCACCTTGGCTTCTCCCGGTTTCGGCATGACCACAAAAGCAAAACCCTTGGATCCACCAGTGGATTTATCTAACACCAGATCACAGGATTGTACGGTGCCATATTCCTGGAAAAGGACTTTTAACTCTTCTTCGGTGGTGCTGCGAGCAAGATTACGAATTATCAGTTTCATCAGTTTTTAAGCCATTAAGTGTCAGGTGAATGTGCAGAAACCCATTGTACTGCTTTGTGTGACGCCCGGCCTGCGGAGTCCAAGCGCAGCGAGTGATTCCGACAACCGCCGCCTGTGATCTCTATTTTGCCGCATTCAGTTTGACTTCAATCTCTGGAATTACCCGGGTTCGCACGAAACTATACAGAAGAATGGACGGCAGAAGGAACAACAAGGCCAGACCACAAAGTAACAAGGCGTCTCCAGGATCATCGTTTTTTGATGAAACACCCGCCAGCATAATCGCGAACCCTGTAATCAAACTCAGGCCAAACAAGGCAAGTGAAATTTTCTGCAGGCTTAACGTCAATGTCTTGGCTGAAGCGCCATCCGGGTCTCTAAATATTTTCATAGTGACAATCCCTGGATCAGCGCTATTGTGGCGCGCAGCGTAAAATGAGACCAGCAGCAACGCCTGGTTATGTACCTGATCTAATGTTTTCGAAGTAAGCCTGCCAGCTTTCATGTTGCCTGCCCGCTGCTGCATAGAAATGACTGGAATTATCCACTTTACCTTCGCGAATGCCCTCGTAAATGCCAGCGATTACCGTCCCGATAAAATCGCCTAATTCGGCGACCCGCTCCTGCCGGTATTCTTCTACAGTTAGGGGCGTGTAAGTCAAAGCGGTACCAAAGGCGCTATTCAAATATTCAACAAGCTGTTGTTGGGTAACCGCTTCCCCGTGCAAATTGTAGGTTTGAGCGTTGTGCTTATCTTCGGTCAGCAATTTCGCATAGGCGTACGCCAGTTCAGGCCGGGTCGTATAACCACATTTTCCATCACCGGCACAATTCGAAATACCGCCCACTTTTTTATAGGTTTCGATATATTCGACATCGGGTTCAATATAGATCCCATTGCGACCGATAGCCCAATCCAGGCTACTGTTTCTCATATCTTCCTCTGTCTGACGATTACTTTGGACGACAGGCGAAAAGGCGGTGTTCTCTTCTGCACCCTGCACGCTGGTATAAACGATTTTTTGCACGCCGCTGTTCCTGGCCGCCTGGATGACGTTGCGATGCTGCCCTATGCGTTTTTCAGGCTAATCCATCCCGGATACCAGTAAAAGCGTATCCACCGATTGCAATGATTCTTCCAGGGCGCTTTTGTCGTCGTAATCTCCGGGGCGTATTTCAACACCTGGGTGCCTGGCTTTACCGGGCGTCCTCGCCAGGCCGATGACATTTTCACTCGACACCAAGGCGACGGTGGCTTTGAGTATGGCTGATCCTAACTGACCACTGGCCGCAGTAATCGCAATTTTCATCTGCTACCTTACGTTTAGTGAAGTTCTGAGCTCAGCAATAATTACATTATTGGGGGGCACACTCTACCTTTGGCACCCATTGATCAGGGGCAATTGCAGTTTCCTTGAAGCTGCGCCAACCAGGACTTTCATCCAGTTGTTGCATCCCAAGAACCCTGGATTTGTGGCTAAAAGACGAGGAATCCACGGGCGAAATGAAATTTTTCAGTAATCTTAAGTTCTTCCTAAGTTAGGGAGATCATCGTTCTTGTTCGGCCAACTAACGGAGAAGTCTCATGCTGAATAAAAATCTGATCACAATACTACTGGTGGTGTTTGCATTCGCTGCCGGTTCTGTGCCGCTTCAAGCGGCAAACGATAAAGACAAGGATAGTAAGCGTTTGGAAAAGCTCATTGACAAGCTTGAGCGCAAGGAAAATGTTTTTGCATTTGACGATGCCGAAATAATCTTCGAGCAGAATGCCACCGACGGCGATGTAGAAGTCGTCATTTTCGCCAAGCTTGAGGAATCGGATGCCGGCATGCAGCAATTCTGGTTGTACGGACCCAATGGCAAAGTGGTTTATGAATTTACTTCACCGAAAAAGGGCAACAACATCGGTGGTCGCGAGGTAGTCGTCGAGTCTCCGGAGCCTGCGGATTTAACGATCGTGAAAAACGCATATCCAGAGGGCACCTATACCTTCGTCGCTACTTCTTTTGACAAGGATTGGTTCGTGAGCGAAGCATACCTAAGCCACGAACTCCCGGATGTTTCAATCACCTTTCCGGTGGCGGATACCGAAGTATCTGTTTGGGCATTCGATGTCGTCTGGGAAGCGATAACCGACTCGACTGAGAAATTTATCGTCGAACTGGTCAACGAAGATTCGGACCTGGAAGAGGAATTACTGATTGATATTCCGGCCGATCGGAACAGTTTTCGGGCACCTGAAGAATGGATGGTGGCGGGTTCTGAGTACCAGGTCGTCGTGGGTATTGTTAATGAATTCGGTAACAAAACCTTCCGTGAGCTAAACGTGATTGCTACTGAGTAAGAGAAAAGTACTACCGCTAGCGGATCCCACCAGCCTTGAAGGTGGTGGGATTTTTTCTGATACCAAATTGCCCGCTCCGTTTTGTTCAATATCCGCTTCATGAAAGCCGGTCAGGAAAATCTTCGGAAACGAGTAACAAATTGATTAATGACAGGTTTGTACGATCAAAGGACGATCAAAGGGACACATACTCCTCCACTCTTACTTGAATTCGTGAAACAGTACAGAAACGTGAGGTGTGCACCGGGTTGCCCGTAAACTGGCGTTGGTCTCCTGAATACATCGAATTTCCTGCTGGCTAGCTTCTACTTTTTGACAGGCGTGGGTACCGGTTGAATGTCAACAGGATTATGATCGATTTTTTGGTGTTGTTTTGTTGCCAGTTGATAAATTTTCTGTAAATCGTCTTCAGTGACATCAACAATAGTAGCGATTTGGCTCAAAGCATAAACAAAATCCTCGTGGTTGATAGGTGCAGGTTTGCTAGCCTCTAAACTAGTTGGTTGTTTTTTAATATGCAGTTGAGCTGGGTATCGCCTCCATTTGAACAATCCATTAAACAATAAGGCAATAAGTAGTATTGCCACAACATTAAGTAAAATGGGCTGAAAAACATAGCTGAAGCCCAGTTCGTGCAGTGAATTGGAGCCGATCACAGCAACTAGTGCAGTTGCGCCACCGGGGGGATGTGTACAACGTGCAAAATACATCACCCCAATGGCCAGACCGACACTGGCAGACGCAGCTACAGTGAGGTCCGGAATCCACTGCCAGCAAGCAACACCAACAATAGCCGACAGGATATGTCCAGCAACGACATTCCAGGGTTGTGAAAACGGGGCATGAGGCGCTGCAAAAAGTAACACCGCGCTCGCGCCCATAGACGGAACAATCATCACGGCCGTCTCAGGATCAAGAAATGTCTGAGTGATCATAAAAATAGCTAATATCCCAAGAAAGCCTCCGACAGCCGATATCATAATCTCGCTGTAACTGGCCTTATGTTCAGTTAAGCCAATCATCTCGAAAAAAACCTGCAGACTCATATAAAACCCCAGTCAATATAACCATTCACATGCATATTACACTTGTTCAGCACCCGGTTTCACACACAACATCAGATGTCATCGTGATGAAGAATTGATCCCGGCAAGCGTTAATGGGGCAACACTCTACCATTGACACTGGTTGATCCCAAGGCATTGGATCTCAGGATTCTCAGACAAAAGTGTTTGACTGACAACTCGACCCAGGAAGGCACCACTCTTCTGACACCGACTACTTTTTCAATGGATAAAGTGTGTGTCCTTGTTGGCGTTCCTGCCTGCTAACTTCCACTTTTTGACAGGTACGTGTCCTGTTGAATCCTCCTCCAGTTGAATACTCTCCTGAAGCATTCAGCGAAATTTCAGAATCCAGGCCTATGGTGCGAATTGCAGAAGAATCTTTTATCAAATCTTTACATGGGAGAGACTGAAATGATACTTAACAAACCGCTGATTATCGCTTGTTCCATACTGACAGTTTTCACTGTTACTTCAGGTACATCCATGGCGTCTGGATACCAACCTGGAGGCCACAATACCAATTATTGCACCCAGACGGCGCGCACCTTGTACCGAGCCTGCCATTTCGACACGCTTGATGATTTCAATGAAACCAAGGCCAATTGCATCAACATCATCGATGACGAAGCCCGTGAGGAATGTTTCGATACCGTCAGAAGTGAGCTGGGGGGCGAGTTGCAATCCTGTAAGGATCAAAAGAATGCCCGCCGAGATGTGTGCGATTCGATCGGCGAGCAGCGTTACGCCGATCCGTTGAAAGACCCCAACATCACGTTTGTCGATCCCGACGACATTGGTGAAGGCGTTGATCCCAACCCCTATGTAAACATGACCGTTGGTCACACCTACGTGTTGCGTGCGGGTGAGGATTTCGAGGAAACGGTTGTTGTTCACGTCACCGATGAAGTTCGCGAAGCCGAGGGATATGATGGCGAGCCGGTGCTTTGTCGCGTGGTGGTCGATGCCGTGATGATCCTCGAGGAAGACGAGGATGAGGGCACCAGTGAATGGATCGGAGAGGAAGTTACGGATGATTATTTCGCACAGGATACTACGGGAATCGTTTACTACTGCGGCGAAATTTCTCGAAACTATGAGGATGACTACCTGGTTAACCTGGATGGATCTTTCTTCTCCGGTGTCGATCACGCCAAGGCCGGCGTTCTGATGCGGCAGGCCCCTGCTGTTGGCCAGGTGGACAGGCAGGAATACGCAATTGCCGAAGCAGAAGATCTGGTTGAATACATTAGCTTGAGCGCCGCGCCTGGTTTGGACGAAGGTGGTCAGAATATGAACGATCCCTCGTTCGGATGTATTGGTGACGGCATTACCGAGGGCGATTGCCTGAAAACATTTGATACTTCGGCGCTGGATCCGGAATCCACCGAGTTCAAGTACTATCGCGCGGGTGTCGGATTCGTGCTTGCTACTTCGCTGGAAGATGGCGAGTTTGATGGCGAACGCGAAGAACTCTTATGTGTTGGCGATTCGCTGGATGTACTTTCATCCTGTGGTTTGAGCGAAGTTGAAGGCCTGCTCGAAAAGTTATGTGAACTGTCTCCAGAGGCTTTTTGCGAAGACGAAGACTGATAAGACCACGAAGTTAGCATTAATAAAACCCCTGGCGCTCGTGTACAGCGCCAGGGGTTTTTTTGCTCCGGGAACTGTCCTTCTAGATGTTTTCTTTGAAAAGCGTTGATGAGCGTTGATGGAATGCGTTGATGGGACACACACTCTACCTTGATAAGTGTGTGTCCTGGCATGCGTTGATGGGACACACACTCTACCGATAAGCGTTGAAGCGTTGATGGGACACACACTCTAGCTAGATAATGACACGCAAGAGTTGATGGGACACACACTCTACCTTGATAAGTGTGTGTCCCTGTTGGAACTTGTCATAAGTGTGTGTCCCTGTTGGAACTTGTCCCTGTTGGAACTTGCCTCGCGGCAAATCGGTGAAATGAACTTACCAGGCTTTGTTTCTGTATGTGGGCTTTACATACAACCATATGGTTGTATATTTGCCGCATGAACATTACCCAGGAAGATCGAGCCGACGCATTCTTCCACGCGCTGGCAGACCGGACACGGCGAGACATCTTGCGTCGGTCGCTCGATCGTGAACATTCGGTCTCGTCGCTTGCGCGAGCCTACGACATGAGCTTTGCCGCTGTACAAAAGCATGTGGCGGTTCTCGAACGCGCCGGCTTACTGACCAAACAAAGACGCGGCCGGGAAGCGCTCGCGCGCGGCAATGTCGATGCGATTCGTTGCGCGACAGCCCTGCTGGCCGAGCTGGAGGAGATTTGGCGCGGCAGGATCGACAGGATTGATGATCTGCTGGCGCAAGACAATGGATGCAACCGGACCTGATCTACCCAATCACAAACATTAGAAGGAGGAGTTATCATGCCCGTAATCGACGTTTCCCACGACATCGAAACACTGAATCTGACCATCGTCGCTGAGTTCGCTGCACCGGTGCAGCGCTTATGGGAGCTTTATGCCGATCCCCGCCAACTGGAACGGGTCTGGGGGCCGCCGTCCTATCCGGCGACCTTCGTCAACCATACCTTGAAGGTCGGAACCCGCACTACCTACTACATGACCGGCCCTGAAGGGGAAAAATACTGTGGGTACTGGTTGCTGACTCAAATCGATGAGCCACGTGGGTTCGACTTTGACGATGGCTTCGCCGATGCGGAGTTTAATCCGAACCCGGATATGCCCGTATCAAAAAACAGCTTCCGCTTCGAGGCGATCGCATCCGGAACCCGTGTCACCTACATCAGCACCTACGCGAGCAGGGAAGGTCTGGAACAAGTGCTGGCCATGGGCGTCGTCGAAGGGGCCACAAACGCCTTCAACCAGATCGACGGACTGCTCTCCACCTGAGAATCAGGATCATTCAGCGTTGATGGCAGCGCTGATGGAGCGCTGATGGGACACACACCCTACCTTGATAGGCGTGTGTCCCTGTTGGACCTTTCCAGCGCAGCAATTTGTCTGACTACATGCGTTTGCACGATTGAATGCAACTTTAACCAGCAGCAATGTAAAAAACCTCTCGTAAAAAATAGGCTGTGAAATAGGCGAGTGACGCTGCCGCTCCTCCTGTTAGGAGTGTACGTACTCCAGATAGAAAAACGGGCTTTTCCAGCGCAATACTTTTAAGCATACCGATTAAAAAGAACATTATCCCAGCAAGAAAAGCACTCATTAAAAATTGCTGGCCCATCTCCAAAGAAGACAAGATATAAGGCATCAAAGGTACTGCACCGACTACAACAAATGCCAGGAAAGTCACACCTGCAGATATCAAAGGCTTTTTTGCGGTTTTACCAAGGCCGTGCTCTTCCACAAGCATTATTTCAAGCCATATTCTTTTGTCAGCGGTTATTGTGTTTACGATTTTTTCAAGCAGCTCCCCCTCAAAACCTTTGCCTTCATATATTTGTCTTATTTCTTCTCGTTCACCTTCGGGCACTTCTTCAATGTGTCGTTCTTCTAATTGTTTGACACTTTCGAAATATTCTTGTTCTGCTTTGCTGGATTCATAATTACTTATAGCCATGCTAAAGCCATCAGCAAAAAGGTTTGCGAAGCCGAGTATCACCGCTACAGAAGATGGAAAACCGGCGCCAACAGAGCCAGAAACCACAGCAAAAGTTGTTATGCATCCATCGATACCGCCCAATACGGCGTCAGAAATATTTTGCCTCTTGGGGCCAAGGGACAAGCGTTTCCGAATCATCTCTGGATGATGCTCTCTATCAAGTTCCTCTTTAGTTGCGTTTTTCACCCAGACGTCTCCATCATTGTATTACACGGTCCATCCAACGCCTCATCCAACGGTGTGACCTTGCACCACTTTGGCGCGCGTCGATGGAACACACACTCTACTTTGATAAGGTGTGTCCCTGTTGAACAATCTTTGTCGAACAATCAATTCATCTTATGGCGTCACCGCCTGTCCGTAGCGGGCAATGGTCAGACCATCGATATCGACATCCGGTTTATTCCCCATGACAATGTCCGCGACAATCCGCGCAGAGCCGCAGGCCATCGTCCACCCCAGCGTGCCGTGCCCGGTATTGAGGAATAAATTATCATACCGCGTCGGCCCGATTACCGGCGTGCCATCCGGTGTCATCGGGCGCAATCCAGTCCAGCCTTCGGCTTTGCTAACATCGCCGCCGCGCGGAAATAAATCGCTGACGACATGGCGCACGCTTTCGGTCGCATCGCTGCGCAGTTCGTGGTTGTAGCCGGCGATTATCGCCTGGCCAGCCACGCGGATGCGATTGCCCAGGCGCGTGACCGCAACTTTATAGGTCTCGTCCATGATCGTTGATCGCGGTGCCGCTTCGGGATCGGTGATCGGCAAGGTAATGGAGTAACCCTTGATCGGATACACCGGGATACGAACGCCAATTGATTTCAGCAATATGGGCGCGTAGGGCCCCATCGAACACACATAACGATCGCCCGATACGCGGCCGTCGGAGGTATCGATACCAACGATGCGCTCGTTTTCCATCGCCACGCCCTGGATGTTCACGTTGTAGCGAAACTTGACCCCCATCTCGGCCGATTTTTCAGCCAATGCCTCGGTGAACATACGGCAGTCCCCGGTACGGTCGGCCATCAGCCGCAAACCGCCGACAAATTTATCCGCCACGTGGATTAAACCCGGTTCCGCGGCGATACAGCCATCGCGATCCAACACCTCAAAAGGTGAATCATATTTGGCCAGGATCTGCTGATCCGCTTTGGATGCGTCGACCTGTTTTTGTTTACGAAAAAGCTGCAAAGTGCCCAGTTCGCGCTGTTCGAACTCGATCGGCAGCTCGTTCATCAGCTCGGTCAACGAGTCCCGACTGTAATTGGAGATGCGCACCATGCGGCCCTTGTTTCTCGCGTAGGCTGCGGCGTTACAGTTAGCCAGCATTTGCGCACACCATCGCCACATCGTAGGGCTCATGGACGGACGGATGAACAGCGGACGATGCTTCATGAACATCCACTTTACCGCTTTCCAGGGAACACCCGG
>CAWIHJ010000025.1:0-37163 GCA_963835795.1 uncultured Gammaproteobacteria bacterium
AGCCAGCGGGAGAATCTGCTCTCAAAGTATGGCTGGACTCTTGAAGACTGGGATGATGGTGCAAAGTTGACTGTAGCTGCAAAGTAGAGCTAGCCTAGAAGAGTGAAATGATAATAAGTGACTGTTTTCTTTAAAAGTTACTCCGTATTATTGCTGCTACAGTTGTAGATCTATTGTCACTCAATACGATATATGTACTATACGCCGTTGTCGCGTAAAGTCTTGCGTGTAATATTGCGCGCGCGCTCTCTCTCTCTCTCCCTCTCCCTCTTTTTCACAACTGTACACACCGCTCTAGCCTGCCAGGTCTACAAAGGGCTTGGTCTATCCAAGTCACATCAGTTGTTATGCCAATCACGGCCACCCTTTTTGACATGGCTGAGGCATCTCCACCAATTCCATCCATTTCAGTAAGCATTGTCGACAATACACGGTCCATGGTCCCTTGGGTGGTATTGTCTTTGCCTCGGACAGGCGCGATGTGCTCAATTCCGTCCAGAACTAGTACGCACGGAGCAGCAGCTCTAGCCAAGTCAAATGTTCGACGTACGGATCTTTCTGATTCTCCGAGTTCTTTGTGTATCAGAGAAACGCAATTGATTTCGATCAAGCAGACAGCGGGAAGCCGAGATGAAGCAAGTGCAGCACAGTAACGAGCTATTAGGCTCTTCCCGCTACCCGAATCTCCTGTTATGAGCGCACCAGCAAATGCGTCTCGTTTCACTTTTTGTTCGCCCGAACGACTGGAGTATAGGAGATCGCATATTTCACGCGAATGACACAGGGGTGTCAATATGGCAGCCTGCAACTGACCCCAAGCCGAACGTTTCTCCCAGCCTTTTCGGATATTACTATAGGTTCCCAGTACTATACGCCGACAACAACTTTGCAAGCTCAGCCGGCCCCGTGACCTGTACATTGATTTCGTCATCTCCACCCAATCTGTTCTTTGCTGAGGCCGCGCTCGTGGCTTGAAAAAGTCCTCGAAGTCTCTGCAGACGACTTTGTTCGTCCGGAAGAGTATCCTTGCCTGTTGACAACGCAAATGCCCCTTCACGACAGTAATACAACATCTCAGATCTACTACGTCCACGTGTACAATCAACAACTTCATTCAGAAACTCCTCCCGAGCGTGGCGATGTTGCGTTGTATTTGTGTCAGCATCGGGTCTTTGGAAGAACCAATCTGATAATATTTGACGTCTCTCGCGATCATTCGGTAAGGAGAGCTCAAGCACTTGGTCAAACCGCGTAGTGTTCAAACTGTGGCCGTCGCTTGCTGTGAGTAAGAGAAGCAAATTACCACCCGAGCAGTCGCCACCACGCGACTGATCCTCCACCCTCTTGCGAATGACGTCAATAACACTGATTAGAGATATTCTCGTCCGAAGCGTAGAGGGCGCATGGGCCTCTCCCGCAGTATCATCAAGTGCGGCGCTATCAAAACTGTCAAAAAGAAGAACTGTAGTCGAACCAATCTTGTACATCCTCCTCTCCGAATAAGACGAAAGAGTAAAAGGACGGCAACCTGATCTCTTTATTGTTCCGGCCAACATATCCATAGGCATATCAGGGCGTACTGTAGTGCTGCCGTTTTCGTTTCCACCAATTTCCTTGACAACACTAAGAAACTGGTTGCAACCATAACTTTTGCCACTGCCAGGTGGACCGGTTGTCAAGATAACCGAACTGCGTTCTCGTTTTAGGGGCGATAGTAGAGAAGCGATTGGAAACGCTTCATCAGAAGCTTGTCTTCCTGCTCCAATTTGCAGGAGCACATCGATCACCTGCCGCATTACTAGTGGCACTAGCATGAGGAGTTATTCTATGTACCGGCAATGAAAAGGCACAAGTTTCAAAGTAATGGTGCTTCGCATAATCCGAGAGCACGCTCCTAGTAGTAGTGGAATCACTAATACCAAGGCAAGTCTGGCAAGTCCACTGTTCCATGTCGAAAATGACTCTGCATCTTGCTGTAGATATGACGCGATCCGTTCATTACCTGGTTGGGTCCAGGCGTCCATGACCAGTTGGAGCCACCACGTGCAGCATTCAAAGGCAATAGCTTCCATCAAATCTGAATGACGTAAGACATGGCTCTGTACAGCCTGCGATAGTACATGACTGTGAGGTGTTTCATTTCTTACGTCTCCTTCCGGGTTGGTGTAATCGAAGATTGTCCCATACCTCCAACAGAGACAAAGCTGCCGTTGAGAGCTGATTGAGATACGCAACCCGTTGTCCTCGTTTGCTGCTGCTGGTACTAGTAGAAGTGAAGAGTGGTCTAATTGCATTTACTGCATCAACAAACGACCGAAATGATTGGCAGGCAGCGGAAAGATCCGGTACTGCTGAAAGCGAGTCGTCGGCGAAAGATGTCTCAACATTTCTACAACCTGAACCGGGATCCCCTTTCCGTTGCCTTCGACGTCGCCGTCCTCTTCGAGGGATGGAGTCGATAAGGACCATTGTTTCACGGTGGTATGAGCGGTGGTCCATCGGCTTGGTCACTGCTGGTGTGGTCCCGAATGCGGGGCATCTCGTGCTTGACGTCATGTGACGTGGACGATAGGCAGTCGCCAACTACTCTCTACGTACCGTACGGTGCCGGTAGTATTTACTACCGGTACGTACCGTAGACTACATGTAGTAGGCGGCGGCCGGCCGGCCGGGGGACACGGAAACCTGATAAATTAGTAGTTAGCACCTTTATAAATCAGCACCTTTATAAAATTTCAGCACCTTTATAAAATTTACAGCACCTTTATAAATGCCCTTTTTCGGTGCTTTAGTAGTTAGCACCTTTAATCAGTAGCACTTTTATAAAAAGGCACTCCCTTTTTTTCATTTTTTCTCACGTCGCGGTGCTTACCGGCGTCCGTGTAGCTACCGGTAGGCAGTGTGTGGCTGTGCCTTCCTCTGCGTGTACTCTCCTTTGCTCACAGCCACGGAAGCTGTATTGGTACTACCGGTGGTACTAGTACGAGTAGTCCGCCGCCGATACCCGGTTACCGTTAATATCTCGTACTCGTTGTCATTGCCAGGAAGCCAGGAAGCATCGTCGTATTGGACCGTTTAACTTCACGCTCCAACACGTAGCCGCGATTCCCAACAAGCGCCGAGCCACCACCAAGTACAACCTTATCGATTCTACCACGTGGGCTAAGCTCGAGACCATTCTCGCTGAGCAAGGCATCGACAGGACAAACATCCGTCGAATCGTACCGTGCAACACCGCAGAAATGTTGCCCAACTGTTCTCACTTCTTTTAGAGCGCTACTACGAAAGTACTACGGAATCGCCGCGAAACTCGCCGCCGTTGCGAATTTAAACTTCGCGCATCCTACGTATAATTTAGCGTATCCTACGCACAGTACATTATTCTACATACGCAACTATTATCCTACCGTACGTACGTTTCGCGCCTACCTTCATCGAGCGGGCAGACTTTGAAATACTACACCAAGTGTACCAATACGGAATTCGGGTTTCGACCTCGACACACGTTTCGCGCGCCGCCGCTTCCGCGCGACGTACACATCAACTCAACCAGCACAAAGCAACTTAGAAGAACTGTATGCATTGATTTAGAAGACCTGTATGATTTGCTTTATATAATTTAATTTATCTAACCATTGTTACGTCACTATGAAGTATTTTTCTTTAGGAAACGACTACCTCATAGAGGGCGCAACTACTAGGACTAGAGACTAGGTACATGAGACTGATCACCTCTTTGCCAAGGTCTGACCTTTTAGTGATTGTTTGGTTCGTACAACGAGAAACCTCCATGGATACTTTGTTAAAGAGGAAAGTAGGAGCCCCCCTGACACCTCAATGTAGTAGGGCACTGGTTTGATTCCGAAGCCCGAACGGAATAGGTCGTGACGGGTATGCAACGAAAGGGAGCCACCGCTTCTCCACCCTGAACATCGTCGAAATCTAGGTTGATTGAGATCTTACACCTCCTGGGGAAGAACTGCTGGAACTAGGGGCATGGGCTGACGAGTCAACACCCCCCTGGTACATGCTGATGTTCCTTAAATATTAAAAGGGGATGTAACGAGACGTACGAGGTACTATGCGCGTACCAGTGGTCGCATGGCATGAGGATGCCGCGACGGGTGACAGACGGACACTGTCATGCAGACGTGTGCCAGCCCTTGGCAGAGTATGAAAGGCAGAGACCCCCTGAACGCAGGAAGAGTCGACCGAGACGGCTCCAACAACACAACCACAACAATCAGCCAGTATCGATCCCATTTACAGGTGACCCGTTATCCGACGTTACAATTGGACGGCCGCACGCCCCATGCCACCGGGCGTGCGGCGAAACATTCAGAAGTAATTAGCCATGAATACAAGGCAAACGCGAGGGGTCACAAGAAAGGAGGCGATATTTCAAGTTTTCGGCTGTTGTCGTTAGTTGTCGGCAGAGTCCAGCGTCTGGCCGCCGCAGAGGCAGTCGAGGCTGTACGTCTTCACAAACTTTACAGTGAGCGAAGAGTCGCTATTTTCAAAAATAGACTCGAAGCGGCGGCGAAATAACAATCGATGCACCTGCAATCGATCGGTTCTCTTCAGAGGTAATTGTGCGATGAATTGGGGTCATGACCAGATACGGGGATAACGTAGCTAACAGACTAGATGATAGGATGTACTTGACTAATACATTACGACAGTGATCTACGGATCTAATCTAGAGGAAAGACATGATGAAAGGTAAACTATGGTGACCTGCGGTGTCGACGGTGTCCAGGTCGACCCGCCAATGCCAAGAGATCTCAGTCTTGGATCCGGGACTGATGAGTCAGTCCCGTATGATCCACCAAGGTACTATCGGTACCTAACTCATTGATGAAAGATAAAGTTATACAAACAGATAGATCATTGTTATGCTTTATTCAGATGCATAGATTATACATTGGTGGCTCACCAGACTCTTGGGGGGGGGGGGGGCTGATTTTGTCGTTATTTTCCAAAAGGGGGCCTGATTTTGTCTTTTCCTGGGCGCTTGTATGTAGTTACTTTCAGATTCGCCCGCCTAGGATCTGAGAGATATCCCGATATGCTAAAGCAAGTGTCGCATTTAACCTCAACAGTGCCACCAGAAGCTTTCTTGAGAGCAACAAGGCTCATCTTGATAAATGTCTTCTTATTGTTGACGAAAATGGTATAATATAGGAAGGTTGTTTCCTTTCTTTTCTTCAGGCCCAATGGCGATGCTTCTGTTGCCGGAACCAGTAAGAGTGCGCAAACCTTCCTTTTTGATGGTGGGAAGGATTTTGCTGCACTTGTACAATCTCTCAAACAAATCATATTCAGCCGAGTCGGTTGTGCCATCCGAAGAGGCGTTAAACATTACAAATCAGCAAAAAAGTGGCCATCTAGAGTTGTTACGAATAACAAATGGACGACCGACAGACTGTCTATGTCTCTGCCATATTAGTAACTCGTACGAGGTACCAATATATTGCTGAGTATGTATGACGGAGAGGCTTGAACTATATAATTTCCTACCTGCTTACACGTATTGTGCAGGCAACTCTGCCAAAAACATCTTCTCCGACGAACTAGTACAGTTATAAAAGAAGACAAGTCTACAATTGACATTATATTTTTTACATTATGCAGTAAATCTTGTGAATTTGTAAAAGTTAACTGTCCTCCATCCTCTCTAATAACCTAGTACGCACTTCTAATGACACTGAGTACAGCACTCGCATTCGAGCTTGCCCGCTGCACAATCGCCTTGCAGATCTATCAATGCATGGTCCTTGAGCATGCACACATCCAGCGGAACTTGACCGGATAGGTTGTTGCCGTGCAACCGAATCTTCTGTAGGCGCTTAAGGGCTCCCAACTGCGCCGGGACTTGTCCTTCGAGCTTGTTCTCTTGTAGGTACAAACGTTGAAGATTCGATAGGGCAGACAGCTCTTGCGGAATTTGGCCGGTAAGCTCGTTGGTTTGGGCATAGAGGGAGACCAGATTCTCCAATTTACTAAGAGATGAGGGCAGAGAGCCTTCTAGCTCATTGTTGTCGATGTAGAGTATCTCGAGGGCGGAGAGCTCCCCAATCGCCTCGGGTATGGTGCCGCTGATGCGATTGCCATAAAGCTGTAGCTCGGCTAGAGACTTCATGTTGCCGATGCATTCCATAATCGCTCCACCGAGGAAGTTCTCCTCGAGGTAGAGCATGCTTAGGTTCTCCAACTCGCAGAGCCGCAGGGGGACAGATCCGGTGAGCTCGTTGTTGCCAAGACGAAGATCATTGAGATTGGTAAGCTGGGCGAGACTGCTGGGTATTTCACCCGTAATGTAGTTGGAATCGAGGTACAAATCTTGCAGGTGGACAAGACCGTTTAGGTGAGGGAGTGTACCCGTCAGGGAGTTTCTGTGGAGGGCGAGGATGCGCAGATTGGCCAAGCCCGAAAGCTCTTCGGGGATGGGACCATCGAGATAATTGTTGTTCATGTAAATGTGGGTGGCATGAGTTAGCTTCCCCATACTCTTCGGGATAGCGCCCTCTAGACCATTGCCGTCCAAGTAAAGCATTTGTAGAGCTTCGAGGTGGCCAATCTCGGGTGGGAGGGTGCCCTCAATGAGGTTGTCACCAAGGTCCAGGACGCGTAGATCACCGAAGCCCTTGATCTCTCGTGGAATGGTGCCCTCGATGTGGTTCGCCGTGAGGTTGAGTATCGTGACACCGTCATTGCCATCGTAGACTGTATTGGAAGGAGACGTACCGTCACGATGATGACATTGCACTCCGGCCCAAGTGCAATATCCCTTGGAGGTTAGCCAGTTGGTTCGGTCCTTCCAACCTTCGCCAAGAGCCGTCACGGGTTGGTCCGCTAGATTCTTCAACGATTCCACATCGGGCAGCTCACTGCTTAGAAACGTGGAGAAGAAGAATACGGCCAATGCGTAGCGTTGGAGCATCCCATGGTCCTTGGGGTCGAGTGCGGCACCATCCATGTCGGCAATCCACTTGAGGGCCTTGCGCTGAGCCGAGTCTGCGTTGTTGAGGTCGGACTCGCGGGATAGACCAGATTCGAGGACACGACGGCGCATACTCCCAAAGCGGCTGGTTTTGTCGTTGGTGTCGACTATGGTCCCAAAGGATGTACGGGGACCGTCGTGCTCGGATGTTGCTGCGCCAACTTCGGGAGCGGCCGCTGCATCGGGAGCCTTGGGTGGCGACCTTGAGGCCGACGTCGAGGACGATGAGGCGGCCCCACCGTCCCGTTGGACGGCGGTACCAACACTGGTGGCAACAATCACAATCAGTGCCGCAGCCGCCACAAGGAGGAGCGTACCCTTCCTCCTCTTGGCGGCTCTACCAGTCGACTCGCAGCAATCACTAATGACATAACTCGCCCTCCCGAGACCATCTCGCATGGTCCTGGACGTTTCCTCTGCCCACTGTCCTGGTCCGGAGGCATCTGCCGCCCTCATATCAATCATATCGGCAAAGTCATCATCACTGCCGGACGGACGGCGGGGGGCAATGTTGGACTTAGAGTTGATGGAGTCCATCATAGTTCTTTGATCCAAAGCCACGAAAGGGCTTGGTGATTCTGGCCCGGATGCCCTCCAGGGGGTTGACCTTGCTAAAGACTTGGGTAAAGTCGGCGGGCGTCCGACGTTGGGCCGCAGTCTCACCGGTACCGCCACCGGAGCGTTCGGAGTGCATACTGTGGACATCGACCCGACCTGCACTTTCATGGAAGTGGAGGTCATCGGAGCTGGAACCACGTCCGGGCATCCGGCCCGAACTACCGGATGTGCCGACGCCGTACCCGGGAGCATCGTACAGACTGGGGCCCATGATGGAGATCGATTCGCCGAGCGCGGCGGTGTAGGAGTTGGTGGTGTCGGCGTCCATGGCCGCGAGCTTGGCCCGGTAGAGATCGGTTCGCGCCTGATTGACCTTCTCCTCGCGGCGGCGGAGCTCGTGCTGCCAGAAGGTTCGGCGGTCGTTCTGGAGCCACCAGATCGTCCGCTGGATGTCGGACTGCGCCTCGGACAGCGACACACCGGCGGACTCGCGGAATTCGGCGAGCGCCGCGCGAGCGTCCTTGAGAGCGTCGATGGATCGAACGTCGGCGGTCTTCCGCACTGGGAGTCGGGCTCGTGCCATTTCCAGTCAGAGAGTTTTGCGCAAAGAAGATTTCAACACGGAGGATCGGCGGCAGTGTACAAAAGCTGTTTTACCTGCCCGAGGCGCATACCGATTTCCTGTTTGCGATCTATGCCGAAGAATTCGGCTTCGTCGGCCAGGTTTGTCTGATCGCAATTTTCGCGCTACTCGCGTGGCGTTGTTTTGCTATTGCGCGCCTCGCACTGCATCGCGAGCAGGCCTTTGGTGCTTATCTCGCCTACGGTGTGGGCTTGCTGATCACGCTGCAGGCGATCATTAACATCGGTGTCAACATGGGCGCCTTGCCGACCAAGGGACTGACCCTGCCGTTTGTGAGCTATGGCGGCAACTCGATTCTCAGCATGTCGTTTGCGATCGGCCTGGTGTTGCGGGTTTACCTGGAATGTAACCATGCGGAAGCTGCGGGCGCCAAACGCCGCGCCGCGAGGGTGCGGGCATGAAGCACGATTCGCAACAGCCTATCCTGGTGATGGCCGGCGGCACGGGTGGACACGTCTTCCCGGCGCTCGCGGTTGCGCAATGCCTGCGCGAGCGGGGTGAAAAAATCGTCTGGCTTGGTACGCGTGCCGGTATCGAGGCACGTGTGGTGCCGGCGGCCAATATTGCCATCGAGTGGCTCAATGTCCAGGGATTACGCGGTAAGGGAATGGCGACCCTGTTAATGGCGCCGTTTCGCCTGCTGCGCGCCTGCTGGCAGGCAATGCGTATCCTGCGCCGTACCCGGCCAAAGGCGGTGCTGGGTATGGGAGGCTTTGTTTCCGGGCCGGGTGGATTGATGGCCTGGTCACTGCGCATACCGTTATTTCTGCATGAACAGAATTCAATCGTCGGCCTGACCAATCGCCTGCTCGGCCGTTTTGCCACGCGTGCCTACGTCGCCTTTCCGCAAGCGGCGCAGACGCTCACCGGCGCAGCTTGCATCGGCAACCCGGTGCGCGCAGGTTTTACCCGTCTCGATCCACCGGCCGCGCGGCTGCAGGCTCGCAGCGAATCAAGGCTGCAGCTGCTGGTTGTCGGCGGCAGCCTCGGCGCCGCGGCGCTTAACCGTATCCTGCCGCAGGCGCTGGCTTGCCTGGAGCCCGCAGAGCGTCCACGCATCTGGCATCAGTGCGGCGAGAAGCACCTGGCGGACTGTCGCGAGCAGTATGCACAAGCCGGTGTCGAAGCCGATGTCGACGCCTTCATCGAGGATATGCCCGCCGCCTTTGGCTGGGCCGACCTGGTGGTGTGCCGCGCCGGTGCTTTGACCATTGCCGAGCTCACTGCGGTCGGACTTGCGTCTTTACTGATCCCCTTTCCTTACGCGGTAGATAATCACCAGTACTACAACGCCCTGTTTCTGCAACTGCACGATGCCGCTGAGCTGTTGCCGGAAGCCGATTTGAGCGTCGAGAGCATGGCGCTCAAGATTCGCTTTTACCAGCAGAACCGGGAGCGACTGGTGGAAATGGCCATCAATGCACGCGCCCAGTTCCAGGCCGATGCCGCCGAACGCCTGGCCACGGAGATTCTCGAGGGGGTAGGCAAATGACGGTGAGTTCCAAACATTTCATGCGCCGAATTCGCAATATTCACTTCATCGGTATCGGTGGCGCCGGGATGAGCGGCATCGCCGAGGTGTTCCACAATCTCGGTTACCAGATCAGTGGCTCGGACATTAGCGACAGTGCCATGGTGCGACACTTGCGCGGGCTCGGAATCGAGGTGGTCATCGGTCATAAGGCCGAGAACGTCGCCGCGGCGCACGTTGTGGTGGTGTCGACTGCCATCGACGAAGACAACGCCGAAATCGCCGAGGCGCGCGAACAGCGCATCCCGGTAGTGCGGCGTGCCGAAATGCTGGCCGAGCTAATGCGCTTCCGACGCGGTATCGCGGTTGCCGGGACGCACGGCAAAACCACTACGACCAGCCTGATCGCCAGTGTGCTGGCACACGGTGACATCGATCCAACCTATGTCATCGGCGGCAAATTGATCAGCTCGGGTAGCCATGCGCGGCTCGGGCTCAGCGATTACCTGGTCGCCGAGGCCGACGAGAGCGACGCGTCATTCCTGTACCTGCAGCCGATGATGGCTATCGTCACCAATATCGACAAAGATCACCTGTCGACTTATGAAGGCGATTTCGAGCGCCTCAAGGCGACCTTTATCGAGTTTCTGCACCACCTGCCGTTTTACGGACTCGCGGTGCTGTGCATCGACGATCCGGTCGTACGCGAGATCATGGCCGATCTGGCGCGTCCCATCCTGACCTACGGCGAATCCGCGGATGCCGATGTTCGCATTACCGATATCGTCGCGCAGGGAACTCGCACCGCGTTTAGTGTTGTCCTGCCGGACAGTCCCGACCCGCTTGAAATCAAACTCAACATGCCCGGCCGGCACAACGTGTTGAACGCCACCGCGGCGATCAGTATTGCCTGGGAACTGGGCGTCAAGCGCGCGGCGATCAGTGCCGCGCTGTCCGAGTTTTCCGGGATCGGAAGACGCTGTCAGATCAGTGAAAACCTGCCGATCGCGAATGGCCACATCATGCTCATCGATGACTATGGCCACCATCCCAACGAGATTGCCGCGACGCCTCGAAGGGATTCGCGCCGCCTGGCCCGAAAAACGCCTGGCCCTGTTGTTTCAGCCGCACCGCTACTCACGTACGCGCGACCTGTTCGAAGATTTCACCCAGGTTCTGGCCGACGTGGATCAATTGATTCTGCTCGAGGTGTACCCGGCCGGCGAAGCCCACATCAAGGATGCCGACGGACGGGCGTTGGCGCGTTCCATTCGCGCGCGCGGAAAAGTCGACCCCGTGTTTGTCGAAGACCTGCAAGGGCTCGACGACGTGGTTGAAAGCTTGCTGCAGGATGGCGATATCTTCATCACCCTCGGCGCCGGCAGTATCGGCGCCTGGGCGGCTAACTTCCTCGCGCAACATGCACCGGTAACGGGAGAAGGCGCATGAACACGAAGCGCAATCAAGCTCGCGTTACGCGGCAAGCTGCTGCGCAACGAGCCCATGGCTAAACACACCAGCTGGCGCCTCGGCGGCCCGGCGGACAGTTACTACGTGCCGGCGGACCTGGCGGATTTGCAGCAGTTCCTCGCGCAACTCGATGCCGAAACTGAAATCCTGTGGATCGGGCTCGGCAGCAATCTGCTGGTGCGCGATGGCGGTTTTCGCGGCCAGGTCATCGCGCCGCTCAATGCACTCAAGCAAATCGAGTTGCAAATGGACGGTAACCTGTACGTCGAATGCGGCAGCAGTTGCGCGCGGCTCGCCAAGTTTTGCCAGAAAAAGGGGCTGTCGGCGCCGATTTTTTCGCCGGCATTCCCGGCACCGTCGGCGGCG
Source organism: uncultured Gammaproteobacteria bacterium (assembly GCA_963835795.1). Classification (GTDB taxonomy): domain Bacteria; phylum Pseudomonadota; class Gammaproteobacteria. The sequence continues at coordinate 11,512 of CAWIHJ010000025.1, forward strand.
CGCTGGCGATGAACGCCGGCGCCTTTGGCGGTGAAACCTGGACCGCGGTCGAGCAACTGATCATGATCGATCGCCAGGGTAAGCTGCAGCAGCGCGAGGCCGGCGAGTTCGAGGTCGGTTATCGCCACGTGCAGTTGCCGCAGACGGAATGGTTTGCCGCGGCCCTGTTCCGCTTCGCACCGCGCACCGTCGATGAGGAATCGAATATTCGACAACTGCTGCGCCAGCGCAACGCCACGCAACCGATCGGCGAGCCTTCCTGTGGTTCGGTGTTCAAGAATCCGCCGGGTGGGCATGCCGCGCAACTGATCGAAGCGGCCGGCCTCAAGGGTCATCGCCTGGGTAGCGCGCGCGTATCTGACAAAGCATGCCAACTTTATCATCAGCGATGCCGATACCCGTGCCGCCGATGTCGAGGCCTTGATCGAGCACATTCGCGCAACCGTTGCCACGCAGTTCGACATTCATCTGCAAACCGAAGTACGCATCGTGGGGGTCGCCGCATGAGTTTGAAACTGCAAAGACCCGATGCCAGTATCGTATCCCGATGTGGCCGCGTCGCCGTGCTGATGGGTGGTGAATCCGCCGAACGCGCGGTGTCGTTGAAAAGCGGCGAGGCGGTTTACCAGGCGTTGCTGGCCGCCGGCGTCGATGCGATTGCCGTCGACCTGCACGGCCACATATTCCACCAGCTCACCGAACTACGCGTAGATCGCGTGTTCAACGTTCTTCACGGCCGTGGCGGCGAGGATGGCCGGGTACGCGCGGTGCTCGACTTTCTCGGCATTCCCTGTACCGGCAGCGGCGTGTGCGCGTCGGCGCTGACCATGGACAAGGTGCTGACCAAGAAAGTCATTCGCTGCAGTGGCGTTGCGACCCCGGACTTCATCGAACTGCGCAGTGAGGCCGACTGCGAGCGCCTGCTCAAGGAATTCGGCTTACCGGTATTCGTCAAGCCGGTGCTGGAGGGGTCGAGTATCGGTACCGCCCCCGTCCACCGGGCCAGTGAACTCTTCCCGGCGTGGAAGTCGGCGCAGCAGTTCGGTGCGGTGATGGCCGAGCGCTTCATCGCTGGCGATGAATACACCGCCGGGTTTATCGGCGAGCAGGTGTTGCCGTTGATCAAACTGGAGACGCCGAACGAATTTTACGATTACGACGCCAAGTATCTCGCCGATGACACGGTTTATACCTGCCCCAGTGGCCTCGACGAAGTGCAGGTAGCCGAGATCAATGAGCTGGTGTTGCAAACCATGCGCGCCACCGGTGTCTGCGGCTGGGGCCGAGTCGACCTGATGATGGATGGTGACCACAAGCCGTGGATCATCGAGGTCAACACGGTACCGGGGATGACCGACCATAGCCTGATTCCGATGGCTGCCCGCGAGGCAGGCCTGGAAATGCCGGACCTGGTGGTCAACATTCTGGCAGCGACTTTAACGCAAGAGGAAGCCCATGTTCACGTGGCGTAACAAGGTTAAAAAGCAGGCCAGGCGTAACGTCAAGGCCAAGCCTTCATGGTCGTTGCAGTGGCGTAAATCGTGGAATTTCGGATTCCTGCTGCTGCCAATCTTGCTGGCAGGTCATTACTTCAGCCAGATGGAGCAGGTCATGCCGATCCGCAGCATCCAGTTGGTCGGCAGCTTCGAATACCTGGACCAGCGTGAAGTCGAGGCTGATTTACAGGCCTACCTCGGGCAGGGATTTTTCTCGCTGGATATCCACCAGCTACAGCAGACACTGAAAGACAAGTCGTGGACCGATGCGGTATCGGTACGCCGTATCTGGCCGGATCAAATTCGCGTAGCGGTGCGTGAAAAGCAGCCAGTGGCGCGCTGGGATGGTGATCACCTGTTAAGCGCTTCAGCCCGGGTTTATCTTGCCGACACTGACGATTTCGCGCACCTGCCGCTGGTGTACGCCGCCAACCATGAACCGGCCTGGGCGCTGCAGCAGTTCCGTCGCCTGCAGACACGTTTCGAAGCGGTCGACGAGCGCCTGGTCAGCCTGCGGGTGGATAGCCGCGGCGCTTTCGAAATCGAACTGATCAATGGCCTGCAAATCAAACTCGGGCGTGACGATATCGATCGCAAGATCGATCGCCTGGCGAACATCTACCTGCAACAAATTCTGCCACGACGCGAACAGATCGATCGGCTGGATTTGCGTTACAGCAACGGATTCGCCGTGGCCTGGAAAAAAGAGGCGCTACAGGCGAATGACAAGGCGTCAATCTGGAGTAACAGTAATGTCTAAAAAGACAGCCGGAAACCTGATCGTCGGACTCGATATCGGTACTTCCAAGGTGGTCGCCATCGTTGGCGAAGTTACCGTCGAAGGCGATATCGAAATCATCGGCATTGGCACCCAGCCGTCGCGCGGTCTGAAGAAGGGCGTGGTGGTCAACATCGAGTCGACGGTGCAATCGATTCAACGCGCGGTGGAAGAGGCGGAACTGATGGCAGGCTGCCAGATTCGCTCGGTGTATGCCGGCATCGCCGGCAGCCATATTCGTAGCATCAATTCGCACGGCATCGTCGCCATCAAGGAAAAGGAAGTGACAGCGGCCGATGTGGCGCGCGTGATCGAGGCGGCCAAGGCCGTCGCGATACCCGCCGATCAACGCATCCTGCACGTGCTGCCACAGGAATTCATCATCGACGACTCCGAAGGCATTCGCGATCCGATCAGCATGTCCGGCGTACGTCTCGAGTGCAAGGTGCACCTGGTGACCGGTGCAGTGAGTGCAGCGCAGAATATCATCAAGTGCGTGCGTCGCTGCGGTCTCGAAGTGGACGACGTGATTCTCGAACAACTGGCGTCGGCCAGTGCGGTGCTCACCGATGACGAAAAAGAACTGGGTGTATGCCTGGTCGACATCGGTGGTGGCACCACCGACATCGCGGTGTTTTCCGATGGCGCGATTCGCCACACCGCGGTGATTCCGATTGCCGGCGACCAGGTGACCAACGACATCGCCGTCGCGCTGCGCACACCGACCCAGTACGCCAACGATCTGAAAATCCGCTATGCCTGCGCGTTGCGTCAGCTCGCCGCGGATGGCGAAACCATCGAAGTGCCGAGCGTTGGCGACCGCGAACCGCGGCGGCTCGCGCGGCAGACGCTGGCCGAAGTCGTCGAGCCGCGTTACGAAGAATTGTTGAGCCTGGTGCAGGCGGAACTGCGCCGCAGTGGCTTTGAAGAAATTTGCGCCGCCGGTGTCGTATTGACCGGCGGCAGCTCGAAAATGGAAGGCGTAATCGAACTGGCGGAAGAGATCTTCCACATGCCGGTGCGGCTGGGCTATCCACAGTATGTCTCGGGGCTGGTCGACGTGGTTCGCAACCCGATTCATGCAACAGGTGTCGGCTTATTGCTGTTTGGGAACAGGCAACAATCCGGGTTGTCCAGCTATCAACTGGACACACAAAGTGAAACCGGCGTTTTGGCACGGATGAAAAGCTGGTTTCAGGGTAATTTTTAATTTTATGCAAGAGGAGACATTAAAATGTTTGAACTGATGGATTCACACACCAAAGACCCGGTAATCAAGGTTATTGGTGTCGGTGGCGGCGGTGGTAATGCCGTTCAGCACATGGTTTCGGCGGGAATTGAAGGCGTCGAATACATTTGCGTCAACACCGACGTACAGGCACTAAAGAAGATGGATATGCGCACCACCATGCAAATTGGTGCGGGTATCACCAAGGGCCTGGGCGCGGGTGCAGATCCGGGCATTGGCCGACAGGCAGCGCTGGAAGACCGCGAACGCATTCAGGAAACGATCGAAGGCACCAACATGCTGTTCATCACCGCGGGTATGGGTGGTGGTACCGGTACCGGTGCGGCACCGGTGATCGCACAAATCGCCAAGGAAATGGGCATTTTGACGGTTGCAGTCGTCACCAAGCCGTTCGGCTTCGAGCGCAGCAAACGCATGGCGCAGGCCGAGCAGGGGATCAAGGAAATGGCCATCGTGGTCGATTCGCTGATCACCATCCCCAACGACAAGCTGATGCCGGTACTCGGCAAGGATACTTCGCTACTGGAAGTATTCGAAAAAGCCAATGACGTATTGCGCGGAGCGGTGCAGGGAATTGCCGAGCTGATTACCTGCCCGGGCCTGATCAACGTCGACTTTGCCGACGTGCGTACGGTGATGTCGGAAATGGGCATGGCGATGATGGGTACCGGAACCGCTACGGGTGAAAACCGCGCCAAGGAAGCGGCGGCTGCAGCAATATCTTCGCCATTACTGGAAGACATCAATATTGCCGGTGCCCAGGGTATCCTGGTGAACGTCACGGCCGGGCTTGACCTGTCGATTGGTGAACTCGACGACGTCGGTACCGCAATCACCGAACTGGCGTCACCCGATGCCAATGTGGTGGTCGGCACAGTTATCGATTCCAGCATGACCGATGGCGAACTGCGCGTCACCATGGTGGCTACCGGGCTTGGCAAGGACAAGTTGCTGGCCGAGGCGCCGCTTGCGGCGATTCAGCCGCAAAGCAACGGCGAGATCGATTACAAGAAGCTGGAACGTCCGACCGCGATTCGCAAGAAGATAGTCGGCGATAGTGTTGAAATGCCTGAAGACAAGGAGAGCATGGAATATCTCGAAATTCCTGCCTTCCTGCGTCGCCAGGCCGATTAAGCGACACATCCTCTTGCAAGGAGAGCAGTTCAGGGACGAACTGCGAACCCTTCGTACTCCCCTGCGCGTAGCGAACATGAGCGATAAGCTGTCATTGCCGCCACCCTTGTTCGTGGCTGAAGGCACTGACCGCAAATGCTTTCGCCACCCGGGCGATGACTTGCGTTGTATCAAGGTATTGCATCCTGAAACCCGGCCGGGAAGATTCTGGCGCGAATTGCGTTACTACCGGCGCCTGCAACAGCGTGGTGTGGACTTCGGCCATCTCACCGAGTATCGCGGCTTAATCGATACGGACCATGGCCAGGGCGCTATTTTCGACCTGGTGCTGGACGATGATGGACGTATCTCGCGCTCGCTGCATCATTACCTGGCGCAGAATGATCGCGGTTTCAATGCCTGGATCGTCGATGAAATCGAGCGTCTGAAGCAAGACCTGTACGATCAATGGATCGTGTTTCACGATCTGAATCCGACCAATATCCTGGTGAAGCGGCTCGGCTTCGATGAATTTAACCTGGTCGTCATCGACGGCATAGGTCACAACCACTTCGTGCCGTTGGCTAGTTACAGCGCGCGCTTTGCACGCAAGAAGATGGTGCGCGTGTGGAACCGGCGCTATCGTCAGTGGTACTCGGCGTTTCCGGTGATCGCACGATCACTGAAACCTTATCCCACGCTCTGAAACCTGCCCGTTAATCGCATCGGGCGGTCCGACGTATCGGGACAACGGTATTCGGGGTTGGCTAGTGCCGACCGCCGAGTTTCGATTTGATCCACTGGTCGATGGAAAAGAATCCGCCACCGTAAAGGACACTGGTGAGTAACATCGAACCCCACATGTAGTGCCATACCAGCCCGGCGCCCTTGGCCAGCGTCGCATAGTAAGAGACCACCGCGACTATGTTCACCGCGGTCAGCGCCAACGCGAAAAATCGCGTGCCGAGGCCCGCAATCAGAAACACCGGAAATACCAGTTCGCCGAAGGTGGCGAGGTAAGCGGCCAGCTCGTAATTCAGCAATGGCACGGCATATTCATATTCGAACAAGGTCAGGGTTAGTTCCCAGTCGCCGATCTTGTGCATGCCCGATTTGAGAAACACCCAGGCCACGTATACGCGCAGGAACAACAGGAAAGGCGATTGCAGTTTTGACAACATATCACCCACGCCGCGCACCGGCGCACCTACATTTTCAACTAACCCCATAGTGTGACTCCTAAAGTTTTTACGGTATGACTGGTAGCAATTTTGAACCCGCCACCACGAAAAAGTTCCAATCAAAAAAATGACCCCGATCCGAATGACATCTGCTTAGACTAATACTCGTGATCTCGATCCGTCATTCCCGCAATCTTAAACCCGTCAATCCGATACGTCGGACCGGCGCAAGCGAGAATCTTGTAATGATGCCGTTGTCCCAAGATTCCTGCCTGCGCCGGTCCGACGCATCGGGCGGTCTGACGCATCGGGGGATGGTGGTATTTTGAGTAAGTGTTTCTAAGCAAGTACCTATGTGCCATTGGCTCCAGAGTCTATGCACTGGTGGCCCGGGTCGATAGGTATACCGCGCGGGAAGGCCGGCTAAATAGCTTCGAGACTCTGCAGTTGCGCGCGCAGGCTGGCCAGTGCTGACTCGTTATCGGCGAGCTTTTCTTTTTCCTTGTCGACCACTTCTTTGGGCGCTCGCGCGACAAATTTTTCGTTGCCGAGCTTGGCGCTGATGCGTGCTGTATCCGCTTCGAGCTTGTGGATATTCTTTTGCAGCCGCGCCTGCTCCGCGTCCTTGTCGATCAGCCCGGCAAGCGGAATCAACTGGCGCATGTCGCCGACCAGCGAGGTCGCGGACTGGGGTGCTGCGGCAGCGTCGTCGAGCCAGGTGATGGCCTCGAGCCTGGCCAATGACGTCAGCAAGGCCCGGTTGCGCTCGATGCGTTCGCGGTCGATTTCGCTACCGTGCTGGCACAGCACCGGGTACCGGCTTACCCGGTTTGATGTCCATTTCCGAGCGAATCTGGCGCACACCCATGATGAAGGCCTTGACCCATTCCAGCTCATCCACCGCTTCAAGATCGATCAGTGACGCATCGGCCTCGGGGTAACGGCAGCGCATGACGGTGGGTGCGTCAATCCCGGCAACAGTAGCGACACGCTGCCATAGTTCCTCGGTGATATACGGCATGATCGGGTGCAACAGGCGCAGAATCGCCTCGAGCACATGGATCAGGGTATGGCGCGCGGCCTGCTTCGCGGCGAGCGGGAAATCATCGGAGTAGAGCACGGGCTTGGACAGTTCGATGTACCAGTCGCAGTAGTCGTTCCAGACGAATTCATACAGGTCACGCGCGACCAGGTCAAAACGGTAACCCTTGATGTGTGTTTCGATCTCCTGGCTGACCAGCTGCAGGCGCGTCATGATCCAGCGGTCGGCAAGCGACGGCTGGCCCGCACTGCAGTCCTCGCCCTCGGTGTTTTGCAACACGTAGCGTGTCGCGTTCCACAGCTTGTTGCAGAAGTTGCGGTAACCCTCGATGCGGCCCAGGTCGAAGCGGATGTCGCGCCCGGTGGTGGCCAGCGCGGCAAAGGTAAAGCGCAACGCGTCGGTGCCGTAGGCGGGTATGCCGTCGGGGAAATGCTTACGCGTGGCGGCCTCGATGCGCGGCGCCATTTCCGGCTGCATCAGGCCGGTGGTGCGCTTGGCCAGCAATTGTTCGAGCGTGATGCCGTCGATCAGATCGAGCGGGTCGAGCACGTTGCCCTTGGACTTGGACATCTTGTTGCCGTCGGCGTCGCGCACCAGGCCGTGGATGTAGACTTCGTGGAATGGCACCTCGTCCATGAACTTGAGGCCGAACATGATCATGCGCGCGACCCAGAAGAAGATGATGTCGAACCCGGTGACCAGCACGCTGGTCGGGTAAAAGGTTTTCAGCGCGGGGTCTTTGCCATCGGGCCAGCCCAGCGTGCTAGAACGGCCACAGCGCCGACGAAAACCAGGTGTCGAGTACGTCTTCGTCCTGGGTCAGTTCGAGATCGTCGGCGAGGCCGTACTTGCTGCGTACTTCGGCTTCGCTTGGCCGCCACGTAGAAATTGCCGTCGGCGTCGTACCAGGCGGGAATGCGATGCCCCCACCACAGCTGGCGCGAGATGCACCAGTCCTGGATGTCTTCCATCCAGTTGTAATAAGTCTTGCTCCAGTTCTCCGGAATGAACTTGATGCGGCCGTCCTTCACCGCCTCGATCGACGGCTTCGCCAGCGGCTCGGCGCGCACGAACCACTGGTCGGTCAGGTAAGGCTCGATGACCACGCCCGAGCGGTCGCCGTAGGGACGCTTGTAAACGTGTTCCTCGATCTTGACCATCAGGCCTGCGGCTTCGAGGTCCTCGACGATCTTGTCGCGCGCGGCAAAGCGATCCAGGCCCTGGTAAGCGGGCGGCGCGTTCTCGTTCATGATCGCGTCGATGGTGAACAGGTTGATCACTTCCATCTCGTGGCGCTGGCCGACTTCGTAATCGTTGAAGTCGTGCGCCGGGGTGATCTTTACGCAACCGGTACCGAACTCGGGGTCGACGTAGTCATCGGTGATGATCGGGATGATGCGCGTCGTCATCGGCACCTGCACGCGCATGCCGACGAAATGCGGCTAGCGTTCGTCGCCGGGGCTCACCGCCAGCGCGCCGTCGGCGAGGATGGTCTCCGGACGCGTGGTCGCGATTTCGAGGTGGGTGACGCCGTTCACAGCGCCGTCGACCAGCGGGTAACGCACGTGGTAGAGAAAGCCCTTTTCCTCGACGTTCAAGCACTTCGAGATCGGAAATCGCGGTGTGCAGTACCGGATCCCAGTTGATCAGGCGCTTGCCGCGATAAATCAGGTCTTCTTCATAGAGCTGGATGAAGACTTTCTGCACCGCGGCCGACAGGCCATCGTCCATGGTGAAGCGTTCGCGCGACCAGTCGGGCGACGCGCCCATGCGCCGCAGCTGGCGCGTAATGGTGCCGCCCGACTCGGCTTTCCATTTCCACACGCGCTCGGTGAAGGCGTCGCGGCCGAGGTCGTGGCGTGTCTTGCCTTCCAGGCTTAGCTGGCGCTCGACCACCATCTGCGTGGCGATACCGGCGTGGTCGGTGCCCGGTTGCCACAGAGTGTTGTCACCCTTCATGCGGTGGTAGCGGATCAGCGTGTCCATGATGGTGTCCTGGAACGCGTGGCCCATGTGCAGGCTGCCGGTGACGTTCGGCGGCGGGATGACGATGCAATAGGGATCGCCTTCACCGCTGGCGGCAAAATAGCCGGCGTCTTCCCAGCGTTGATACCAGGTTTCCTCTATTGCATGGGGGTCGTAGGTCTTTTCCATCGAGCAGTCGGCGCCAGTAAAAGGGCGCGATTATACCGTGCGTACCCGTAAAAATGCACTGTTTACCCGTAATTGTGATGTCCTGGGTCCGGGATCATTGCGCGACCGGGGGAGCCGATCTGCCGAGGATATCGAAAAGCACCGTGATAACCGCCAGGCGCTATCTGTTCGAACCATTCATTGACGCGTCGCAGCCAACGAGTTCGTGTTTGCGGATTGGTTATCTGGCGGACGAGGTCAGCTGTACGAGCCAATCGATCGCTTAACCTGCTGCATGCCCGGCCTTATACTAAACCGCATCCTTTGCCGAACAGGAATCAAAGATGGCCCGCTTTCATAAACGCTACCACCCCCCGGGCACTGCTCCGGGCACCTTGCAACCGAGCGAAGCATTGCGTGGGGTGCCGTTGAAGATTTCACTGGTCGACTACACCGAAAGCGACTTTCAGGAACTGGTGCTGGTCGAGCCCGAGGAGTGCCGGCAATACCTGGCGCGCGATTCCATGACCTGGATTCACGTCCAGGGCGATGCCGAAGCCGATACCCTGCGCCAGCTGGGCAAGTTGTTTGGCCTGCATCACCTCGCGCTGGAAGACGTCATCAATTCCGGCCAGCGCCCCAAGCTGGATACCTACCAGGAGCAGCTATTCGTGGTCATGGCTCACCCGGTAATCGAGTCGGACTCGAGTGGGCTGAAAATGGAGCAGCTCAGTATTTTTATCGGCAAAAATTACCTCGTCAGCTTCCATCCGGGATCCAACGATCCCTTCGAGCAGATACGCACACGCTTGCGCAACGACGCCGGCCGGTTACGCCAACGCGGCGCCGATTACCTGCTGTACGCGCTGATCGACCTGGTCATCGACGAGGGGTTTCCACTGCTCGAAGTGATCGGTGATGAAATTGAGCAGTTGGAAGAGCAACTGTTTGAAGCACCCTCGCGCGACTCTCTGCAGACACTGCACGGCCTGCGGCGCACCATGCTGATGTTGCGGCGCAGGCTCTGGCCGCAGCGCGAGGTGTTGAACGCGCTGGTGCGCGATGAAAGTGGCGCTATCGACGACGTCAACGAGGTGTATTTCCGCGATTGCTACGACCACACGATTCAGATCATGGACCTGATCGAAAACTACCGGGAGATGGTCAGCGGGTTGCTGGATATCTACCTGTCCAGCGTCAGCTATCGGCTCAACGAAATCATGCGGGTATTGACGATCATCGCGACCATTTTCATTCCGCTGACATTCATTGTCGGTCTCTACGGGATGAACTTCGCCAACGACGCCAGCCCCTGGGCGATGCCGGAGTTGCGCTGGTACTACGGCTATCCGCTGGTGTGGTTGTTGATGATCGGGGTCGTGGCAGGAATGGCGGTGTTCTTCAGATGCAGGAAGTGGTTATGAGTCGATTATCGATTGCTGCTGTCGCATCCGGATCGAGCGGCCTGGAAAAGAAACTCGTGGACGCACACAGGTACCAGGCTGTGCGGTTTTTGCTCTGGTGTAACCCGGATACGGCGGTTCCGACAGCGGACTAGTTGGCGGGTAAATCTTCAGCGCTAATACCCTTTGCCGCGCGGCGAATGTCGATTCCGCTTTGCCACAGGATCAGCAGGCCGATGCTGACGACCACGACCGTCGCCATCACGTTGCTGAACAAAATCATGGCCAGTGCCGCTTCGGCGGGTACGCCGAGCAGGTCGAGCGCGAATGCAGAGCCGACCATGAATCCCCCGGGGACGCGCACCAGGCGTGTCAACACCAGGGCAAAACCGGCGATCACCATCACCAGCAGGTAGTCGAAGAAGCCGAGCGTTACGCCGACCGCGAGGCCCGCCCAAAAGAAATGCGAAGCGGCGATCAGTTTGCCGGCGAAGCTCGCCAGAATTATGGCGAGCCGGCGCCAACGCTGGGTCGGCCAGATCAGGCCACCGACGATCGAGCTGCGTAACTGGCCAAAGGCCTGTGGTGCCTTGCTCGCGGCCCAGTCGATGAGGCGGCTGAGAAAGTTGTCGTCACTTGCCAGTGGCGCGCGTGAGCGAAACATCAACCACAAAATTGCGGAGAACAACGCGAAATTGAGCAGGGCGGCCAGTGCCAGGCCGGTCTGCAAATCACCCTCCAGTACCTGGATCTGTCCCGAGAAAGCTACCACCCCGGCAAAAAGAGAAAATACGATGCCGTCGACAAAACGCGATATGGCGGTTGTGATCAGCAAAGTGGTCATTCGCAAGCCCTCGAGACGGGCCACCATCCAGGCACGCACAAATGGGCTGATGCCGAGCGGCACCAGTGCGTTGGCTCCATATCCGGCCAGTATTGCCGCCGTCAGGCGCAGGCTGGGTATGGGTTTCAAATCATAGACCAACTGACGCCACTTCCAGCCCTGGATTAGAAATTCGAACAGGATGGCGAGTACCAGTAGAACAATCCAGCCGAGGTTTGCCTCAGCAACACTGTTGAGAAAGCGGGCAAAGTCCAGGTCGCGATAGAGCAAAAACAGTACGCTGAGCGCCAGCACGCCGCCGATCAGCGGCACCAGCCAGCGCAGGGTAAAGTGTTTGAGCCTGCGGCTAACCACCGCTTTGTGACACGGCGTAGTCGTTCACCGGGTTATCCAATGTTAGTGGCGCTGGTTGAAGGCATTAATTGGCGGGATAAATGACGGAACGGGCACTCGATTCAGCCGGGTACTCATATCGGCAACACAGGCGCGATCGCTTTCATCGACAGGGTTCGATGAACCTTCAGGTACGGTCGAGATGCTGCTGAATGGCAAGACGGATTTCCTGCCAGGCGAGTTCCATGTGTTCGTCGAGGATGCGGCGCACGGCCTGTTCCAGCGCCGGGTTATCGGTCAGTGGGTTGGTGGTGGGTAATTCCGTGACCCGCGCATAAGCGGGGTAAGGACTCTCGACCGGTGGTTCGTCCTGCGGCGAGTCGTCTACCAGCGGTGCGGCATCGTCGTAGTCGATTTCGAGCTCTGCCGCCAATACGTCGGCGACGCGTAGCGGTGGGTCATCGTCGAGGCCGAGGTCGGACAGGGTGATCTCGATGCCTCTTTCGATGAGATCCTCGAGAACCGGAATGTCGTCTTCGTCACTCATAGATTGACGTGCTTGAGTGGATAACCGCGCTCTTTGTAATAACTGTAATTGGCGCGTGCCTGTGCCTTGTTCTCCTCGGTAACCAGCTCGATCACGCGTTCAAACTGGGCAAAGTATGCCGGTACCGAGTCTGACAGATTGATCAGTAATTGCCGCTCACCGGCTGGATCCGGGTTGTCGTGAATCAGGATCGGGGTGACGAAATCGCCATCTTCTGCGCAATCGTGTGGGACGAAACTGTCGTCGACAAAAGTCCACAGCCGCTGGTCCAGGTGCTGGCTTTGCTCGGCGCTTTGTGTCAGCAGCAAGGTCAGTTGCCGGTTGTCCCAGGCTTTCTGGCAAAGCTTGCAGACCACCTGATCGTAGGCGTGGCGCGCCGGGTCAAGCTGGTAAAAATCGATCCGCGTCATCGGCTGGTCTGCTCTGCGGCAATCAGCTTACTTGATCTGATTGAGGATGAACTGCGTGAGTAGTGGCACGGGCCTGCCAGTAGAGCCCTTGTCCTCGCCGGACTTCCACGCCGTGCCGGCGATATCCAGATGCGCCCATTTATAGTCTTTGGTAAAGCGTGAGAGAAAGCAGGCGGCAGTAATGGTGCCGGCATCACGCCCGCCGATATTGGCAATGTCGGCGAAATTACTCTTGAGTTGATCCTGGTAATCGTCCCACAGCGGCAATTCCCAGATACGGTCATCAATTTGTTGGCCCGATTTGGTCAGCTCCTTGATCAATGCGGGATTGTTGCCAAGCACCGCGGAGGGGATCTTACCCAGTGCGACGATGCAGGCGCCGGTCAGCGTGGCGATGTCGATCACACAGCGCGGCTTGAATTTTGCCGCATAGGTGAGCGCATCGCAAAGGATCAAACGACCTTCGGCGTCGGTATTCAGAATTTCGATAGTCTGTCCGGACATACTGGTGACGATATCACCCGGCTTGGTGGCGATGCCGTCGGGCATGTTTTCGGTGGCCGGAACAATGCCGACGACATTGATGGGTAGCTGCATCTGCGCGACCGCTTTTAGCGTGCCAAAAACGGAAGCGGCGCCGCACATGTCGAATTTCATTTCATCCATCGCAGCCCCTGGCTTCAGCGAGATGCCACCGGTGTCAAAAGTGACGCCCTTACCTACCAGTGCGACCGGTTGTTCGCCAGCCGCGGCCCCGCGGTACTCCAGCGTGATCAATTTCGCCGGCTGCCGACTGCCGGCGCTGACCGACAGCAGTGACCCCATTTTCAGCTTTTTCATGTCGGCTTCTTCGAGCACGTTGACGCGCAGGCGTTTATCGCCTTTAGCCAGTTCGCGCGCCTGTTTTGCGAGATAGGTTGGGGTGCAGACGTTAGCCGGAAGGTTGCCGAGATCCCGCGCCAGGCTCATGCCGGCACTGATGGCGTTGCCCTCGAGGATTGCCTTGTTGGTCGAGGCGGCGTCCTTTTTGGTGACATTGACACTAATCTTGCGCAAATTATTGCGCGGCGAAGGCTTGCCACTTTTCATTTGCTCGAAGCGGTATTCGCTATTGCTCAACAGCATTACCGACTGGCGTACTTTCCAGGCGAGATCGCGCCCCTTGATCGGAATGTCCAGCGGGTAGATTTCCGCATCACGGGCGCCGCTGGCTGCGAGCGTCGTGGCAATCGCGTTGATGATGCGAGTAAAACTGCGCTCATTCATTTCGCTTTCCTTGCCACAGCCCACCAGCAGCAGGCGTTGGACCCCGGTGATACCGGTCGATGGCAGTAACAGCGTTTGCGCGGGTTTACCCTCCATGTCGCCGCTTTTGAGAATCGCGCTCAACAGGCCCTTGTTGGCCTTGTCTACGCGTTGACCGCTGGCCGATAATTTACGCGGCTGGGAAACGAAAATGACCTGGCAGGCACTGCGGGCTTTTTCGGCGCTATTGTGTTTAAGTACGAATTCCATGAGGTTCCTGGTGTCGATGGTGGGGGAGTCTGTCGAATTTAGGATAAATCTACTGCGGAAAAGTCATTATGGCCAGATTTTCCTGTCCATTTCGATGAATATGAATAACTATTTGCGTTAATCGATTGAAAAATCTGGCTCATGATGACTTTTCCTCGCTACGATTACCGAATCCCGGAAGACCCCTTGTAAACGCGATAAGATACGTGAAGCAGCAAAAAAAACCAGTCGTAATACATAATATTCAGCCGGCTTTAAGTCTTTGCCTGCCAGGCTGTCTTATTGATAGTCAGCCAGCCGTCCGCGAATGACCCGTATCCTCACCAATTACCTGGCGCGCGAAATTCTGAAAACCAGCTGCGCCACCATGCTGATCCTGTACGTGATCCTGGTGAGCAATTCGTTTGGACGAGTGCTGGCCGATATCGCTGATGGTGAAATCCCGCAGCAGGCGCTGTGGCCGGTGTTGTTAGGTCAGTCGGTAAGCTTGCTGTCTTTGCTGCTGCCGATATCACTGTTCCTCGGCATCGTGTTTACCTTCGGGCGCATGTACAAGGATCACGAAATCGTGGTGATGAATGCCTGCGGTATCGGCTACCGGGATTTTTATCGACCGGTATTACTTGTGGTAATACCGTTTATAGCATTTAGTATTTACTCGAGCCTGTGGCTGAATGCACAGGTGCTAAGGTCGGCCGAGAAAGCGATTGAGCGTGAAGCCAACCTGCACGAATTCCAGCAAGTCAAACCCGGACAGTTCAACCAGAGCAGCAGCGGGGACCTGGTGTTCTTCATGGAATCCATCAGCGAAGACAAGCTGGAGTTGCGGGATATTATCATCAGCCAGTCGAAAGGTGATGCGATGGTGATCGAGACCGCCGAATTGGGTCGTCAGCAAGTTGACGAGCGCAGCGGAGATCTGTTCCTGGTGATCGGTCCGGGTGAACGCTACGAGGGTGAACCCGGCGACAATCGGGTCGAGCACATCACATTCGATCAACACGGAATTTTGATCGAAAAGAAAGCCGTAGAAGCGCGCACCAGGTTGCACAGCGATCAAATGACGCCGAAGAGCCTGTGGAAATCGAAGCAGCGTAAGCATCGCATCGAGTTTCACTGGCGCATTGCCGTGCCGGTGGTGTTACTGGTGCTTGCGCTGCTGGCAGTTCCACTCGCTTACATCGCGCCGCGCCAGGGCCGCTATGGCAAGGTGGGAATTGCGCTGCTGGTATTAATTGTCTACCTCAACCTGATGGCATTTACGCGTTCGCAACTCGAAGATAAAGTCATTCCGATGGCGTTGAACTTCTGGTGGGTACACTTGTTGTTTCTGCTATTGACGCTGGCACTGATCTATCGGCGTAACCGGGGCATATTATTTCAACGGGCGCAGGGATGATCGTCAATCGCTATATCCAGCGCAATATCCACCTCGGTACCGCGGGCGCACTGCTATTGCTGGTCAGCCTGGCGCTGTTTTTCACCTTCGTGCGTGAACTCGCTCACCTGGGTGACGGTCGCTACGATATCTGGCAAATTCTCAAGTACCTTGCACTCAGTGTTCCCGGCAGGACGGTCGAATTTCTGCCGCTTGCGGCGTTGCTCGGCAGCATGCTCAGCCTCGGTGCGCTCGCCAATAACAGTGAGCTGATCGCGATGCAGGCTTCCGGAATCACCTTGCCGCGTATGCTCGGCGCGGTACTACAGGCGGCGCTGGTGATGGCGCTGCTCTCATTCCTGTTGGCCAACTGGGTGGTGCCCGACAGCGAAGCCAGTGCACGCAAAGTCAGGAATTTGAGAAACCAGGAAAGCACCACCCTGGATACCGCGCAAGGACTTTGGCTAAAGGATGAAAGCAAAATAGTCCGGGTGCGCGAGTTGTTGCCCAACGGCCATGCCCGGGATATCGAGATTTACCAACTCGATGAGCAGGGAAAATTACAGGCACTGATCAGAGCCGAACGTGCGCAACCGCTGGAAACTGGCTGGGAATTACACCAGGTCAACAAAACCCTGATGACCGAAGAGGGTGCAAGCTCGGAGCAAATCGAGCGTCTGATTTACCCGGGAAGCCTGTCCCACGAATTATTACAGGTTTTACTTGCGGAACCGCGTCAAATGTCGATTCGGGATCTGTATTCCTATTTGAAATTTCTCGATGAAAACCGGCTCGACGCAAACGTTGAACGGTTGGTGTTCTGGCAAAAATTATTTGCTCCGCTCACCATCATGATTATGTGTCTGCTGTCCTTTCCCTTTGTAACCGGATCGCAACGACATTCAAATACCGGCCATCGATTATTGATTGGAATTTTGCTCGGGCTTTCTTTTGTCGTGGTTGATCGGTTGCTGACCCAGATCGGCATACAGTTTCGTTTCAACGCGTTTACCGTTGCGTTGGCGCCTAATTTGATGTTCTTTGTATTCGCCATGTATCTGCTATTCGGTAGAGGCGAACGAAGGCGGCGTTTATTTCGACGGCGTAATCTTGATAATTCGCGTGCGGCTTAAACGATCGTGCCAGGTGTAGGGTTTGAACAGGCGCCAAAAATAACCCAATCCAAGGCAGGCCATCGACAGTAAGGCGCATACGAGCCTCCGGTAGCAAACACCCCAGCCAGGCCTGTCTCCCGATTCGGTAACAATGCGTATCTTCCAGGCACTCATGCCGAGTGTCTGTCCTGATTTTTGCCAGAACCACGCGTAGTAGGTCATTACTATGAAAAGCAGGAACAGGCTGAACCAGATACTGGATTCAATTGCCTCACCCTGGTTGAATATCAAGGCAATGGCGACGGTGAAAAACAACACCGCAAAAATAAGCAGACTGTCATAGAGCATCGCCGCCAGTTGCCTCGGCAAACCTGCCGGGGGGCATTCAGAAATAACCGGGTCAGACATAAATTATTTGGCCTTAAAGTTTATTTGTCGGGTTAACTTAATTAGATTTTTCTTTGCAGAATATAATCGCGGAAAAATTTCATCGCATTTAAATTTCGCCAACTATAATACAAGTCGCAGACCAGGTTTGCGCATTCGTATCAAATACCAGGTGACTTATGTATACTTGCGAATGTTTTTTTAAACACCCAACAGTTGAAATGAGGAGACTGGACAATGGCGACAGCAGATACAGCAGCAACGTCGAAACCGAAAGCAAAAGCGCAGCGTAGACCCGCCGCGAAAAGACCCGTCGCGAAAAAATCCACAGCGAAAAAAGCCGCCGCGAAAAGACCCGCAGTGAAAAAATCCACAGCGAAAAAACCCGCAGTGAAAAGACCCGCAGTGAAAAAACCCGCAGTGAAAAAAGCGGCCAGGGGCCCGGCAGTGAAGAAGAAGGCCGCCAAGCCTGCGGCTAAAAAATCTGCAACCAAAAAGACGGTTGCAAAAAAATCAACAGTCAAGAAAAAGGCCGGTCGTCCTGCGACCAGGAAATCCGCAGTCAGGAAAAAGGTCGCAGTGAAGAAGACCGCCGCGAAAAAGCCAGCAGCAAAAAAGCCTAAGGTAAAAAAGTCGACCGCCAGTTCCAGGGTGAAGGCGTTGCAAGGCAGTATTGCTGCATTGAAAAAGCAGATCAAGGGATTGCAGGCAGACGTAAAGAAAGCCACCAAGCGTGCGGACGCGCTTGGCAAGTTATCCAGCAAGCGCGGCGCCGCAATCGCCAGGTTTGTCAGTGGCTGGGACAAGAAAGCAAATGCTGCGGCTGGCAAGAAAGGAAAGTCCAGAAAGAAGAAAAGCTGATCGGATTGGATGCCGGCACAATGGAAAAGGCGCAGCTTGCTGTGCCTTTTTTTTGGCTGAAATATTTTTTATGACGATCGATTTATGAAAAAAGAACAAGATTCTGCCCGAGACCCTGGGAGAGATCCGATGATCGATCGATTCATTGACAGTTTATGGGCGCAAAAAGGTCTTGCGGAATTGACGCTCGCAGCTTATCAGCAGGATTTATCCCAATTTTCTCGCTGGCTCTCGAAGCAGGATGGCTCGCTAATGAAGGCCGGGTCGGCCGATATTCAGCAATTTCTCGGGCAGCGATTTGAACGGGGTTCGTCCGCGCGGACCAATGCACGCATGCTGTCGACGCTCAAGCAGTTTTACCGTCACCTGGTGCGCCAGGGTGAACGCCAGGACAATCCTACCGCATTGATCAGCGCACCTAAGATCCATCGCAGTCTGCCACAATCCATGGGCGAGCAGGATGTGGAAAAATTATTGCAGGCCCCCGATATCGAAAGCGATTACGGAATGCGTGATCGCTGCATGCTCGAACTGATGTACAGCTCCGGTTTGCGGGTCAGTGAACTGGTTGGGCTGGAACTGAACCAGGTGAACAGCCGATTGGGGTTGGTGCGCCTGATTGGTAAGGGTAGCAAGGAGCGCGTCGTTCCCGTTGGCGAAGAGGCGCTGCATTGGCTGCAACGTTATCTGCGTGAGGCACGCCCGGCGTTACAGGCAAGCAGCAAGGTCAATGATGCCCTGTTTTTATCGAGTCGTGGCACGGGTATCACGCGCCAGGCATTCTGGCAAAACATTAAAAAGCACTTACTGAAAGCGGGTGTGAAAACAGCCTTTTCGCCGCATTCGTTGCGCCATGCATTTGCGACGCACTTGCTTAACCACGGCGCCGATCTGCGAACCTTGCAAATGTTGCTGGGCCACAGCAGTTTGTCGACCACACAAATCTACACCCACATCGCGCAAAGTCGCCTGAAATCGATCCACGCCGAGCATCACCCTCGCGGCTAGTTTTCACGCCATGCATCGTTGTTCCCACGATTTCAAACCGTTATTTATGCCAACCTTTCCAGTCATTCCCCGATGCGCTGGTCCGACGCATCGGGGAATGACGGTGGGGGATGCGATGCGATACCGGGGCAGCGGGTACCTTAGTGCAGTAGAGTGAAAAGCCTGCGGCGATAGGTCTGCACGCTGGGGTGTTCGCCGCCGAGCAGGTCGAACAGTTCGAGCAGGCTGGTGCGACCAACGTCGTCCTGAAAACCGCGATCGGTGCGCATGATGATCAGCAAACAGTCCATGGCGGCCTCGAATTCACCACGTGCCGTCAAGTGACGACTCTTTTGCAACAAGGCGTCCAGATCGCGTGGATCCTGCTCCAGGCGCTTCTCGATTTCGTCGAAGTCAGGCAGATCAGCGAGTTGCTCGGTGAGTTTGATTTCGGCGCGCAATTTTATCGCCGCATCGAGTTTGGCACCGTCGACATCCAGGCTGTCGAGCAACGATTTCGCGGACTCGGCGTCGCCCTGGGCAAAAACCATTTGTGCGATCGATACCTTGAGCTCGGCGTTCTCGGGATCCTTGGCCAGCGCGCCATTGAGCATTTCCAGCGCCTGCTCGGTCTGACCCTGCTGGTATGCTGTCATCGCAGCCTGTATGAACTGATCGGACTCTGACACGATGTGCTTGTCCAGCATCGCGCGTATTTCAGATTCGGGAACCGCACCGAGCTTCTCGTCGACGATCTGTCCCTGGTAAAACAGCTTCATCGTCGGCAGGCTCTTGATGCCGAAATGCGCCGCCAGTTCCTGTTCCTGGTCGGCATTGACCTTGGCCAGTTCAAACTTGCCGCCATACTCCTCGGCCAGTTTCGCCAGCATCGGCATAATCGTCTGGCAGGGTTGACACCAATCCGCCCAGAAATCCACCAGCACCGGCTTGTTGATCGACTTTTCCAGCACCAAATTCTGGAAATTCTGCATGCCGACATTGTGAATGTAGGGTGACTCGCTCATAATGGAGAACCTGATAAAAGATACGCATTATATCAGGCCACCGGTCGGTGAACACAAGGGTCTCAAACAGCGTTTTCATCGTAAACTCAGGGAACACCACAGTTGAAGAATCAGTACGACGCCGCCTCGATTGAAGTACTTACGGGGCTTGATCCGGTCCGTAAGCGGCCAGGCATGTATACCGACACCACCCGTCCCAATCACCTTGCACAGGAGGTGATCGACAACAGTGTCGACGAGGCCATCGAAGGTTACGCCAACCAGATCGGTGTGATTTTACACGCCGATCAGTCACTTAGCGTAATCGATAATGGCCGTGGCATGCCAGTAGATATCCACCCACAGCAAAATATTCCGGGCGTTGAGGTAATCCTCACCAAGCTGCATTCCGGGGGCAAGTTCTCCAACAAGAATTACCAGTTCTCGGGTGGTTTGCACGGCGTCGGTGTATCGGTAGTCAACGCGCTGTCCAGTCAGCTCGACGTGCGTGTGCGCCGCGAGGGCAAGGAATACAGCATCGGCTTTGAAAACGGTGACAAGACAACCGAGTTAAAGCAAATCGGCGACGTTGGCAAGAAAAACTCGGGTACCACCTTGCGTTTCTGGCCCAATTCGAAATATTTCGACAGCCCGGTATTTTCGGTCAGCCGATTGAAACACGTGCTGCGTGCCAAGGCAGTGTTATGCCCTGGCTTGCGGGTCAAGTTCTACGTCGAGAAAACCAAGGAAGCCAGCGAGTGGTTTTACGAAGACGGCCTGGCAGACTACCTGATGGAAACCTTGTCGGGTTTTGAATTGTTGCCCGAGAAACCCTTTATCAGTTCATTGCAGGGTGAGCACGAGGCGGTAGACTGGGCGGTGATCTGGTTACCCCAGGGCGGCGAATCGATTGCCGAGAGTTACGTCAACCTGATCCCGACTTCGCAGGGCGGGACCCACGTCAACGGCTTGCGCACAGGCATTACCGATGCGATCCGCGAATTCTGTGAATTTCGCAGCCTGTTGCCGCGCGGTGTCAAAATCGCCCCCGATGACGTCTGGGACAAGGTCAGTTTCGTGCTTTCGGTAAAAATGGAAGAACCGCAGTTTTCCGGACAGACCAAGGAACGCCTGTCCTCGCGTGAAACAGCGGCTTTCGTTTCCGGGGTCGCCAAGGATTCGTTCAGCCTGTGGTTGAACCAGCACGCCGATATCGGCGATCAGCTAGCGCAGCTGGCCATCGCCAGTGCGCAAAGCCGCCTGAAGACGGCCAAGAAAGTAGTGCGCAAGAAGGTCACCAGCGGACCCGCGCTACCGGGTAAACTCGCCGATTGCAGCAGCCAGGATGTCGAGCGTACCGAGCTCTTCCTGGTGGAAGGGGATTCGGCCGGTGGATCTGCCAAGCAGGCGCGTGACCGCGCCTTCCAGGCGATCATGCCGCTGCGCGGCAAGATACTGAATACCTGGGAAGTTCCGTCGGACCAGGTGTTGGCATCGCAGGAGGTGCACGATATTTCGGTCGCCATCGGCGTTGAGCCCGCGTCAGACAATTTGAAAAATTTGCGCTACGGCAAGATCTGCATCCTTGCCGATGCCGATTCGGACGGCGCGCACATTGCCACCTTGTTGTGCGCTTTGTTTCTGCGCCACTTCCTGCCACTGGTGGAACAGGGTCACGTCTACGTGGCCAAGCCACCGCTGTATCGTATCGATATCGCCAAGGACAAGTACTACGCGCTGGACGAGGCGGAACGCGATGGCATTCTCGACCGCATCACCGCCGAAAAACGCAAGGGAAAGGTGATGGTGACCCGCTTCAAGGGTCTTGGTGAAATGAATCCTTTGCAATTGCGGGAAAGCGCGATTGCTCCCGATACTCGCCGCCTGGCGCAATTGACGATCGAGCCCGGGGACCAAACCTTCAAGATCATGGACATGATGCTGGCGAAGAAACGCGCATCTGATCGCAAGGAATGGTTGCAGACCAAGGGAGATCTTGCCGAGGTATGAGCGATAACATGGAATTGAATTTCGAAGGCGTGGAAAAGCAGCCACTGCACAGTTTTACCGAGAAAGCTTACCTCGATTACTCGATGTACGTCATTCTCGATCGTGCGTTGCCGCACATCGGCGATGGTTTGAAACCGGTACAGCGGCGCATTATTTACGCGATGTCCGAGCTCGGCCTTTCCGCAAGCTCCAAGCACAAGAAGTCGGCGCGCACCGTCGGCGATGTGCTCGGTAAGTACCATCCGCACGGCGATTCCGCCTGCTACGAGGCAATGGTGCTGATGGCCCAGCCATTTTCCTACCGCTACCCGTTGATCGACGGCCAGGGCAATTTCGGTTCACCCGATGATCCGAAGTCTTTTGCGGCGATGCGCTACACCGAATCACGTTTGTCGGATTTCGCGCGCGTTTTGTTGCAGGAACTGGGGCAGGGCACCGTAGACTGGACCGCCAATTTCGATGGCACCATGCAGGAGCCTACGTTACTGCCGGCGCGATTGCCGCACATATTGCTGAACGGCACCACCGGGATCGCGGTGGGCATGGCGACCGACTTACCACCGCACAATCTGCGCGAGATCGCGCGCGCCTGCATCCTCCTGCTGGACAAGGCAAAGACGCCACTGGAGGATTTGCTCAAGGTCGTCGAAGGTCCGGATTATCCGACCGAGGCCGAAATCATTACGCCCCGCGAAGACTTGCGCAGCCTGTACGAGACCGGCCATGGTTCGATCCGTATGCGCGCGGTGTACGAACGTGAAGACGGTGACATCATCGTCACCGGCCTGCCTCACCAGGTTTCTGGTGCGCGCCTGATGGAGCAGATCGCGCAGCAAATGATGGCGAAAAAATTGCCCATGGTCGATGACCTGCGCGACGAGTCCGATCATGAGAATCCGACTCGCCTGGTGATTGTTCCACGCTCTAACCGGGTCGACGTCGATGCCCTGATGGGTCACTTGTTCGCGACCACCGATCTCGAGCGCACCTACCGCGTCAACATGAACATGATCGGCACCAACGGTCGGCCACAGGTCAAGAACCTGAAGCAAATCCTGCAGGAGTGGATTGCCTTTCGCATCGTCACCGTGCGCCGGCGCTTGCAGTGGCGGCTCGACAAGGTCGATAAGCGCCTGCATATCCTGGAAGGTTTGCTGCTCGCGTTTTTGAATCTCGACGAAGTCATTCGCATCGTGCGTTACGAAGACGATCCCAGGGCCGAGTTGATCAAGACCTTCAAGATCAGTGACATCCAGGCCGAGGCGATACTCGAAACCAAGCTGCGCAACCTCGCCAAACTCGAGGAAATGAAAATTCGTACCGAGCAGGAAGAGTTGAGCGTCGAAAAGAAGCAACTGGAAACCCTGCTGTCATCCGATCGCCGGATCAAGACGTTGATAAAAAATGAAATAGAGGAAGACGCCGAAACCTACGGTGACGATCGGCGCTCACCGATTGTCAGCCGCGACGCCGCGCGCGCGCTCGACGAAACCGACTTGCTGCCGTCCGAGCCGATCACCGTGGTACTGTCGTCGGCTGGCTGGGTGCGTGCCGCCAAGGGTCACGAGATCGATGTCCGTGCCCTGAATTACAAATCCGGCGACAGGTTTCTGGATATGGCGCTCGGCAAGAGCAACCAGAGCGTGGTATTCATCGATTCCTTCGGACGCGCCTATTCGCAGGCCGCGCATACGCTGCCTTCGGCGCGCGGCCAGGGTGAACCGCTCAGCGGCCGCTTCAAGCCTGCCAGTGGCGCCGAGTTCAAGAGTTGCCTGATGGGGCGTGACGACGACCACTTCCTGCTGGCCTCGTCGCACGGCTATGGCTACGTTTGCAAGTTTGCCGACATGTTGACCCGCAGTAAAAACGGCAAGGCGCAGATCAGTCTGCCCAAGGGGGCCGGGTTATTGCCGGTAGTGGCTGTCGCTGACTACGAGCACGACCAGGTGGTGTCGATCACCAGTGATGGTTACATCGCGCTGCTCGAGGTTAAATCGGTGCCCCAGCTGGCGCGTGGCAAGGGCAACAAGCTCCAGGGCGTGCCACCCAAGCGCATCAAGTCCGGCGAAGAAGAAGTAGCTTTTATCGCCTGCCTCGGCGGTAAGCAGAAACTGGTGATTCACTGCGGCAAGAAGTACAAGTCGATGAACCTGCGCGAGCTCGAGGAATATCGCATCGAACGTGGCAAGCGTGGTCGCAAGTTACCGCGAGGATATCAGAACGTCACCGCAATCGAAGTCGCCGAATAGTCATATACCTTGTGGAAGTGAAGTCTGTCGGGTTGCGGATTACATCGAGCTGAAGTCGTAGCTCAAATCGCTTTGCGGTTTCTGTAAAAAATTTCCCTGGATAAAATCCACGTTCAAGGTCCACAGGACGCTGAGCACGGAGGCGTCGGTGACGGCCGGTGTGATGGTTTTCAAGTTCATTTCGCTGGCGCGCTCGGTGAGTTCACGAACGCTTTGCTGATTTTCGTGATTCTGGGTTATGCCGTCCATGTAGATGTGGTTGACGCGTACGTAATCCACGTCGATGTGTTTGACCAACTGAAACGGATTGAGTCCGGTGCCAAATTCGTCGATGGTAAACTGGCAATGAAACTGCTTGAGTGCCTTGGTCAGGTTCTTGGCGGCCTTTAGCTGGCTAAGCACTTGTGCCTGAACGCCCAAATTCTCCAGAATGGAACTCGCAGGATCGCTTGGAGACCTGGGCACACTCCTGCCCCTGGCAGTTGGCTTCATTATGATTAATGGCATGAACCCAACGGGGATATTTGTCTGCGTCGGCCTGTTCTATATTGCCTCTGGACTCTACTTCAAGGTTACCTGCCCCGTTGAACCGATGAAGGTGATCAGTGCATATGCAATCGCCACCGGGGTCACGATTGCTCAAATTCAGGCGTCTTGTTTTTGGGTCTTTGTTATACTCATTATCATAGGCATTACTGGATTCATTTCCATTATTGGACGTTATGTATCAACGCCGGTAATTCGCGGGGTGCAGCTTTCGTGGGTATCCTGCTTCTCTCTCAGGGTATACATTTGATTATGGGTACGTCCACACTGCAGGCAATGCAGGAAGCCGCTGAACCTTACCTGATTATTCAAAACCTGGGCCCTCTTCCCGTAGGACTTATCCTTGGTTCTGTTTTTAGGACTCCTCACTCTCTTATTGCTTGATAACAGACGTCTGCCAGCTGCCGTAGTGGTTGTCTGTATCGGTATAACGATGGGGTCCCTCTCGGAACTCACGAAGGCTGGTCTGAATTAAAGATGGGTATCAACATTCCAGTACTGCTGCCCTATGGACTACCAACAATCGATGACTTCAGCATAGCCCTGCTTATCCTTGCGCTTCCCCAAATTCCGATGACTGTTGGAAATGCAGTTATTGCCAATGCAGATTTATCAGCCCAGTATTTCCCCCGCGATGGCAAGCGAGTCACTTACAAAGCGTTATGCATCAGTATGGCCCTTGGTAATTTAGGAAGTTTTTTTCTCGGAGGAATGCCTCTTTGTCATGGTGCTGGGGGTCTTGCGTCACGGTACCGATTTGGAGCTCGCACTGCAGGGTCTAACGTTATAATTGGCGGAATTTTCCTGCTATTGGGGCTCGTGTTCGGAGCCCAAACAATTGTAATAATTAATACTTTACCACTATCTGTACTCGGGGTCCTCCTGGTTTTTGCGGGAAGGTCTACGCAACTCGCATTGACGATCCTCGACATAACCACCCGAAAAGATTTTTTTGTAATCTTGTTAATTTTCGGAATCACACTGGCCTCCAACCTGGCGGCCGGATTTCTCGTCGGAATTATCGTTGCCCGATTATTACAGTGGGACAAGCTGACGAAGTCCAAAGCCAAT
>CAWIHJ010000026.1:0-71636 GCA_963835795.1 uncultured Gammaproteobacteria bacterium
GCCGGAGGGAGTGCCCTGCTCGTCCTCGACCAGCACCACGCCTTCCCAGTAAGGAATACTGGTGGCCATCCATTGCTCGTCATACAGCGGGCGAATGCGCCAGCGACGATCGTGACCCACCAACGCCAGTTGCCATTCCATGGGTAACTTGCGGGTCTCGCCAGCCGAGGTCGCGACCTGGCTGCTGCGGGTAGAACGCAGGTCGATCGAGCCGCGATCCAGCAACTCGGAAGTACCATGGGGATTGATCCAGTTGCCGCTCAACCAGTGATCGCCATCGTCATGGCGTAGCTGGTACACCATCAGCTTGTAGCCATCGTCGAGGTGCAACGAAAACCAGTCCCAGCCCTGCTGGTTGGCGGCCAGCGCCTGCGAACTCCATTCCCGATCGAGCCAGCCCTGGCCGCTGAGATAGGTTTTAGCGATTCCCTGGTTGACGAAGCCGCGCACGCGCAGATGCGGTTGGCTGTAGTAGTAACTCGCCTGCCCCTGCGCCGATTTCTGGCTGTAACCGTCGACACCATTGGCCACCAGGTCACCGGTGCTCTCCAGCAACAGGATGATTTCGCGATCACCGATATTGAACTTCAGCCTGGCCGGAAATACGTCGACACTCTTTGCACGCCACTCCCAGTCATCGATCCAGGCGTTAAAATAACCATCGTCACTACCACTCTCGTTGCTGACGCGCGCCACCCCGGCCTGACCGATGCCGCCGCGCGCGAAGCGCTGCTCGTAAAAGTGACCCTCGGGCGTGGTGATGGCGGCGTGCGCCATCCAGATCTGGTTGCTCTGCCACCCGGATTTGACCTGTTGCGGACTCAGGGCCTGGCGGAACAGCGTCCACTGCAATCCCCACTGGCGTCCATCGGGGTCTTTCAGGTTGGCGGTCAGGTACCACCATTCGATGCGATAGTCCGGGTGGGCGCCGTGATCGCGCGGAAATTCGCAGCCGCTGACCCGGCGTCACCTGGGCGAAACCAAGCCCCTGGTCACGCAGATCGCCCAGCACGTCCTGCGCCTGGACCGGGAGCAAGCAGCCGACCAGTGCCAGTAGCAATAAATTAACAACGCGCATTAAACAGTCTCTCCCAGTTGCGCCAGTGCCTGCGGCATCTGGCGCCGCCATTGAAAGGCAACTAATAGCAGGGTCAGCCCACAAATCAAGGCGATTACCAGCGCCAGGCGCAGGGCCGGGGCCATTTCCCAGAGCAATGGCATGCTCCAGCCGAAACTGATGATGTTGAGTTTGTGGATTAATATCCAGCTCAACAGCGCACCGAGCGGAATCGAAGCCAGCCAGACGATGACACAAAAAATCAGCAGTGGCGTGGCGACCAGCCAGCAACTGTTCGGACTGGCGCAAGCCGAGCGCGCGCCACTGCGCAAACTGCGGCAAACGTTCCTGCAGGATCGCCAGCAGCGACGCCAGCAGGGCGATCGCGGCGACCAGCATGGTCAACAGATTCATCGCCGCGGTAATCGCAAAGGTGCGATCGAAGATGCCGACGACAACTTGCGTATTTGCGCCTGCGAAATCCAGTCACCGGGTTGCGCGCCCAGCGCCTTCAGGCGGGTTTCGGCCTGTTGCATCGCTTGCTTTGTTATCCGGGTTCAGCCACAGCGCGATTCCACGCGAGTAATAGTGATTCCAGTGATTCGCTACCACCGTGTTGGGGCAGGTAGAACTGAAAGTATGGGTTGCCATAGTCGTAAAAGACGCCAACGACTTCAAAGTTTTGCATTCCGTTATCGGTGGCAAGCGCAACGCTGTTCGCCGACCTCGACGCCGGCGAGAAAATGCACCTGCTCATTGACCAGTACCGTTCCCGGTTGCTCGCGCCACTTTTGCAGGGCTTGCTCGGCCGTCTTGCCCTGCCAGCGCGACAGCGGCAATTGTCGGCTGTCTGGCGCCTGCGGGTCGATGCCGCGGATCAGCGTGGGCCGCTCACGCCAGCGCGTGGTGACACCGATGCGATGGTGGCTGGCGGCAAGCCAGCTGTCGCTGGCCGGCAAGTGCAGCAAATCTTCGTATTGAATACTCGGCGCCCGCAGGTAGATGTCGGCACTCTGGCGTACTTCGAGCCAGCCGACGAACGCGCTGCGAAAGCTATCCACCAGCGAGCCGACGCCGAGGTTGGCGGTCAGCGCCAACAGCAAGGCCATCATTGCACTGCGCAACGCCGGCAACTGCGACCAGCCATCGCTGACCATCCAGCGCGCCAACAGGTGTCGCCGGGGCAGCAGGCGGGCGAGCAGACGCAGCGCAGCCGCCAGTAGTGACGGCAACACCCAGGCCGCGGCAAACAACAGCAGGCCAAGGACCGCGAATCCCTGGGTAACCGTTTCGATACGCGCATAAGCAAGCATGGCAATGGCGGCTAGCGCCAATCCAGCGTAAGCGAGGCGCCGGCGCGCAAGCGCCTCGTCGGCAAACAACCGATCACTGCGCGCCGCCTCGAAACTGCGGTGTGGCAACTGCCGGTACAGCGGCCAGGCCAGGGCCCAGATCAGGCCGAGTAAAGAGATGCACCAGGCCTGCAACAAGGTCCAGGGACTGAGCCCGAGATCGGTCGCGACGACCGCGTCGTACAGGCTTTGCAAGCTGGCACCGAGCCCCGGCAGCAACAGCTGCGCCAACACGATGCCACCGCCAAAGCCAAGCGCGGTGCCAAGCAGGCTCCACGCCAGGGTTTCCAGTGAAATCGCCAGCAACAGGGCGCGATTACCACAGCCCATCAGGCGCAGGTTGAGCAAGGTGGCGCGCCGGTACCACAGCGAAAAGCGCACCGCGTTGAAGACGATGAACAGGCCGACGGCAAAAGACAGCAGGCTCATCGCGGTGAGATGGCTGTGCAAGCTTTGCGTCAACTCGTGCAAATCCAGGTGTTGCTGATTTTCGATCAACTCGAGGTCGGCGGGTAGACGCTTGCTCAGGCGTATAAATTCCTGCGGGGTCAGCTGGCCGACGGCAAGGTAACTGAACCTTTCGCTGCCCGCGAGAGCGAAGGCCGCGCCAATATCGACCAGCACCCGTCGCCCCTGTCTTTCGCGCGCCTGGATCAACGCCGGCGGCAAGCGCCTGCCATCGCGCAATTCGAGCTGCCCACCTTCCTCGAGCCCGAATTCGTCGGCGAGCACCCGCGGCACCCAGGCACGAAACGGCGGTTGTACAAATTCCAGCCAGGTGTCGGAGAAATCCCGCGTCGATTCGCCACCATCCAGCAGGTTACCGGGGAGCGCCAGCAAATCGGTAGCGATCACCTTGACCGACTTGCCGTCCGCGGTGCTGACTTCGAGTTCGACCAGGGGGAAGATCTGGCGAAAGCCCAGGCGGCGCAACTGCACGTAGGCTTCGGGCGCGATACCCTGGTCGCGGCGGCTGCGAATCCAGTACTGCGCCTGCGCGCCCAGCAGGTTTTGCGCCTGCTGGTAACTGTTCTCGGCGTGCTGATTGATGATTTGCACCGCCGACCACAGCGCCACCCCCGCGACCAGGCCGGTGATCAGGAACAGGGTCTGCCATGGGTGCCGCCAGTAATGGCTCAGCAACGCCTTCATCACCCAGCCAAAGCTGCTGTTCATTCGCTTTCCGTCAGCCGGCCATTGTGCAACCAGACGCGCCGATCCATGAATTCAGCCATGCTGCGGCTGTGGGTGACCATCAACAGGCTGCTGCCCGAACGTTTGACCAGCTCGCTAAACAGGCCCATCACCTCCGCGCTCGACTGCTCGTCGAGATTGCCGGTCGGTTCGTCAGCCAACACCAGCATCGGCTTGTGCAACAACGCGCGCGCGATGGCGACGCGTTGCTGTTGCCCGCGCGACAGTTGCTGTGGGTACTTGCGGCAGTGATCGACGAGACCAAGCCGCTCGATCAGTTCGGCTTCATAGGCCGGATCCAGGCGTTGGCAAAGCGCGGCCTGAAAACGAATATTGTCGATCACGCTCAGGGTTGAAATCAGGTGAAACTGCTGAAACACCAGGCTGATTTGTGCGCGCCGTAATTCCGCAAGTTCTGCCTCGGGAGCCGAGTGTACCGGCTTTCCGGTAAAGTGAATTTCACCACTGTCGGGTCGATCGAGACCGGCCACCAGGTGCAACAGGGTCGACTTGCCGCTGCCACTTTCACCCAGCAGAGCCACCGACGATGCTCGTTCCATGGTGAATTCGAGTTGCTCGAGCACGCTTTGCCGGGCATCGGCATAGCGGTAGGATTTGCACAGGTTTTTAATCGAAAGCATGGCGACAGATGCTAACCGAAATTCGGGGTAGTCAATAATGAATAATACGTTGCCTTCACCTGTATGGATTTAAAAGCGGTTTCGAGTAAACTTGATGCGCTAATAAAAGGGGGGGTGCCCATGGCGGCAATTTGTGACATCAAGGATTTGCAGAAACGATGCGCGGCGTCGCGTGCCGCGCATGTTTTACGACTACGCCGATTCCGGCTCCTGGACCGAGTCCACCTACCGCGCCAACGAAGCCGACTTCCACGACATCAAGCTGCGCCAGCGGGTCGCGGTCGACATCACCGAGCGCTCGGTCGCCAGCACGATGATCGGCGAGTCGGTGACCATGCCGGTGGCGCTGGCGCCGGTCGGCCTGACCGGCATGCAGCACGCCGACGGTGAAATCAAGGCGGCGCGCGCCGCGGAGAAATTCGGCGTCCCGTTCACGCTGTCGACGATGAGCATCTGCTCGATCGAAGACGTCGCCGAGCACACCAGCAAGCCGTTCTGGTTTCAGCTCTACGTGATGAAAGACCGCGATTTCATCGGCCGCCTGATCGATCGCGCCAAGGCCGCCGGTTGCAGCGCGCTGATGCTGACGCTGGACCTGCAGATCCTCGGCCAGCGCCACAAGGACATTCGCAACGGCCTCGCGCGCCCCGCCCAAACCCACCCTGAACGCGGCGCTGCAGATTCTCAGCCGGCCACGCTGGTGCCTGGACATGCTGAGCACCCGGCGCCACGGCTTTCGCAACATCGTCGGCCACGTCAAGGGCGTCGGCGACATGTCGTCGCTGGCGTCGTGGATCGGCGAGCAGTTCGACCCGACGCTCGCCTGGGACGACGTCGACTGGATTCACGAACGCTGGGGCGGCAAGCTGATCCTCAAGGGCATCCTCGATGCCGAGGACGCACGCATGGCGGCCAAGACCGGCGCCGATGCGATCGTCGTCTCCAACCACGGCGGCCGCCAGCTCGACGGCGCGCGCTCGTCGATCAGCGCCCTGCCCGAAATCGTCGACGCGGTCGGCAGCGATATCGAGGTGCATTTCGACGGCGGCATCCGCTCCGGGCAGGACGTGCTCAAGGCCATCTGCCTGGGCGCCCACAGCACCTATATCGGCCGCGCCTTCATCTATGGTCTCGGTGCGCGGGGTGAAGCCGGCGTCAGCCAGGCGCTCGACATCATCTACCACGAACTCGACACCACCATGGCGCTGTGCGGCGAGCGCCTGCTGCAAAATCTCGGCCATCACAACCTGCTGACCCCTCCCGGCTAGCTTGCCGGGGCGATTCAATACCCTGATGACCGACATCCCTGTCTCGCCGTTCAGCCGCTGGGTACTGGGCATGGGCGCAGGGCTTGCCTTGCTGGCGGTGATGTCGGGCGCCTTTGCCGCGCACGGACTCAAAGCGATGATCGACGCAGCGCAGCTGGAAATTTTCGCTACCGCGGCTCGCTACCAGATGTACCATGCCCTGGCACTGATGATCATCGGCCTGTTGTCGCTCATCCCCCAGTTTTCAGCTTCGCTGTTAAAGTTTGCGGCCGGCGCATTTCTACTTGGAATCGTGATGTTCTGCGGCTCCCTCTACCTGCTGGCGCTCGGCGGCAGCAGCTGGCTGGGCGTGATTACGCCGCTGGGCGGTAGCGCTTTCCTGCTTGGCTGGCTGTCGACCACGATTGCAGTGCTGAAGCGGCCATCGAGCGCAGCGCGTCATTAATTCTAATCATTCCGCTGCATCGGACCAGCACAGACAGGAATCTGGTATCGTTCGCCCATCACGATAGCTGGGTAAAGCATTGAACTACCGCAAATTTGAGCCCGAAGACCGCTTACCGGTTTACCGTCTGTTTCGCGACAGCATCTGGCACTACATGCAACATCTCGGCATCGTGCAACCCGATGAGGAGTACGACCTTGAAGAAAACTATCGCCGCCAGCAGGGGCTGTATTTGCACCTGGAAAAAACGGCAGCCGAAGACTGGGTAGCCGAGGACGAGCATCACGAAGTGGCAGGCTGGGCGCGCTCTATCGAACGCGACGGTCATTTGCAACTCACGCATTTCTTCGTCAGCCCCGGAGCCCAGAGTGGTGGCATCGGCCGCAGCCTGCTGGAGAGGGCTTTCCCGCTGGACCGTGGACGGCAACGTTCGATCATAGCCACCACCAATCCGAACGCACTATCGCTCTACCTGCGGCAGGACGTTCAATTTCAAAGCATGGCCATCGGCTTTACCGGCGCGCCCAGGATCAGGGAAACCCCGGCCGGTGTGTCGATTCAACGTGCCGAGCCCGGCGCCGCAACGCTGGCGCAGCTGCTGGCGATCGACTCAAAGGTACTCGGTTTCGAGCGCAGCGCCGACCTCGAGTTTTTCATGCGCCAGCAACCCGTTTACCTGTGCCATCGCGACGGCCAGTTGGCAGGGTATGCTTTCGGTAGCGACGGCAACTCATCCGGGCCGGCCGCCGCGCTGGCCCCGCAAGACTTGCCCGCGTTGCTGCAACAGATCGAAACCAGCGCCTGCGCAGCAGGCATCGACGAGCTCGGCCTGATGATCCCAGCCGTCGCCAGCGCCGCGGTCAGCTGGGCATTGGCCAGCGGTTACCGGATTGATCCCTTCTACGAAGTATTGCTGGCTAAAACTCCCATGCAACTCGATCGCTACCTGCTGAGCGAATCCACCTTCCTGTGGTAAGCAAGCGCAGCCTGCTTTCGCCCCGTTAAGCCTCACTCGCGGGCACGCAGGTCCATGCGACGAACCTTGCCGGTGGTAGTCATCGGCAACTCGTCGATAAACTCGACCTCGCGCGGGTACTCGTGCGCCGACAGGCGTCGGCGCACCGATTGCTGAATTTCCTTTGCCAGCTCATCGCTGGCCTCATGCCCGGGTGCGAGCACCACGAAGGCCTTGACGATCTGGCCACGCAGCTCGTCCGGCTTGCCGATGACCGCCGCCTGCAGCACCGCCGGATGGCCGAGCAGTGAATCCTCGATCTCACCCGGACCGATGCGATAGCCCGCGCTGCTGATGACATCGTCCTTGCGTCCGACAAACCACAGGTAACCATCCTCGTCACGATAACCTACATCGCCGGTACGGAACCAGTTGGCGATTATCTTGGCGCGCGTTGCCTCCTCGTTATTCCAGTAGCCAAGAAACATCACCGGGTCGTCACAGCTGGCGGCAAGCTCCCCCTCTTCGCCGGCTGGCAGAACATTGCCATCCGCGTCGATCACGTCAACACGGTGCCCGGGATAGGGCTTTCCCATGGACCCAGGTTTGGGCTCCATGATTGCCGAACAATTGCCGACAATATAATTGAATTCAGTCTGCCCCCACATTTCATTGATGGTCAGGCCCAGCGCTTCACGCCCCCAGTGAATCAATTCTTCGCCGACCTGTTCGCCGGCACTCATGATGGCGCGCAGCTTGAGATCATGAATCAGATTCGAATCCGGCAGCGCGCGCAACATCTTGAGCGCGGTCGGGGGAATAAAGGCATTGGTGACCGCGTAATCCGCCATCAGGCGACACACGCGTTCCACGTCGAATCCACCGCCTTCGTAGGCGACGACCGGCATACCGTAATTCAGGGCTGGTAACAGCGCATCCCACAAGCCTCCGGTCCAGGCCCAGTCGGCCGGCGTCCAGAATACGTCACCTGCCTGCGGGAAAAAATTTTGCGACATTTCAAAACCGGTGAAATTGCCGATAACCGCACGGTGCGCCACCAGGGCGCCTTTTGGCGGGCCAGTGGTGCCCGAGGTGTAAATCAGGCAGGCCGGATCGTCGGCCCTGGTTTGCACCATCTGCAAGGAATCTGACCCTTGTTGCAACAGGCGCCAGAATTCATCCTCGGGCTCGCCACAGTGACAGCCAATCACTCGCTGCAAGTCGGGTAGATCGGTTTGCAGGCGGCGCAGATCGTCGTAACGACTGGTGTGCACAATGGCGATTCGCGCACCGCTGTCCCGCAGGCGGTATTCGAGTGCCTCGGGGCCGAACAGGATGGCGAGCGGTAGCGACACCGCGCCAAGCTTGTGAATAGCGAGATGCGCGACGATGGTTTCAATGGTTTGCGGCAGCACGATGGCAACGCGATCACCCGCCACGACACCGCTTGCCGACAAGGCATTGGCGAAGCGATCTGAATATTGTTTAAGTTGCCCGAAGTTGTAACTGGCTCGATTACCCGAGGCATTTTCGTAGTAAATCGCGACCTGGCCAGCGCGTTGCTGATGCCGTTCGCACACCTGGTAAGCGATATTCAGGCGATCGGGAATCGACCAGCGAAACTCACTGCAAATCCGGTCAAAATCGCTTAATGAAGCATCAATCAGTCGCATCGCTGCAGCGAAAAACAAAAATTAATAGTACCGTAACTATTTACAAAACACAGGGATGACCCTCAATTATCTGGCCAAGCAGACCTTTTATCGACGAAATTTAGACTAAACTCCTGATAACCGTGTAGAATTTTCCTTTCATTCTGCTAAAAGTGATCTGAAGACAAGCGCTTCTGGGCGATAGCTATTATGAACAACTATGAAGACTGGGCACACCTCGTCGCAAAGAAACTTAAAGGCGAAGGCGATGTCATTGCTGCAATCGATAAAGATGAACTGGATGACAGCGACGCTGCCGAGGTGTTTGTACGCACCGTTCTAAAATCGTTTCTGCCAGAAAACTACGGCATCGGCGCCGGTCGTGTCGTCGATGCATTCGGCAATCGATCCGATTATATGGACGTGGTGATATACAACCGCAGCTTTCCGCGTATTGGCATGCGCGGTACGCAATCGGATTACCTGTATGAATCGGTGCTGGCCACCTTCGTGATACGGGCAAAGTATGTGCGCAAGACATTCTTCGAATCGATGGACGCCTGTGCGTCGATGGCGCGCCTGATGACCAACGTCGATAAAACTGTTCTGGTGAAACTGGCCAGGCGCAACGGATTGAAACCCGGTCCCAACCGAACCTTTATTCACGAAGACCCATTGCGTACCGCGCGCTTCGAACTGATCGGCAGCCCACCGGCATTCATGTTTGGTTTTTCGGGCATCAAGACCAGTTACCGGCAACTGCAGGAAAATATCGAGCTGTGGATCGAAAAGCGCAGGGAAGAAAATGTCGACTTGCCAATGCGCGCCTTCCCGGCGGTCATCGCAACCCAGGGCTGTTTCGCCTGGCGCAACGCCGCTCCGCTGGCATTGACTAATCGCGAGATGATGGGCATCGGCAACGACGATGCGCCGATCCGACTGATCGTGCTGCAATTGCTGTACCTGCTCAATCGCCGCCTCAACGTCACCACCGACGGCTATGGCTTGAAACCCAACCTGAGTTCCTACCTGAGCCAGTTTTCGGCACCGAATTTCGAGCGAGGAATCGGCGATGTCGACACCCTGATCAACCTGCGCCTGGCCAAAGGAGACAATGCCGCGGCGGATCAGGAGAAACGCCTGCAGCCGGCGCGCGATCACACGGATTCAGCACAAGCCGACACGCAGTCAATACCCGCGAAACCTACAACCGGTAGCGCCGATGATTCGCCCGCAGAGCCTGCTGCCTGGCCAACAGCGCAACCAGCTGCAAAGCCCGACCCGAGTCCGCTGAAACAAGCGGCTGCGGTAGCCAGTGCCAACGTTACCAGCACACCCGCGCCCGCCACGGAAAAATCGCCTGACGCCAGGCCCGAAAGCAACTCGCCCGGGGTATTCGACAAACCGTCGCCCTTCGCGTCGGCGCCCGCGCCTGCGGCAAAAGCCGATGAAACGGAGGCAACTGCCACTCCCTGGGCGCCAGCCGCGCCGCTCGGATCGGCACCCTTTTCCGGCATGGCAAGCACGGCGGACAAGGATAAATCGACAGAAAAACCACCCGTCGCAACCCTCGGCTCGGCGCCCATCCCCGACATGGCAAGCACGGTGGACAAGGATAAATCAGCAGCAAAACCCCCGGCCGCATCACTTGGCTCGGCGCCCATTCCAACGATGCAACCTGCGCCTGAGGTAAAACCACCGATGCCTGCCATCGACATCGAAGTGGCCGCTGATATTCCTTTGCCCGGTGGCGCCGGGGAAAAAGCAGAGCCCGACTTCGAGAGCACCATGGTGGTGGCGCCAGAACCCGGTGCCAGTAGCGACGAAACCAGCGCCGACGCGGACAAAATCGACGAGGAGCCGGACTTCGAAAGCACGGTAGTCATCGCACCGGATGCCACCTTGTCGAATAAACCGGCGGGGAATTCCACCAATTCGTTCATCAACCGAGTTAAGGATCAGCTTTCCGGGCCTGAAAATTCGACCGAGGACAAGGAACAGGCCTTTATCTCGACCACTCCGGTCTAGACTGGTTGTTGAGTGCAACCCGCCGGCTAACCGAATTTACCCGGTTTACCGGCAACCGGTAATTCACGCTTTGCGGGGATTCGTG
The DNA here is from genome assembly GCA_963835795.1 of uncultured Gammaproteobacteria bacterium. Taxonomy (GTDB): domain Bacteria; phylum Pseudomonadota; class Gammaproteobacteria. The sequence goes on from CAWIHJ010000026.1 coordinate 10,678, forward strand.
TACCCTGCTCCACTTCTGCCGACATGACAAAAGTCAAGGTTGGCCCATTGCAATTGCAATAGAATCCCTGCGGTATTCCAACAACTACGCACAGAAGGCAAAAACATGATTCGAATATTGACCCTGGTCGCACTTGCCGTATTCAGCTTCAACATTTCATCCGTGGCCGCGGGAGACGCAGCCGCAGGCAAGGCGAAATCCGCAACCTGCGGAGCCTGTCACGGTGCCAACGGCATCAGTACCAACGATATATGGCCGAACCTGGCCGGACAAAAGGAAGGTTATCTGGTAGCTCAGATGAAGGCTTTCCGAGATGGTGAGCGTAAAAATCCGATGATGGCGCCGATGGCCGCTGGCCTTTCCGACGACGACATCGCCAACATCGCTGCCTACTACGCAAGCCTGGGTAAGTAACCGCCCTGTAGCGTGCGAACCGGGGCCTGGACTGTCCTGCCCCGGTATCGTTTGCGCAACACAAACCGTTAGCATTGCGCTGACCCCAGGGTCAGCAGTTGCCGATACACAATACCGGCCCTGTACAACCCTCCGCCTACCTTGCCCGCTTATCCCCGAACTCGATCACTACGGGCCAGACCCGAATTGACAATAATCAAGGTGGCAGTGATTTAGCTGCCGATATACTCGAATCACCATACTAAACCCACGGGGTGAATGTCGTGATATCGCTGATTCAAAAACATCTCAAATCCAGTATCTTCGTCTTGTTGGTCATGTCGATGTTCGGCACGTCGCAGGTCTTCGCCAAGGCCGAAGAAGAAGCCGAAACCCGCTACGAAGGTGCCCCATCGGGCATCGATCCTTCCACTACCACCGACTGGATCGACTCAGAAGGTCCACCAATGACGGCCGATGAGTTCAAGGCGGCCAAGCAGACATTTTTCGAACGCTGCGCCGGTTGTCATGGCGTATTGCGCAAAGGCGCAACCGGTAAACCGCTGACCACCGATATAACCCGCGCGCGCGGCAGCATATACCTGAAGACATTCATCACCTACGGTTCGCCGGCCGGAATGCCGAACTGGGGTTCTTCGGGTGAAATGTCCGAGGCCGAAGTCGATATGATGGCGCGCTACCTGCAGCACGAGCCGCCAACTCCACCCGAATGGGGTATGGTTGAAATGCGCGGTAGCTGGAAACTGGTGACACCACCGAACGAGCGTGTTACCCGGAAAATGAACAAGTACAACATCGAAAACCTGTTCTCGGTGACCCTGCGCGATGCCGGACAGGTTGCGCTTATCGACGGTGACAGCAAGGAAATAATCAACATCGTCGATACCGGCTACGCGGTCCACATTTCGCGCATGTCCGCTTCGGGCCGTTACCTGCTGGTGGTGGGACGCGATGCACGCGTCAACCTGATCGATATGTGGATGGAAAAGCCAGACACCGTTGCCGAAATCAAGATCGGCCTCGAAGCACGCTCGGTCGAAACCTCAAAGTACAAGGGCTATGAAGACAAGTACGCAATCGGTGGCGCTTACTGGCCACCACAATACGTGATCATGGACGGCAACACGCTGGAGCCGAAAACCATCGTCTCCACACGGGGCATGACCGCGGATACCAACGAGTATCACCCGGAACCGCGCGTCGCGGCAATCCTGGCCTCGCACGAACATCCGGAGTTCATCGTCAACGTCAAGGAAACCGGTAAAGTGCTGCTGGTCAACTACGAAGATATCGATAATCTATCGGTTACCACTATCCCCACGTCACGCTACCTGCATGACGGTGGCTGGGATAGCACGCATCGCTATTTCCTGACGGCTGCCAACAAGTCCGACAAGATTGTTGTCATCGATTCCAGGAAACGCTCCCTGACCGCAATGATCGACGTCGACAAGATCCCTCACCCAGGGCGCGGCGCCAATTTCGTGCACCCCAAGTATGGCCCGGTCTGGAGCACCAGCGCGCTCGGCAACGACAAGATCACGCTGATCGGCACCGATCCCGAGGGGTATCCAGACAATGCCTGGAAAGTGGTCGAGGTACTGAAGGGTCAGGGCGGTGGTTCACTGTTCATCAAGACCCATCCACAGTCGAAACACCTGTACGTCGATACCCCGCTGAACCCGAGCGAGAAAATCAGCCAATCGATCGCCGTATTTGACACCACGAATCTCGACAAGGGTTACCAGGTTTTGCCGATTGCGGATTGGGCGGAACTCGGCGAAGGCCCCAAGCGCATCGTCCAGCCGGAATACAACAAGGCTGGCGACGAGGTGTGGTTCTCGGTCTGGAGCGGCAAGGACCAGGAGTCGGCACTGGTCATCATTGATGACAAGACGCTCAAGCTGAAGAAGGTTATCAAGGATGAACGCCTGGTGACACCGACCGGGAAGTTCAACGTGTTTAACACAGTGCACGATATTTACTAAGCCGAAGACAACCCGGGGTACAGGGAAGTACCCCCCACTCTCCAGGCGAGCTCCCTGATCGGCGCGCGACCGATATTCGCGATCAACACTCTGCAGGTAAAATAACCTTGAGCTATCCAGCCCGATAATGCGCAGTTTAATCTTCCTGGCCGTGCTGTTAAGCCTGCTCACCGGCATCTCTGCCAATGCGGCCGAAGCGCTCGGCGAAACATTGTTCCAACAACATTGCGCCAGCTGTCACGGTAGCAATCGCCTCGGCCTGAGTGGGCCGGCTTTGCTGCCCGGTAATTTACGGCGACTGAAAAAGCCACAGGCAGCGCAGGCGATCACCAATGGTCTGCCCGCAAGCCAGATGCCCGCCTTCGCCGAGATACTGACCACGGAGCAAATCGGATCGCTGGTCGATTACATCTATACCCCACCGGCACAGCAGCCGCGCTGGGACGCCGAACAGGTACGCGCCAGTCACCGAATTCTGAACCCAGCCCTGCTGGAACCCGGTGCCGCCCGGTTCGAACCGGTATACCGCGCCGACCCGCTCAACCTGTTCCTGGTAGTCGAGGCCGGCGATCACCACGTCTCGGTGCTCGACGGCGACAGTTTCGAGCGCCTGCACCGCTTCAAGTCGCACCACGCATTACACGGTGGTCCCAAGTTTTCTTCGAGTGGACGATACGTTTATTTCGCCTCCCGCGATGGCTGGATCACCAAGTTCGACATGTACCGGCTGGAGAAAGTCGCCGAGGTACGCGCCGGCATCAACACCCGTAACGCCGCGGTATCCGCAGATGATCGCTACGTACTGGTTGGTAATTACCTGCCGCACTCACTGGTCATGCTGGATGCGGTCGACCTCAGCCTGATCAAGATAATCCCGGTTGCCGACCGCAACAACGAAATCACCTCACGCGTTAGCGCTGTGTACACCGCGGCGCCACGCGACAGCTTCATCGTCGCACTCAAGGATCTGCAGGAAGTCTGGGAAATCAGCTATCTCGACGATCCGCCAACGGTGTACAACGGTTACGTTCACGACTATCGCACGGGGGAAGGCGTCGCGGAGGCCGGGCGTTTCCCGGTACGGCGCATCCAGCTCGATGACTACCTCGATGATTTCTTTTTTGACCCGGCATACCGGCACTTGATCGGTACCTCGCGTAGCGATCAAATGGGTCAGGTAGTGAACCTGTTGGTGGGACGTAAGATCGCCAGTATCGCGCTGGGTGGTATGCCGCACCTCGGCTCTGGGATCAGCTGGCAGTACCAGGGCCGGCGAGTGATGGCGTCGCCTAACCTGCGCAGCGGCAAGGTCAGTGTAATCGATATGCAGAGCTGGCTAAGCGTGAAAGAAATACCGACCCTGGGACCGGGATTTTTCATGCGCAGCCATGAAAAATCTCCCTATGCCTGGGTCGATGTATTCTTCGGACCCGACCACGATGCAGTACATGTCATCGACAAGCAGACACTCGAAATCGTCAAGACCTTGCGTCCGGCACCAGGCAAAACGTCGGCCCACGTCGAATTCACCCGCGATGGCCGCTTTGCCTTGCTCAGTATCTGGGACATGGATGGCGCAGTTGTCGTTTACGACGCGACGACCCTCGAAGAAGTAAAACGTATTCCGATGCGCAAGCCAGTTGGCAAGTATAATGTCTACAACAAAATCAATCGCTCTGAGGGTACCAGTCATTAACCTCGATCCGGTCATCCCCTACCTCCCGCATTTCCAGGCATTGCTGAATTCCATAGCGACCTTGCTACTGGCCTGCGGTTACTACTTTATTCGCCGGGGTAAACCGGCCTCGCACCGTGTCTGCATGCTCAGTGCACTCACGGTATCCAGCGTATTCATGCTGTCATACCTGGTCTATCACGCTGCAGTCGGTTACATGCCCTTTGCCGGCCAGGGCATCATCCGACCGTTTTACTTCACCTTGCTGGCGTCGCACGTCATCCTCGCAGCCGTGATCGTGCCCCTGGTTCTGGCAACGGTATTTTTCGCCCTACGCGGTAACTTCCTGCGCCATCCGCGCCTGGCGCGCTGGACACTGCCGTTGTGGTTTTACGTGTCGGTCTCGGGAGTACTCATATACCTGCTCGGCTTCCACCTCTATCCCTCCCAGGTTTAACAGCGCCGTGCAATACATTTACTATACGATCGCCGCAGTCACACTGTACTTCGTCTCCGACTGGATTCTGGTGACAATCGAAAAGACACGTGGCAAAGCCTTTGGCGAACAGCGTTCGCTGGCGTTTCTGATCATCATCATGGTTTTGGCGGTGTCCAGCTTCAAACTGGTCGAGCTGATAGTGGCCAGTTAAAGAATTACCTCGATTCGACAATCGCGCCACCTCGAAGCCGGTAGCAGAAACGCCGACACTTCTGCACTTACGCCAATCTGAAATCTGCCATTGCCAACTTTCAACTGGCTCCGGTTTTGCGTATATTGAATCTCGATACATTCCAGGCGAACCCTTCACCGCTATTGCCACCGGCAACAACATCCGCCAAAGCTGGTGTTATCGGTCGATAAGGTTTGAATAGCAACAGGAGGAACCAGGGTATGCCCATCAACAGTTTCAACCCGGACGATGTCTGGAAACCGTTTGGCGCTTTTTCGATGGCAGTCGTGCAAGGCGGCGGCAAACTGGTTCATTTAAAAGGGCAGGTAGCGCTCGATCAACAGGGCAATGTCGTGGGCGAAGGTGATATAGAAACCCAGGTGGCCCGGGTCCACGATAATATCAAGGCAGTGCTGGAGAATTTTGGCGGGCGCATGGAAGACATTTACTCGCTGACCCAGCACGTCACCAATATCGAAGAATTCATGACCACGGGTCACATCCGTAGCCAGTATTTCAAACCTCCCTACCCGGTTACCACCACGGTTGAAGTGTCGCGCCTGTACCATCCCCTGCTACTGGTCGAAATCACCGCTTCGGCCGAGATTCCGCTGCAACGCTTCACCGTTCCCGACAACTGATCCTGCGGGCTCCGTGATGAAAATAGTGTTGCCGCAACCCACAATCTCGCTGTCTACTTCGCTAGATCAGGCGCTCAGTAAACGCCGCAGTTGCCGGGACTATTCCACGGCCGCACTCGAGCAGCAACAACTGGCGCAATTACTCTGGGCCGCACAGGGAGCTAGCGGGAATAACGGACAGCGCACAGCACCCTCGGCCGGTGCCCAATATCCAGTCGAGATCTATGCGCTAGCGGGTCGCGTCGAACAGCTTCCAATGGGCGTCTATCAGTATCGATCAAGCACCCGCGAACTCGAGCGCATCGTCGACGGTGACGCGCGCGGCAGGTTAGGCGATGCCGCGCTGGATGAGCAACCCTGGGTACAGCAGGCCGCATTGATACTGGTTCTGACCGCTGATTTCGAATCGATGCAGGTGCATTTCAACGAACAACCACCCCGCGGAACACGCGGTGAGCGCTACATTTACCTGGAATCGGGTGCTATTGCACAAAATATTGGCCTGCAAGCGACCGCGCTCGGCCTCGGCGCCGTGATCGTCGGCGGTTTCGATGACGCAGCGGTGATCGCAGCCCTGGAACTGCCGCGCGGCCGCAGACCAACCACACTCATTTGCATCGGTGTTGGTGAACCAGTTACTGGATAAAAAATAATCGGATAAACTGCGACATTCACCATTATTAAACACCCGTGGAGGCATGATATGGAACGCGTAACCGGAATCGGCGGCCTGTTTTTCAGAGCACAGGATGCAACCACGCTCGCCAACTGGTACCAACAATATCTAGGTATCAACCTGGTGCCACAGGACTACGATGTCCAACCCTGGACACAGGCTGCCGGACCCACGGTTTTTGCGCCATTCGACGCCGATACCGACTATTTTGGCGAACAAAGCCAGATGTGGATGGTCAATTTTCGCGTCAGAGATCTCAATGCGATGGCCACCCAATTACGCGCTGGCGGCATCAAGGTCGAGATAGATCCAGAGGACTACCCGAACGGCAAGTTTGCCCGCCTGCACGACCCCGAAGGGAATCCGATCGAACTGTGGCAACCAGCGGACAGCTGACCAGCAAGAGGAATGACGGAATGCACCTGTTATTTGACCTCGATGGCACGTTGACCGATCCCGCGCAGGGGATAGTCGCCTGTATTCGCCATGCGCTGGACGGGCTCGGTGTCGAAATCGACGCCGCAACTCGACTCGAGACCTTTATCGGTCCGCCGTTACGCGACACTTTCCGCAGCCTGTGCGACGACGACAGCAGCGCAGAGCACATCGAGGCGGCAGTGGCCCTGTACCGCGAGCGATTTTCCACGCTCGGCCTGTTCGAAAACCGGGTCTACGACGGTATCCCGCAATGCCTCGAGAATTTGCGTGGTGTTGCCGATTCGATCCACCTGGCCACGTCCAAACCCGCTGTTTACGCGCGCAGAATCGTCGAACACTTCGACCTCGATCAATACCTGGACGGGGTCTACGGTAGCGAACTCGATGGCAGGCTGGGTGATAAGACCGAACTGATCGAACACATAGTTCAAGCTGAAAACCTGAATCCCGCGAAAACCGTGATGATTGGCGATCGAAGTTTTGACGTGATTGGCGCCCGCAAAAACGGGATTCGGGTAATTGGTGCACTCTGGGGTTATGGTTCACAAGACGAGCTCAAGCAGGCCGGTGCCGATTTCCTCTGCCATCATCCCGGCGAGATTCCGCGGACATTATACCTGGCTCATTGAGTCTCTACCCGGGGGCAGTAAGCTTGATGAGACAGGTATACTGTCCCATTTTCCCGGCTGATTGTCACAACCGGCATCAGGCCATTTGATCCAGGTAGTCACCCATGGCCGCGAGGCCCTGATCGATATCGCTGCGACCAAAGCCGATGCGAAAGCGATCAGTCGGCGTTGGCGCTAATTCGGACGCGTAGATACTGGCGGGCAGTAACAGCACGCCCGCCTCCTCCACCAGCCGCCGGGTAAACACTTCCACGCCGTCGCTACCGAGGTAACGCGGAAAGGCCATGCAGGAACCATCCGAAACCCGCCAATCAAATAAGTCAGGATAACGCGCGAAGAAGGCATCAAGCTGCAGCAGGTTAGCGTCGATGATCTGGCAATTGCGCGCCAGGATTTGTTCCCTGTTTTTCAGCGCAATCAATGCCAGTCGCTCGCTGGGCGCGGAATTGCAGATCGACAGATAGTGCTTTACCCGTTCCATGCGCTGCAACAATTCGGTATCGGCACAGGCGATCCAGCCAATGCGCAGGCCCGGCAAGCCGTAGGCCTTGGAAGTCACATTGAGCGACAGGCCGCGCTCGTACAGATCGGTGATATACGGCAGGTGCCGGGCGTCGCTGCGCCCCAGGCCATTGAAAATTTCATCGCTCAGGAGATAAATTCCGTGCTTGCGGCACAGCTCGATCAACGCATCCAGTCGCTCGCGCGGGAGTATCGCCCCGGTCGGATTGTGTGGAAAATTAATCGTTATCAGCCTGGTGCTGGGCTTGATTGCCTGCGCGATACGATCGATGTCGAGCGACCAGTTATCGTCGGCATCGAGCGGCTATCCCGGTGGTTTCGCAAATCGCCAGCGGCAGCGATTCATGCGACTGGTAGTTGGGCGTAATCGCGATGGCATGGCTGTCACTATCGAGCAGAACTTTGTGCGCGGCGAAAATTCCTTCGCTGGCGCCAGCGAAGCACAGCACCTGGCGGCTGTCACAGGCGGCGTACATCTGCGCAATTATCTCGCGCAAATCCGCGGCACCGAAGGTTTCGGTGTAACCCAGCCACAGCCCCTCGAAGGCTTCACGATCCTCGGCGCTGGCCATCGCCAGCAATTCGCGTAGCGACATGCTTTGCGCGTCGGAGGCGGTCATGTGATAACGCGCCTTGAACTCCCAGCGCGAAAAGTGGGACTCCAGTTTGAATTCCGGTAACGCTTTCATCGGTGTCGGTGGCTCCTGGTCACTGCTGGCTACAGCAATCGGCAGAGGGTGACATTCAAAGCGCGACGCTTCAAGGCGAATATGCAATCAGCCTCGGAATCAGCTAAGGTTAAACGATGAAAATCGCCTGGATCGCCACTTTCCTGATCGTGTTGATATGGTCAGCCATCAATCCAAAAGAATACGTCACCTGGGCGCTCGAAGTGGCTCCGGCGGTGATCGGTTTCGTGGTACTGGCGATGACGCACAAGCGCTTCCCGCTAACGCCCCTGCTGTACGCCCTGATCCTGCTGCACTGCATCGTGCTGATAGTCGGCGGCCACTACACCTATGCCGAAGTGCCACTGTTCGACACGATCAAGCCATGGTTCGGTTTCGAGCGCAATAACTACGATAAACTCGGCCATTTTCTGCAGGGCTTCGTCCCGGCGATGATTGCCCGCGAAATCCTGATCCGCAACGCCGTCATGGCCTCCGCTTACTGGCGTAATTTTTTCATCGTTTGCTTTTGTCTCGCCTTCAGCGCCTTTTACGAAGTGATCGAGTGGTGGGTCGCGATCATTTCCAACGGCAGTGCGGAAGCATTTCTCGGCACCCAGGGCTACGTCTGGGATACCCAGTCCGACATGGGTTTCGCATTACTCGGCGCAATTCTGGCACTGATCCTGCTCGGGCGGATTCACGATCGCCAGCTACGACAACTGGAGGACGGCAGCAAAACTCATCCTGACCCCTGACCCGGGTTTCGGCCGGCTGCCAGTTAAAGCAAACTTTTTGCCAGCCTCCCGGTCTAAAATCCACAACCTCTGGGGGGTCCACTATGCAAACAACAGTATTTTCTCGCGTCCGCAGCGCCTGCGCGCTCGTCATCACGTTAACCATCGCCGGCTGTGCCAGCACCGCTTATCAAATTCCCAATCAACCCGCGGTACCGATCGGCTCGCAAGTTCAACTCAATCTGAACGCTGAAGTTCCGGTAGATCAGAATCGGATCTATATACAGAACGAGAGGGTCGTGTCGAAGGCGCAACTCGACAAGGAACAGGTGTATTGCAGCATCGTCATGAAGGAGTACCAGGAAGCCGGCGCGCCGAAAATGAAAGTCACACCGGGTAAATTTTCGGTTTGGCGGGTACGCCTGTACAACGATTTTATTTACCAGCCTACGATTTACGCCAATACCGATGATCAGTACTACTCGCCATCCTACGGCATCGATTTCCGCACCGAGTTACACCTGAAATCGGGCAACCAGGCGGATGTGATTGCGCTCGAATGCACCGAGCATCGGCTCAAGTACCAGCATCAGAACACTTATCCGGAGCGTTCGCATTTCGTCACAACGCTGGGCGATCTGGTCACCCTTCCATAACCCACTGCGCCGGGCGCGTTTGCGGCCTTAAGTCTGCGCCCGGCGAATTTTTCCCGCCTGAGCACTTGGATTTAGCGCGGATCGTGTTAGCTTAGCGGCTTGTCGTAATCGTTAGCTATTCCCATGTCAAAACTACCCGCTGGATCCGTCAGCCGGCGCCAGGCGACCATCGCCTTCGCCCTCGGCACACTGTATTTCGGTTACGCCTTCGTACAGCGCGTTTCGCCGAGTGTCATGACGACCGAACTGATGCGCGATTTTGCAGTCGGTGGGGCCGCCCTCGGTTCGCTGTCGGCGTTTTATTTTTATGCCTACGCGTCGATCCAGTTACCGGTCGGCATACTCACCGACCACTTCGGGCCGCGCAAGCTGATGAGTTTCGCCGCGGGTCTCTGCGCGCTCGCATCGCTCGGTTTCGCGCTCAGCGATTCGGTACTGACGGCATCGATCGGGCGCGCAATGATTGGCGGCACGGTCGCCTTCGCCTTCGTCGGCTCACTGGCCATCGCCGGCTACTGGTTCAAGCCGTCGCAGTACGCCCTGCTCGCTGGCCTGCTGCAATCCGTGGGTATGAGCGGCGCTATTTTTGGCCAGGCACCGTTGCGCCAGATGGTCGAATCCATCGGCTGGCGCGACACCATCAACATTCTGGCACTCATCGCACTGGTGCTGGCGTTGCTGCTGTTTTTCCTCGTGCCGATGCGCTCCAGCGAACAGAAACAACGCCGCCAGGGAACCGGCATAATGCGTGGCCTGAAGTCGATTACCCGCAATCCGCAAACCTGGGTCTGCGCGCTGGTTGGCTTCGGCATGTCGGCCACCATGCTCGCCTTCGGCGGCCTGTGGGGCGTGCCCTGGCTCAGTTCGGTGCACGCCTACACCACCACCGAGGCGGCTGGCATCACCTCGATGCTGTTTATCGGCTGGGCGATTTTCTCGCCGTTATGCGGCTGGGCTTCCGACCAGATGGGACGGCGCAACCTGATTCTGCGCATTGGCGCGATGATTTCTTTACTGGCGCTGACCTGCCTGGTGTTCTTCACCCCGCGCAGCACCCCGCCGTTGATGGCGCTGATCTTTATCATCGGTGCGAGCGGCAGCGCCATGACGGTTTGCTTCGGTTCGGTCAAGGAATTGAACGACATCAACTACAGCAGCACCTCGCTCGGCCTGATGAACATGTTCATCGTCGGTGCGGGCGCCGTGATGCAGCCTTTGATCGGCTGGTTGCTGGATATCACCTGGGATGGCGAACTGCAGCAAGGCGCTCGCGTGTACGATGCAGCCGGTTACATCACCGCATTTACCAGCCTGATTGCGGTAAACCTGGCCGCACTGATCGCAACGCTGCTGCTACGCGAAACCTGGTGCCGGCAAGTGGGCGGCGGTGATAAAATAAGTGCGCAATGAAATCCGCCATTCGCATTGAAAAAGCAGTGCCAGGCCGATAGTCGTTCGGAATTCAGGTCACGCGTCGAGGGTAAGGTACTGCTAATCGAGGCTCGCCCAACTGGCTAACGCGGGCCTTCAGTCCTGTGTCCGGTGAATCACGAATCCCTGTTTGCTGTTGAAACCCAGCAGCAGAATCTGCCCGGGGTCGACTTTCACTGCCTGATCGAATTGATGATTAAATCCTTCAACGCGCACGCTGTCATTCATCTTCAGGCTCAGGCGGTGCTCGCCGGCGGGAATCTTTGCACTGTAAAACACGTCGACGCCACCGTCGCCAAACAGGCCCGGCGGCGGCAGGGATTCGCTGTAAATCGGTTTGTCGTCGAGCTTCGCTTCGATACTAACCGGCGAACGTTCGCGCGGGCAGTCATCGATCTTGCGCATGTTGGGCGCCAGCTTGTTCAATTCCTCCTGGCTCAACATTCGGCAGGGTTCGCGCAATTGTCCGGCATGGGCAAAAGCAATGGTCAGCCTTGCTTCGTCTGCAGCAATCAGCCTCACCGCCGGCGCACTGGAAAAGTACCAGACCAGCGCTATGAACAGCGTGTAGTTAAGTGCCTGTAACAGGTAACGCAAGACTGTGCCGGCAGCTTCACCCATTACCCTCAGGCACCTTCAGCGTCAGGGGCAGCCCGATTCAGCTCGCGCAGGCGGACGCGAAACGCGTCAAGATCCCGGCGAATCCCGGCCGCATCCGTTTCGGCTCCGCCCTGTACCAGGATGCGTTCGCGCTCGGCGCGGGCCCGCAGGCTGGGCTTGCGATCACCGGCAAAGCGCAACCGCGTCCAACGGTTGCCAAAACGGAAATAACAATCGTTGTGGCGACAGCCGGTCACCATGACGCCATCCGCTCCCTGTTTGAGCGCATACTCCACCAGCGTCGGCGGTAGCATACCGCTGCAGATCAGCTTGATTCCGCGAGTGTCATCACTGTCCAGGCGCTCAACATCGATGCCGTGTTCACAGCCGAATACGACTATTTTCAAGCTCCCCGTCATCGCAGCAATCGCTTCGCGTGTAACACGGCGCATCTGCTCTACCGGAAACTGCGGCATGTCGATACCGGTTTTCAGCTCACCGCGCGGCGTGCGAAACGGGTTCGATGCCGGACAGGAACCCGCACAGATGCCACAGGCGCCACACAAATCCGTATCAACGACGACCTCGTGCTCGTAACGGGCACCATCGGTACGAGCCTGCAGTGTAATCGCATCGAATGGACAGTCATCGAAACACAGGCCACAGCCATTGCAGTGATCGAGGTCGACTACCGCTTTGGGACCATCTTTCCTGGGGAGTAACCATGGCATCACTATCAACAGCAAGGTCACGGCGGCAGTCAACATCCAGACCTGCGCTGCCGGCCAGATCTCCAGCAAGGGATAGATATTCAGATAGAACCAGTCGAGGTGAATTTCGCTCGGTACGCGCCCGAGGTCGGCGGGGGCGTGACTGGTCACCGGCGCGACCAGCGCTAATGCCAGCAAGGCGATGAAAGTGCCGATAGCGAGTCCACGCGGCGGATTGATGTTGACATTGGACAGGCGCTTGACGTGGAGCCAGAGCATGAACATCAACAGCATCGGTTGGCCCAGTAAATGCAGGAATTCGATGAGGATAAAAAAACGGTCCGTCATGCCGCCAGAGACGAAGTTACGGGTCATCGCGCCAGAAAAGATCGGCAGGGCATCCATCAACTGGGCCGAGCCGATCGCTATAAATTGCGCCATTTCATCCCACACCAACCAGTATCCTGTGATTCCCAGGGTGACGATCATCCACAGGTTGGGAATCCCGGTGATCCAGGAAAACCAGTGAAACCCGCGAAAACGTCCCGAAGCGAACTCCTTGAACAGATGCAGTAACACGGTGACGATGACGGCGTCCGAAGCGTAGCGATGCAGGCTGCGCATGATCCCAGCCGCGTACCACTGTACATGGGTCATGTATTCCACCGAGGCGTGGGCGCCATCAAGGCTGCCGTGAAACGGGATGAACAGGTAGATACCGCTCACCAGGATAATCCAGAACAGGAAGAACGACAGGGTGCCGAGGTGGTAGAGTGGATTCCATTCGGTGCCGAACGAAAGGTTGAACCAGGACTCGAGCGCGAGAAAAATTCGTTTCAGCGGATTGATTGTCACCTGGCCAGGATCTCTCGAAACAACAGTAATGAATCGACTTTAACGCAAGGCATTGCTGTCCGAACTGACCAAAGTCAAATCAGGGTGCCGCATTGCGCGCACCGCGAACTACAGACACCAGGGTAAAAATAATGATGGAGCCACCGATGAACATACCGATGAACAGCGAGTAGTCGAAAAAGTAAGCGTCGCGTGCGGGGTCGTAGGTAGTGCAGAACAGCTTGATTTTGCTGATCAACCTGGCCAGCACGGGTTGCTCAGGGGGACTGCGACCAAGTACCAGTTCGATCAGTGGATCGACCAGCAGCGGCGTATCGAATACCTGGCCATACACCTGCCGGTAGACACGCCCCTCGGCATCGATGATGGTCACCTGTATCAGGTGATCGAAGCCGTTGGCCGACGCTGTGTACTGAAAGCCGATGTCTGCCGCCAACCGTTGCAGGTCATTTTGGGAAGTACTCAACAGCTTCCAGCCCTTCCCGGATATGTTCTGCTTGTTGGCAAAATACTGCATCGCCGCCGGCGTATCGACCTGGGTATCGAAGCCCACCAGCGCCACCGCGAAACTGTCTTCGCCGAGGGCTTTGCGTGCCTTTTCAACCACCTGTGAAAGGTACTGGGTAGTCATCGGGCAAATCTGGTAACAGCTGGTATACACCATGCTCAGAACCAGCGGCTTGCCTCGGAAATCGCTCAACCGCAACGAGTGCCCATCGGCTGCGGTGAAACTCATTGCGCCGACCTCGCGTCCGATCGCTGACTGGCTCAGTGCGAGCGCTTCATCGTAATCGAATCCCGGTGCTGCGCCACTATCGGCCGAAATTGTCGTCTGCGCACTCAGCACCGGGCCGAACAGGCACAGCAACTGCAACACAAAAGCGCAGACCGGGGTTTTGATTTTCATCGACTGGCGGGCTTAGCCCAGTATCAGTACGTCGGCCACGGCGCCAACCAGCAATAACACCAACTGGGCCAGCGAAGCAAAGAAGCTCTGCATCGCCACACGCGGCGAAGGATCCAGAATCATCAGGATGTTGTGGTAAATGAAGAACCCACCGCCGGCGACTGCGCCGAGCAGGTAAATCCAGCCCAGTCCGTAGAAAAACGGCAGAATCGATATGGCAACCAGCAACAGCGTATTGATCAATACTACCTGCGCGCAGCGCCGATTACCGACGATGACCGGTAACATCGGCACCCCGGTGCGCGTGTAATCCTTGTTCTTGGCGATGGCCAGACTCCAGAAGTGCGAAGGCGTCCATAGAAACAGCACCAACGCCAGCATGATGGCAACTGGCCCAAGCCCGGGGTCGACTACGGCGGCGCCGGCAAGCACCGCAAAGCTGCCCGACGCGCCACCGATGACAATGTTGGTCCAGGAACGGCGCTTTAGCCAGACGGTGTAGACGATGGCGTAAAAAAAGGCGCCGAGAAAAATATAGAATGCAGACAGCAAGTTCAGCACCAGCGCGGCGGCACCAACCCCGATTACCAGCAACCCCAGGATAATGCCCAACCAAAGCGGCCCTCTTTTGAAATAACCCGTAACGAATGGGCGATTACAGGTACGCGGTACACGACGATCGAGTTCGACTTCATAATACTGGTTGAAGGCACCCGCGCTACCGGCGGCTACCAGGATCGCTAGCGCCAGAACCAGCACTTCCACGGGTGTCGGCGGCGGCCCCGGAGTGATCATCATGGCGACCAGCGCGGTCAACATCATTACCACGCCGATGCGCAGCTTCAGCAGATTGGATAGCTGGCTCAACCACTTGCCGAGCGATTCGGTCTCGACGCTGCCTTGCGCGACGGCAAGCGATGAATGTTTCAGCGAAGCCATGGCGCTAGCTAAGCGGCCACACCGAGGCCAGGTAATCCCAGTTGATAAAGTAGTAGACGACGAAGCAAACCAGCAGCGCCATCGCCAGCACGAAGGTTCCCGGCGCCTCGAATCCCGCCGAGCCGTGTTCTTCGACCGCTAGCTTCGGTGCCATCATTAAACGCTCAGGTTGACTGATGGTATAAGAAGACGGGGCCAGCGGCAGACCAAAGCCCTGAAAAAACCCTGCGGACTGATCCAGCTTCTTGCCAAACAGCAGCGAACCGACAGTGACGATCAGGTACATCGCGCCGCCCAGCACGCCGAGCACGCCACCCACCCCGGCAACTGCCATCATCGTGTAAGCCGTACCCGGGTATTCGAAGCTCAGCAGCGCACCGGTGAAATCCATGTCCCAGTGACGCCGCGATACGCCCAGCGTCCCGGCGCCCAGCATGAACAGGATCATCAGTGTCATGCCGGCCGAGAATACATAGGGTTGCCACCTTGCCATCCACGGCAGGAACAGCTGGCGCCGGAACAGCAGTGGAATGAGCAGGTAGGTCAGGGCCATGAAAGTCAACGTGGTGCCCACCGCGACGGTGGCGTGAAAATGCGCGGGCACATAAATCGTATTGTGAATGATGATGTTGATTTGCTCGGTGCCCATCACCACGCCGGTAATGCCGCCGATGAAACCAAAGATGATCAATGAAAGGAAGAAACCGGAGAATACCGGGTTGCCCCACGGCGCCTTGCGCAACCATTCGAACATGCCCTTGGTGTAGCCTTTGGCGCGCTGCGCCACTTCCATTGATCCGGGCACGGTGAGACCGTGGATCATACTCGCCAGCACCGCCAGGTACATGGCATAGCTGGTGTTGAATATCTTCCACTCGGAACTGATACCCGGATCGACGAGGATGTGGTGCGCACTCGCCAATTGCAGAAACAGGATGTACAGCAGGAAGGCGCTGCGGCTTACCTTTTCCGACATCGGTCGTGCATTGAACAGTACGCCGATGATCAGGTACCACACCGACACGTGCGCAGCGACATTGATCTGTTGTGACGAATGCCCCATGCCCCACCAGATTACGCGGTACATCGCGGCGTCGATATGGCCGATGTAACCGATGGACCAGAGATAGGTCGGCACCAGGATGATGGCGCCCGAAGCGATGGTGAAGACCGCGATAATGCATGCGGTAAGCGCGCCAAACGTCACCAGCGGGATCGAGCCTTCGTAGGTCCGATCATCGCGCGCAATCACCAGCGTGCCAAGGAATACGAAGCAACCGATGAGCGCGCCGACCGCGAACAGGATCAGCCCGAGGTAGAAATGTGGCTCGGCCTGCATTGGCGCATACGAGGTCATCATGACACTCGAATTCCCCTGCAGCACGGCAATGTTATTCATCACCATGCCGATGATCATCAGCGCAAACCCAGCCCAGGCCCAGCGTGGTGCGGCCAGGCGTGTACGCAGCAGCGTGGATGAGGCGAAATACAGAATCGCGATTTCGAAGAAGATGATCCAGAAAAGCAAGGCGTTGATGCCATGCGCCGTCAGCACCTGGTAGAACAGGTCAGCGGGCAATAAATGCACTTCCTGCCAACGCGTTAGAATGACACCGAGCGCCAGAAACCCGGCGATCAGCAGTGAGACGGCAGCGGCAACTGCGTTTGCCTTCATCAGGCTTTCCGCAGACTTGTCAAAATAGAATCCCGAATCCGGGCACACCCTGAACTGAGCCATTTTCAATTCTCCCTGACGTAGATTTTGCCAAGCATCAGGTGATGACCGATGCCGCAGAATTCGTTACACACCACGGTAAATTCACCTGCCGTGTCGGGAGTGACCGTGAGTACCATTTCGTATCCGGGAACGACTTGCAGGTTGATATTGATTGGTTGCAGCGAGAAGCCATGATTCCAGTCCATCGATGACAGGTGCAACCGATAACTCTGACCCTTTTCCAATTCGAGAATCGGATACCATTGCCACAGGCGCCCAAGCATATAGACATCGCTGCCTGGAAGTGGCTTGACGATCGGCAAGCCCGATTCTTCACCAATCTTGTGAGCCGCCACCATTGCATCGACCTTTTTCTGAAAATGCGCTGGCGTGGTCTGGTAAGCCTCGTTGGACAGGTTCTGTTTCCCGTAGAGGTGCCAGTAAGGCATCATCACGAACATGAACAGACACCAGACCAGTGCAATCCCGATCCACACAATTTCCTGTTTGCCGATCGGCGTGCTCCACCAGTTGCGCTCCGACGGGGGTAAGAATGAGCTCATGGCATATCTCCTCGGCGATCAGGGTGCGATGGGAATGGTGGCGATTTCCATGATGCCCCAGAGCAGGTAAAACACCGTCGGCATAGCGATGCCGACGAACAACAACAGGAAGGGGTTATCGAGCACGCGCTGGAAAAAAGGAATGCGTTCGGGTTGCGGTAGATCGTCTGTTTCGGACATGGCTGACCTCGTTTATTTTGTTGGCCAAAAACATCTCGCCTGCGACTCGAACTGCCCTACCCGCCCAGATAATTTTCGATTTCGCTGGGTAATCAACCGCAGAAACAATGATTTCGGCATGAGGCAGATTACCCAGTCGCCTGGTAAATTGATTTGATAAAAGTCAAATCCGGATACCGCTCCCGATTCAGGCCCAGGGCCGCCTGGCAAGCACAAGCTGTTGCAGCGGTTTGACATTGGTCAATTAGCCGGCATTGGGCTCGTGCTAGCTTGACTCTTCACATCCTGTAGATTCACCAATGGAGCCTGAACCATGGCCTTGCTTGAATGGCGTGACGATTTTCGCACCGGAATCGAAGGCGTCGATCATGACCACGAGGAACTGATCGAGCAGATCAATGCGGTATACGCGTTGATCGGCGAGCAGGCAGACCGCCGCCAGGTGATCGATTGCCTGGACGAAATCTATGGCAGTATCGCTGCCCACTTTGCGCTGGAAGAGCGGATGATGCGGCACCACGGCTATGACCAGTATCAACAACACCAGGCCGACCACGAACGCCTGCTCGATGAAATTCGCGAAATTACCGACGAGTTCGAGTCGACCGCGGAACTGGCCGATGCGCGCCTGACGCGCAAACTCGCCGACTGGTTTCAGCTACATTTCAAAACTCACGATGCGCGCCTGCACAAGTTAGAGACGATGCAGCGCGAAGAAACGGGCGAGAAATCATTCCTGCAATCGCTGTTTCAGGATGCCAAAAATAGATTCATCAAGCACTCCGGCGATTAGCATGCGAACGCTACTGCCCGGTTTACTGATCGCGCTGATTCTGTCTGGCAACGCTTATTCTTCGACGCCAGGTGAATCGCTCAGTGGATATTATGCCCGTGAGGGCAACAACGACACTCCGGCACAGGCAGCGAGGAACAACATCTATATCCGCTTCTTTGCAGACCGCTGGCTCGGCATGCTGTTTCTGCCCTACCCCTACGCAAAAGAAGTTCCCCCGGCAATTATTCCGCGCGTTTTCGACGCCGCCAGGGCGCAAACCTCGAGCAGCGCCTACCTGCGCGGCGACTTCGGGCAACTGCGGCAAAAGGCAACCCTGCACATCGAAAGATACGGCTACCTGGAAGACCGCATCATCTTCGAATGTGGGGCGTTGGCGCCCTGCACCATCCGCGTTGGCGACGGTTACCTGGAGTTGATAAAACCCGGCGTGATCAACGAACACATCGTGCGCTATTGGCACGTCACCACCGAATAGTCGGTGCAATCCCTGTACAGATGAAGCGCCAGGCCATACCCGTCGGCACCCTCGTCCTGTTTGCCGTTTTCCTGCTGGTGATGCTGGCGACCTACCTGTTGATCAAACCACCCACACCACCCGCCGAACTGGCCGGGGTATTACGCCCCGAATACCGCTTGCTGAAGCCCTTCAAGCTGCTTGATCAACATCATCAGGTGTTCGACGAACGCAGGTTTCAGAACAAGTGGAGCGTGGTGTTTTTCGGCTACCTGTCCTGCCCCGATATCTGCCCGCTCACGCTGCGCGAGCTGAATCAATTCTGGCGCCTCGAGCGGGATGCATCCGGGACTCCTCCCACCGATCTGCAGGTTGTATTTGTATCGGTGGATCCCACGCGTGACAGTCCGCAGCAACTGGGTGATTACCTCAATCAATTCAATCCGAGCTTTATTGGCGCAACAGCCGACAAGGCACAGCTTGATCGGTTGGCGCAACAGTTCGGCGCGGGGTATGTTATCGAAGCCGAAACCGCCCCTGGACAGTACCTGGTAGCGCATACCAGCGCGATCTTCCTGGTCGACCCGCTGGGGCGTTCCGTGGCCAGCTTTTCGCAGCCACATTATGCCGCGACCCTGCACCGGCAATTTCGCCGTATAACACAGTATTTCAACGGCGCGGGGTAAGACTTTTGATGCTGGAATCAGGATTTATGGTTTGCGACCGATCGCTTCCAGTTACGCACGGCCCAGATAATGTAGGCGATGATCAACACCAGGTTGACCGCGACTCCGATGGCAAAAAAACCGATCGGCACGCCCTCGTTAATCGTGGATTCGGGCGCGATGGTGGTAGCCGCCACGGATTGCTCGCTGTCTAATGATTGCTGCTTGCTCAAGGAATTTGACCCGCTCATGATCGCCAATCAGTTTACGCTACCGCCAGTCGATAGCAACGCCCGCCGGCTGACCACCGGCTGGTTGCTGCTGGGCCTCTCGGCACTGGTGGTCGGCGGGCTATACACCATCCTCGTGGTGCTATCGCGCACACCTTTCTTTCAGGAAATCATTCCCTGGGTAGATTTTTTTCATACCGCGCTGGTAGTGCATGTCAATCTCACCGTGCTGGTCTGGTTTCTCGCCTTCGCCGGGGTTTTCTGGAGTTACACCAACTCTCGCCGCTGCATGGCCTGTGGCTGGATCGCGCTGGCACTGTGCTGCCTGGGCGCCCTGATCATTACGCTGGCACCGTTCACTGGCGAGAGTCATCCATTGCTGGCAAATTACGTGCCGGTTTTACAAAACACCACCTTCTTCACTGGTCTTTCACTGTTTGGGGCGGGATTCCTGCTGCTGGTGTTGCGCAGTTGCCTGACCGCTTTTGACAACGACAACCAGAGCAGTGGCGAATCCAGCCTGCGTTTTGGACTGTTCGTCGCGGTCGTCGCATCGCTGTTCGCGTTGGCGGCACTACTCCTCTCGGCGCTCGGAATCAATCCGACGTTTACTGATCTGGCCTACTACGACCGGCTCTTCTGGGGTAGCGGACATCTCATCCAGTTCAGCCACACCCAGTTAATGCTGGTTGCCTGGTTGTGGCTCGCCAGCGTCAGTGGTGCCCGCCTGCGGCTTTCTCCCCGGATTGCCCTGTTGCTGTTTATCCTCGGCCTGCAACCGGTGCTCGCCGCTCCCATCATTTACCTGGTTTTCGAGGTCAGCTCGGGCGATCACCTGTTCTGGTTCATCCAGTTGATGAAATACGGCGGCGCGATCGCCGCGGTGCCGATCGGCGCCGCGATCACACTGGCGATACTGGAACACTGGAAACCAGCCCAGGGCTTCGAAATCGAGCGCAACGCACTGCTGTTTTCATTGTTGTTGTTCGGCGTCGGTGGTGGTATCGGCTTTCTGATCAGCGGCAGCACGGTCACCGTACCGGCGCATTACCACGGGTCCATTGTCGGCGTCACCATCGCCTTCATGGGCATCACCTACCATTTGCTGCCACAGCTCGGTTTCGCCAGGATCAATGGGCGAATCGCCAGCTGGCAGCCGGGTATCTACGGTAGTGGCCAGTTGATGCATATCGTCGGCCTGGCCTGGTCCGGCGGCTACCAGGTTGCACGTAAATCCAGCGACGCCGAGCGCGGTTTTGAACAGGTCGCGGGTATGGGACTCATGGGATTCGGTGGCCTGGTTTCAATTATTGGCGGTATCACCTTCCTGGTGCTGGTATATCGATCATTGCGCTCGGGACGCCAACGCAACGCTCGTTGACAAGCCGTCCCTGGCAGCGCTTCGGCCGCTATCCGTTGCAGGACCTCAGAATTCCGGATCCTGGATACTGTGCTTGGGCTGCAAATGTATACCAACCAGCTGCCAGGGTTGACATTTATCAAATACAAGCGCCGATCCCCTATCAATAATAAATAATATTGACCACAGCAGGAATGGATCCGGCCATCAGAAGCTGCGGGTTCATCTCTCACGCAAACCATTGGAATCATTTATGTCAACGACAGGATTTGTATCACTGGTGGGCGCCGGGCCTGGAGATCCGGAGCTATTAACAGTCAAGGCATTACGCCTGATACAACAGGCCGAAGTCGTCGTAGTTGACCGTCTGGTCAGTAAAGATATTCAGAATCTCATCCCCCATGGCGTCAGCCAGATTTCGGTTGGTAAATCACCCGGCAAGCATTGCCTGCCCCAGGATCAAATCAACGCCATGCTGGTTAGCCTGGCGCTTGCTGGTCGGCGCCTGGTGCGTCTCAAAGGTGGCGATCCCTACATTTTTGGTCGAGGCGGCGAAGAGGCCCTGGAACTCAGCCGGCACAATATTCCTTTCGAAATAGTGCCCGGCGTCACCGCAGCCGCGGGTTGTAGCAGTTATGCGGGCATCCCGTTGACGCATCGTGGCCTCAATCACGGAGTCCGTTTTATCTCCGGGCATCAGCAAAATAACGAGTGTCTGTCCATTGACTGGAGCAAGGTGGCCGATCCTGATTGCACCCTGGTCATTTACATGGGACTGGCCAACCTGAGCGATATCTGCAGCGAATTGATCCGCGCTGGACTGCAATCGACGACGCCCGCTGCCGCCATACACGGCGGCAGCACGCTGCAGCAGCGTAAGGTTATATCCTGCCTGGCCGAGCTCCCGGGCGAAGTATCACGTGCCGGACTGAAATCACCGGTGACCACCATCGTGGGCGAAGTCGTCACGCTCAGCGAACGGCTCGACTGGTTCCAGGGAAATGTCACGGGCGTTGCCGAGGATGAATATTATGGTTCGTTTGAGCTGGCTCACGCTTAGCCTGCTGATCACGTTGCCGCTGCAGGCGCAGGATCTGCCGGGCAGCGAGCGTCGGCAGGAACTGCGTGAGCTGTTGATCCAGGACTGTGGCTCCTGTCATGGGCTCACGCTGCGCGGGGGTCTCGGCTCGGACCTGTCACCGGCCAGCATGCGCGGTAAGTCGGTGGAGTACCTCAGTGGCGTCATACTGGACGGCAGGCCGGGCACCGCGATGCCGGCATGGCGACCATTGCTGTCCGATGCCGAGGCGCGATGGCTGGCCGAAATACTGATCTCTGGTCAATCGACCGCCAGTGGTGCGTTATGAGAAAGGTCATTGCCATATGCCTGCTGGGCGTCCTGGTGAACTCCTCGGCAGTTGCGCGCGGTACCGGTGACCTCGGCCTGTTGATCGAACGCGCTAACAGCAGTATCCAGATTGTCGAAACCAGCAACAATACCAGCATCGGTCGGGTCACCGGACTGGGCGATTTGTCGCACGCCTCGGTCGTTTATTCGCGCGACGCACGCTACGCCTACATTTTCGGTCGTGACGGAGGCCTGAGCAAAGTCGACCTGTTGAGCGCAACGCTAGTCGAGCGACGCCTGCAGTCAGGGAACAGTATTGGTGGTGCGATTTCGCAGGACGGTAACCTGGTAGCCGTATCCAACTATGAACCTGGAGGCGTGAAGGTGTTTGCTACCGACAGCCTGGAACTGGTAGCCGATATCCCGGCAACTTACGGCGCCGGGCAGCAGCGCTCCAAGGTTATCGGCCTGGTCGATGCTCCCGGGCAAAAATTCGTTTTTGCGCTGTGGGACGCCGATGAAATCTGGGTGCTCGACATGTCGCAACCAAGCGCTCCGGAAATCACTCGCTATCGGGATATCGGTCGAAACCCCTACGACGCACTGATCACCCCGGATGGGCGCTATTACATCGCCGGACTGTTCGGCGAAGATGGCATGGCGCTACTCGATCTGTGGAACCCGGAGAAGGGAGTGAAGCGGATATTACCGGGCTATGGCAAAGGTGAGCAGAAGCTGCCCGTTTACAAGATGCCGCACCTGGAAGGCTGGGCGGTTGCGGGCGGACTGGCCTTCGTTCCCGCGGTCGGACGGCACGAAGTACTGGTCATCGATATGCGTGACTGGCAGCTAGCCGCTCGCATTGCGGTAAAAGGCCAGCCGATCTTCGTCATGGCGAGGCCCGATGGCCGACAGGTCTGGGTTAACTTCGCCCTGCCCGACAACGATACGATCCAGATCATCGATACCCAGTCGCTTGCTATCGTACACCAGCTCAAGCCCGGCAAAGGCGTGCTGCACATGGAGTTTGAGCCGCGTGGCGAGGAGGTCTGGCTGTCAGTCCGCGACGAAAATCGCGTCGACGTTTACGATACCGCGAGCTTCCGCCGCAAGGCTTCGATCGCGGCGCAGAAACCCAGCGGCATTTTTTTTACCGCGCGCGCGCACAGGATTGGCTTATGAGGCCATATACCAACCTGGAGCAACGCTTGCTCAATGATTTTCAGCATGGTTTGCCGCTGACAGAGGAACCCTTCGCCGACATCGCGCGGCAACTGGGGGTTTACCAGACCACGGTTATCGAAACCCTGGAGCGCCTGCAAACCGAGGGCGTCATCAGCCGCGTCGGCGCCGTGTTTCGCCCCAACCGCATCAGCGCCAGTACCCTGGTGGCCATGGCCATCCCCGAGGACGATTTGCAACGCGTCGCCAACATCGTCAGTGAATTTAACGAGGTCAATCACAATTACGAACGTGAACATCGGTATAACCTGTGGTTCGTAGTAGTGGCCGCAGACGATGCCAGGTTGCGCGAAGTGCTGGCACAAATCGAAACGGATTGTGGCTATCCACTGCTGGACCTGCCTTTGTTGAAGGAATTTTTCATCGACCTGGGGTTTGATTTGAAATGGACATGAAAGTTACGCAACCAGGCCGTTCGGCTGTGCTGGAAGCAGCCCTGATTGAAGCCATCGGCAACGGCTTACCATTGGTCAAGCGGCCGTATGCTGCGCTTGCGGCACGCCTTGCGTGCAGCGAAAGCGAAGTCATCGAGGGTATAAAAGCTATCATCGCCGAGGATAATCTGAAGCGTTTCGGTATCGTCGTAAGGCACCGTAAACTCGGCTACCGCGCGAACGGTATGGTGGTTTGGGATATTCCCGATCATCGGGTTAGCGAACTCGGGCACTGTATCGGTCAATATTCTTTTGTCACCCTGTGTTATCAACGCCCAAGACGATTGCCGACCTGGCGCTATAAC
The DNA here is from genome assembly GCA_963835795.1 of uncultured Gammaproteobacteria bacterium. Lineage (GTDB taxonomy): Bacteria > Pseudomonadota > Gammaproteobacteria. The sequence continues at coordinate 35,129 of CAWIHJ010000026.1, forward strand.
CTGTTCAGCATGATCCACGGCCAGGATCGGCGCGCTGTCATCGAGCAGGTTGAATACATCGTCGGGGAATGCGAGATGCAGGACATCGAACACGAAATTCTGTTTAGCAAGCGGTGCTTCAAGCAACGCGGTGCTAGCCACAGGGCCAGGCTGTCACAACAATTGGAACAAGCCCACCATGGATGAGCTGCAGTGCAGGTTTATCAACCGCTACCAGGGCAATTTTCCGCTCACCGAGTTTCCCTTTGCCAAGGTCAGTGCCGAGCTTGGCATCGCCAGCGATGAATTGATAGCGCTGATCCAGGGCATGCTGGATGACGGGCTGCTGAGCCGCTTCGGGCCGCTTTACGATGCATCGAGCATGGGCGGTAGCCTGACCCTGGCGGCAATGTCCGTTCCCGCCGAGCGTTACCAGGCAGTGACCGACAAGGTCAATGCCTTGCCCGAAGTGGCGCACAACTATCAGCGCGAACACCAGTTGAACATGTGGTTCGTGCTGGCCACCGAAACCCCCGAGCTGCTGCAACAGGCGCTCGCGCGGATCGAGCAGGAGGTCAATCTGCCGGTGTACAATTTTCCAAAACTGCAGACCTTTTACCTCGGCCTGTGGCTGCAAGTGGACGCGAATGGCGGGATAAGCACCGTACCGGTTCCCGGACCGGTCAAGCAGGGTGGCATGATCATCGATGAGCTGGATCGCAGTATTGTGCGTGCCACCCAGGCTGGACTGCCGCTGCAAACCGCACCTTATAGCGAGATTGCCTACGCCTGTGACTGCGATACGCAAACCGTGATTGAACGCATGCAGCGCATGCAGGAGCGTGGCGTGATCCGGCGCATCGGCGCCGTGCCCAATCACTATCGTCTTGGGCTCAAGGCAAACGGCATGTCTGTATGGGACGTCGAAGACGAGCAATTGCTGGAAATGGGTTTGCGTGTCGGCCGCCTCGATTTCGTCAGCCACTGCTATGAACGGCCACGCCGCCCACCGCTGTGGCCCTATAACCTGTTCGCGATGATACACGGCCACGACCGTGATGAAGTCATGCAGAAGCTGAATCATGTGGCACAACTGCTCGGTGACACATCCCGCCAGCATGACGTGCTGTTCAGCACCCGCATATTGAAAAAAACCGGATTGAGGTTAGTTGCCTGATGTTTAGAATAAGCCGATATCTGCACGCACTGCAACGCGGGCAAAGCGTTACCCCGAAACCCAGACCGGTGATGATGGGCAATGGCCCGGTGGTCATCTGGAACCTGATCCGCCGCTGCAACCTGGCCTGTAAACACTGCTATGCGACCTCCGCCGACATCGACTTCGCCGGTGAACTGAGCACTGACGAGGTATACGCGGTGATGGACGACCTGCACAGCTTTGGTGTTTCGGTACTGATTCTTTCCGGGGGCGAGCCTCTGCTGCGCCCCGACATCTTCGATATATCAAGGCGGGCGAAATCAATGGGATTCTACGTCGGCCTGTCGAGTAACGGTACGCTGATCAACGCAGACAACATCGCGGATATCGAAGCCATAGGCTACGACTACGTTGGTGTCAGCCTGGACGGCATGCGTGACACACACGACTGTTTCCGCCGCAAACAAGGCGCCTTCGACGAATCTATTCGCGGCATTCGGCTGTGCCAGGAGCTGGGCATCAAGATCGGCCTGCGCTTCACCCTGACCCAGGACAATGCTGCCGAACTACCCCAGCTATTGCAGTTGATGCGCGACGAGAACATCGACAAGTTTTACCTCTCACACCTGAATTACGCCGGTCGTGGCAATCGCAATCGCGCCAGCGATTCGCATCACCAGATGACGCGCGCGGCAATGGACTTGATGTTCGAGACCTGCTGGCAGGATGTGCAGGCAGGCAACAAGCGAGAATTCGTTACCGGTAACAACGACGCCGACGCTGTCTACCTGCTGCAATGGGCGCAGCAGCACATTCCGCAGCACGTCGAAGCACTGCGGCGACAACTGCTGCGCTGGGGCGGCAATTCCTCCGGCGTCAACATCGCCAACATCGACAATCTCGGCACCGTGCACCCCGATACCATGTGGTGGGACTACAGCATCGGTAATGTCCGCGAGCGTCCCTTTGCCGAAATCTGGCAAGACACCAGCGATCCCCTGATGGCAGGCTTGAAAGCGAAACAACGACCGCTGCAGGGACGCTGCGCAATCTGCCAGCACCTGGCGATTTGCGGTGGGAACTCACGCACCCGCGCCTGGCAACTCACCGGAAACCCCTGGGCCGAGGACCCGGGATGTTACCTGAGCGACCATGAGATCGGAGTCGCGAATATGCCGCAGCGTATCGAAGTGACGCCCTATCGTCGCCGGCATGAAGCCGGAAAGGACTTGCTTTCCTGAAGTTCTGTCTGAAGTAAGGGCTATCCCGAACAGATGCTGGTCATGGTGTCGCGGTCATGGATGATGACCTTGCGACCATCGATGGTGACGATTTGGCGTTCGTGCAGATTCTTCAAAATACGCGAAAAAGTTTCCGGCTTGACCGACAGGCGCGAGGCGATAACGCTCTTGGCGATTTCCAGTTCGAAACAATCGGTGTCGGCCGGCGCCTGGCGTAGCAGGTAGCTGATGGTGCGCACTGTGCCGGTATCGAGGCTCAGCGCATCGATTTCGCGGATCAGACTGCGCATGCGAAAACTCATACTGCCCATTAACAGGAAACAGGTTTCGATCGATTCGCGCAGCATGGCCTTGAATTCGCGGCTGTTGATAGCGATCACCCGGCTTGGCGCCAGGGCGGTGGCGGTTACCGGGTAGACGGGTCTATCCATGAACATCAGCGCCTCGGCAAAGGTTGCTTCCGAGTCCATGATCTCGACCACCTTTTCCTTGCCATCCGGCGATACCAGCGACAACTTGATGCGGCCCGATAGAACCAGGTAGAAATGTCTGGCCTCGTCACCCTGGAAAAACAGCGATTCGCCTTCGAGCATGTCGGCGACATGGGAATGCCGACGCACCAGCTCCAGCTGCTCATCGTCCAGCGCGGCAAACAGATGTGACTTGACCAGCGACTCACGTATACCGGTTGCTTCCAATTTCGCGTCTCGATTGATTGGCGTTCGAGCGATGATAGCGATTGTTCAGGCGATATTATTGACAATAGTCATCTTGGCGCCAATTGACCGTTACCGCGGTAATCCGCGGGGTTTTTACTCGCCGCGCAACATTCGTCGCCGCAGGGTTTCGAGTTTCACCGCGTGATTGGTGAATATCCAGTCGACACCCCGATTGACTTCCCGGTAAAGGCCGAGTCTGGATGCGGCAAAACCGCTCCCCACCAATTGCTGCTGCTGGTGATGTTTTCGAATCCGCCTCTGGCTCAACAACAGGTACTGCGCACAAACCCCGGCATAGCCCTGTGACAGCGCCGTGCGACTCAATTCGCCGACATTGATCTCGGCCACCGGTAAACAGGCGCGCCGTCCGCAAAACTCGACGAGATCGAACAATTCAGTGTCGAGCGCCAGAATGTGGAAATCCCGCGCCGGCTCCAGTGACGCGAAGATCTCGCGCAGGATCCTGTTGCGCGTCTCGATTTCACCGAGTCGATCACGCTTCAGTTCCACCATTAAATGCTGTCGCCCACCAAACTGCTCGACCACCTGGGCCAGCGTGGGAATCTGCGGCGCGCGGCGCTGCAATTCCGGTAAATCGACCTGCGCCACTTGCAGGTCAATGTCGAAGACCCGCTGCAGGTCGGCATCGTGCACCACCACGGGTTGCAAATCCCGTGTCCAGCGCACATCGAACTCAAGCCCCCAGCAACCGGCTTCGGCTGCCGCGCCAAACGCGTCCAGGGTATTTTCAATAACTCGCTGATTATCGTGTTCACCGCGGTGCGCAATGATCTTGCAGTCGACCAGTGCCGGGTGCGACGGGCGCCGTTGCGGAATGAGCATGAAGCACAGGTTCACCATACCCAGCAAAAGGCGTTCAAGGTAATGCATGGTGATTGCCGGGGCCCTCAGGGAAAACCGTTGCGACCGGTGGCGACGTTGCAATCAAACGCTACACCTCTTGTGTTGTACATCGGTGAACTCTAAAGGAATCAGAGGGTGAATGAAACGCCCAGCGGATATTCCGCGGCGGGCGGTTGATTTACAGAATTAGGGTCGCCGTCCGTGGCGAGAGGGAGAAGTCGGTGATCAGTTGAGTTCCGCTTTGGCGCGGACTGCCTGCAATCGCTTGTTGAGGAATCGCAACTCGGAAATCAGGTAATGACGGCGTCCCGACGCGAGCTGATCGGGGTCGCGGGATTTGACCTGTTGGTTAATGTTTTCGATCGATCGAACCAGCTTGATCTCATCAATTGCGAGACCGAGTTTTTGCAAAACGCGGCTGGTGGTCAACGGGTCGATTTGAATACAGGTCTGACTCATAGCGTGCCTCAACGAATATGCCGCCAGTTATAGAGCCCGTCGCCGGCCAAAACTGTGACCCATTTCCGATTCGGCACGAGTATCCCGAAACCATAGTGGGCCTGATCCTGAGATGTGACCCGCGTCGAAATTTTGACGCGCAGCAGGTCACAGTTTTATTCTGGTCGATATTTCTCTGGCCGAACTAGCAGGTGGAATTTTCGCGGGCCGACTACGGCACACCCCGGATCGATCTGACCCAGGGCCTGCGCCAGCGCAGGTCCACAATCCATTTCGAACTTGTGCTGCAACAAGTCGTCCGCCCGCGTTACGCCCTGGTTTATTGCGACCACCGGTATTGATTGCTGGCAGGCCTCGCGTACAAAGCGGAATCCTGAAAACACCATGAGCGAGGAACCAACCACCAGCACTGCGTCGCTATCGGCCAGCGCCTCGCGGCAGCGCTGTACGCGCGCAGGCGGTACCGACTCGCCAAAGAACACCACGGTGGGCTTTAAGATACCACCGCATTCGTGGCAGGCGGGGATGTCCAGGCGTGACTCATCGACCTGCAGACAGGCATCACCATCGGGCGCCATTCCAGCCGTCAATCCCGCAAGCCACGCGTTGCGTTCGTGCAATTGCTGTTGCATCGATGCGCGCGGCTGCGTTGCGGCGCAGCTGAGACAGGCGACACTCGCCAGCGAACCATGCAGTTCGATCACCTGGCGACTGCCGGCACGCTGCTGCAGCCCATCGACATTCTGGGTAACCGTCGTCGTCAGTCGCCCGAGTTGCTCGAGTCGCGCCAGCGCCAGATGCGCCGCGTTGGGGTTGGCCTCGCCAAAGCGCTGCCAGCCAAAAAACGAGCGGGTCCAGTAGCGCTGGCGCGCAGCGTGACTGGCGATGAAGTCACGGAACTCCATCGGCTTCTGGTGCTTCCATGCGCCGTGCCGGTCGCGGTAATCGGGAATCCCCGAGCCAGTGCTGATCCCGGCGCCCGTCAACACGAAAAGACGTTCGTGCCTGGCAATAAATTCGTTCAGCTGTGTTTGCATGCGCGCAGTTTATCAGGATAGCGACAATGTTTGCCTTCTCAGCCATGTGTCGATTGATTATCATGCATCGATGAGTATCACCACCACCTGTATCGGCGCCTATCCCAAACCGGACTACGTGGCGATCGGCAACTGGGCCGAGACCGGCGCGCCTGACCAGGGTGCTACGCGCGATTTCAGTTACACCCAGGACAGCGCAGCCGAAGTTCCCGAGGAATTGCTGCAACGCGCAACCTCTGAGGCCATTGCCGATCAGCTCGAATGTGGCATCGATATTCCCAGCGACGGCGAACAGCGGCGTGAAAATTACATTCACTACCATTGCCGCCACCTGCAGGGCATCGATTTCGCCCGCCTGACCCGAAAAGTCCATCGCAATGGCGCCGCGGTTGGTGACCTGCCCAGCATCGACGGCCGTATCGAAGCGCGTGGCGACCACTTCCTCGACCGTGATTTTCGCATTGCGCAGGGCTTCAGCGATAAACCGGTAAAAATCACCATTCCCGGGCCTTTGTCGATTATCGATACCACCGCCAACTTGCACTACGCGAGCGAACGCGATCTTGCATTCGATCTCGCCGCTGCCCTCAATTTCGAAATTCGCGCGCTGGCCGATGCCGGTTGTAAATACATTCAGGTGGACGAACCACTGTTCGTGCGCAAGGTGGACGACGCCCTGGCCTTCGGTGTCGAGTGCCTGGATCGCTGTTTCGACGGTGTGCCGGCGGACGTCACCCGGGTCATGCACATGTGCTGCGGTTATCCTGGCCACCTCGACGATAAACATTACCTGAAGGCCGATCCCGGTTGTTACCGGCAACTCGCCCGCGCCGTCGATGCCAGCAGCGTGCAGCAGGTCTCGATCGAAGATGCCCATTGTCTGAACGATCTCGCACTGCTGGAACAGTTCACCGAAACCGCGGTTATCCTGGGCGTGGTGACCATTGCCAGCAGCGAAATTGAAAGCAGCGACACTATCGCCGGGCGCCTGCGGCAAGCCCTGCAGCACATTGATAGATCGCGCCTGCTGGCCGCCCCCGATTGTGGGCTGATGATGCTGGGGCGGGATCTTGCGATGGCCAAGTTGAAGAACATGTGCGCCGCCGCCAGCGCCGTTTGAATCACCTCGCCTGGTGGCGTATAAGTAGGCGCATCAAATTTTCCACCCTCGACTGGATAAAAACATGTCGGTCGACTTCAGCAACAAGAAAATCATCATGGTCCACGGCCTGGCCTCCAAGCCGCCACCGGAGATCACCCACGCATTGTGGCGCCATACGCTAACCGAAAACATTCGTGTCGAGACATCGAACTGCTGGGACGCAGCCTCGACGCCCATGCGGACATCTTCGAGTCCGCCTACTGGGCCAATTTCGTGCCGCACCACATCCCGGACGACACGGCCTACAGCAAAAAGCTGCGCATACAGGTCGACAAGGTCATCGACGAACGGCGCGCTATCAAGGATCGATTTCACGTCGGCGCTGGTGAAAAGCTGCGGCAGCTTTTTCCAGGATCGCGGGCTGGACCTGGTCAAACTGCTGGCCGGGGCATTGACCGTCAAGGACGATGTGATGACGCACTTCCTGCGCGAAACCGAACTCTACGATCAGGATCAGTACATCGCCGACCAGATTCGCGCGCCACTGGAAAACGCGTTGCGGCGCGCCTGGGACGAAGGTCGCGAACCCATCATCCTCGCGCACAGCATGGGTACTTTCATCAGCTACGATGTGCTGTGGCGCTTTGCCCATCGAAAAACTGCGGGCTTCGGCAACTACGGCAATCGACGCGTGAAGATGCTCGTCACCATGGGCTCACCGCTCGGTGACCCGACGGTGCGCAACCTGTTGTTTGCGCGACATCACGAAGAGCCACAGCCTGCAACAGCGCCGTTACCCGACCAACATCGACTTCTGGCACAACTACGCCTGCCTCGGTGACGTGGTGGCGCACCACAAGAACTTTCACGATATCTTTTATGCGCCGATGCGCGAGCTGAAGCTGTTTCCGGCCAGGCGCAAGCATCGCACCATCGACTATGTGGATTTACACAATCCCTTCGAGGTGGTCACTCACGCCGGCAACCGCAAAGCGTAAAACGCAATCCACACAAGTCTTACGGTTACCTCGCGCAACCCAGGCTGGGTAGCTGGATCGCGGATTATTTACTGGATCGCCTGAAATAGGCGGGTTCGCATAGCGCACTGATTTACGTAGCGATAGGCATATGAATGTGCAGTGGGCGGCAATCGGGAGCGAAGCGGCGTCCCGTCCGACGCTTCGGCGCAGTTGCCGAGCGTGAAATCGGGACTTTGTGCAGACCAGCGGCCGTCGACGTCAGACCCAGTCACCGAAACTGCAAATCTGGTTACGTCCGCTTTGCTTGGCCTGGTAAAGCGCGACGTCGGCCTGTTCGATCAACATGGTGCTGCTCTTGTCGTTGATCGGCAACATCACGGCTACACCGATACTGACGGTGACGTACGACCGCCACGTCCGATGCGGAGTGCTCAATAGCGGCATCCGCAAGGGCTTCGAGACAATCTTCGGCAACGGTCAGGGCGCCCTCGAGGTCGGAATCGGGCAACAGCGCGACAAACTCTTCGCCACCGTAACGCGCGATCAGGTCACTGTTGCGCTGCGTACAGGATTTCAGCACCCGGGCTACGCGAATCAGGCATTCGTCACCGCGCAAATGACCGTAGTGATCGTTGTACTGCTTGAACTTATCGACATCGATCATCAGCAGCGCCAGTGGTTGCCCGGTGCGCACACCGCGACTCCACTCGGACATCAGGCGCAAATCGAACTCGCGCCGATTGCAAATCGAAGTCAGACCGTCGACACGCGCGATCTTATTCAGCTGCCGTTGCGATTCGCGTGCCTGCAAATGCATGTTCAGGCGTGCGCGCAACACCCGTGGGTGGAATGGTTTGGCGAAAAAATCGGCCGCACCCGCCTCGAACGCGGCCACCTCTGCTTCTATCGATTTATCATCCGACAGGAAAATAACCGGCAATGCGGTTTCCAGATTCGAATCGGTCGAATTACGCCACCAGTCAATACCTTTGCCAGCATCGATCATGGCGGTATTGACCAGCGCCAGATCCGGCATCCCGTAATCGAGCGCATTGGTCACCAGGGAAGCAAAGTCGGTGGCTATTTCAATCTGCGCATTGCTCATTTGCTGGATAATCATGCGCAGTTCAGTGACATCGTTGTCAAGTATCAGGATTCTTGGCAGGGATTTACGCTCAGCGTCCACCGGCAATACCTCGTCGGATACCAGCGAACCGGTTTTGAGGAAGGCGCTCAATTCGGGCTCAAGCGGAAAGCCGATGACTTTTTCACCCTGCTGACTGATGATGACCGGAATATTGTGCTGGAATTCACCATTGTCATTCCACTCGCTTTGCCAAATGGTCAATTCATGCTTTGCCGCTGGTTCCGCTGGCGCCAATTCAATATCTAACTGGTACAGCAGGTTTTCCAGAACCCCTGCATCTGAAATATCGAGACCATGGACCCATAGCGCGCGGAAAATACGCCGGCGTAACTGGCTGGCCCGGCCCGGGTATTGATTGGCCACTGCATTGAGCAACTCCGAGGCTGCAGCAGTATTGGGCCGAAACAAGGGCACGGCGATTGGCACCGATGGCGCTCTACGCCGCAATTTAGCGACTTCGGCGGTTAGCGCTGTAAGTACCTCTAATCCCGAATCCGCACTGCTGACCGCTGACGCATGTTGCACACTGCGATAGTCGACCTGGTCTTCCAGGCCGAGCGTGTGCAAACGCTCGTTTAGCGCGTAACAGAAAGGACAGTTGAAATCGGCATAGACGACAAAAATTCCGATCTGCGGACAACCCTGATCTTGCTCAGACTGTGATACTTGTGACATGCGCTGTGGAATCCAGCTCCTGATAATGAAGTACCCTGGCCGCCCCCCGGCGCGCCAAACCACGTATAAGTATAGGCTATTCCCGTAATATCGCCGCTATTCGCCCATGCAGGCCTGGCGAATGCGTTCCGCCGGAATATAAAGCTGCCGCAGCAGGTAGTCGACCAATGTTACCGGGTAATCCTGCTGATGCAATGCACGATCCATGCAATCAAGCCACAGATCGCGTTCGATTGCGGTTACCTGCAGGTGCTTGTGGGCATCGGGAATACGGATCGGCCCGTATTTCTCGACGAAAGGTTTGGGGCCGCCCATCCAGCCGCACAGAAACAATGCCAGCTTGTCGCGCGACTCTTCCAGATCCTGCGGATGCCAGTCGTAAATGACCTGATACTTCGGATCGCTGCCCATGATCTCGTAAAAGCAGTCCACCAGCTTGCGGATTCCGGCCTGCTCGCCGGCAGCCCGATAGGTGCTGTCCTGTTGGCCGTATTCAAGAAATTGTGTCATTTACTGAACCGGGGTAAGTGGCGCGACCCGTTGTCTAGCCTGAGAGTACGCAAAATAATCATTTTCTGTCGCAATTTCCAGCCCCATGATAAGGTGGCCAGGTCCAGGCGGAATTCCGATCGGCCAATGACAATGCTACGCATCACCATTTCAATCGTCACGATTGCAGTCGTGGCAATTTCGCTATACCTGTTGATCGCCCTGCCACTGTTACAGGATCCGCAGACCGCCACCGCGCCAGTCGCCGCCAGTGGCAATGACCTGAAACCACCCGCAGTCATCGCGGGCGACGCGCAGACCGCGCCGGTGGTCAGTGATCGAATCGAAGCATCGACCTCTCCGGCACCAGCGAGCAGCTCGGGATCCTGGCTGATCGAGATTTTCGGCACGGTTAGCGACGCCGATGGCCAACCGCTCGAAGACGTACTGATTACCGAAGAACGCTACTTTTTCAGCACCACCAGCGACGCTTTCGGCAATTACCGCCTGCTGCTCGATCTGCCCTGGCATCGACTGCCCAACCTCAATTTCCTGCGCGCCGGATACCGGGGCAAACGCATCGCACTGAGGCAATCTCAATTGCATAACGGGCCGGTTTTCCAACTCGACCTGGCGCTTGATGACAGTGACAACACGCTACAGCTGAATGGCTGGGTGGCCAACGATATCGGTGTTGCGCTTGAAGGGGTACGCGTCACCATCAAGGCGCTGGATAGCGACGCAGAAGGCAATTTTTATCTCACCGTGTTCAGTGACGAACACGGTAACTTCACCCTTGAAGGGGTGCACAGTGCCACCCACTACCACTTAAGTGCGACCCTGGCGCCCGAGTATCCGGCATTCAGCGATGCAAATTTTTACCTGGGAAGTGAACCGAAGCAGCTCGAGATCGTGCTGAAGTCTCTCAAGTTCGTCGACCTCGGCGGCATGATTCTGACGCCCGATAGAACGCCAGTCGCGGACCTCGAGATCTATATTAAAAATATTACTACCGGACTGCACACGCGCAAGATCATCAGCGATTCATCGGGGTTTTTCAGCCTGGAACAGTTTCCCCTCGGGGAAGTCAGCCTGACCACACGGGGCGCTGAATTTTATAAAATCAACGGGCTCGAAATTAACGAAGCCAATTACTCCAACCTGACCCTGGTTGTCGATCGTGGCGATCGCTACCTGAGTGGATGGGTCACCGACAACCATGGCCTGCCGGTGGAAAAAGCCATGGTCACCCTCGATACCACTCGGACGGACGGTGCTATCGAATACCTTTCTTATCGTTCGCAAAGCACCGATGCCAACGGCAAGTTTACATTCGAGCAATATTGCCCGCGGCGAACATCGAATTTCAGCTTACGCCAGCGGTTTCGACAAGCTGGAAATGATGCATTCCATCGAGCGCCCGTCGGAGCAACTGCAGCTCACGCTGACGCGGCCTTAACCAGCTGACGCATCGAAACGAAGCGTAAACCCGGTTACAATCCTGCCAATAGTTGCGTGGGTAGAGCATGGTAAAACCAACCGATAACTGGTCGCTGTATATCATCGAGGCAAGCGACGCCTCCCTGTACACGGGTATCAGCACCGATGTGGAACGCCGTTTTGCCGAGCATTTGCGTGGCCCGCGCGGCGCCCGCTATTTCAACGGTCGCAGCCCGCTGCGAATCATTTACCGCGAGGATGGTCACAGTCGCTCGAGCGCCAGCCGGCGCGAAGCGGAGGTCAAGAAATTGTCGCGCCTGGCCAAGCAGCGATTGATCGCATCGGCCCGGCAGCAGCCGCTGACACCACCTGCGAATGAGTCATCCGCTTGATCGATAGACTGTTCGAGCAGAGCGAATGCGAAGCATTGCCGATCGTCGACGGCGATTTACGCTATTGGCGGCAACTTGATCTGGGTCAGGACCCACAACACATACTGGCCAGGCTGATCAACGACAGCGAGTGGCGCCAGGAAGAAATCACGGTTTACGGCAAGGCTTACCGACAACCGCGGCTCAGCGCCTGGTATGGCGACATGGGCTATAGCTACTCGGGCATTCGTCTCGAACCACAACCCTGGACGACGCGCCTGCAAGCGCTCCGGCGGCTGGTCGAAAAACGGGTGGGCCATAGCTTCAATAGCGTCCTGCTCAACTACTATCGCGATCACAACGACAAGATGGGGATGCACAGCGACGATGAAAAAGAACTCGGCCCACGGCCTGTAATTGCGTCACTCAGCCTTGGCGAACCGCGTAACTTTTTACTTCGCCACAAAACGCGCAAGGATTTGCAAACCATCAAACTGCTACTGCCCTCGGCCAGCCTGCTGCTGATGCAAGGCGACACACAACGCCATTGGCGCCACGGCATCAATGCCGAACGCCATCCCTGCGGCGCGCGCGTGAACCTGACATTTCGCCGTATCATTCCTGATCCGCCACGGGCAGCAACACGATGACGCGGCAAAAGGCCTGGCATTCGTCGTTGTTGCCGTGGCGTTACCTTTAGCGGAGTACAACGGTGACAAAAACCGAATCCATAGAACTGGCGCGTGCCTATGTCGCGCTGTCGAATACCCATCGCGTGGAGCTGATCCAGACGCTGTTTGCCAACGATGCCATCTACCGCTCCAGCGCCGTCGGTGATTACCAGGGCGTAGCGGCCATCGCGGCGATGATGGAATCCTTTTTTACACGCTACCCGGACGTTCACTGGCGCGCACAGAATTATCGCTGCGCGGCCAATCGCGTCAGCTTTGACTTCGAACTGCAGGCACAGGATGCACAAGACGGTAGCCAATTGCAGCGCAGCGGCGTCGAGCAGATCGAGTTCGACAGCCGTGGATTGATTAAAATGCTGGAAGTTGACGCCAGCTGAGGCATAAAATCAGCGCTTCCCCGATCCGCACGGAGTCGTCCCCATGCAAAGCCTGACCCTCGAATTAGCGTTTCAATTGATTGCCAGCGCGCTGGCCGGTCAACGCAGTGCGCCGGATCGCAGCATTGCGGTTGCGGTCTGCGACGCCGGCGCGCATCCGCTGGCGCTGGCACGCGAAGACCGGGCCGCACCTTTGCTGGCACACATTGCCCAGGCCAAAGCCTTTACCTGTATCGCCTACGGCAAGCCTACCGACCTGGTGCGCGACTGGGCCGAGGCAACTCCGGCCTGGTTTGAAGGCGTGACCAACGTGGCGCAGTCGAAAATGGGAATGCCGATCATCGGCTCCAGGGGCGGGGTCACCGTACTGAATCAGAACGGCGTGGCGCTGGGCGCGGTCGGCATTGCCGGTGAAGCCGGCGAATTCGACGAGTCACTGGCGCGGCTCGCGATCGAGAGTGTCGGTCTGGTTGCGCGCTCGAGCTAGCCGTCGGCCACTGCTGTGCCACGCTTTACCATTACGTCAATACGCGGTTATAGCGCCTCGCGGCTGGCATAGCCGCTACCGATAGCCGACCAGGGCAAATCCAGCTTCAGATCAGGTACCCGTTGCGCAACCCAGGCGGTGAAAGTATTGCTGTTCGGCCCCGGAAACGCCTGGTAGCTGTGTTTCCAGGGATAAGCCCTGGCGGCCAGGTCAACGGCGTCGATCAGGGCTTCCACTTCGGCTCCCTGGTGGGTCTGCAACAAGCGCGGGCGTGCACCATACCAGTGGCGATCGGGGACGTCCTGACGAATCGCGAGTACCCCCTGACCCTGGGTTCCACGCCAGCCAACGACATCGTAAATGGTGTAGAAATCCTGGTTCGCGCGTTTGGCGGCAATCCAGGTATGAATCGAAAACCAGCCACGCCATCCCCAGGTATCCGCGCCGTAAACCTGCAACACCGCTTCGCGGATGACCACCGGGTCCGGGGCGATACCAGCCGAAGCGCGACTCGCCGTGTACCATTGGTCACGATCTGAGCAGGCCACCAACCAAATTGGCAACAGCAACAACCAGCGTAGATTCCTGTACAACATCACCTCGCACCAAATGCACCGAGAAAACAGCCATTTTAGCGAATATCGAGCGAGCTTTCAGCGCTTACCGCAATCCGTCACTTGCAATCTCCGTGAAGGCGGTGTCATGAGCGCCGGTTAATCGTTTTAATTTGCCGCCGCCTCGCATAGAATCAGCCGCTGATCGAGCTGATTGTGACCGGCTTGGCGAAAACGACTCGCGTATTGCGATTTACTCACCGTAACCGCACGCCTGTGCTTATTGCAGGCCACCTAAATCGAATCCGGGGAACAATATATTGGAAATCAGCAACCACACATTTGTCATCACAGGCGCCGCCCAGGGTCTTGGCGAGGCCATCAGCATCGAACTCGCGGGTCTTGGGGCAAATATCGCCCTGCTGGACGTCAACTCGGAAGGGCTTGACCAGGTCGTGGATCGCTGCCTGCAGGCCGGCGCGGGGCAGTGTATCGCGCTCACCTGCGACGTCGCCTCGGAAACCAGCGTCGAACGCGGGTTTGCCGCGATTGAAGAACGTCTCGGCCCCATAGATGGCCTGGTCAATAACGCCGGCATCCTGCGCGATGGCATGCTGGTGAAAGTCAAGGATGGTGAGATTGTCGACCGTCTGTCGCTACGCAAATGGCAGCAGGTTATCGACATCAATCTCACCGGCGTTTTCCTGTGTGGACGCGAAGCCGCCACCAGCATGATTCGTAACGATCGGCCAGGGGTTATCATCAACATTTCGAGCATCAGCCGTGCCGGCAATATCGGCCAGTCAAGCTATGCGGCCACCAAGGCAGGCGTCGTCGCCCTGACCGCCACCTGGGCCCAGGAACTGGCGCGCTACAACATCCGCAGCGCAGCGATCGCGCCCGGCGTATTCGAAACTGAAATGGTGGCATCGATGAAACCGGAGGCACATCAACGCATTACCAGCGCAGTACCCCTGAAACGCACCGGTATGGTCGAAGAACTGGCGCACACGGTTCGTTTCATCATCGAAAATGATTACCTCACGGGAAGAGTGCTGGAGCTTGACGGGGGTTTACGCCTGTAATATCAAGCGGCATGATGGCGATCCTGGCCTGACCCAGCGCGGACAAAACAGTGATGACAAACGGCCCGCTGCAGGGCTGTTACTGCGCGCGATTGATTCATAAAGTGTTCAGCCAAATTCTGATAGTCTGTCACTGTCTAACCAGTACCTGCACAAAACCCAGCCATTAACCATGTCGAATAATTGCACCACCAGATACCGGGTTTTACTGCCGGCATTGTTCGCATTGCTGGTGTCGGGCAAGCTCTGGGCGCAGCCGGTCATCGAGGTTGAAATCGACGGTGTTAACGATGAGCTGGAGACCAATATCCGCCTGTTTCTGAGCATCGAACAGCAACGCGAACACCCGTTGCTAAGCGATGGGCGCGTGCGTCGTCTACACAAGAAAGCTACCGAAGAAATCGCCTCGGCATTACAGCCCTACGGCTATTATCGACCGCAGGTCACCGCCAGCCTGACCGATTTGGGCGATAGCAAATGGTTAGCCCGTTACGTTGTCGATCACGGTCAGGGGATTCCTATCGCTGAATTCCACCTGGATATTGCCGGGGAGATGGAAGACGACGAGGAAATCAAAAAAATGGTCGAGCTGCACGCGCTGCAAGTCGACGCCGTATTTGTACACCCACGCTACGATAGCTTCAAATCGCGCCTGAGTGGGCTCGCTTCTGAGCGCGGTTACATGGAGGGCAGGTTTATCGAGGCACGGGTCGAGATCGATCTGAATCGATACGAGGCGCGCATCTACCTGAAGTACAACAGTGGTCCGCGCTACAGTTTCGGCGAGGTTTCACTGCAACAGGACGTGCTCGAACCCGATCTCCTGCAGCGCTATATTCCGTTCCAGCGGGGCGACCCTTACAATCTCGACCAGGTGATCAGGCTGCAACAGGCGCTCAACGACAGCAATTACTTTCAGGTTGCCGAGGTTTCACCCGGTGATCCGCAGACGGACAGCCGCGAAGTTCCGGTCAACGTCCGGTTGCTGCCACGCAAGGATCATCGTTACGATTTTGGCGTCGGCTACGGCACGGATACTGGCGCGCGCGCCAGGTTCGGCTGGCGCATGCCACGCGTCAACCGGCGTGGCCATCATATCGACAGCAGCGTCGAGGTATCGGAGATCGGCTACAAGGTCGGGGCTAACTACCGCGTGCCGGTACTCAACCCACGCACCGACCAACTGGTTTACAGCATCAGTGAAGAGAAGGAAGAAACCGACACCAACGACAGCTTACTGCGCATCGTAGGGGTTAGCCTCAACCACAATCGAGGCCCCTGGCGCGAGTCACTGTCGCTCAACTACCAGTCGGAAACTTTCGAAGTAGCCGACGATTCCGGTACCTCCGACCTGTTGATTCCGGGCGTTAGCTGGAGCCGAATCTGGGGAGGAGATTTTATTAACGTGCTGGACGGGCTGCGCTTTGACATCGGCCTGCGTGGCGCGAACGAGAACCTGGCTTCGGATACCACCTTTGTTCAGTTGCGCGGCGGTCTCAAGTTCATTTTTTCATTCGACCCTCGCAATCGCTTTCTCGCGCGCGGTAATTTCGGCACTACCGAAACCTCCGCATTCGAACAACTGCCATCGTCGATTCGTTTCTTCGCCGGTGGTTCGCAAAGCGTGCGCGGTTACCGCTACGAATCGCTCGGCCCTACCAACGAAGATGGTGACGTGGTCGGCGGGCGGCACCTGCTCACCGGTAGCCTGGAGTTCGAACACTATTTCGACGATCACTGGGGAGCCGCGGTTTTCATTGACGCCGGTAACGCCATCGACCACTTCAACGACGATCTCGAACAGGGCGCCGGTTTCGGCCTGCGCTGGAAATCGCCGATAGGCCCGGTGCGCATCGACCTTGCCAACGCGATCAGCACCGAGGACAAGGACTGGCGTGTGCACATCAGCATCGGACCCGACCTGTGAAACGCTGGTTGCTTGCAGGGCTGCTGACCCTGACCCTGGTTATCGTAGCGGGGACAAGCTGGCTGATCACCAGTGAAAGTGGATTGCGCTGGGCTTACCGACAGGCAGGCCCACTGCTGCCGGGAGAACTTCATGTGGTCCAGTTGTCAGGCCGCATGAACGACATCATGGTTCTGCAAGGAGTGGAATTCAGCAACGCATCAGCCCGGCTCAGTGCGCAAAGAATCATTCTGCGTTGGGACCCGTGGGCTCTGTTGTCGGCGGAAATTGCCATTCCCAGCCTGGTGATCGAACAACTGCAGGTTGAACTGCTCGCTGATGCTGGCAATGCGCAGGCAGCTTCCGACCCGGGACTGCCGCAGGTGGAACTGCCACTGGCGCTTAAAGTGCAAGCCCTGATGATTGACCAGGCCCAGCTCGACTACGCGGGTCAGCGACTCGTTCTGGACCAGTTCAAACTGGCGGCGGACATCCACGATAGCCAGCTCACGGTCCACAGCCTTGAAATGCGCGCGGCCAATCCCGGTGTCGACGCAGCTTACCTCAACAACCTGCAAGCAAGCCTCGCCGGCGAGATAACGATCCGCGGCGATTACCCACACAGGTTTGCGATCAACTGGCAGGCCGGGCTGCCGAGCGGGGCATTGGTAACTAGCAGCACGCGCATCGAAGGCGATCTTGCAGCAACACGGTTGTCGCACCAATCCAGCGGCCCACTGCAGGCGCAGCTGTCAGTGCAGCTGCAAGATGCGCTGGAGCAACTCAGTTGGCAGGCCGAGATCGATATTGCCCGCTTTGACACCGGCCTGCTGGACCCAGCACTGCCGCTGCTAAACGGTAGCCTGCAACTCACCGCGACCGGTGATTCGACCACGGCCCGCGCGAGTGGACGACTCGATGCCGACTCCGCTGATTTCGGGCGCTTTGATGCGCGCTTCGAGCTGCGCAGCCTGGACCCGCCACGACTCGCCGAAGGCTTGCACATCGAATCGCTGGACGTCGGTATCTACGAGGGCATGCTGGCGGCAAAGGGACAGGTTAACTGGTCGCCAGAACTGAGCTGGGCCGGCCAGCTCGACGCCAGCAATATCAACCCGGCCAGCCTGCTCCCAGACTGGCCCGGCAAGCTGAACGCCAGTTTACGCAGCGAGGGCCAGCTGATCGACGGTGAGCTCGACGTCAGCGCGGACATTAGCGAGGCATCGGGGCGCCTGCGTGAGCATCCATTCTCGCTGACTGGCAATTTACACTGGCGCAACGACGCCCTGCAGGTCGAGTCGGCGTCCCTGACCTCGGGCGGCACTCGCATCGATACCAGGGGTCGTGTCGGCCAGGAATACGATCTCGAATGGTCTCTGGTAAGCGATGACCTGGCCTCGGTTTACCCGACAGCAAGCGGGCAACTGAGCGCCAGCGGCCATCTCGGAGGCGAACGTTCGGCGCCGATCGTCAAGGCGCAATTCAAGGGCCAGTCCCTGGTCGTCGACGACTACCGCGCAGCAACCATCGACGGCGACCTGGCCGTCGACCTGCTCAACTGGCAACAAGTGGATATCCGATTAACTGCCCGCGATCTCGATATCCAGGGGCAACAACTGCAGTCGCTCACGGTCAATGGTAACCAGCGCCAGTTTGATGCCAGCCTGGTAGGTGACCGACTCGCGGCAAAGCTCGAACTCAGCGGGACCCTGGTCGATCAGGGCTGGCGCGGAAAACTGGTAACCGCAAGTCTCGATACAGGCGAATTTGCCAACTGGCGCCTGCAGGCGCCGGCTGGCGTCAGCCTGGGCCAGAACCGGTTATCGATCGAACCGCTCTGCCTGCAGTCATCAGAACAGGCTGAAGCCTGCGCTAGCCTTCTGCATGAAGGTGAGACCTGGGATCTCGACCTGAATCTGACGCGTATGCCGTTGCGCCTGCTGCAGCAATGGACACCCGCAGAACTCAAGCTTGATGGCGTCTTCGATGCCAGCGCCGATCTCAGCTATCACCCCCAAGGTCAACTGTTGGGCAAGCTGGAGGCCAGGCTGCCGGCAGCGCGCGCCAGCTATCCACTGGAGGAAGGCAAAACGGAACACTTCGACTTTCAGCAGGGCGAATTCAAACTGTCACTCGAGGCACAGCAGGTAAGCGCCAACACCCGGCTGGTTCTGCAGAACGGCGATCAGTTCGAAGCCGCACTGGTGATGCCAGGGGCTGATATCCTGCAGCTCGACACCGCGCAGCAAACGCTACAGGCGCAAGTCAGGGTCGACGCGCAAGACTGGGCGGTGCTGGATGGTTTACTGCCGCAGGTCGACAATTTACGCGGCCGTTTGCAAACCGACCTGAAGATTACCGGCAGCTTTGCCAAACCCCGCCTGCAGGGTAATGCAACGCTAAGCGAAGGTGCTATCAACCTGCTCGAGTCCGGCCTGCAGTTCGAACAGATTAACGCCAATTTGCACAGTGACGGCTCACAGCCCGCCCGCTTCACAGTCGCTGCGGTCACCGCAGACGGTAATATCGATATTCGAGGCCAGGGTAGCAAGGCGATTTCGCTCGACCCCAGGTGCCTGTTGTCGACCTCATCGATCGAAGCCTGCAGCAACTTCCTGCAGGATGGCGAAACCTGGGATATCGACCTGGATCTCGCCGCTATTCCGTTGCGCCTGTTGCGCCAGTGGACGCCGGTGGATCTGGAACTGGACGGCGTCTTCAATGCCCAGGGCGATCTGCAATATCACAGCGAGGGACAATTGCTCGGCAAGCTCGATGCCAACTTGCCGGCGGCGCGCGCCAGCTATCCGCTCAGCGAAGATCAGGTGGAACAACTCGACTACCAAAGCGCCAGCTTGAATTTACTGCTCGAAGCACAGCAGGTAACGGCAAGCGGCCGGCTAATCCTGCAAAACGGCGACCAGCTCGACGGCTCCGTTATCATGCCCGGCGCGGATATCCTGCAACTGGATATCGAGCAACAGGCGCTGCGCGCCAGGATAAAGGTCAATGCGCAACATTGGGGCATGCTGGATGCCCAGGTGCCGCAGATCGCTAATTTGCAGGGCGCGCTGGAACTGGATCTGCAGGTGACTGGCAATCTCAACCAACCCCGCCTGCAGGGCAGCGCGAGTTTCACCGGTGGCAGCGTCGATCTGCTTGAGAAGCGGATGAAGCTCAGGCAAATCGACCTGCGCGCCCAAAGCGATGGCTCGGATCATGCGCGCTTTACCCTCGAGGCAAAGACCGCCAAAGGCAGGATCGCGGTCCAGGGCGATACCTTGCTCGATCGAGGCAGTGGCTGGGCCAGCAATATTTCACTGAGCGGCGACGATCTCGATATCGCCACCCTGATTGCGCCATGGGTCGAGCAACCGTTAAACGTCGACGGCTTGATGCAGGCCAGCGCCGACCTCAAATATCGCGCACCCGACCAGTTGCAGGGAGAAATTCGTTTGACATCCGCGCAAGGCAAGCTGACTTATCCACTGTTGGACCAGGAGCGGGAGCGCTGGAAATATCAGGATGCCTTATTAACCCTGATCCTGGACGATCAGGGAATTAGCAGCCAATCCGCTGTCAATTTCGGTAAGCGCAACGACCTCAAGACCGAGGTCATCTTGCCGGGGGCTAAACTGCTGACGCTCGATACCGAGCAGCAGATCCTGGAAGGCAGTGCCCACTTCAATTTCACCGAACTCGACCTGGTCCAGTACCTGATTCCGGAAGTCGACAAAATGAAAGGGGAACTGAAGCTCGATATTACCCTGGCCGGCAAACTGGCCAGCCCATTGCTGCTCGCAAACGCCGAGATGCAGCAGGCCTCCTTCAACATCCCGCGGCTCGGATTACAGATCAGGGAGATCCATCTAAAGGGCAGCAGCGATGCGGACAACCAGTTTAATTTCAAACTGACCGCCGAATCCGGGGACGGCAAGTTATCGATCAAGGGCAGTAGCCTGCTGGATCCGGCCCGCGGCTGGCCGAGCATAATCCGCATCAAGGGCAAGGAGTTCGAAGTGTCTCGAATTCCCGAAGCGCACGTCACCATTTCTCCTGACCTGACCATCAACCTTGAAGGACGCAACATCCTCGTCGAGGGGGACGTTCTGATTCCGTTTGCCAAGCTGCAACCCAAGGACATCAGTACCGCGGCCAGGGTCTCCAACGACACGGTTATTATCGGTAGTGAAAAACCACCCGATGAACGCTGGCTGGTCACCACCCGGGTCAACGTCATTCTCGGCGAGCGGGTTACCTTCTTTGGCTTCGGCTTCGAAGGCAAGCTCGGCGGGCGCCTGCTGATCAAGGATGCACCCGG
Organism: uncultured Gammaproteobacteria bacterium; assembly: GCA_963835795.1. GTDB lineage: Bacteria > Pseudomonadota > Gammaproteobacteria. Next base: position 56,213 of record CAWIHJ010000026.1, read on the forward strand.
CGAACTGAGTGTCGGTGTCGGCGAAATCAACATCCCGGAAGGACGCTACCGGGCCTACGGACAACGGCTCGATGTCGAAAACGGCCGCCTGCTGTTTACCGGCAGCGCGCTCGACAATCCCGGCCTCGATGTGCGCGCCGTGCGTACGGTAAACGATATCATCGTGGGCCTGCAGCTAAGGGGCCGGTTGCAGCAACCGGAAATTGAACTGTTTTCGATTCCGGCCATGGGCCAGACCGACATGCTGTCCTACTTGCTGCTGGGACGGCCCATGGAAACCGCCTCCGGGACCGAGGGCGAAATGATGGCGCAAGCGGCGCTCGCGCTGGGACTCGCCGGGGGTGATACCCTCGCACGCCGGATTGGCGATCAGTTCGGGCTGGACGAGGTGCGCGTCGAAAGCAGCGACGACGGTGACCAGGCGTCGCTGGTGGTTGGGCGTTACCTGTCGCCCAAACTCTATGTCAGCTATGGCGTTGGCCTGATCGAATCGGTCAATTCGCTGAACCTGCGTTACGAGTTGACCAAGAATTGGAAAGTGGAAGCCGAAAGCGGGGAAGAACAGGGTGCCGATCTGCTGTTCACCATAGAGCGATAACGCCTGCCCGCAGTCCTGCACTAACCCAGGCTGTTCCAGCCTCATTAAATTTATTCATCGCTACCTGGTATGCGTTATGATTGCTGCCGATAAACTGCAGCAGCTGCCTGGGCGCGAAAACCCACCTTCGCAGGATCGAATCACCGGCACCTGTTGCGACAACAATATCCGAGAGGCGGATTATGGTTAATGACGACAAATTGAGCTGGCAAGCTTCGTTTAGCGCGACCTGGGATACATTTTTCGCGCAAATGATCGCCTCGATGCCGCAGTTGCTTGGGGCCATCGCCATTGTCCTGATTGGCTGGTTTGTGGCCCAGTTGTTGCGTGTTTCCACGCGCAAGCTGATGCGCGGGCTGGACTCTTTATGGGGGGGCAGCGACGAAGACAGCGCCAGCCAGCTGCGCACCAAACGCACCCATGCGATCATTGCCGGCAACCTGGTGTTCTGGGTGGTTTTGATCATTTTCCTGGCCACCGCCGCAAACATGGCCGGTTGGCAAATGCTGGCGAACTGGATGGACGGCGTGATCATCTACCTGCCCAACCTGGTTTCCGGATTGCTGATTATCCTCGCCGGTTTTCTGCTCAGCAACGTAGTCAGAAAAGGCGTCGTCAGTACGGCCGAATCGGCAGGCATGTCGCAGAGCCTGGTGCTCGCCCGCGTTGCCCAGATCGTGGTCATTTTCACCACCTTGCTGATTGGCATCGAGCAGATTGGCATCAATGTCGATTTTCTCACCAATGTCCTGATCGTGATCGTCGGCGTAATGCTGGCCGGCGCCGCGCTTGCTTTCGGGCTAGGTGCACGTACCTTGATCGCCAATGTTATCGGCGCCCAGTACCTGCGCAAGCATAGCCGCATCGGCGAACGTATGCGCCTCGGCGATATCGAGGGCATCATCGTCGAAGTAACCCAGACCTGTATCGTGCTTGATACCGAGTACGGACGTGCAGTGATTCCGGCCAAACTGTTCCAGGAACAGGCCAGTAGCTTCCAGTCGCAGACCGCCGAACACGACGAAATTCTGGACGAAATCGTCAAGCGCGAGGATTGACCAGTGGACGAGCAAAAGATTGACCTGGCGCTGGCATTTGTGCAATCGCAACCCGCTGCGGCGGCGGCCATCCTCGAGCAACAGCCGCTGCTGCAGGTCGCGGAATTCCTCGCCAGCCTGCCGCATACCCACGGTGGCCTGGTGCTGGCCAAAATGCTGCCACAGCATACGGCGAGACTTTGCCAGCATCTGCAACCGACCGTCGCTGCGGGAATGCTGTCCGAGATGGATATCAGCCTGATCGCCGCCGTGATGCGCCTGTGCCACAAAGACCTGAGCAAGCAATTGCTCGGCCTGCTGCCCGATAAAACCCGGCTCGCCTGCCGACTGTTGTTGAACTACCAGGAAGATGCCGTTGGCGCCTGGATGAATTCCGGCGTTTCAACCTTGCCGGACGACTGCAGCGTGGCGGAGGCTCTCGAGCGAATTCGCCAGGATCAGCAAGTAGTGGATAGTGGTGTTTCGCTGGTGGTCAACCGCAAGCGCTTCCTGCAGGGTCGGGTAACGCTTGCGGCATTGCTGCGCGCACCCGGCGCCGCACTCGTCACCGCGGTCATGATAAAGGACAGCAAGGCGATCTCGGCACGCACTGCACTCAAATCAGCACTCGATCATCCACTGTGGATGGATCACGACAGCATCCCGGTCATCAACCGTAATCAGCAACTGGTGGGCGTTTTACGCCATCTCGATTTCCGCCAGGGCCTGCAGCAAATCTCGACCAGCATCGCCCCGGCGCGGGAAGTCGATCCGGTCACTGGCTTCTTCGAGATCTATGCCAGCAGCCTGCTGGTTTTGTTTATCGCGCTGGGCGATTTCGCGCGTGGCAGAACCCGGCGAGGCAGGTAACATGAGCGATTCGAGCAACCGCGCAAGCACGCCCGTCGATGCATTAAACCGTGCGTTCCTTTTGAACTATCCGCGCGACGCGGCACGCAAGATCGAGACTATGCTGCCCGCGCAGGCGGCTTTGTTGCTGGGCGATCAACCCGCCTACGTGCTGCTACCGGTTTGGACCCATCTGCCACCTGGAATTACCGACGACTTGCTGCCGCAATTGCCGGACAGCACTGTCGCCAGCCTGTTGACCGCGTTGCCGGCCGGGCAATGCGCCAGCCTGCTCAGCCGCTTCGCCAGCGAACAACAAACGCGATTTCTAGATTTGCTGGACAAATCGATCGCCGATGAGTTGCGCGAACTACTGGAATATCCGCAGGATACCGCGGGCTCGTTGATGGAGACCAACATCATTGCCTTCAACGCCAACATGACCGTGGCCGACGCAATCACCCGCTTACGCAACCAGAAGCTCGAAGATCTGCGCTACCTGTTCCTGTTGAATGACGATCTCTACCTCAAAGGCCAGGTGGCAGTACAACGCCTGGCGCTCGCCGACGGTTCGCAAACCCTGGCATCGTTGTCGATTCCGCTGATAGCGGTGGTCAACGCGCTGGACCCGAAGGGCGATATCATCGATACCCTGGAAAAATTCAAGATCGACGTGCTGCCGGTTATCGATGGCAACGACCATTTCATTGGCATCATTCGCGGCAGAAACATACTCAGCATGCTGAAGCGGGACCTGGCCACCGACATGCAGACCATGGTCGGTGTGAGCAAGGACGAGCGTGCCCTGTCGAGCAGCTGGTTTGCCGTGAAAAAGCGCCTGCCCTGGCTGCAGATCAACCTGTTGACCGCATTTCTGGCCGCCGCCGTGGTCGGGCTTTTCGAATCCACGATTGCCCAGTATACGGCGCTCGCCATCCTGCTGCCGATCGCCGCCGGTCAGTCGGGTAATACCGGCGCGCAGGCACTGGCGGTGACCATGCGCGGGCTTACCTTGCGCGAGATAACGGTGCGCAACTGGGTGCAGGTGATGATGAAAGAAGCGGGCGCGGCACTGATCAACGGCGTGGTGATCGCCATTACCTGTGGCGCCGGAGTGTACCTGTGGAGTCGCAGCACCGGGCTGGCGTTGATTATCGGGCTGGCGATGATCAGCTCCATGCTCATCGCCGCGGTTGCCGGCGCACTGGTGCCCATCATGCTGAAACGTATGGGGCAGGATCCGGCGCTGTCATCATCGATCATTCTGACCACGGTGACCGATATCGCCGGTTTTATGTCATTTCTTGGAATTGCTACCCTGCTCTCGGGTATGCTGGCCGCGGGGTAACCTGAATATTGCACCAGTCGGACCTGAGCCTAATCCCTACAGTTTGATAAATCGGATAGAAATGCAGATTACAAGATTCAGTATCGGAGAACCTTCAATAACCGGTTCAGGTCCTATCCCGGCGCTGACTTGTCCAGATACACCTGGACTTGCGCTTCCCTCGATCCATAGCTTAGGCTATGGAACTGAGTCCAGCGCGGCGTCCAGGCACATCTGTCCTGCGTTATCGCTCGGGATACTGGCCCAATATTCAGGTTAATTATGCAAAGCATCAAATCCATCTTCAGTCTGCTGCTGATCATCGCATTGCTGATTTTCGCGATTCAGAATATCGCGGGGGTTAATATCCAGTTTCTGCTGTGGAGTGTATCCCTGCCAATTGCAGTGCTGATAGCACTGTTGCTCGGTATCGGCTTTCTGCTCGGCGTGCTGTTTTACAGCTTGTTGCTACATCGGCGCCGACGTTAATGCTCAGATTCGACTGATGCAATTGTCGGGCTAGTTCGGGGGACGCGCCAACGCGCTATCGACGATCGAGATCGCGCCGTCGAGGTGCAAATCCCGTTGCGGAAAGGCGATGACGATATCATTTTCCGCGAACAGCTCGGTGATGCGAAAGCGGACATCGCTGCGAATCACACGCAGGTCCCGGCCATCCCGAGCATCCACCCAGAAGTAGGTATCAAACATCAGGGCGCTGTCACCAAAATCATCGAAAATAACCAGCGGCAGTGGATCCTTGAGCGTATCCGGGTGTTCGTCGACGGCCTGTTTTATCAGCTCGGAAACCCGCCTGACCGGCGAGCCGTAAGCCACGCCGATACGCACCCGGGTGCGCGCCAGGTGATCGATCAGGGTCCAGTTGACGACGGTTTTTTCGAGCAGTGCACTGTTGGGTATCAGCAGGTGCACGCCATCGGTGCGCCGGATCAGTGTCGAGCGCGTATTGATCGATTCGACGGTGCCGTAGGCGTCGCCAATTTCGAGAAAATCGCCGATGCGGATCGGTCGTTCCCACATCAAAATCCAGCCGCTGATGAAATTGTTGATGATGTTCTGCGCACCGAATCCCACACCAATGGCCACCGCACCCGATACGAAAGCAAAAGCCGTCAAGGGTACGTTCAGCATATCCAGGATGGTTACGATCAGCACCGCAAAAGCGAGGAAATAGAATATTCGACGCACCAGGTGGACCACATCGGCTTCGACCTGACGCGCAGCCATACGGATTGCGATAAGGTGGGCAAGCCAGCGAATCAGCAGGTAACCCAGCACCAGCACCAGGGGAACCAGCAGCAATTGTCCCAGTGTGTAGTCTTGATTGCCGAACGTAAACAGGATTTGATCTAATGTCATGGCGCGAACTATTGATGCCGTACGGGCGGCCAGTTGTTATCGGGGTGATCGACCAGCTTGAGTCGAAATCCCATGTTCTCGCTCTTGGGAATGCGGATCGTTATACCGACGTTATTGCTTTCATAGTTTTGCACGATGCGCGCTTCGCGCGTGAGTACAACGGAACCACTCGCCTCTGAAGTAACCTGCACCTGGTCGACCAGATCGGGGTCGATCGGCACCAGGATTTCGATCAACAGCTCGTCGCCCAGGGTTTCAGCACTGACGACTTCAGCGCCCAGTTGATCGCCCCTGTGTCCTGCCACAGGTTTGAGATAACTGGTGTCCAGGGCATTGTTTTCCATCACCGCGGCACCCGGTGGCGGCAGGTATGCGGATTTGGGCTGCAATTGACTGGCGCAGCCCGCTAACAGCAGGCAAATGGCGATCAGACTGCGGCAGGGGTGATTGAAGTTCATGAAAACTGGGCCGACATGTACGGTCCAGCAGAATAGCAGAAAGCCAGGGCCCGGATAAGCCGAATCTGAATAATGCCAGCAATGCTCATCACCGGGTTCACGATCTTCACCTTCGGCTCAGCGACTAACCGTTGCCTCGAACTTGCGCCAATCCAGATCGAGCCCCCACAACTGGCGAATAATGAAGATGGCCGCATAGAAAAATCCGAGCGGGAAGAAGATCGTCTTGAGCAGGTAAATGGCAACCAGGTTGATAAAATTTTCGATGCTCGCGCTGATCTTCCGGTTGAGCTGTTCCAGGCTCAGGCTTCGCCAGAAAGCGATTACCGAATCTCGCAGATCATCCGCTTGCGCGGTCGCTTCGACGCGCAGGATATTCGACTGAAACTGCTCGATCTGACGGTCGTTATCCTGCAACTGCTGCTCGAGAAACAGGTAGTCGACACCGCTGTTCAGCGCGACCGCAAGCCCCAGCGCGAAACGCACGAACACCACCACCAGGAAACAACGAAACACGAGACTGCAGGCCTGCGGCCTGCCGTAATGTAGCAACAGCAGCGCGCTGACACCCAGCACCGCTACCAGGTAGAGAAACAACTGGTGCGAGGCCAGCAATAACAACACTTTCTGCGCGGCCAGCGATGCCAGTACCCAGGTCATCACCGTTGAAAAGCGTTCGACCATATCGTTTAACGGGTCGAGCACCTCGCCGATGGTCATCGATCCCGAGACGATACCCACGCCGGCCTCGATTTCGCTGCTTTGCAACATGGATACCAGCGCATTGATTCCGCGCGCGGTGGCGTAGGTTATCGCGGCGTTACGGATCGATTCATTGGTATAGTCATCGACGTAGTCGTCGAGAACCCGCGTACTCGACAGGGCGACCAGCGCAACGATGGCAACCGAGATCAGGGCTTTGACATCAAGGCGCATAGACTTGGTCGGTGCGGGCGGCGAGGATCAGGTCATTCTTGTGCAAGCCGCGAATCTTGTGGCTCCACCAGGTGATCGTCACCTTGCCCCATTCGGTAAGAATCGCCGGATGATGATTCTCGGCCTCGGCGAGTTCGCCTACCCGATTGGAAAACGCCATCGCCTGGACAAAGTTCCTGAACTTGAACTCACGCGTCAGTTGCATGATCCCGTCGACCACGATCACTTGCCAGTCGGGAATCGCCGGCATCAGCTGTTTCAAGTCGGCGTCGCTGATTAGCGGCGCATCGGCCCGGCAAGCCTCACAATTTTGCTTACTTAATTCAACCATTTGCTAGTCCTCTTGATAGGGCGAGTCCCTGCTGCGCGCGGCATCAGTCCGGCAGCGGGATAAATTCGGTTTCCCCGGGTACCGCGGCAAAACGATTGTCGCGCCATTCCTGTTTCGCCTGCTCGATGCGCGGCTTCGAACTCGAGACAAAGTTCCACCAGATATGGCGCTCACCGAGGCTGGCGCCACCGATGATCATGACATGGCTGTCGCGTAATGCCTCGATTCTCAATTGCTTGCCCGCGCGCGCCACGGCCATGCGCCCTTCACCGACCGTGCTGGGGCCGATACGCGACTTCGCCGTCCACCACGTAGGCCGCGCTTTCCGCGTAATCACTGGGCAAGTCCAGCACCGCACCCGCCGCGAAGCGGCATTCGAGATACAGCGTCGGCGCATGCTGGGTAACCGGTGAAGCGTGACCAAAAACTTCACCCATGATGACCCGGATGGAAACTCCGTCGTGGTCAAAACCCGGTAATTCGCTGGCCGGGTAATGGCTAAAACCGGGATCACATTCTTCCATTTCCAGCGGCAGAGCCATCCACGATTGAATGCCGTGCAGGCGCGAGACCCGGTGCAAATCGTCACCCGCTCGCTCCGAGTGCACGATACCGCGACCGGCGGTCATCAGGTTGACCGCCTCGGCCTGGATCGCCTGCACGTAACCGAGGCTGTCGCGATGAATGATTTCACCTTCGAACAAATAGGTAACCGTGGACAGGCCTATGTGCGGATGCGGGCGTACCTGCACGCCTTCGCCGGGTGGAAACTCGGCCGGTCCCATGTGGTCAAAAAAAATGAACGGACCCACCATGCGCCGCGATCGCGAGGGTAAGACCCGGCGCACATTGAATCCACCGAGATCCTTGCTGGAGGGTTCTATGATCCGCTCAATGACGTCATCATCGACGCTTTCGCCGGAATGACTGTTATCTGTATCGGACATGGCATGCTGCAGTTTTTGAATAGGCGTACCATGGTATCAGGTCTGCGGTTTGCGACAAAACGGCTTCGCCACGGTTTGCCGTGGGGCCCGCAGCAGTGCGCTTTTGTACGCACCGGCATGGCGTATACGAAATTCAACATCACCAGGAGCAAACAATGAAAATAGACGGGACCTGCCATTGCGGCGCGATCAGTTTCGAGGCTGAAATCGATGTAAAGCAAGTGCTGATTTGTCATTGCAGCGATTGCCAGACTTTGTCCGGGGCGGCTTACCGCACCGTGGTACCGGCGCTTGCAGACAGTTTTCGACTGCTGCAGGGGATGGTCACCACTTACATCAAGACCGCCGAAGATGGCACAGCTCGCACGCAGACCTTCTGCCCGCAATGTGGGACTCCCATTTATGCAGGACCGGTCGAAGGCCAGAGCGGGATGCTGGGAATCCGCGTCGGCAGCATACGCCAACGCGCGCAGTTGACCCCGCAGCGGCAATATTACTGCCGTTCGGCGCAGTCCTGGGTAGAGGATTTAACGGCGATCCCGCAAGCCTGACTTCGACCGCTGGAGCATCACAATCCTGGCATCGTGTTGACCCGGAGCCCGATCATTCTAAGCAGGCAACTGCAGGTCAGATCCCGTGCGTACCGGAATAGCCGCTGCGCGCGGGCGACTTCCAGCCCTGCAGGCTGCCCGCGGCCGGTTCGAAAATTTCAACCTTGAGCGGATAACAGGCCGCCCTGTCGTCAGACTGACTGCTTCCACAATCGCCACCCGGACAGGCGGACAGCGCTCCCAGCAAATCGATCTCGGCGAAAAACTCGAGGTAGTCACCCGGGCGAACTGGACTCGCCTTCATGAAATACTGGTGGGTGTCCAGCGTAAACCCGGTGCACATGAACACGTTCAGAACATCGTGCACGTGCAATTCGGCCACTTCGGGCGCCATCCCGGTGGCGGCAACGAGTGCCCGCGTCAGGTTCGAATGGCAACAGTAGTGGTAGTCGGTCTGCCTCAGCATGTAATTGGTATAGGGATCGCAACGCGTACCGATCACGTCGTGTACCCCGCCACCGTCCTCGTCCCAGCCGTACCAGTCCAGCGTATCGTGAGTGATCGTTGCAAGCGGCCTTAATCCCGGCAGGCTGCTCCACAAACGGTCACCGGTAGTGACGTGGGTGGCGTGCATCTGGCGGGTCTTGCCACTGAAGAATCGTTCACTGAGATCCTGCGCATTCCACAAATTGAGATCACCAACCTGCGAACCTTCGACGCTGACGATGCGAAAAAACGAACCGGCTGGCACTTCAAAGCTGGCGCCATCACGCGGGGGAACAATGACTTCCCCGGTTTTACGCATGCCGATGCGGGCCTGCTGATAGAGTTCGATGTTGGAAGGGGGTAAACGGTGCACATCATAACAAACCAGCGCCGGGGCGGCGCGCCGTTCGGCGGCATCTGAAGGGGGTGTCGTGGTGGTGGATTCGGTCATTGTTCTAACTTGCCTGTATTTCCGTAAAGCGAGTCATTCTACTGCAAGCAGGCCGGGTTGCGTCAATCCAGTACGCTGCTCGCATCCAGGGCTTGCAGATGCGATTGAATAATCGCCTGAACGAATTGGGGCGCGGTGGGTAAAGGTAACCGGGCGCAGCTCACAAATTGCTTCGTGACTGATTCTGGGGGAATCCTGCCGCGCCCGGTTGGTCATTATTATGCCAGATAAGTTATTCTTTATTAATCGTCCTTTTTGCCACGAACCCGGGAAACGGTGATGCGCGCGACTGGATTGCGCCAGTCATACACCGCCGATGACAGGTCACCGATATCGTGCATACCACGATGAATGTGCACGAAACCCTCGTCGCTGTCACTGACACCGGGTGAGGGTCCAACCCCGCCACAGGTCGGTCCCGGAATGTTTGCGCAGAGCTCGTCATTGGCTTCGCTACCGGCGTCATAGCCCGGTGAATGGAATGTCATGCCGCTACGCTTCCACACGAAAGCACTGTTGAGACCGATGAATCCGTCATTGGTCGGCAGCATCATCGACGCCACGCTGATGTATCGAGCTCCGTGATTACCCCTGACAACGACGGTAACCGATTCACCCGGTCCCAGCAGGCCACCGGAGTTTTGCACATCGACGACGTCCTGCTGTGTGGTTCAGCGTGGTCGTCAATGGGCCGACATCGCCATCCTCGGCAATGGCCGCCAGATCGTCACTGGCCGGCGTACCCGCCTCGAAGATGGACACCGGGCGCCGATGGCTCGCCACCAGGATAGGGGTGAAGTTGATGCGGTTGGTCAGGTTGGTAATGGTGACGTGAAAATCGCTACTGCCACTGGCCATAGCCTGCGAACCGGTGAATATCAATAATGCAACCAGCAAGAGTCTGCCGGCGGAATTTACAAAATTATGCATGATCCTTCCTCCTGAAAATGAAGAAGTACTATGTAAAATTCATATCACGCGGCGGTCACCAAATTGTAACGATTTCGTCACATCGGCCAGGACGACTAGGGACTGGTCGGCAAGGAAAAACTGAATTCAGTGCCCTGCTTCGAGTTCACTGGCCACGATTAGCTGGCTACCGTGCAATTCGACGATGCGCGACGCAATCGCGAGTCCCAAGGCCGAGACCGGACTCGGCATTGCCATCGGCGCGCTGATCGCTTTTACGGTAAAAGCGTTTCAGGACGTGCGGCAATTCATCGCTGTGCAATCCCGCATCCGGTGTCGCTCACCGAGACGTCGACCCTGCCCTGTTGCGCACACAGGCGCAGTTTTATCTGACCCTCGGCGGGCGTGTGCTTGAAGGAATTGTCGATCAGGTTTTCCAGCACACGCTCGATCATGCCGACGTCGGCCGATACCTGCGGCACGCTTGCGTCGGCCTCCACCTCGAAACTGATATTTCGCTCGCGGGCGCGCAGGTGAAACTGGTGCGACAGATCGAATGCCAGCTCCGCCAGCGAAAATGCCTCACGCTGCGGCTTTATCTCGTTGGCGTCAAGCTTGGCGAGTTCGAACAGTTCTTCGACCAGCGAGTTGAGGCGTTGCGCATTGTCCCAGGCAATTTTCAGGTAAGTCTGTTTCTCGGCATCGCTCAAGTCATCCGACTTCAGTTGCAGCGTTTCCAGGAAGCCCGACAACGATGCCAGCGGTGTGCGCAGGTCGTGTGACACGTTGGCCACCAGTTCTCGCCGCAGCGATTCCATCTCCTGCAGGTGATTCATTTGCTGGTGGATACGACCCGCCATTTCCTGAAAGGTAGTCGCCATGGTATCGATTTCGTCCATCGAGCGCGCTTCATGGGTATCTGCAATTGACGCTTCCTGCAGGTTCTGGCTTTTGAATTCCTGCATGGCGTGGCTCAGCACACGCAGTTTACGCATCAAAAAGAAGAACATCAGCAATCCGGCAATAAAGGCGAAGACCAGCGCGGTCAGCACCGCACTGGTACTCCATTTCATGATCAGGCTGCGTTGCAATACGTCGGTGATGTTGCTGATCTTTTCACTACCGAGAATGGCGTAAATGTAACCCTGGCGCTGATTCAGGTAATCGATGGGCGCCACGGTGAAACTGTTCTGACTGTCTACATTGCCCGGATCGTCACCCATGATCAGACCTTGCGCATCGGTCGCCAGAAAGCTGTTGATCGGACCCAGTGACACCTGGCTGCGCTTGACCTTTTCCGGCGGCATCGAATGCGCCACCACCTGGCCGTTGGGATCGAGCAGGTAAAGTTCCAGGCTGGGATTGATAATCATCACGTTGTGGAACAGTTCGGAGAGATTTTCCTGCTGAACTTCGCCATTCTCGATCAATACATGCTCGTTGACGATATAGCGGGCGAGATCGTGATTGAGCTGCTGGCTGACTTCCTGCTGGTACATCGGCGCGGTGTAAAGTGCGACTGCGAGGAACACGCTACCAATCAGGGTAAACAGGAAGAACAATACCAGCACCAGCTTGAAGTACAGACTGTGAAACGGGTTAGCCTGCATGGCGCACCCGCTTCGCTGAAATAGTTACGCCATCCTGGAAAGTCATCAGTCAACTCTTACTGGTTAATGTGGAAAAAAGCTCAATACCGACGGCCGCGGCAGGCGCTTCAATTTGCACGTAGTTCGCGAAAGCGATAGCCAACCCCCCACACGGTTTCGATGTATTGCAGCGCATCGGGATCTGCTTCAATTTTCTTGCGCAAGCGATTGATGTGCGTGTTGACGGTATGTTCGTAGCCGCTATGGCTATAGCCCCAGATCTGATCGAGTAACTGCCCACGGCTGTAAACGCGGCCGGGATGGCGGGCAAAATGCAGTAACAGGTCAAACTCCTTGGCGGTGAGCTCCAGCGGCCTGTCGTCGACACTGACGTGGCGGCCGGATACATCGATGTGTAGTCCGGCCACTTCGATGGATTCGCTGGGTTCCGGCATGGCAGACTGCGACGATATGTCGACACGTCGCAGGATAGCCTTGACGCGCGCCTGCAACTCCATGATGGAAAAGGGTTTGGTGAGGTAATCATCGGCGCCGAGCTCGAGCCCCAGCACCCGATCGAATTCGGTGGTTTTCGCCGTCAACATCAGGATCGGAACCGTAATTCCCTGGCTGCGCAACTGCTTGCAGACTTCGAGGCCATCTAGACCCGGCAGCATCAGATCCAGCACGATGAGTTGATAGCTACGCGAACTGGCCAGTTCGAACCCCTGCAGACCGTTGCCGGCAACATCCACTTCGAAGGCATTGTCACGCAGGTTTATTTCCAGCAGATGGCTGATGTCGGGATCGTCCTCGACCACCAGAATACGCCGCTTATCCGCGGCCACTGCTCCCGCCTGATTTTTCGACTGGGGTTCCAGGTTCACTTTTGCCCTCCTTTATTGTTCGACGTGGCTATTCGACGTGCTTATTCAACGCGAATTTCCAGCGTGATTACTCAGCTTTGATCGAATTTAACGGCGCGAGTTCATTTCGAACTGCGCCGGCTGGATTAACGGGGGGTCAACAGGCCATTCGCCACACCGGCGACCTGTGCTTGCTGGCATTGTTGCGCCGTGAGCGCGGTACTGTCCGGGCGGGTATAGGCCTGCATCAGGTTCGGCTCGCCCTCGACGTGCGCGCCGCTGTTGGCCAGCACGTGAAAGAGCTCATGCGCGAGTGCGATCCCGGCATCATCGACACCGCGCATCAACCACACGCTGTTGCTGAGCCAGGGCCTTTGACGTGTATTGCCGAGACCGAAAGCCTCGCCCAGGTAAGCCTCCTGCATCAGCGTGTCACGGGCAAACACGATGGTGGGCTGGCGCGCGTCAACCGCCTGCAGCAGGCTGCGCGCACTGCCGGTGGCAAGGTCGCGCAAGTAGTCCTCACCCTTGATGTCAAAGCCGTTGACTTGCCCCGGCCCGAGATCGCATTGCGCCAGGATGCGGAAGGCCTCCTGCACAGCCGTCTCTATCTGCGCAATCGTCCAGGCTGGATCGAGCCGCAGTATTTCGAGTTCGAAGCGAAAGGCCGCAGTCGATGCCGGTAGCGTGGGGGCAAACCCGGGCAAGGCCGCTTTCTCAACCCCGGCGCCGACCAGTGGATCGGCGATGTATCCGCGCGCAACCCAGTCGAAGATCTCGGGGCTGTTAAGCGCATAACGTTGTTGCAATGCGTCGATGATTTGCGCGGCACCCCAGTCACGATGCGCCGTCTTGAGCCGCGCCGCGAGTGCCGCCACACGCGATACCGCGTAGCTCGACCCCGAGACTCGCACCAGGTTACCGGAATAATCGAGCGCCAGCCGCCGTTCAGCCGGAACCAGGAAGTCGACGCTTACCGATCCCCAGTTGACACCTTCGGCGGGTTTCACGAAATCGTCGGCCGAACTCACCACCAGAAGATTGTCGAGGTCGAGCGCCGCGGGAAATACCGGCTGCAGGTCGATATCGCGGCCGTTATTGCCAGCTGAGGCGATAAACAGGATTTGCGGATGCGCGCGCGCGGCGCGCGCGAAGCTGCCCCAGTCCTCGGCACGGTTACTGCCGAGCGGCATACCGACGATAGCCACCTGGTGGTCGCTGGCATGCTGTACCAGCGCATGCATGCGCGACATGTCGGGGCGTGGATAGCGATAAGGCACCAGTTCGATCCCGGGCGCCTCGGCCAACAACAGCGAGGCGCTGCGCGTGCCGTGGCGCTGCACGAAGAACCCCGAATTGAGCGGGTGGCTGTCGTAGGGCAAGTCATCCATTTCCCAGAAATCGTAGCCGATCAGTCGGCCGTCGGCATCGCGCGCCAGGCGCCGATTGATTTCGGGCAATCGATAATTGACGCCCGAATCCACCATACCGACACGAACCGGTGTGGCATCTCCCGGATGCTTCAGCGGCGCCACTGCCGGGCGCTCGACAAATTCCAGCGGCGGATTAAGCCAGTCCGGCTCACCCACGACCTGCAGATCGTCATCCAGGGTAACGATGAAGCGTGCCTGCCCTTGCGGGCTGTAATCGAGATGGCGCGCACCCTGCAAACTGCAATCACCCGCCAGCGAGATCAGTGCCAATGGATCGCCGAATTCATTGAACCAGGAGGCGACGAAGCGAGCCGCGCGTCCGCCGCGCATGACGACATCCAGCTCTACCAGCGCATTATTGTCCACCGGTACCCGGAAACGATTGCCGACAACCCTTTCACCAAAGCGCAGATCGCTGGATTCGACTGGGCCATTGGCGAAACCCGCGGCAGGCGCAGCCGTCGCCTCGAAACCCCGACAAGTGGCCTGATTGAACGCGAGCAGCCGGGCCGGGCCCCAGGCTTCAGCACCGGAGGTAGCAGGCAGCAGCAGTCCAAGCGCCAGCAAGGGCGCGGAAAGAATTTTCAGCATCGGGATTCTAGTAGCCACAACGACCGAATTATATCGACGACCCGCGCCACGCGATAGCCCGCGCCCTATCCCATCCTTCCGCCCTCTCTCCCGTCGTTCCTGCGTAGGCAGGAATCTTAGGAAAACGGCACCATTACAAGTTTCCCGCCTGCGCGGGAATGACCTCAATATTCGTCATTCCTGCGCAGGCAGGAATCTTAGGACGGTGGCGTCGTTGCAAGGTACCTGCCTGCGCAGGTACGACGGTAGTTGTGAGGGGGAAATCTAGAGGTCGAAGAGTTTGCCGGGGTTGAGGAGGTTGTCGGGATCCATCATGCGCTTGGTTTTGCGCATCAATTCGATCTCGGCTTCGCTGCGGGTATAGCCGAGGTAAGCTTTCTTTTCGAGGCCGATGCCGTGCTCGGCCGACACCGATCCCTGCAACGCCCGCAACGGGTGATAAACCATTTCGTCGATCGCATCGCGCTCGCAGGCAACGCCGGGATAAATCGAGAAATGCAGATTGCCGTCACCGATGTGGCCATAGGCAAACAGCGCGGCATCGGCGAAGCGTTGCAACAGGGCCGCACGCACTTCGTCGACGTAAGCCTCCATGGACTCCAGCGGCAGGCTGACGTCGTAACCGTAGATCAAGCCGTAGCAGGCCTGCTCGGGTTCGAAGTTTTCGCGGATTTGCCAGAACTTG
>CAWIHJ010000027.1:0-12478 GCA_963835795.1 uncultured Gammaproteobacteria bacterium
CCACCACCAGGAGTTGAACATGCCGCTGCCGCCGGATTGGTCGGGTGGTTATACCTCGATCTTCAGTCACCAGGAAACCAGTGCGAAGTCATGATTCGGTCGTTAACCTTGATATAGCGAGTAAATCAATGCCAGCTGCCTTTGCCAGAGAAGAGTACCAGTCACGCCTCGAAACCGTTCGCGCCAGCATGCGCGATAAAAACCTCGATGCCCTGTTGATCGGTGATCCCGCCAATATGAACTGGTTGAGCGGATTCGACGCCTGGTCATTCTACGTACCGCAGGTGATGCTGGTGCTGCACGATCACGACCCCATCTGGATGGGGCGCAAAATGGATGCCGGCGCAGTCGCGTTGACGACTTATCTCGATGCGTCCTCGATCAAACCCTACGCCGAGGATTACGTGCAGCGCGCAGAGGTACACCCGATGGACGTGGTGGCCGGTTACCTGAGCGATTTATCGCTCAAGGGAAAACGCATCGGCTACGAAAGCGATACTTATTTTTTCTCACCCAGATCGCTCGACTGCCTGCAGCGCGGTGTCGCCGGCGCGCACTGGATCGATGCCGATTTGCTGGTCAACTGGTGCCGCGTGATCAAGAGCGGCGCCGAGATCGACGTCATGCGACAGGCCGCTCGACTGGTGGAAGGCGCGATGACGGTGGCTTACGAAACGATTGCGCCCGGCGTTCGTCAGTGCGATCTGATGGCGAAAATCCTGGCCGCCCAGGTGGGCGGGAACGCCCAGTTCGGCGGTGATCTGACCGCACTTTCGCCGCTCATCCTGGCCGGCGAAGCCGCCACCACGGCGCATCCCATGTGGACCGATGAAACCTTTGCCGATGGTCAGACGGTTGCGTTGGAGCTGGGCGGTACACGCAAACGTTACAACGCCGGCCTCGCGCGCACGGTGCAGTTGGGCAAAGGTCCGCAAACGGTGTTCGAAACGGCCGCGGCCGTGGAAGAAGGCCTCGAAGCGGTCCTCGAAACCATCAGGCCCGGAGCACTGGCGGGCGATGTGCATCGGGCCTGGCAGACGGTGCTGGATAAATACGGGCTGGTGAAGGAAAGCCGGATCGGTTACAGCATCGGCGTCGGCTACTCGCCGGACTGGGGCGAACACACCGTGAGCTTGCGCGCCGGTGAAAAAACCGTGCTCGAACAAAACATGGTGTTGCACGTGATGCTGGGTATGTGGCTGGACGACTGGGGCATGGAAATGAGCGAAACCGTTGCGGTCACCGGCGACGGTGTCGAATGCCTGACCCGCTTTCCGCGTAGCGTACACGTGGTCGACTAGCCCCGGCGCAACATCGACATTACTGTTTGCCAACGGTCGCAGACAGATCGCGCAACCACGAAGCCTCCCGGCTAATCAGTTCCGGGATTTAGCTTGCTCAACTGTTGGCGCCGGCGCTTCATCCACGCATCACCGGCCACGCTACCGTCGTGGTAAGTATCGAACCATTGATCCCAGGGCGTTTCGAAAGTGCCGTAGTTGCAGTCGTAAAAGCGATGATGCAGCTGGTGGAAAAAATCGCCCAGGCGAAACTTCAGGCCTCTACCCAGCAAAAGATTTTCGTAACCGCAATGCGAGGTCACCGCGGTGATGGCCTGGAGTTGCATGATGAATATCGCGTGTACTGGATGCGAGGGCAGCAGCAACAGTACGAATACCGCGGTGAACCAGATCGAATGCTCGAGCGGATGCATTGCCGCGCCTGACCACGGGCCTACATTGGTATTCTTGTGGTGCCAGTTATGCGCCAGCTTGTAGAAGGCCGGTATATGGAAGCTTCGATGCTGCCAGTAAAAATGGAAACCCGGTCCACAGCGGGGTAATCAACAGCAACAGTACAAACCAGAGCCGGATTGTCACTAAACGAAATCATCGTTGCGAACCCGTTGGCGTAGGCCCACATCATCAGCGATTCGTAAAATGACCAGATGGTGACGGCGCTGGCCAGCGTCCAGAACATGTTGTCCCAGACCTGGTTATTGAAGTGAAACAGCCTGGAGTTGCGCGACAGATCGCGTGGGTCGTATTTTTCGCGATCCCGCTGCCGCTTGAAGGTATAGAGGTACAGGTGCAGACTGCCGGCCACCACCAGCATGGTGAGCAAATTGCGCAGCCATATCTGCGCCATCCAGTCAGCAGCAAACGCCTGGCAGCGATCGAGCGCCGGGGCAAAGTAAAACCAGCTAATTAGCGAAATACCGAGCACGTAAATGCGCGCGCCGAGTAAACCCCATGCGCTCGCCATGTAGCGCAGCGACTTGCCGATATCGGGCGGCCATTGAAAATATGGTGCAATCTGATCGGTCAGATCGGGGTGATAGTTCCACCGCAGCTTTGGCTTTTTAGCGCTTACTTCAGTCAATTGAATGCGATCTGCAACAGTATTCGAGTGCGCGCCATATTGGGTAAAACTGGCGCAGGAGGCAAATAAAATTAATCGATCACCGACCCGTACAAAATCGATCGCATCAATAAAAGAGACGCCGGAAATGACCCGTTTGCACGGAGTCGAGATGGCACATTACCGCTTTAACCCGCCGCGCTGTTCCCAGCCCGCGTAAATTTCGTCTGGCCACCAGTTCTGAATATAGGCGACGACGGCGATTTTTTCGGCATTGGACAGTTTCAATAAAAAGGGCGGCATTTGCCCACCCAAATCTTTGCCACCTTTATTAATCGTGCGGATCAGAATCGACATGGGGTGGTGCCAGGTGTGTGCGGTGCCATTCAGCGGAGGTGGCGGGTAGGATCCATCCGCCAGCGGTTTTTTCCAGTCGTCCGTCAACCCCTCGCCATTTGCACCGTGGCACACCATGCAATTTTGCTCGTATACGGTTTTGCCGATGTGCACGTAGGTTTGCGTATACCAACGCCCGTCTACCTGATCTTCGAGTTCCTTTGTCTCGTCTGCGGCAAGCAGTGATTGGGCACTCAAAATCACCGTAAGTACAACTAATGACAATTTATGCATCCACTATTTCCTCAGTTTGGGGGGCAGCATTCAAAGTACGTGGTTGCATAGATATCCATCTGCAGCAGCCAGCACTTGAATCCATAAAACACCCGCAAGCAACTAGGACTCCACCAACACCTTGCCTTTCATCCCCGCATCATAATGTCCGGGAATCAGGCAGCCGAAAGCAAACTCACCGGCTTTGGAAAATTTCCAGATGATTGATTTGGTTTCACCGGGAGGGACGTGCGCCATGTAGGGCTCGGAGTGCTCCATACCCGGAAACTTCTTCATCATCTCGGCATGTTCGTTGAGTGAAGTTGAAGTGCCCAGTACGAACTCATGCATGATCTGGCCCGAATTGGTGTGTACGAATTTGATGACATCACCCTTTTTCACCTTGACCAGGTCCGGTGTAAAGCGCATTTGATCGGTCATTACAACCTCGATGGTTCGGGTGATCTGAAGCTTGGGTTCATAGCTACCAAACTCGTTTTCAACCGGGTCAAATGTCATTTCCTCTTCGTGCTTGCTGCCGTGTGCATAGATCGACAGTGGCGTGAAGCCAAAAACCAGCGCCAGAATAGATGCCATAACTGCTGTTTCAATTTTCTTCATTTATCTTTCCTTCTGTTGTTGAGGTTTATAAATAGTGACTAAAGTGTCGCCTCATAGGCGACCGTACCTTCTGGATACCGGTACCAACCGGGATCCGAATAATCATCCGTCTTTTGATCCTTGCGGATTTTCAGGACCGTAAACATACCGCCCATTTCGATAGGACCAAATTGTCCCTGGCCCGTCATCATCGGCAGTGTATTCGCTGGGCAAAGGCATGACCATTTCGCCCATGTCGGCCATGCCGCGTTCACCCATGACCATGTAGCCGGGCAGCAACTTGCCGAGACTTTTCTGCACTCGACGTTGATCGACACCGATCATGTTAGGTACCGCGTGGCCCATCGGGTTCATCGTGTGATGCGACTTGTGACAATGCATGGCCCAGTCGCCAGGCGCGTCGGCGATGAACTCGACGGCACGCATCTGGCCGATCGCAATATCGGCGGTGACCTCCGGCCAGCGCGCCCCTTTGGGCACCCAGCCACCGTCGGTGCAGGACACCTCGAACTTGAGGCCATGAATGTGAATCGGATGGTTGGTCATCGTCAGGTTACCCATGCGCACTCGCACCCGTTCGCCGAGCCGGCAAACCAGGTGATCGATACCGGGAAACACGCGGCTATTCCATGACCAGATATTGAAATCCACCATGGTGTTGATGCGCGCGGTCATGGTGCCCGGTTCGATGTCGTAGGCCGCCATTAAAAAGCAGTAATCGCGGTCAACCCGGTGCAGATTCGGATCTCGCGGGTGCACCACCAAAGAACCCATCATGCCCATGGCCATTTGCACCATTTCGTCGGCGTGCGGGTGGTACATGAAAGTGCCGGATTGATTCAACTGGAACTCATAGACGTAAGTCTTGCCCGGAGGAATCTGTGGTTGGTTGAGGCCACCCACCCCATCCATGCCGGCGGGTAGAAATATTCCATGCCAGTGGATGGTGGTGTGCTCCGGCAGCCGGTTGGTGACAAATATCCTGACCTTGTCCCCTTCCACGCATTCGATGGTCGGACCGGGCGACTGCCCGTTGTAACCCCATAGCCGGGTAACCATACCCGGCGCCATTTCGCGTTCAACGGCTTCGGCGGTCAGGTGAAATTCCTTCCAGCCATTTTTCATTCGCCACGGCAGCGACCAGCTGTTCAAGGTGACGACCGGCTTAAACCAGGGTCCGGTTGTCGGCTCGGGTGGCACCTGCCAGGTGGTAGCACTCGAGCTCGGTGATTCCGGCAAAGCGGCGAGCGCTGAACGCGATACCAGTCCAGCACCCATAGCCGCTGCGGCGCCGACGCCCTTGAGAAAATTTCTTCGATCAGTCATTTGTTTAATCCTCTAATGTTCTGCAGCGGAACCGGAAGACGGCATCGATACCGCCTCGGTCATCATCATGCCCGGCGATGAGCCGGTCAGCGCCAGTTGCAGCCGGGCGTCGGCAATCCAGAAATCCCGTGCCGCGCGAATGGCGCTCGCTTCGAGATCGGCGACCGAGCGCACGTCATCGAGGAGATCGAAGACGCTGATCAGCATGCCGTTGTAATTCAGCAACCGTTCCTCGCTGATGCGACGCCTGAGCGGTATCAACACTTCTTCATAGTGTCGGGCGATGTCCCAGTAACTGCGATAGGTCTGCAGGGCCTCACGTGCCTGCGATGCGGCTGAAATAGCGACCGATTGCGCCTGCGCCTGGGATTGCTCGAAAATAAAGCGCGCCTTTTCATTACTGATGCCACCGGCATCGAAAATCGGGATTTTGAATTCGAGCTCGAAGCCTCGCTCGGTTCCTTCCGCACTTTTTTCCAGGGTCGGGCCCAGTTCGATCGACGATAAAAACGGGTTCAGGCGCGTCAGGTCATAGTTGCTCGCCATCGCCGCGATATTGGCCTTGGCAATTTGCACGTCGATACGTCGATCGATGGCTTCGCCCTCAACCGATTCATACTCGACCAGGGATTCGGGCAGCCGTGGAAGTCTGTCGGGGAAAGTCAGCTTACGCGCGGAATGTCCCCATAAACCCAGTTGGCGGATCAGCGATTCGCGCGCGGCCGATTCCGCGAGCTGCTGGCGGGTCAGTACGGAGCGCATCTCGCCGAGAAAGATTTCCGACTCGGCAGCCTCCACCACCGCACTGTGGCCGAGAGCGGCCATTTGCCGCGTCATGTCGTTTGCAGCGGCTGCCGATTCGAGCGAACGTTCCACCAGTTGCGTCAACTGCTGTTCGGCCACGGCCTCGAACCAGGCGATACGCGTGCTGGCGAGATGCTCGATAACCGCGCCAGCGGCTTCGTAACGCGCGGACTTGAGCCGACGCAACTCAACTTCGCGGCGCAATGGCATCAACAACAGACCGCCTATGTCAAACAGCAACGATGCCGAGTAATCACCTTCTGTGTTGCGCTCATAAGTAAACCCGGGATTACGAATACGGCCCGCCTGGGCGTAATCTGCCTCGGCGATACCGACCCTCAACAGGTTGGCTCGAGTTTGCGGGTTCAATTGCATCGACAGCAGCTCGGCATCAACCGATGAGAGCGGTGAGTCGAGCAGCCTGGCTACCTGTTCCGGCGTCAACCTGTGCTCAGGCTGCAGCTGGCTGGCAGGGCTGGCACCGATTTGCGCGTCGACCAGTTCCTGCACCGGAGCAACACCCGCGTCGTCGGGAATGCTCGTGCAAGCCGTTAAAATTAACAGCAAGCCAGCAAACAGGGCTTTTCCCATTCTCAGTGAAAGCTTCATGCGTCTCCCCCTGCTGTGCAATTACTCTGTATTTGACTAACTCCGGACGCGCGTTCCTCGACCGCTAGCAGGTCGAGATGCCCGGTCGTGCCCGGCTGCTCGTTGTGTAGCCAGTAGACTTTCTGCGGGCGATAGCGCGCTTCGGTCTTGACCGTGTAATTCATGGCTTCGACCCGGGTCTTGATGATGGCGACATTTTGCTGCTGGCCATAAACGCCCAGCGACACTACGTTGCGTTTGCCGGGTTCGTTGAGGATGAGGGTGTCGCTGATTCCGCGTGCCTTGAGGGCTTCGGTGGTTGCCAGCGCCGCGTCACGCGTCTTCAGATCATCGATGTAAACCATGTCGCCGACGTATTCGCGTTCAGTACTGAATGTGATATTCGTCATTACACCGCGCCCCTGGTAGCGCCCCCTGACGGCAAGCGCCATTGCCTGATTCTTGAATGGACCTATGACATAGCAGACGCGTTTGTTTGAAGCCGCCATCCGGGTTTGATGCTCGAAATCTCGAAACCAGCGGGCCCGTTGACCAGGTTGAAGTCGACCTGCATGTCGCTTTCCAGCCTGGCCAGATCGTCGGGATTCCTGACCTTGAACAGCATGGTCATGCCCGGCATACCATATTTGTCGATGGGGCCGTGCTCGATTTTGACTTTCCCCTGCGACGCACGCAGCGACCGCACTGTACCGCGCGCATCGAATGCTTCAGCTGCATCGGCGCCAACCTTCTGCAGGTCTGTGATGGCGAACCCGGCAGAGGTGTTTTCGACGTTGAAATTAACTTCTGTTCCCTCTTCGATCCCCGCTAACTGGCTCGGATCCTCGACGCGAAACATCATCGTCATCCCCGGCATACCGAGACGCTCGACGGGTCCGTGCTTGATCTTGACCTTGCCTTCGGAAGCCCTGACCTGTTGCACCACGCCACTGGTGTCAAAGCTTGCCGGTTTTGCCACGATCCGGGTGATGGCGAATCCACCCGACGAGTTATCCACATCGAAAGCAACCTCTGCGCCTTTATCGAGCCCCGCTAGCTGGTTGGCGTCTTCGACACGAAACATCATCGTCATCCCCGGCATACCGAGGCGATCGATCGGGCCATGTTTTATTTTGACCTTGCCCTCGGAGGCCCTGACCTGTTGCACCACTCCGGTGGTGTCGTAGCCGCTCGAGTTTGATGCGCCGCTTGTCGCGGAAGCCATGTCATTGTCCGAACTTTTTGCCAACTGTTCGAGTTCGGGACCCGTCAATGGCAGAGATTCTTCGGCGTTGAATTCCTCGCCACCAAGAAAACGATTCTTCCACGAGATTCGCGTATCGAGCGGGACGACCTGCCGGGGAAATTTCGATTCGTAGACAGGCGAAGCAGGATGCTGATCAACATCCAGGGGTGACGGTGTTTCCGCTATAGCGGGTGGCAGGTACCCCAGCAGAAACGCAACGAGTAAGGTGGCTATACACCCATTACCTTGTTCAATGTTCAACACAAAAACCTCAAATAAACTATTTCTGGTTGGCCGATTTCAACGGATCACACAAATCGATTGATATGGCGCAATAAAGCACGCGATGGCTCAGGAATAAGCCATACGTAGCGGTCAGGGACCGATTAGTCTAGGTTCGAGGAGGTCTGTCTAAACGGGATAAAAACGAGGATTTCAGTGCCAGGGTTTCGGGCGAGAACCAACGAGTTGATTTTGCAAAGCCTGGCGTAGAAAGATTGTCCTGATGCAGCACAGACACCGATGCGCTGCAAAGAATTTTACAGGTAGTGCCGTTTTCACAGCCCACACCAGATTGCCCCTGATCTTGATGCTGATGGGTTGAACCATCATGCAGAGCGGTCACACTGGTATCGTGATGCAGGCTGCTTTCGATATCTTGAGCGGGTGACCCATCGAATATGACCAAAGCAGCATGCGCCACCGGAGCGAATGACAGACTCACTGCTACGAAGCAGCAGATGACTGAAATAAAACGCTTTCGGGTTACTTTTCGCATACTATAAATTTGCTTTTGATCCATCCGCTTCAAGTTTAAAACATTACTTGCATTACCATCATTGGATAATGCCAACTCGGGTTATGACTTCATTTATCGAAATATGTTCACCATCACTTTAGAACAAATTCGAACAATGACCTGATTTTTCAAACTAAACAGGTCGAGGCGAATTCATGAACTGTATCGCCTGTATTTAACCTGATTCAAAAATCAACCGGTTTTATACTACGGATAGGATTGACAGGCAAGGCTTCCATTTCTGCACGATTTCGCCTGCATACGGCCTTAGCCTGTCCACGACTTCTTTATATGCTAGCATCGCAGCAACTCAACCGAGGTGGTTTCCATGGCCTGGCAAAACAACCTGTTACGCGTAAACCTGACGACCGGCAGCTGTAAAAGCGAGCCACTGAATCGGGACTGGGCGCAGGCCTATCTCGGCCAGCGCGGCCTCGGCAGCAAGTACCTGGTCGAGGAAGTCGATCCGATGGTCGATCCGCTGTCGCCCGACAACAAGCTGATCATCGCCACCGGCCCGCTGACCGCGACCACGGCGCCTACCGGGGGGCGTTCCTCGGCGGTCACCAAGGGTGCGCTGACCGGCACCATCGCGGCGTCCAATACCGGCGGCATGTTCGGTGCCGAGTTGAAGATGGCGGGTTACGACCTGCTGATTATCGAGGGTCGCGCCGAGCACCCGGTGTACCTGTGGATTCGCGACGAGCAGGTCGAGATCAGGTCTGCTGAAAATCTGTGGGGGCAATCGGTCTGGGAAACCGAACCCTGGTTGCGCCGCGAGTTACAGGAACCGCAGGCGAAGATCGCCAGCATCGGCCGCGCCGGTGAAGTCGGCGTCAAGTTCGCCTGCATCGTCAACGACATGGACCGCGCCTACGGTCGTTCCGGTGTCGGCGCGGTGATGGGCTCCAAGCACCTGAAGGCCATCGCCGTGCGCGGCACCGTTGGTGTCCAGGTCGCCGACCCCCAGGCGTTTCGCAAAGCGGTATCCAGCACCCTGGCGGTTCTGCAGCCGAGTCCCGTGCGCCAGCGTTTCACCAGCCGCGGCACGCACAACATGATGGACGTGACCAACCGCTTCGGTTCGCTGCCCACGCGCAATGCTCGCGATGTGCAGTTCGAAGGGGTCGAAGCGATCAATGCCGACGCGGTGCGCGTGCCGCGCCGCAGCGATGGCAAACCGAGCCTGCAGGGCAACAAGGCCTGCTTCGCCTGCACCATCGGTTGCGGGCGCGTGGCCACCATCGATCCAGTCTCGCCACTGGTCAATGGCGCCGATCCACAGGGCGGTGATCGGGGGCGCTATAAAGCGCCCTCCGGCGGACTCGAGTACGAAACCGCCTTCGCCTTCGGCCCGATGTGCGGCATCGACGACCTCGACGCCATCAACTACGTCAATTTCCTCTGTAACGAGCAGAGCATGGATCCGATTTCACTCGGTGTCTCCATCGCCGCCGCCATGGAGTTGTTCGAAGAAGGCGCGATGACGCGCGCCGATACCGACGGACTGGAACTGACTTTCGGTAACGCCGACGCGCTCGTCCGCGCCGCCGAACTGACCGCTTTCGGTGAGGGTATCGGTGCCGATATCGGGCTCGGTGCGGCGCGCCTGTGCGCGAAGTATGGTCGACCGGAATTGTCGATGACAGTCAAGGGACAGGAATTTCCGGGTTACGATCCACGCGCGCTAAAGGGAATGGGGCTGGCGTATGCGACCTCGAACCGCGGTTGTTGCCACATGCGCGCCCGTCCGCTGTTGCACGACTTCGCCAACGTCACCATCGAAGGCAAGGCCGAGCTGGTCAAATCCACCCAGGACCTGGCCGGCGCGATCGACAGTTCCGGTATCTGCATGTTTACCAACGCCATGTTCCCGGCTGAGCACATCGCGCAAATGCTCGACGCCGCCTGCGAGGGCGACTGGGACCTCGAACGTCTGCAGGAAACCGGCGAACGCATCTGGAACCTCGAGCGCCAGTTCAACCTGGCCGCCGGATTCACCCGCGCCGACGATTGCCTGCCCGAGCGCACCACGACTGAACCCGCGCGTGGTGGCGCCGCCGATGGCCAGGTGGCGAATATCTCGCAAATGCTCGACGAGTACTATTCGCTGCGTGGCTGGGATGCGCTGGGCGTACCGCTCGATGAAACCCTGGCGCGCCTCGAGCTGTAGGCCAGGTCATGACAATCGAAATCAAGCTGATCGGCTTCGGCGACGATCAACCCGCACGCTTTAACGGTAAAAATCGACTGCAGGTCGAACTTGAAACGCCGACATCGGCGCGGGAACTGCTTCGCTCGGCAGGTATTGAAGATGCCACCGGGCTGATATTGATGGATACCGACACCGTGATTTCGTCGGATCTATGGGATGAAACCCGGTTTGAGGATCAATCATCTTTGACTATTTTATCGGCCTTTGAAGGTGGTTGATAATTTGGCAGTCTTCTCTAAAGCGTGGTATTTTGCCAGGCGAAGCAGTGGCAGGTATGGCTGGAGGAATGGCGCCGCTTCCCTCGAAACCCTGATTACATCCTTTAAGTCAATGACTTACACAAGATAATGTTGCGCATTTATGCGCGGCTCAGGGTAACCAGGCGAATATTTGTTAGCTGCAGGGGGTTGACCAGGCCAACTGCCCATAAACAATTTTTTATAGGCATAGATATAACTAATCACCCAACAAAGAATCTTGATTGGTTATTCTAATGCACATCGATAGCATACAAACTTGAAGAATAAGATACCGGAGCCCCCATGTTCGATTCCCCTTTCCACGATTTGTTAGGTTTCCTGTCACCTGGCGTCATGCAGGTATATATCGTCCTGATGTTCCTGGCAGTGGTCGCCGGTACCGTCATCGACACGGTACACAAAAAGAGTGCAAAGTACTTTTTTGAAAACGCTCAGGAAGCACAGAAATCTGCCAAACGGACCGTGACTAGCGGTGAAAAGGTTTCATTGGCTGTTTCCACGCTGGCCAACGAGGTTTTGACCTCTTCCGAGTTCGCCAATCCAAAGCGTCGCCAGTCACACCTGTTGACGATGTATGGTTTCGTGTTTTTCGTCGTCACCACGGTGGCGTTGATTTTCGGCCACCCTACGCCAGGCGAATCTACTCCCTGGTTGCTGGTAAGTCTCTGGCATATTGGCGCCCTGATGGTCTGTGTCGGTGGTTACTGGTTCTGGTTTTATATCCGTTGCGATGTCAATTCCGAAGGCAATCCCTGGTATCGCCTGGTGCGCGCCGACCTGTTCATCCTGTCGCTGCTGATGACCACTACCTTTGCACTGCTGTGGTCTATCACGCGCGCCGCTGACGTATTGAGCGGACTGTTTTTCCTGGTCTTCATCCTCTCCGCCACTTTCCTGTTTACCACCGTACTGTGGTCAAAATTTGCCCACATGTTCTTCAAACCGGCGGCGGCTTACCAGAAAAAAATTACCCAGGCAGATGGCTCGCAGGAGAATCTTCCCGACGTGGGTGACATGTCCGACCCTGCATTGCAGGCCAAGTATCCGGACATCCCCACTTACATGGGTGACATCCCCCCTGATATGGGGCTTGGAATCAAGCGCGAATCTCCAAACCATTTCTAGAACACGAATCGCTAATAACGAATCGCTGATAACAGATAGCTAATAATTAAGTAAGAGGAATAACATGCCTACTTTTGTATATATGACTCGCTGCGATGGTTGTGGACATTGCGTTGATATCTGCCCTTCGGACATCATGCACATCGACCCGACCACGCGCCGCGCATACAACATCGAGCCCAACATGTGCTGGGAGTGTTACTCCTGCGTCAAGGCCTGCCCGCACAACGCGATTGACGTTCGCGGTTACGCTGACTTCGCGCCGCTTGGCCACTCGGTGCGCGTGATCCGTGACGAAGAAAAAGGCGTCATCGCCTGGCGCATCAAATCCCGCAACGGTGAAACCGACCTGAACCTGCTGGCGCCGATTACGACAAAACCCTGGGGTAAGCACATCCCCAAACTGGCGGATGCGGCTGAGCCCAGCCAGGAAATGCGCGACAGCCAATTGCTGTATAGCGAGCCAAAGTATATCCGTATGGATGACGGTGACATTCACACCTTGAAGTCTAACGGACTCAAAA
>CAWIHJ010000028.1:0-35606 GCA_963835795.1 uncultured Gammaproteobacteria bacterium
TATCGGGGTCGTCATGATCATGGGGCCCGGAACCGATATTTTTACTCCCTACAGCCTGCTGCCGATCGGCGCTGCACTAGGCTACTCGCTATCGACGGTTTGCGTGCGCCTGTTCGACGAGCACAATCCGACCGCACTGCTCAACATGTATGCCTCGGTCGGGGCCCTGGCCGGCGCGCTGGTCATCGTCGCAGCGACTTCGGGGTATCGGCCGGTTGAATCGGTGGGCGACTGGGGTCTGCTGGTGTTAATGGGGCTGGTTGGTGGTTTTGCAGTACTCGCGCTGATCAACGCCTATCGCCTCGCCCGCCCTTCCAGCCTGTCACCCTACGAATACTTTGGCATCCCCTTCGCCTTCGTGCTGGGCTGGCTGTTTTTTGACGAGGCACCATTTGCCAAGCTGATTCCCGGTGTCTTCCTGATCGTCGCCGGCGGCATGCTGATCGCCTGGCGCGAACATCGCAAGAAACTGGACAACGCTGCCCCCACCCCGCGCTAAATCTTATTAACCCGGCGGCTAAGTATGTCGAATTCAGGGCTTCTGATAAGCGCCAGATCAAGGCGCAGCTCGCAGGTAACACCCAAAGCGTTCGCTCCGCTCACGGGGCCGGCCCTGGTTGTTCCATTGACAAGAGCTGCACCAAAAGTAGGCGCTTTAGGCGACGCCGAGGTGGCGCTTATCAGAAGCCCCTATCATTTAATATTCAATCAGTTAGGCCAACGCGTGTTTGCCCGCAGACTGCCCATTTAATATCTAATGGCGGAACTTGCTTTAGAAGTGCTAAAGCGGCGTTCCGATGCCTTGCTGCGAACAAACACGCGTTGGCTGAATACGACATACTTAGTCGCCGGGTTAATGTTGTGGCAGGTGATCGCGCAACTGGGATTCGCAGTGCCGCACCGATATCAGCATTTGCTGGGCGTCGGCAAAGCGCATATAGGGTTTTTTCTGCAAGGCCTTGGCGATCACCGCATGCAAGCTCGCCGGTAAACTCAGATGATCGAGATCCGGATCGTGCCCGACGATATTGATTTTCAGTTCGGGCAGGCTATCCCCGGAGAATGGCTGGTGGCCGGTCATCAGGTGATACAGGGTCACCGCGAGTGAGAACAGGTCGGAACGCCCGTCCATCTTCTTGCCCTCGAGTTGCTCGGGTGACATGTAGGCCGGGGTGCCGACGATCAGGTTTTCCGCCGAGCGTTGCCGGTGATCGCTGTAAGCAGCGCCGAAATCAGTCAAAATGTAACTGTCGCCAACGCTGTCATACATGATATTGGCCGGTTTGATGTCGCCGTGAATCACGCCAAAACTGTGCGCAACCGTGAGTGCCTGCAACATGGATTTCGAGATGCGAATGCATTCGGCGACCGTCAGGTATTCACGCCGTCGCAGGCGCTGGGACATCGAGTAACCGGAGATGAAGTCCATCGCGATATAAGCGTTGTCCTGGTCCATTTCCGCATCGTGAATCTTGACGATATTGGCGTGATCGAGCTGTGCCACGATTTCGGCCTCGCGCAACCAGTGCTGAATGCGATCATGCTCAAGTTTTTCATCGCGCTGCAGGCGCATTACCTTGAGTGCGACGCGGTTGTGCGAGCGCATGTCGGTGGCTTCGTACATTAACGATGTCGAACCCTTGGCGATCTTGCGCAGCAACCGATAGTTGCCGATGGTGGGCAACTCGGGCTCCGCAATCGGTAGTGATTTACCGAGCTTGAGCAGTCTCGCACGGTTGTTACGGATCTCCGCGATGCGCGTAACGAAGTCATTCAGGCCAGGATCGTACTGCGATAACCAATGATAAAGGTTCAACGCACTGGCCCAATGCCGGCTTGATTCCAGCAACATGCCAAGCTCATAGCCGACTTCCAGCAAGTCGTCGCTATAGGGGCACTGTTTGAGCAATGTGAGCGAGGTGCGCAAATCACCGCTGTCGATGCGCTTACGCACATCGGATAAACTAACCGAATCCTGCTGCAGCAACACCGATGTTGAAAATCTGCGGTAAAAATCCCTGCCCCAGTAAACAATGGAGACCAGCAGCATGACTAATGCCGGGAACATCAACGGGAGCAGGAAATGCAGGAATACCGCGAGCACTACTTCCAGCATCAACAGGCCGAACAGCACCAGCACGACGCCCAACACCGACATCGTGGTGGTCAAAGTGCGGGTAAAACGGCTGACGTAGACCCCGAAGATCAAGGCGTAGACGAACAGCAGACTCCATTGCGGGGCAATGCGAATCGACTGCAACGAGATAAAATCCCGACTGGCCGGCTGGAATTCAACCATGTACAGGAACAGGTTGTACTCGAATTCCGAAACCGTTGTAGTCAGGCTCAACAGCACGGTAAAGCACCACAGAATAACAGTAAGACCGATTTGCCAGGCTCTGGACTTGAAACTAAACACGGTGGTGGTTACGCGAATGGTGATTCGGGAGCGTGATCATGCGATAGATCGGGAATCGACGCAAATAGTGTCTGTATGCGACACACGAAGCCCACGATGGTTTACATCTCGAGAGGTATTTCCGAACATAGGCGCATTCTCGGCCAGCTTCATGACATTGGACTCAGGAGTTATATAGCTGAACCGATAGCGAATTGCGCGTCTGCAAGCGTTCGCCTGATAACAATCCGTACTTCTTGGGACAAAGACCAATCATGGGAAATCGATTATCCAAAGTAGTAACCCGCACCGGCGATAAGGGCAGCACCGGCATGGCCGATGGTAGCCGTCGCACTAAAAATGACGCCCGGGTACATTCCCTGGGTGAGATCGACGAACTCAATGCCCAGCTTGGCGTGGTGTTGAGTCTGCTCGACGATGGGCCCGCGCAACAACTGCTGTTTTCGGTGCAGCACGATCTGTTCGATATCGGTGCAGAACTGTGTCAGCCCGGCAAACAACTCATCACCGACGACTATGTCGCCGCCCTGGAACAAAGCGTCGAGACCTTAAACAGCGATTTGCCGGCATTGAAAGAATTCATACTTCCCGGTGGCACGCTATGTGTCGCCTCGATTCAACTGGCGCGGACTGTCTGTCGGCGCGTCGAACGTGGCCTGATAGAGCTGGACAGCCAGGACCAATTGAACCCGGCCACCTGCCGCTACATCAATCGCCTGTCGGATCTGCTGTTTATCCTGGGACGCTCCCAGGCACACCAGGATGGCAGCGGCGAAGTTTACTGGAACTCGAAGTATTCGCGCTTGAATCGGGGCGACTGAAACCCGGCGTTCGCAACAGGTATCGAAAATGACGCGAGCGAATCGAATTTACCGCTTGGACCACTAGGCGAGAAACTCGAGCGCCAGGCGCGTGAATTCGGTCGGTTTTTCAGCGTGCAGCCAGTGCCCGGCGCCGTCAATCGTGTCGATGCGGAAATCGCGGAAATGACGCTCGATTAACTCGATCTCGGCATCACCAACGTAATCGGAATCCCCACCCCGAATGAATTGGGCAGGTGTCTCCCCCACCCAACCTTCGGGAAGCGGGTCAAATCCGGTAATCGCCGCAATTTCCTTTTGAATCACTGGCCAATTGACCCGCCAGCGCCAGCCAGAATCTTCGCGCACCAGGTTCGAAAGCAGGAAAGCACGCAATGAATCCTCGTTGATATCGGCTTGCAATGCCTGGTCGATTTGCGCGCGGGAATCGAAACTGTCCAGCTCCAGCGCGAGTATCGGGTCGATCACATCGTCAAATTGATGCGTGTAGGCGACCGGGGCTATATCGGCAACAATCATGCGCGACAGTAGCTCGGGACGTTGAATGGCAAGCGTCATCGCCACCTTACCGCCCATGCTGTGCCCCAGTATCCGGCATTCGCGCAAACCCAGCTGCTCGATCAGACGCGCCACATCGTCGGCCATGGCTGAATAATTCATTACCTCGGAATGGAATGACAGCCCGTGATTGCGCAGATCGATGCTGAACACCTCGAAGTTTTGCCCGAAACGGCGCATGAACGACTGCCAGTTTTTACTCGAGCCGAACAGGCCGTGCAGGATCAGCAGCGGTGCACCATTACCGGCCGTCGCATAGTGCAAATCAGGCATTTTCCAGGCCCCGCCTTGTGAACTAACGCTATTTCTTGCGCGGAATATACAGGTCGGTGATCGTGCCTTCCGCCATTTCCGCGGCGAAATTGAAAGTCTCCGACAAGGTCGGGTGAGGATGGATGGTCAAACCAATGTCTT
Organism: uncultured Gammaproteobacteria bacterium; assembly: GCA_963835795.1. Taxonomy (GTDB): domain Bacteria; phylum Pseudomonadota; class Gammaproteobacteria. The sequence continues at coordinate 4,213 of CAWIHJ010000028.1, forward strand.
CGGCATCGGCCCCCATTTCCAGCGCCAGCACCGCCTCGGCTATCAGTTCACCGGCATTCGGACCGACGATGCCCGCGCCGATAATGCGCTTGCTTTCCTTGTCGAACAGCACCTTGGTCAAGCCCTCGTCCCGATCGATACCGAGCGCACGTCCGCTCGCCGCCCAGGGAAAGGCACCCTTTTCGTACTCGATCCCCTGTTCCCTGGCTTCGACTTCGTTCAATCCCATCCAGGCGACCTCGGGGTCGGTATAGGCAACCGATGGAATCGTCAGCGGTTCGAAGACCGACTTCATACCGGCGATGACTTCGGCTGCCACCTTGGCCTCGTGGGTCGCCTTGTGCGCCAGCATCGGGTTACCGACAATATCGCCGATAGCAAAGATGTGCGGCACCGTGGTGCGCATCTGCTTGTCTACCTTGATGAAACCGGCATCATCGACCTCCAGCCCGGCCTTGTCGGCGCCAATCTTGTTGCCGTTTGGACGGCGTCCGACGGCTACCAGCACCTTGTCGTATACTTCCGGATCGGGCGCCTTGTCACCTTCGAAACTGACTTTCAGGCCATTCTTTTGTGCCTTGATTTCGGATACTTTGGTTTTCAGCAAAATCGATTTGTAACGCTTCTTGATGATCTTGTTCAGCGCGCGCACCAGGTCCTTGTCGCATCCTGGAATCAGGCTGTCCATGAACTCGACCACCGTTATCTCCGATCCCAACGCGTGATAAACCGTTGCCATTTCCAGGCCGATAATACCGCCGCCAACGATCAGTAATTTCTTCGGTACGTCTTTCAGCAACAGGGCGTCGGTGGAATCCATCAGGCGCTCGTCGTCGTTCGGAAACGGCGGGATTTCGGTGGCCTGTGAACCGGCGGCGATGATGCAGTTTTCAAAGCGAATGCTGGTCTGCTTGCCGTCCTTTCTCGACGCTCAATGTGTTGGCGTCGGTAAACTGGCCAACGCCGTGTACCACGGTGACCTTGCGTTGCTTGGCAAGGCCAGCGAGGCCACCGGTGAGCTTGCCGACCACCTTTTCCTTGAAACCGTTGATGCCACCGAGATCGATTTTGGGTTTGCCGAAATCAACCCCATTGGCTTTCATGTGTTCGGCTTCATTGATGATCTGCGCCGTATGCAACAAGGCCTTGGATGGAATACAGCCAACGTTTAGACACACGCCACCGAGCGAATCATAACGTTCGACCAGCACCACTTTCTTGCCCAGGTCAGCGGCACGAAAGGCGGCCGTATACCCACCCGGGCCCGCGCCCAGCACCACTACTTCAGTTTCGATGTCGCTGCTTGATTTTTCGTTCTTGTCTTTTTCACTCATGATTATAAAAGTACCCTTCTGATATCAGATATGACTCGGCTCAGGAAACTGGTAAAGCGTGCGGCCTGTGCACCATCGATGACACGATGATCGTATGACAGGCCGAGAGGTAGAATCATACGTGGCTGGAACTCACCGTCAATGTATACCGGTTGCATTTTGGAGCGTGACACGCCGAGGATAGCGACCTCGGGCGCGTTGACGATCGGCGTAAAATGGGTGCCACCGATGCCGCCCAGGCTGGAGATTGTGAAGCATCCGCCCTGCATCTCTGCCGGTGACAGTTTGCCGTCGCGCGCGCGCGTCGAAATTTCACCCAGCTCCGCCGCGAGTTCAAACAGCCCTTTACGATCGACATCACGCACCACCGGCACGACCAGTCCGTTAGGCGTATCCACCGCGATGCCGATGTGGAAATACTTCTTCACAATCAGGTTTTCACCGGTGGCGTCGAGCGACGCATTGAAGTCTGGAAACTCCTGCAATGCCGCGACCACGGCCTTCATCAGGAAAATCAGGGGCGTCATGCGCAGACCTTTCTTTTCGGCTTCGCTCGCCAGTGATTTGCGAAACGCTTCGAGCTCGGTGATATCGGCTTCATCGAACTGGGTGACGTGGGGCACCGTAACCCAACTGCGGTGCAAGTGGGCGCCGGCTATCTTTTTGATACGACTGAGAGCTACGGTTTCGATTTCGCCAAATTTGGAATAATCGATCGCGGGCATCGCGCTGACGCTGATACCGCCACCGGCGGCAGGGGCGCCAGACGACGGCGCCGACATCGCCGTCTTGACGAATGCCTTGACGTCGGATTTGACGATTCGCCCCTTGGGTCCACTGCCGATGACCTGCTGTAAATTGACGCCAAGCTCGCGCGCATAACGGCGAATCGAAGGACTGGCGTGAATCATCTGGTTGCTGGCGCTGGACACATCGGCCCCACCGGCACCTGGATGTGGCCGCAGAGTTTTACCGGGCGAGGTCTCAGCCCTCTGCGAAGATACCTCTGCAGATTCCACCTCCTGCTCGGGTTCTTCCTTGGCAGGCACAGTGGCGTCACGGTCAGGGGAGGCATCCTCCTTTATCACCGCCTCTTCCCTGCCGGCATCACCATTGGCGGCATCCGCACCGGCGAGGGTAGCGATCAGGTCACCCTCGTTGAGCCGATCACCAACCTTGACGGCAATCGACTCGACTTTACCGGCGGCCGGGCTCGGGATTTCCATCGTCGCCTTATCGGATTCGAGCACGAGGATCGATTGTTCCTTTGCGATGTCGTCGCCGACTGCAATCAGGACTTCAATGATCTCGATGTCGGCGAAATCCCCGACATCGGGAAGCGTGATGCGCTTGCTGGCGACCGCTTTGTCGGTAGCACCATTCGAACCCTTTGCGGCCGGGGATTTATCCGCTGTGGAGGCCTTACCTGTGGATGAAGAAACTGCCTTCGCTTTATCTTTTTCGCCGGCATCGTCGGACGTTCTTCGAACCGTCCGCATTCGCGGCACTCAAGGTAGCTATCGGGTCACCCTGGTTGAGCCGATCGCCAACCTTGACGGCAATCGACTCGACTTTACCGGCCGCCGGGCTCGGGATTTCCATCGTCGCCTTGTCCGATTCGAGCACGATGATCGACTGTTCCTTGGCGATGTCGTCGCCGACCGCGATGAGGATTTCAATGATCTCGATGTCGGCGAAATCGCCGACGTCGGGAAGCGTTATTGTGTTGCTATCTGCCACTGTGAATGCTCCTCGACCTAAACCGTTATCGGGTTGGGCTTTTCGGGATCGATACCGTATTTCTTGATGGCCTGCTGTACGACCTTGCTATCGATTTCGCCGTCGTCGCTGAGTGCTTTCAATGCGGCGACGACAACGTAGTACCGATTGACTTCAAAAAAGACGCGTAAATTCTTGCGCGTATCGCTACGGCCAAAACCATCGGTACCGAGGCTGACGAAGCGCGACGGTACATACTCGCGAATTTGTTCGGCGTAGGCGCGAATGTAATCGGTGGCAACAATAACCGGACCCTTGCGCTTCTCCAGTTGAGTTTCCAGGTAGCCCTGGCGCGCCTTCTTGGTCGGGTGCAACTGGTTCCAGCGCGAGCACGCCCTGGCGTCACGCGCCAGTTCATTGATACTGGTGGCGCTCCACACGTCGGCGTTGACGTCATAATCGTCCTTGAGTAGCTGCGCCGCCGCGATCACTTCGCGCAGTATGGTGCCCGATCCCATCAGCTGCACCTTCAAACCTTTTTCTTCACCTTCGTCCAGGCAGTAAATGCCCTTGATGATGCCTTCTTCGGCACCCTTGGGCATGGCCGGATGATGGTAGTTTTCGTTCATCACGGAAATGTAATAAAACACGTTTTCCTTTTGCTGGTACATGCGCTTCATGCCACTGTGAATTATCACCGCGAGCTCGTAGGAAAAGGTCGGGTCGTAAGACACACAGTTGGGAATGGTACCGGCGACCACCAGGCTGTGACCGTCCTGGTGCTGCAGACCTTCACCGGCGAGCGTGGTGCGCCCGGCAGTGCCGCCCATCAGAAAGCCACGAACCTGCATGTCGCCAGCCGCCCAGGCCAGGTCACCGATGCGCTGGAAGCCAAACATGGAATAGTAAATGTAAAACGGAATCATACTGACACCATGGGCGCTGTATGCGGAACCCGCGGCAATCCAGGATGACATGGCGCCTGCCTCGTTGATGCCTTCTTCCAGTATCTGTCCCTTGATGTCTTCGCGATAGTACATGACCTGGTCGGAATCCATCGGCTCGTACAGCTGTCCCTTGGATGAATAAATACCCAGTTGCCGAAACATCCCTTCCATGCCAAAAGTGCGCGCTTCATCGGGCACGATGGGCACGATGTTTTTACCGATATTTTTGTCACGCGTGAGGCTGGACAGCATGCGTACGAAAGCCATGGTCGTGGAAATTTCGCGGTCGCCACTGTCTTTCAGCAAGGCGTCGAAAATCTCCAGCCCGGGAATCACCACTGGTTCCGCGTTATCGTGACGCACGGGCATGTAGCCGCCAAGCTTCTCGCGGCTGTTGCGCATGTACTGCATTTCCTCGCTGTCTTCGGGAAACTTGTAAAACGGTGCCTCCGCAATATCCTCGTCGCTGACCGGAATATTGAAGCGATCGCGAAACGCCTTGAGCGCATCTTCGCCCATTTTCTTTTGCGAATGCGTTATGTTCTGACCTTCGCCGGCTTCGCCCATGCCGTAACCCTTCACCGTCTTGGCAAGGATAACGGTGGGACGATCGACCGACTCGGCGGCCTCGGCATAGGCCGCGTAGACCTTGTGCGGATCGTGACCACCTCGATTCAGGCGCCAGATATCCTCGTCCGACATTTCGGCAACCAGTTCCAGGGTTTCCGGGTACTTGCCGAAAAAATGTTCGCGCGTGTAGGCACCACCCTTTGCCTTGCAGGCCTGGTACTCGCCGTCGATGGTTTCTTCCATGAGCCGCTGCAACATGCCGCTGGTATCCTTGTCCAGCAGGTGATCCCAGTAAGACCCCCAGACTACTTTAATGACGTTCCAGCCAGCGCCGCGGAACACTGCTTCCAGTTCCTGGATGATCTTGCCGTTACCGCGCACCGGCCCGTCGAGCCGTTGCAGGTTGCAGTTGATCACGAAAATCAGGTTGTCGAGATTTTCGCGCGCGGCCAGGGAAATCGCCCCGAGTGACTCGGGCTCGTCCATTTCGCCATCGCCCATGAAAGCCCAGACCTTGCGATCCTGTTGATCCTGTACATCGCGATTGTGCAAATACTTCATGAAGCGCGCCTGGTAGATTGCCATGATCGGCCCCAGCCCCATCGATACCGTCGGGAATTGCCAGAAGGTCGGCATCAACCACGGATGGGGGTAAGACGACAGACCATCATCGTTCAAGGCTTCCTGGCGGAACGAGCGGAGTTGCTCTTCACTGAGGCGACCTTCGAGAAAGGCGCGCGCGTAAATGCCGGGCGCCGAATGGCCCTGGAAGAACACCAGGTCACCCATGTTCTCCTCGGTGGGCGCGCGGAAAAAATGCATGAAGCCGACATCGTATAGCGTTGCAGCGGAAGCAAAACTGGCGATGTGTCCGCCCAGTTCACTGGACTTACGATTGGCGTGCACGACCATTGCCGCGGCATTCCAGCGAATCACCGAGCGCAGGCTGTGCTCGATTGCCTGGTCGCCGGGGATCGGGCGTTGCTGCGACAGGGGTATCGTGTTCAGGTATGCGGTTGTAGCCGAAAACGGCAGGTAGGCGCCCGATCGGCGGGTCTTGTCAATCAGCCGCTCAAGCAGAAAATGCGCGCGTTCCGGCCCCTCGCGTTGCAGAACAGAGTCGAGCGATTCTATCCATTCCTGGGTTTCTTCCGGATCAATATCGGTTTCATCTACCACGTGCGTCGCCTTTCCTGTAAATTGGCAGGATTATAACGCAACTGAATTCGTTGCTCTTTTAATTATCACCATTCTTTTAGAACTTTAAAGATATCCTATACGCTGGCCCTGATCGATGAAGACCTTAACCCTCACCCGGCCAGATGACTGGCATTTGCACCTGCGCGACACGCCTTTCCTCGAGGCCGTGGTTGCCGATAGCGCACGTCAGTTTGGGCGCGCCATCATAATGCCAAATTTGACGCCACCGGTGCGCCGCTGTGCCGATGCCAGGGAATACCGACAACGGATTCTGCAAGCGCTACCAGGGGACAGTTCGTTTGCACCGTTGATGACCCTGTACCTGACCGACAACACCAGCGTCGATGAAATAAAAACGGCCAGTGAAACCGATTACATTTTAGGTGCCAAACTCTACCCAGCCGGCGCCACCACGAACTCGGATGCCGGTGTTACCGACCTGGGAAAACTGTCAGCGGTGTTCGAGGCCATGCAAAAATATGGACTGGTGTTGCAGGTGCACGGTGAAGCAACCGGCGTTGAGGTCGATGTATTCGACCGCGAAAAAACGTTTATCGATCGCAGCCTGGTCGGGATTCACCAGCGCTTTCCGCAGTTGCGTATCGTATTCGAGCACATCACTACCCGCGAAGCCGTCGATTTCGTCAGCGCGAGTTCGGCAAACCTGGCCGCTACAATCACCGCCCACCACTTGTTGATCAACCGCAATGCCCTGTTTCGTGGTGGCATCAGGCCACATCATTACTGCCTGCCGATCGCCAAGCGCGAACATCATCGGCAAGCTTTGCTGCAGGTCGCCGGAAGTGGTGACAAGCGTTTCTTCTGTGGCACCGACAGTGCGCCGCACAGCCAGTTGGCGAAACAATCTGCCTGCGGCTGCGCGGGTATTTATACGGCCTTCTCGGCGCTTGAACTCTACGCGGAAGCTTTTGAAGAAGCCGGTGATTTCAGCCATTTCGAAGCGTTTATGAGTTTGCATGGTCCCGCCTTCTACGGGCTCGCGCCCAACCCGGGACAGGTGACCTTGCAGCGCGAGGCCTGGGAAGTACCCGCTTCGCTGCCCTACCCCGAATCCAGCCTGATCCCGTTTATGGCCGGTGAAACACTGAACTGGAAACTCGCTGCAGATGGCTGACAATATATCGATGGCGCAACGCTTTCGCGGCTTCCTTCCGGTGGTGGTTGACGTCGAGACCGGCGGATTCAACGAAGCTACCGATGCGCTCCTGCAAATCGCTGCCGTGTTACTCGACATTGACGAGCACGGCCACTTTTACTGCCGTGAAACCGTGTCCTGCCACGTGACTCCGTTTCCGGGCGCCAACCTCGAACCCAAATCGATGGAAGTGAACGGCATCGATGTCGATCACCCATTTCGCCTCGCGATCGACGAAAAACTGGCGCTGCCGAAAATTTTCAAGCCGGTACGTGAAGCGATCAAGCACCACGGTTGCAACAAGGCGATCCTGGTTGGCCATAACGCCCACTTCGATCTCAAGTTCATCAACGCCGCCGCGGTGCGCAGTGGAATCAAGCGCAATCCCTTCCATCCCTTCAGTACCTTCGACACGGTGTCCCTGGCGGGCCTGGCCTATGGTCAAACGGTATTGGCGCGTTCGGTAAACGCGGCCGGCATGGAATGGGACACCACCGAAGCCCATTCAGCAATCTACGATGCTGAAATGACCGCCATGCTGTTTTGCAAAATTGTCAACGAAGTTTCCTGTTGACCCGAGTCGGCCCTCTGGCCGTTTTAATAGTCCAGACCTGATCCCGGATTTCAACTATACTTGCTGGCATTCAACTCGGCCTCCAATCGCTTTGCGCAAAGAAGATTTTTCTATCATTGTCGTCGATGACCTGCAGTTCAGCCGAGAAGTAGTCAAGTCCGGACTGAGCAAATCAGGTTATACCGATGTTCGTACCGCAGCCTCCGCTGACGAAGCGCTCTATCTACTCAACGAAAGGCGTGCGCAGGTGGTGCTGGCAGACTTCTGGATGCCCGGCATGAACGGCCTGGAAATGACCGATCTGATTCGTCGCTGGGATGAAAACAATGATCGCTATACCGGCATCGTGTTACTGACCGCCGAAGATACCGCCTCCAGTATCGTGGTGGCATTCGATCGCGGCGTCGACGACTTCATCTCCAAATCGGCAAACCAGTTTGAGCTGGCCGCACGTGTCTTTGGCGCAGGCCGTTACGCGAACCAGCAAAACGAAATGCGCGAGCGCATACGCCGTTTGAGCAAACAGTTATTGACGGCCAGGCAAAACAGCCTGCAGGACCCGGAAACCCACCTGCCCAATCGATCGCAATTCGAGCAACAGATCGAGTCCGTTATCGAGCATTGTAATGCGCGCGGCGGCGGACTTTGCGTTGCGCTGATTGAAATCAACACGGGCGCCGATGAGCTGCGCGTGGGTACGCTGAAAACCATTGCCAATTCAATACAACTGTCGTTGCGCCCGATGGACCTGGTCTCGCGATACAACAAGAACACCTTCGCCGTGCTGGTGCATTACCAGGATCCACAGGCGTTTAATCTGGAAATGTTCGAGCGCCTGATCGACAACGTTCAGCGGCAGTCGCAACCCACCACCGATCGCGGGCAGAAGTTGCAGACTTCCATCGGCATCTGGCACAGCCACGAACTTGATCCGGCGCCAGGACTGGCCGACATCATCGCCCATGCAAAACAGGCCTGCCGCCCGATTTAGTCTGACTATTGCGAGCCGGTAAATTTCCAGCACTGGAGCAACATAGTCAGCGATTTTCCGAGATTTGATCAGGCAGGTTTCAAAGCGTCTGGCCCGCAGGCTTGCAGGCTACGAAATGACCATAACCAGAACCGCCCCCGGCCAGTCCTTTTGCCCTGACCCTGGTCCATTGAACAAGAGACTCGTAACCTTCCTCACCCATCGTATCCAGCAAGACCGGCTTCAGTTCTGTTTCTGATTTCTGTAGATAGGATTGTGACAGTTTCAACATCGGAATATTTCTATTCGCGATTGATACTTTCTCGAATCCACTGTGAGTCAAGGCCCGCTTAAACTCTGACCGGGTAACGAAATAGAAATTTAGGCCCCGTGTTCGAAGCAATTCGTCCCATTCGCGGTATACATCATTATCGGCTTCCTTAAACCATTCGCCGCCAACCAGGCTACCGCCGGGACGTATCACCCTCAGGATTTCGGTGAAAAAAGGTTCCAGATCCTCTACATGGCAGCTCACCGCGGTTAAAAACACCAGATCACAGGAATTATCAGCCAAAGGTAAAGGTCCGGGATCGAATTGATTCAGCGTTATCCTGTCCTGCATTCCGGCCTGGTTGACCAGCTCAGTTGCCCGTAGCAACACGCCGACATCGATATCGATCCCCTGCACCGATTTAGCCCCGTGATTGCCAACTAATGCAATCGCAGCTCCACCAAGGCCACAACCAACATCGAGTATATCCTTGCCCTTAACTTCAACCATGGAAATAATGTTGGCGACTTCCTCGTCACCACCCATCGACAGGTATCCGGTGCCGTAGACCAATTCCATGGTATTGATATTGCTCAGGTTATATCGATTACCTGCAGACATTTTTTAACCCTCTACTCAAAAGCAATTGCCTCATTCCAAAGCCGCAGCAGGTAGTCGACAAAACTGCGCCGGATAATAACTTCGATACCTGATCGATCGCGCAGAGGCACAATCGTCATGCTGGCTTTTACCAATCTTGTTTGCGCACATTGCCCCGGTTTGAATTCACGCACAGGCAGATCAAGCGGACAATCTGCAGGAGTATAGGAAGAATTAATGCCTGTTTACAATGAGCCCGGGGCTATCGATTAGCGGCAGCATCGGCATCGAGCCTGATATTGAGCCACTGTGGTTGCAGTTTCTCACGAGCCGAAACGGCCCACGCTTTATTATTGATAGCGACTGAATAGTCAGCACGATAGGCACCAGGAAAAAGCATCAATGGCCTAACCCCTGCTATTTTGTGCAGAATTTCGAGTTTCCGGGGTATTGAACATATATTTGGGCGACTATTTTGTGCATTGGAGCCTCCGACAAATCCGGGGGATTCAGTGTATATCCCTGTAGGATCGTTCTCACCCATGACCACGGCAAATCCATACCAGAAATAGCGGATAAACTACCTGTCCACTGAGCCAATCAATATTTCGAAGGTTTGTAGCACGGCGTTAATGCTGATAACTGATAAAACAACCAGGAAATTGGGGGTCGCGGTGTTTGCTTACCTGGTTTATCCCTTGCTCCGGTTTTCAAGCAGTGCGCTGACGCCTTTTATACGCTGGCTGTACACAATCCCAAGTTCCTTCTGTAACCGATCACGCTTGCGTTCGTCATCAGTCTCTCCCAGTTTCCGCAACAGCTCCCTCTCCCTGGCTTTCATTTTCTTGAGTATCTCCTTGAGTTTTTTGCGTTGTTTTTTGCGCAATACGACAGCCGGATCGAGCAGATCGCCAAGTTTGTTAAGCAGTTTCTTCAGTCCCATCGGACTTCTCCACTATTTGTCTTTTGATCTTTGTTTCAGTTGATCGTGTGCTGACATTGTCCAGATCATGTTCAGGACGTTCCTGGAGCACATCATGCATCGCATGGGACAGGTCTCGCTCTCTGGACACAAACAGCGTCTGTGCAGCCGTTATCAGGTTCATTGAAATATCAAAAGCGTAGCCGCTGTCGTTCAACAGCGATGATGCCATCGTCGGTGTAATCGAGTGCGCGCCGATCAGTGAGGACATAGTGTCGTTCAATTTCTCCTGGTCTTCGTCAACGACCAGCTTGAGCGCGTCGAGCGAGACCTGGTCGATCACGCCATCACCGATCTCGCGCATGACTTCCAGTTCGCGGATGACGTAAGCGATCTGGGCACGGATCATATTGTAGACCTCACGCATGTTCTCGTTATCCGGATCGAGATAGCGTATCAGGTTTTTTTGCAGGTGCTTGATGTCTTTTACCGCTTCGACAATATTTTTGTTGGCTTCGCGCAACCAGTGAATGCTCGCCGACTGCTCCTCATGCCTCGAGAAGCTGGTTGTGCTGATGAAGGCGATGATCGCGCTGTAGATGCCCTTGATGTGGCGTTCGTAGACAGCGTCGATGTCGAGCTTGTGCACCTTCTTCTGTGCGGCGGCGACCTGCTTCAGATCTACTTCCGATAGCACGTCAGCCTTTCTGAAGCCGAGAGCATCAACAATAATGCGCAGTGCGACATCGTATACGCGTGTCGATTCCTTGCGCAGCACCTCGATGGCGGTGTCCGGGAACTCAGCGGATGACGCGGTAAGGTATTTCGGTTGATCGATTTCTTGTTTCTTTTCGGGGATGATTTTTTCCAGCGTGGTCACCATAACGCCGATGAAAGGCAGCATCACGGCTATCCCAAGCAGGTTGAAGATCGAATGGAATACCGCCAGCTTAAGGGTATAGTCATCAGCCGCGATGCCGATATCGGCAGCAATCCAGTCGATCAGCTCGATGATTTGATAAACCAGTATTATCGCAAGCAGCCCGGTGACTACGTTGAACAGCAGGTGTGCCACCGCCAGTCGTTTGCCTGCTTCGTTGGCACTCATCGAGCCGAGTATCGCGGTGATAGTGGTGCCAACATTGGCGCCGATCGCTAACGCAAGAGCATTCTCGTAGGTAATCTGGCCCGCTGCGAGCGCGGTGATGATCAGCACCAGCGTGGCGTGGCTGGATTGCATCACCACGGTGGCGAAGATACCAATCACGGTGAACAGGAATAGCCCCGGGTAGCCAGCCACAGCGTATTGCGACAGATCGATGGTTGACTTGAAGGATTCGAAGCCTTCTTTCATGTAGTGGATGCCGAGGAACAGGAAACCCAGGCCAGCAAGAATATAACCAAGCCCCTTCAGTGCTTTCGAAGACTGGAACATCAGGATGACACCGATTGCCAGCATCGGCATCGCATATGCGGCGATGTCGACCTTGAGACCGAAACCGGCGATCAGCCAGGCGCCGGTGGTGGTGCCGAGGTTGGCGCCGAAGATGATGCCGATGCCCGCGCCTAGCGTAATCAGCCCCGCGCTGAGGAATGTGATCGTGATCACCGAAACCAGCGAACTCGATTGCATCACAGTGGTGGAAACGATGCCGAACACAACGCTTTTCCATGTGCTGGAGGTGGTGCGCCGCAGCAGGCTCTCCAGTGCACCGCCAGTAAAGGCGCGGAAACCTTCTTCCAGCGAAAGCATGCCGAACAGAAAAATAGCGACGCCGGCGGAGATTACCTTAAAGTCAGGACTGACCCAGAAGCCCCAGGCCAAAACCAGAATAATCGAAGGCAGTAGTATTTTTTTTAGCATGGCCGATTATGCACCCGAAACAAATCTCTTGTTAAGCATGTAGGTATATCATAATACCTTCGATCACTTGAAAATAATTTAGAAAAATCATTAATCATGTCCACTATCAGGCCTTGCAGGACGCTAAAGCCTTGAGCAAGCAAAATCGAATCGGAAAACAGCGGCAGCGGTAGCGTGATAAATCAGTAACCGCACCACATGATGGGACACACGCTTTATCCGCACTTTATCCGATTTACTATTCCATCTAATGGGATGAATTGGTAAGTAGTAGCAGTGTGTGTTCCTTTCCTTCATTTGAGCTAGATTAGCCGACAGACTGGAAGGCGGCACTGGATCGAATAAAGAAGTTTTCGTTGATCAATTGAACGGCAGTTAACGGATAAGCCGACCCTGAGAATCGATTTGGAAACTTCGGGCTTGTGCCCTTCTCTGCCCCTGGAGAGGTTCATTTGAGCGTCCGCCAACGGGCCTAAATGTTCAGCCCGGCAATTCACGGACTGCATTGCTATATAGGTATAGTATGCCGGGTACACCAAATGTTTGTGGGTGGGCAACGTTCGAGGTTTAAATTTGGATATCGAATTTGAGGCTAAAGAAATTCAGAGATTTGTGCAGGAGGGCAATTACCATGCTGCCTATAACATTGCTCTTTCTGGACTAAATGCTTGCCGTCAGAATAATGATCAGGCGGGGATTGATCAGTTTATCAACATCATCAAAGGTGTCGTCGATTCGCTAGCCGCTGAGTTTGGTAGCCAGTCGAACTAGTCCATTTAATCTATTAGATACCAGGCAACGTAGTCGATCGTTAAATCCTTGTAAGTGTCAGTTAAGTGCCGTAATCGGCCTGTTTCCTGTTCCAGGTGGAAGGACTGCTGTGGTGCGGATGCCACCCCTGCCCAGGTTTTATTCGTTTCCGGCTTTGGCCGTAATTATCCATATGCCCTCGCGTCACGGACACTCTGATTGATTACATCAACCCGAAAAAACAACCGCCACCCTGGGGGCAGCGGCTGCGGTGTAGCTTTGGGTGCTTCAGGTAGCCGTGGTCAGAAGATGGGAAGTCTTTGCCCTGTCACTATACCCCGCCGGATAGCGGGGTCTTAGTGCAATTGCGTTGCGCGGTTTAGCTGGCGACTTTTTGCTCGGCGCTCTTTTCCACGGCCGCTCTGGCCATTTTTTCCAGATCGCCCGACGCGTGCATCTCCAGGGTGATGTCGCAGCCGCCGATCAATTCGCCATCGACATAGACCTGGGGAAAGGTTGGCCAGTCGGCAAAGCGCGGCAGGTTCTGGAAAATCTCCGGATCAGCCAGCACGTTGACATAGGCAAATTCGATGCCCAGCGATTTCAGGGCTTCGGCGGTGCGACTCGAAAATCCACACTGCGGCAATTGTGGCGTTCCCTTCATGTAGACGATGACGGGATAGGTTTCGACTTGCTGTTTAATACGTTCCAGGACGTCCATTCATACCTCAAAAAATAACCAAGTAAAATACTAAGGTATTATCATATCCATTTTTTTCCATATTGAAAGCCCGAATCTGCATTCTTTGTTGCCCGGCAATTGCAGCCATTAGGCTCATTCGTCGAGGTGCTGTTGCAGCCAGTACTCGAGCAAGGCGCTGTGCCACAGCTTGCTGCCGTTGAGGCGCGTGAAGTGGCTGTTCCGGTTCGGTCAGGAGCTGCTCGAGGTAAGCCGATTGAACAGGCCGCGTTCGCGGCTGCGCTGGCTGTTAAGGGTGTCCTCCATGAACTGGTAAAAATCACCGCGTACAAACTTCAGCGCCGGCATCGGAAAATAACCCTTGGGTCGGTCGATAACCGCGTCGGGAATGCGACCACGAGCAATTTCCTTGAGCAGGCCTTTGCCCTGGTGCTTCAATTTTAAATCAACCGGGCAGGACGCCGCCAGCTCGACCAGTTGGTGATCGAGGAACGGTACCCGCGCTTCCAGGCCCCAGGCCATCGTCATGTTGTCGACGCGCTTGACCGGATCGTCGACGATCAGGGTGGTGACGTCGAAACGCAACACGGCATCCATGAAGCTGTCGGCCTCGCCGCTGTTGAGCGCATCTTCTATCAACGCGGCGGTATGGTCCTCACCGTGGTAGCGTGCGTCCACGGTTTGCGAGAAATTCCGCGTGGTCGCGATCGACGTAACGACTGGAAAAACGCTGCAGCGGCGGCTTCGCCTCGGCCTGCGCCATTTGTCCGTACCAGAAATAACCTGCAAACACCTCGTCCGCACCCTGCCCGCTCTGCACTACCTTGACCGATTTCGATACCTGCTCGGAAAGCAGGTAAAAGGCAACCGCATCCTGGCCGAACATCGGTTCCGCCATGGCCGCGACCGCCTCCGGCAGGCGCGTCAGCACCTCCGCGTTCGGGATCAGAAATTTCTGATGGTCGCTGGAATAGCGTTGCGCGACCGGATCGGAAAACTCGAACTCGTTGCCGCGTTCCTCTGGCTGATCTTCGAAGCCGATACTGAAGGTACGGATATCGCGCTGACCGGCCTCGGCGAGTAATGCGACCAGCAGGCTCGAATCGAGTCCGCCCGACAGCAGTACGCCCACCGGCACGTCGGCGATGGTGAGGCGCTTCTTCACGGCCTGCATCAGGGAATCGTGAATCGCGTCGTTCCACTTGCGGCCGTCATTGCGGCTGCGGCCTTTTCGCGACCAGCGTCCAGTAGCGCGTCTCGCTGATTTTCCCGTCAGGGTGACGTTCATGAAGTGCGCCGGACGACATTTGCGGATCGAGCGGATCAGCGTTCGCGGAGCGGGAATGACCGCGTGCAGGCTGAGCTGATGATGCAGTCCGACCGGATCGATATCGCGCGCAAACAGGCCGGTGGCAAGCAGGGCCTGCGGGATTGGAAGCGAAGTAAAATCCCTGCTGGTATGGGCATAATAAAGCGGCTTGATGCCTAAGCGATCGCGCGCGAGAAACAGGTTTTGCTGGTCGCGATCCCAGATCGCAAACGCAAACATGCCGTGCAGACGCTCGACGCAGGCTGTCGCCCCAGCAGGCATAGGCATTGATAATAACTTCGGTGTCACTGTGCGAATGAAACGCGTATCCCTTGCCGATCAGGATTTCGCGCAATTCGGGGTAGTTGTAAATCGTACCATTGAACACGATGGTGTAGCGCTTGCTCACGTCGTGCATGGGTTGATGCCCGGCCGGCGACAGATCGATGATGGCCAGGCGACGATGTCCGAGCATCACAGGCCCGTCAAAGAACTCGCCCTGCTATCGGGCCCGCGGCGCGCCACGCTGGCCGACATACGGCTGGCATGCTGCGCATTGATCGCAGTCGAATCGAAACTCAAAGCACCAAATAAACCGCACATATATCCTCACAAAATCTGCTACATCTAACTGTTAAAACCTCGCCATGGATGCGTTGCACCCCATACCGAAAGTCCTTATACTGCGCCGCGTATGACGGGTAAGGCGGGCTACTTCCGAACTCGTATTCTAAACGTTTATAATTCGGAGTCATCAATGAATCCTTTAAAATCGATACCGGGTACGATTATCTCCGGTTTTGTGGTGGCCATCGTGCTGATGTTAGTACTGGGCACAACCGGCACTTTTAACCCGTGGCAATTCTGGGTGTGGATGCACGTTCTGGCCGGTATCACCTGGATCGGGTTGTTGTACTATTTCAACTTCATTCAGGTCCCCGGCGTCGGCAAAGCGCTGGCCGAAGCCGATGAGTGGTGGTCCGGGACCTGCGGCTATCAACAAGTATCTTGCACCGAACGCATTGCTCTGGTTTCGCTGGGCGGCGGTCGCCACCTGGCTCACCGGTGCCATGGCGCTCGAAGCCATGCACGGCTGGCGAAGGCTCCGGCGTGGTTGCCGCGTTCACCTTTGCCGACGGCTACCAGGTGATTGGCTCAGGCGCATGGCTCGGCACCATCATGCTGTTCAACGTCTGGGTTTTGATCTGGCCAAACCAGAAGAAAATTCTCGGCCTCGACGGTAAGACGCATGATCCTGCCGTTATCGCCAAGCCAAGGTCGTGGCACTGATGGCGTCACGTGCCAACACCCTGCTGTCGGTTCCCATGTTGTTTGCCATGACGGCGCAAGGTCACGGTATGCTGTTTTAATCATCGGTTACCCGGTGGTATCAAAAGCCCCGCTATCGCGGGGCTTTTTTTGTGCTGCGACTTGTAATCGCTGAAAATTGGCGTATGTTTGAGCGTTTTTTTCACGCTGCCAGCCTATGTCTGATCATATTGTTAAAGCCTACCAGTCGCTGCCCGTAGAATTTACCCACGGTGAGGGTTGTTACCTGTGGGACAGCGAAGGCAAACGCTACCTGGATGCTCTCTGCGGCATCTCGGTGACGAGTCTCGGGCACAACTTCCCGGCGCTCACTACTGCCATTCAAGAGCAGGCGGCTGCCTTGTTGCACACTTCCAATTTGTATTCCATCGGCTGGCAGCAAAAGCTGGCAGATTTGCTGTGTGAAACCGCGGGGATGGATCGGGTATTTTTTGCTAATTCGGGTGCCGAGGCCAACGAAGCCGCCATCAAGCTGGCGCGCTTGCACGGCCATAACCGGGGCATCCGCAACCCACAGATTGTCGTCATGCAGCAGGCTTTTCACGGGCGCACCATGGCGACCTTGAGTGCCACCGGTAGCCGCAAGGTTCAGGCGGGCTTTGAGCCACTGGTATCCGGGTTTGTGCGCGCACCCTACAACGACATCCCGTCGATCGAGGCCATCGCCGACAATAATCGCGACGTCGTCGCCGTGCTGGTGGAACCGGTGCAGGGCGAAGCCGGCATCGTAATTCCACAAGCTGGATATTTGCAGGCGCTGCGGCGCATCTGCGACGACAATGGCTGGCTGCTAATGCTCGACGAGATTCAAACGGGCATGGGACGTAGCGGGAAGATGTTTGCCTGCCAACACGAAAACGTGATTGCGGATGTTATGACGCTGGCCAAGGCGCTGGGCAACGGCGTACCGATCGGTGCCTGTTTGACTCGCGGTAACGCCGCCGATGTGATCCAGCCAGGAAATCACGGGTCCACTTTCGGTGGAAACCCGCTGGCCTGTCGTGCCGGCTACACGGTGCTCGCCAGCATGCTGGAATCCGCGATCGCCGACAATGCCGCGCTGCGTGGGGCGCAACTGGCTAAGGAATTGCGCGAGGGTCTGAAAGATCACCCCGGGCTGGTCGAAGTGCGCCACCTGGGATTACTGCTCGCGGTAGAACTGAATCAGCCCTGCCAGGAGCTGGTAGCCCTGGCGCTTGCGCAGGGTCTGTTGATCAATGTCACCGCGACATCGGTAATTCGCCTGCTGCCACCGTTGAATATTAGCGAGTCCGAAACCCACGACATTGCCGACATCCTCATCCGCTGTATTCATCAATTTACGGGGTAACTCATGTCCAAGCGCCATTTCATCAGCATGCTGGACCTCAGCAGCGACGAGCATCGCGAGTTGATCGCCCACGCCATCGACGTCAAGCGCAAGCTCAAGCAAGGCATTTCGCACACCCCGCTGGCCGGACAACTTCTGGCGATGATTTTCGAGAAATCGTCAACGCGAACCCGGGTATCCTTCGAAGCGGGCATGTACCAGCTCGGTGGCCATGCCTTGTTCATGTCACCGCGCGACAGCCACCTGGGGCGCGGCGAGCCGATCGAGGACAGTGCACGCGTCATTTCCAGCATGGTAAATGGCATCCTGATTCGCACCTTCGGCCACGATCGCATCGAGACCCTCGCACAGCATTCGAGTGTGCCGGTGATCAACGGACTGAGCGACCTGTTACACCCCTGTCAATTACTCGCCGATATGATGACCTGGTTCGAACTGCGTGGCGATATCAAAGGCGCCACGGTGGCCTGGATCGGTGACGGCAATAACATGTGCCACTCCTTTATCAATGCCGCGATACGCTTCGGCTTCGATCTGCGTATCGCCTGCCCTGCCGGGCACGCACCCGATGCCGAGTTGCTACAAAGTGGCGGTGCAGCTATCAGCCTGCACGACTCGGCGCATGACGCAGCGCGCAACGCAGACCTGGTTGTCACCGATGTCTGGGCCAGCATGGGACAGGAACAGGAACAGGAACAACGCCTGCAAACCTTCGCCGCCTACCAGGTTGACCGACAGGTCATGCAACAGGCGAAAGGCGATGCGCTGTTCATGCATTGTCTGCCGGCCCATCGCGATGAAGAAGTCAGCGCCGAGGTGCTCGATAGCGCACAATCGGTGGTCTGGCAGGAAGCGGAAAATCGCCTGCATGCACAAAAAGCCCTGCTGGAATTTCTGATGGCGGGCCAGGCTTAATAACCCGGCGCCTAAGTAGGTCGTATTTCAGGCTTCGAGTGCTTCGATGCGATCGCGGCCGCGCTCCTTGGCCAACTTGAGCGCGGCATCGACACGCGTCAACAGTTCACGCGAGTAACTCCCCGGCCTCACTGGCTGACTGCCGATACCAATGCTCAGGGTCAGGTAGCGCGAGGAGTCAGACTTTACGTGTTCGATGGCTAGCTCGGCAAGCGCTTCACGTATCCTGTTCGCCACCTGGCGCGCGTCGCGACAGGGGACCCCCGGCAACAGCAACGCGAATTCGGCACCGTGCAAGCGCGCCACCATCTGGCTCTTGTGCGCCAGCTGCTCGTCGAGAATACGCGCGATCTGTTGCAGGCGACGATCACCCGCCTCCTGGCCATAATGGGCGTTGAATTCATGAAAATAATCGACATTCAGTTTGATCAGCGAGACAGGCAACTTGTTACCGCGGTATTGCCTCCAGGTATCTTCCAGCTGCACCCGAAACGCCCGATAGTTGGAGACACCGGTCAACTCGTCGCTGATGGAGATCTTCTCCAGCGCCTTGTTGCTCTGGGATACCGATTGCAACAGGCGCTGCAGATCGTCGATCAGGGTCTCGTTGTCGTAGCGATAATAGAGCGCATCATTGACCAGCTGGTGCATGCGCTTGACGCTGACGAACCCGGCAGTCATGAAAAACAGGTAAAGCATTCCCAGCACGTAGGTGGCCGAGCGGTCCTGCAGAAACAGCCAGACGGTCACCGGCATCATGATGGTGAGCATGTAGGCGATGTAGGCGCGCAGCGAAGTAGATAGATAGGCAATTGCGCCGGCACTCATCGTCAGCACCAGCGAATGCAGGATGATCTGTATATTGATGCTGATATACGACATCAGCAGCGCCGCACCGCAACCCAGCATCAACCCCGTGGCGATGACCCCGAGCAAAAATTGATCGTGCCAATAGAGGTAGGGAAAATAGACACGATCGCGTATGGCGAGGAAGCGGCGCAGTTGGCGCGCACGCAAAAACATGACCAGGCTAAGCAGCACGAACCAGCCAATCACCCAGTGCTCGCGTCCCTGTATCGACAGTTCGACATAGGCCATCGCCGCGGCCAGCGCGGATACAAACAGTGTGATGTGACGGCCGAGACGAAATCGATCGTAGAGAAAAGTAACCAGTTCCTGCTGCTGCAGGTGATGACTGCTGACTGGCGGGGCTTCGGTATCGATCGTCAATTCCCTTTTAAGTCATTGCGAACTCATTAGCCTGTGGCCTATATATGTAGTCGCCGGGCTAATACGAATATTATATAGTGCGCTCGAGTTTAGCGGATTCAGGTGGAAATGAGCAATACGCAGGATTACGTCGACTGGTTTCGAGGTGCTGCGCCCTACATAAAGGCGCATCGCAAGAAAACCTTTGTCATCATGGTTTCGGATGAGGTGATATTCTCCGAGCGGTTTACCGGCCTGGTACACGATATCGCCTTGCTCAAGCATCTGGGTATCAAGCTGGTCATTCTGCACGGCAGCCGGGTTAACATCGACAGCCACCTCGCGAGCAATAACCTGCATTCCGACTTTCATCACAATATCCGCATCACCGATAGCGAGTCGCTGCCTTACGTGGTGCAGGCGATTAATGCCGTGCGCACACATTTTGAAGCGCAGCTTTCGATGGGTTTGCCGAATACGCCGATGTCGGGATCCGAGATCACGCTGGCCAGTGGCAACTTCGTCACCGGCATGCCGCTCGGTGTCATCGATGGCGTCGACATGCAGCACTCGGGCAAGGTACGTTATATTCGTCACCAGGCGATCAACGATCTGCTGGCCCTAAATCACATCGTGCTGTTGTCCAATCTCGGCTACTCGCGCACCGGCGAAGTGTTTAACTTGCCAACCGAAGAACTGGCCGCCGAAGTGGCCAGTGCACTCGGCGCCGACAAGTTGATCTACCTGCACCTCGACGCAGGCGGCCATCAGCAACAGGCCTCGACCCTGTCGACCACGGACTGCGATCAACTGTTGCAGCAGGAAGACACCGCGGAAGATCTGCAAAACCTGCTACGCCAGGCGATCCAGGCGATTCGCGCCGGGGTCAAACGCGTGCACTTCATCGATCAACAGGTAGACGGGGGCCTGCTGCTTGAACTGTTTACTCGAGACGGTTACGGAACCATGGTCACCAACCTGTTCTACGAGGGTAACCGACAGGCCAACATCGATGATATCGGTGGAATTGTCAGCCTGGTCGAACCCCTGGAGCAAAGTGGCATCCTGGTTGCGCGCTCACGCGAGCAGATGGAACTGCAAATTCGTTTTTTCCAGGTGATCGAGAAAGACGGCATGATCATCGCCTGTATCGCCTGCATCCCGAGCGAAGACAATGCTGTTGCGGAAATCGCATGCCTCGCGGTGCACCCGGATTACCAGCGCGCGGGGCTCGCCAACCAACTACTGCAACTGGCCGAGGAGCGGGCGCGGAAACTCGGTATTACGCGGCTGTATACGCTGACCACGCGCACGGCGCACTGGTTCATCGAGCATGGATTTACCGAGGATGGCGATTTCGAACTGCCGTCGGCCAGGCGCGCCAACCACAACCCCGCACGTGGTTCCAAGATTCTGTTGAAGCCACTCTAATGCCTTACGACTTAACCAACTACCTGGTCATCGGCGTTTCGTCGCGGGCGCTTTTCGATCTCAGTTATGAAAACGAAATCTACGAGAAAGAAGGCCTTGAAGCTTATTGCCAGTATCAGCTCGACCATGAAAACGACATTTTGAAGCCTGGCACCGGTTTTGCGCTAATCGAAGCGATGCTCAACATCAACGAGATCGATCCCGGGGTACGACGCACCGAGGTGGTGATCATTTCACGCAATTCGGCCGACACCAGCCTGCGCATCTCCAATTCCATCGACGCCCACAAGCTCGACGTAACCCGCGCAGCCTTTACCGGTGGCGAACCGGTCGCCAAGTACCTGAATGCCTTTGAAGTCGACCTGTTTCTGTCGGCGACTGAGGAAGATGTGCAGGCGGCAGTACAATCGCAAGTTGCCGCGGGGCTAATCTACGATGGCCCCACTCGCGATCGCAGCGACCCGTTAAAACAAATCCGCATTGCCTTCGATGGCGACGCCGTGCTGTTTTCCAAGGAATCGGAAATGATCTATCAACAGCAGGGCCTCGAGGCCTTCATCGATCATGAAAAGCGCAATGCGCAGCAACCCCTGCCCGAGGGGCCGTTTGCCAAGTTGTTGAAGACCTTGTCCTTTATGCAATTTGATCTGAAGAGCGGCGCTCGCCCGGGCAGTGCGCCGATACGTACCGCGCTGGTCACCGCACGCAACAGTCCCGCGCACGAACGAGTAATTCGCACCTTACGCACCTGGAATGTGCGCATCGATGAAACCTTTTTCCTCGGCGGTATCCCCAAGCATAAAATTCTTGAATCGTTTTCGCCGCATATTTTCTTCGACGATCAGCACCTGCACTGCGAAGGCGCGGCCAGGGTGGTGCCAACCGCCAGGGTTCCGCACCTGCAAGATGAAACAAAAAAGACCTGAGAAGCAGGTCTTTTTTATGCAGTCATCAAGATCAACTGCTGCAATAATCAGGCAAGCCTGGTATTGCAGCAGTATCCAGACTAGTCGTCGCGACGCTGCTTTTCCAGGCGTTCGTGTTTTTCCTGGGCTTCCACAGTCAGGGTTGCAATGGGCCGGGCTTCAAGACGAGACAGGCCGATCTCTTCGCCGGTATCGTCACAATACCCATAGCTGCCATCGGAGACGCGGGACAGCGCCGAATCGATCTTGTTGACCAGCTTGCGATAGCGGTCGCGGGTACGCAATTCCAGCGCCGCATCGGTTTCCAGCGTGGCGCGATCATTGATGTCGGGCTCCTGCCAGTTCTCTTCCTTCAGATGCGAAATCGTGTTTTCCGATTCCTGCAACAACTCCGTGCGCCAGGCCAGCAGTTTCTGACGAAAATACTCCAGATGCATCGGAGACATGTAATCTTCTTTCGGGCTGGGTGTGTAGCCTTCGGGTAGTTCTATTGCCATTGATTCGGGCTCCAATGATGACCGTAAACAATAAAAGGCGGGCAGTATAGGGACGTTTATTACGGACAGCAAGCCACCATTTGCTTTTTTTCACCTGCGCAAAACCAGGTTGGATCGACCGAATCCGTGGTCAACCCGGCAGTTGCCGATTGCGACAGTAAATCGGCGCAACTCTGCTAGTCTTAATAACCTGGAATCACTGGAAAAGAGATACAATAGGTCACCAATCTACCGATTGCAGTTTGTTTATTCGTCGAATAATCATAGACTTGATATCGATATCCCTGCAGCAACCCCTGGCCTCTCCATATGTTTATAGCGCGCCTGATAATATTGTTGGTCATCGTCGCCATCTTGCTATGGCTGTTAAAACGCCTGTTCAGCAGCGATCCGGATCCCGAGCAAATCGAACCGTCGCCTGCGGAAAACATGCGCCAATGCAAATACTGCGGTGTACACGTTCCCGAATCGGCCATTGTCGTGGTGAACGATGAACCTTATTGCTCCCAGGAACATGCAGACCTCGACCGCCAATAGTCCGCTGCCCGCGGGTTACCGCCCGCGTAAAACCAACTGGACCTCGGTACGCCTGCTAAACGTATACCGGCTTGGGCTGGCCGCTATCTTCTTCGCGCAAAGCTTCGTCAGCCCTTCACCGCTGGTCAGTATCGTCAATCTGCCGCTCTACTCCTGGACCAGCTTTGCTTTCCTGGTACTGGCGCTGGTATGGATGGTGGCGTCCACTATCGAAAGACGTGGCTTTCAGAGCCAGGTGTTGCTGCAAATCTATGGCGATACCATCATTATTATTTTGTTGATGCATGCCTGCGGCGGAATTTCCAGCGGCCTCGGCATGCTGCTGATCATTTCCATTGCGGTTACCGGGCTGCTGACCGAACAGTCGCTGGCCATACTGTTTGCGGCGCTGGCTTCGATCGGCCTGCTCGCCGAGCACATTTATTCGGTCAACAATATTGCTTCCTATACCGGCAGTTCCACCCAGGTGGGCATACTCGGTGCCAGCCTGATCGCAACCGCCATTGTCACCCACAAGCTGGTGATGCGCGCGCGCAGCAGCGAGCAGCTAATCCAGCAACGCGAGCGCGATGTTGCACTGTTATCCGCGCTGAACCAGGAAATTATCGAAAACATGGAAGCTGGCGTTATCGTGCTGGGCCGTAACGATCATGTGCGACACATTAACCGGGCTGCTCGTGGATTGCTGCACTTGCCGCGCACCGGAAGCGTGTCGCTGCAGCGGGATTGTGCCCGGCTACTGGCTTCGCTGGATGAATGGCGTAGCAGCGACACGGAGCAGATAACAGTCCTCCCCCACACCAGCGAAATCGACAACCTGCAGATTACTTTTCGCCAACTACACAGTGAGGGCCAACCCAACACGATGATCTTTTTGAACGACGTATCGTCGATCCGCGACAGCATGCAACAGGCCAAGCTGGCTTCACTGGGACATTTGACGGCGAATATTGCGCACGAAATCCGCAACCCGCTCGGTGCGATCTCCTATGCGGCGGAATTGCTGAACGAGGGGGAACGCTGTGACGAGGCCGATCAGCGCATGATTGACATCATCAATCAGCACACCTTGCGCATCAATCACATCATCGAAGACATCCTCAACATCTCGCGCGGCAATACCACCACTCGGGAGCAAATCGGACTCGACAGCTGGCTGCCGGCATTCGTCGATGAATTTTGCCTGTCCGGCCTCGCTACGCCCGAATCCTTCAACATTGAGATCGAAGCAACCCGTACAGCCATCTTCTTCGACGCCGGACATCTCAACCAGATCCTCACCAATCTGTGTACCAATGCCTGCGTGCATGGAGATTCCGGCAAACCCATCACGATTCGCGTTTTCACGGACAGCAATGAGGTGATTTTTATCGAGATAGCGGACCAGGGACCCGGCGTCAGTCGAGATATTCTCGACCATATATTTGAGCCTTTTTACACCACCAGCCACCAGGGCTCGGGGCTCGGGCTTGTATATCGTCGCCCAGCTCTGCGAGCTTAATAACGCGTCTGTTGTAGCGCGAACTAACGAGTATAATGGCACCAGCTTCGTGCTTCGGGTGGCATCGGCGGCTATCGATACGGAAAACCACAATAAACCATGAGCAAGCAACGCGTACTGATTGTCGACGATGAGCCGGATATCCGGGAATTGCTGGAGATAACGCTGCTGCGCATGGGCCTGGAAACGCGTAGCGCCGAAGATTACAGCAGCGCCACGCGCCTGTTGCACGACGAATCCTTCGACCTGTGCCTGACCGATATGAAGTTGCCCGACGGTGACGGCATTGCGCTGGTGGAACACATACAGCAACACTGTCCCGATACCCCAAGCGCTGTGATAACCGCCCACGGCAGTATTGACCTCGCCATCAAGGCGATGAAATGCGGCGCCTTCGATTTCGTTTCCAAGCCGGTTTCGCTGGAAACCCTGCGCAACCTGGTCGACAAGGCCTTGACGCTACCGCGCACGCCGCAACAGGCGGCAAGTACTTCCGGTGATCGTTACCAGATAATCGGCGATTCAGCCCCTTTGCAGGAATTGAAAAAAATCATCGCCAAGTTTGCGCGCAGCCAGGCCCCGGTGTTTATCCGCGGCGAATCGGGCACCGGTAAAGAGCTGGTGGCGCGCCAGATTCACCTGCAGGGATCGCGCGCCAACGCGGAATTTGTTGCCGTCAACTGTGGCGCGATACCGTCGGAGTTGATGGAGAGTGAATTGTTTGGCCACCTGAAGGGCAGTTTTACCGGTGCCACCAGCGATAACGAGGGTATGTTCAAGGCGGCCGATGGCGGCACCCTGTTTCTCGATGAAATTGCCGATTTACCACTGTCCATGCAGGTCAAGTTGCTGCGCGTTATCCAGGAAAAGTCCATCCGTGCGGTAGGCGCTCAGCAGGAGCAACCCATCGATGTGCGGATTATCAGTGCGTCGCACAAGGATCTGGATACCATGGTGGCGGCTGGCGAGTTTCGCCAGGATCTTTACTATCGAGTCAATGTCATCGGCGTCAAGGTACCGCGCCTGGCTGAGCATGCAGACGATATCCCGCAACTGGTCAGTTACCTGGTCGGCAAACACAACCAGCAGTATGGCGGTGAGTTTGGAATATCGGATGCGGCACTGGCGGCACTGAAATCCTATCAGTTTCCCGGCAACGTACGTGAACTGGAGAATATTCTCGAACGTTCGATGGCTTTGTGCGACAACAATTTGATTGAGGCAAGTGATTTGCAATTGCCCGAAACCCGGGTGGCAGGCTCGGTGACCGAGCCTTCTGCGGATGTCCACGCCAGCCTTGGCGATATGACCCGCGACCTTGAGAAGGAACAGATAGCCAACGCCTTGCAAAGCAATCGCTGGAATCAGTCGGCAACGGCCAGGGCACTGGGCCTGACTTTGCGTCAGTTACGCTATCGAATCGAGAAACTCGACCTGAAACAGTAATTTCAGGGCTGTAATTGCCACAAAAGCTGACATTCCATGTAAAAACTTGACAATTTTGTCAAACCATACCGCTTCAAATTCAAAATCCCGCACAAGAAATTCCGATAACTCATTGTTTTTAAATAGAGAATAAAATAATCGATGAGATTGGCATCAGCCTTGCTTCTATACATTCATGAAACGGCATTTGTCGATTTCTGAATCGAACTTAAGATTTTTGACACTGAGGAAATACAAATGAAAAAGCAACAAGCTGGTTTTACCCTGATCGAACTCATGATCGTTGTCGCGATTATCGGCATCCTGGCCGCCATCGCTATCCCCCAATACGCTGATTACACCCAGCGCACTAAAGTAACTGGCGCCCTGGCTGGCATCGCTGGCATCAAGACCCAGGTTGGTCTGTGTGTACAGGAAACTGGTGGTGTTGCCACTTGTGATGCGGGCACTAACGGAATCTCTGCAAACGTCGCTGCCAACCAAATCAACTACGTCGTATCTACGGCAACTACCGCTGGCGTAATCACACTGGTTACCGAAGGCGTGCAAGATGACGGTTCTACTAACATGCAGCTGGTACTGACTCCTGCTGTAGCGACTGGCGGTGCTGCACTGCGCTGGGACTTCGACAACACGCAAAACGGTTGTCGTGACGTAACAGCTGGACGCGGAATCAACTGTACTCCGTAATCCGCTTCAAGTTACATGGAAGTAAACAAACGGGCCCCCTTAGGGCCCGTTTTTCTTCCCATTAATATCCTCATTAGCTGTGCATTTATTCCGGATTTGTAGACGCATAAAATACCTAAGTCTCTGTTTTTACTAAGCTAATCAATATTCAGTGCAGCTGGCATAGCCATTGCTGCTAACATTCATGAAATTGCATTTGTCGATTTCTGAATCGAACTCGAAGATTTTTGACACTGAGGTAGTTCAAATGAAAACGCTACAAGCTGGTTTCACACTGATTGAACTCATGGTCGTTGTCGCGATTATCGGCATTATCGCCTCCATCGCTATCCCCCAGTACGTTGATTACTCCCAGCGAACTAAACTGACTGGCGCGCTGGCTAGCATCGGCGGCATCAAGACCCAGGTTGGTCTGTGTATTCAGGAAACGGGGGGAGTTTCCAGCTGTGATGCGAATAGCAACGGTATCGCCGCAGATATCGCTGCAAATCAGGTCACCTACATCGTATCTACGACCACTGCTGCCGGCGTAATCACGCTAGTAACTGAAGCCGTGGAAGATGACGGTTCTACCAATATGCAACTGGTACTGACTCCGAGTGTTACTGGTGGTAACCCTGCGGTGCGTTGGGACTTTGACAACACACAAAACGGCTGTCGAGACGTCACGGGTGGGCGCGGAATCAACTGCACTCCATAATCCACTAAATTTACAAGGAAATAAGCAAACAGGTTCTTCTCAGGGCCGTTATATTTAGCCCGGCGATATCCCCAGCACTGCATTCCCCACCTGTTTACAAACTGATTGAAGCGTATTTGGTAAGCGTTTGATTTCCTGTCAATTAACCCTGTTCGGGAAATAGACTTGTGATACGCCAAATAGCGGCTAAAATTGGTTGCAGGCACCTCAACAAACCCCTCGAACTGTAATATACTCGGGCGCTGGGGTTATTTTCCGTCAACGATAAAGAGCGTCTATGGCCGCAACCAACATGAATCTCACCGGGATCGCGCGCAAGCTGGTGATGGATGAACACCTGGATGAAGCGACGGCAATCGAAGCTGTTGAGAAAGCGAACAAGGAAAATATCCAGTTAACCACTTACCTGGTTAATCACAAGATTGTCCCGTCACAGGTCATTGCGATGATCTCATCGCAGGAGTTCGGCCTGCCGGTGTTCGACCTGACGGTAATGGATACCGAAATGGCCGCCTTTTCGCTGGTGCCGGAAAAACTCATTACCAAGCTCAATGCCATACCGTTGATGAAGCGTGGCAACCGGCTGTTCGTCGCTATTTCAAGCCCGACCAACACCCAGGCGCTGGATGAGTTCAAGTTCGCCACCGGTCTGTCGACCGAAGCGGTGCTGGTGCAGGAAGATCAACTCGCCGAGTTCATTGTAAAAGCAGCCAGCGCCATGGACACGGGCATGGACGATATGCTCGATGATGATCTCGAAGATCTCGATATCGGCGGCGAAGAAGAGGAACAGGCTGGTCCTACAGCAGCCGATGCCTCGGATGCGCCGGTCGTCAAATACGTCAACAAGATCCTGGTCGACGCGATCAACAAGGGCGCTTCCGATATTCACTTCGAACCCTATGAAAAACGCTACCGCGTGCGCTACCGGGTTGACGGAATTCTGGCAGAGGTGGCCTCACCGCCCATCTCGATTGCGGCTAAGCTGACCGCTCGTGTCAAGGTCATGTCGCGCATGGACATTTCCGAGCGACGCGTACCGCAGGACGGCCGCATCAAGCTCAAACTGTCGAAAAAGCGCGCCATCGATTTTCGTGTCAATACCTGCCCCACGCTGTTCGGCGAAAAAGTCGTACTGCGTATACTCGATCCATCCAGCGCCAAGCTCGGTATCGATGCGCTCGGTTACGAGGCCGACCAGAAAGATCTGTACATGAAAGCACTGGCCAACCCCTACGGCATGATCCTGGTTACCGGCCCGACCGGTAGTGGTAAGACGGTATCACTGTATACCGGCCTCAATATCCTGAATATTCCGGAAACCAATATTTCCACCGCCGAAGATCCTGCAGAAATCAATCTCGAAGGGATCAACCAGGTCAACGTCAACGACAAGGTCGGGCTCACTTTCGCCGAGGCGTTAAAGGCCTTTCTGCGACAGGATCCGGACGTCATCATGGTGGGTGAGATTCGTGACCTGGAAACCGCCAGCATCGCGATCAAGGCGGCGCAGACCGGTCACCTGGTGCTGTCCACCCTGCACACCAATGATGCCCCGCAAACCCTGACCCGTTTGATGAACATGGGTGTTCCGGCGTTTAATATTGCCACTTCGGTCACGCTGATCATCGCCCAGCGCCTCGGCCGACGCCTGTGCGGCGAATGTAAAACCGTGGATGATTTACCGCAAGACGTTTTGCTCGAGGAAGGCTTTAGCAAGAGGATCTGGCGCAGGATGGTTTCAAGATTTACAAAGCGGTAGGTTGTGACAAGTGTACCGACGGCTACAAAGGACGTGTCGGTATTTACCAGGTGATGACCATTTCCGAAGAAATGGCGCGCCTGATCATGAGTGGCGCCAATTCGATCGACCTTGCCGATCAGGCACGCAAGGAAGGCATTGACGACCTGCGCCGTTCGGCTTTGAAAAAAATCATGCAGGGCGTGATCAGTCTCGAAGAAGCAAACCGGGTTACCAAGGATTAAATTATGGCAGCAAAAGCAGCAACAGCAGAAAAAGTCGAATTTACTTACGAAGGCACCAATCGCGGTGGCACCAAGGTAAAGGGTGATATCTTTGCACTCAGCGATACCCTGGCCAAAAACGAATTGCGCAAACAGGGTATCAACCCGATCAAGGTCAAGAAAAAGCCCAAGCCCCTGTTCGGCGGCGCCAAGAAACCCGAGCCGCCGATATCGCCATATTCGCACGCCAGATTGCAACCATGATGCAGGCCGGCGTGCCGCTGGTGCAATCCTTCGAAATTATCGGTCAGGGTAACGACAAGGCCAGCATGCAAAAACTGATTATGGGCATCAAGACCGAGGTCGAAGGCGGTGTGTCGTTGGCCGAAGCCCTGTCCAAGTATCCGCTTGTACTTCGATGCAGCTGTTTGTCAACCTGGTCAATGCCGGTGAACAATCCGGTGCGCTGGAAACCATGCTCGACAAGCTGGCCACCTACAAGGAAAAGACCGAGGCCTCGAAGGCAAAGGTCAAGAAAGCCCTGTTTTACCCGATCGCGGTTCTGGTTGTCGCGTTTATCGTAACCATCATTTTGCTGGTGTTCGTGGTGCCGCAATTCGAAGAACTGTTTCAATCCTTCGGCGCCGACTTGCCCGCATTGACGGTATTCGTCATTCGCTTATCCGAATTCATGCAAACCTGGTGGTACGTGATCGCCGGCGCTATCGCCGGTGCAGTCTGGCTCTTCCTCAGGATCAAGAAAACATCGCCCAAATTGCAGGAAGCGGTCGACCGCTTTGCGCTGAAGGCGCCGGTAATTGGTGAAATCACCACCAAATCCGCAATTGCGCGTTTTTCACGTACCCTGGAAACCATGTCCGCCGCAGGTGTTCCACTGGTCGAGGCGATGGATTCGGTGGCGGGCGCTACCGGCAATATCGTCTACTATAAAGCCAGTTTAAAAATCAAGGACGAAGTATCGCAGGGTACGCAACTGCAAACCTCGATGCGTAATACCGGCCTGTTCCCGAACATGGCGATTCAAATGGTATCCATCGGTGAGGAGGCCGGTTCGCTCGATGCCATGCTGGCCAAGGTGGCCGACTTTTATGAAAACGAGGTCGACAATGCCGTCGACGCACTCACTTCGCTACTGGAACCGATCATCATGGCCGTGCTGGGCGTGCTGGTTGGTGGTTTGATCATCGCCATGTACCTGCCGATATTCAAATTGGGATCCGTTGTCTAGGACCCCTGTTGTTAGACACAGATTTATTTCCGCAGTTCGAACAGTACCCGGGTCTTTACCTGGGTACACTGTTTGTATTTGGCTCGCTCATCGGCAGTTTTCTCAACGTGGTGATCTATCGCCTGCCGGTCATGATGCAACGCGAATGGCGTAGCGACTGTCTCGAATTCTTGAACAACCCGCGGATAGCGAACAGGAGCGATTTAATCTGAGCGTGCCGCGCTCGCGCTGCGGAAACTGCGGCCATCAAATTACCGCGCTGGAAAATATCCCCATCATCAGTTACCTCGTACTGCGGTGGTAAGTGCGCCGCCTGTAAAGTACGCGGATTTCACCCCAGTACCCGCTGGTCGAATTGTTTACCGCGATCATCTCGGTAGTTGTCGGCTGGCACTTCGGGGTCAGCCTGCAGGCGCTGGCGGCGTTGCTGCTATCCTGGTGCCTGATTGCCGCCAGTGGGATCGACATTGGCCATAAGCTGTTACCCGACAACATTACCCTGCCGTTGCTGTGGCTTGGCCTCTTGCTGTCATTCTTCGATGTCTTTGTCAGCCTGGAGGATAGCGTCATCGGCGCCATGGTCGGCTATCTCAGCCTGTGGCGCGTATTCATGCTGTTCAAGCTGATTACCGGCAAAGAGGGCATGGGATACGGCGATTTCAAACTGCTCGCCATGCTCGGTGCGTGGCTGGGATGGAAACACTTTTCGTCGTCATATTGACATCGTCACTGGTTGGCGCCATCGTTGGCATCAGCATGATCGTCATGAAAGTTAATGAACGT
>CAWIHJ010000029.1:0-82407 GCA_963835795.1 uncultured Gammaproteobacteria bacterium
TGACCTGAAGAACCTCGCCGCCTATCAGCAGGTGCCAACGACCGTGTTGCAACGCATGCTCGACGCACTGCAACGCGAAGGACTGGTGACGTTGACGGCTGATAGCCCGCCCCGGTATTTACCCGGCGCGGCTTTACAGCGCATCCTGCTGATCGATATTCTGCGGTGCGCGCGTCGCGCCGAAGACGATGGCCAGAGCGACAACCTGCGCAGTGACCTGGCCGTATCGCAGTTGTTACAGTCACTCGAGCAGCAACTCGATGACCGGCTTGGCGACGAGTCCCTGGCCGATTTCCTGCGTGCCATTGAGGAACAAAAACACGATGAAAATAGTATCGTTTAACGTCAATAGCCTGCGGCAGCGATTACACCAGTTGCAGTCGGTGATCGACAAGCATGCGCCGCAATTCATCGGTCTGCAGGAAACCAAGGTGCAGGACAATGAATTTCCGCTCGAGGCCGTCGAGGCGATGGGTTACCAGGTGATTTATGCCGGCCAGAAAACCCACTATGGTGTAGCGCTACTTTCGCGCACCGTCTGCGCTGACCCCGTTTACGGTTTTCCCGGTGACGCAGCGGATGCGCAAAAACGTTTTATCGGCGGTGAATTTGAAATCGATGGCGACCGCATGATCGTGTTCAACGGCTATTTCCCGCAGGGTGAAAGCCGCGATCATGCCGTCAAGTTCCCCGCCAAGCGCCGTTTCTATGCCGATCTGATCGAGTTTCTCGGCGCCTGGGATTTGCGCGCAGTGAAGCTGGTGGTCATGGGCGACTATAATATTGCACCGCAGGATATCGACATCGGCATTGGCGCGGATAACGCCAAACGCTGGTTGCGAACCGGCAAGGCCAGTTTCCTGCCGGAAGAGCGTGAATGGTTTCAACAGCTGTCCGGGCTCGGACTGCATGACGGGTTTCGTCTCTGCCATGCCAGCGAAGACAATCTGTTCAGCTGGTTTGACTATCGCAGCCGGGGTTTCGAGCGCGAACCGCCGCGTGGTTTGCGCATCGATCATCTGCTGGTTTCGGAACTCTTGCGGCCCGCCGTGGTCGATGCCGGTGTAGATTACGATATTCGGGGCATGCAAAAACCATCCGATCATGCCCCGGTCTGGATTGAACTCAACCTGGATGATGGCGCGCTATAGCGCCGCTCCTGTAACCGAGAGGTAGACATCATGTTTGGCAGACCAAGTGAAATTCCATCGGCGCAACAGGCGCTGCCAGGGCGTGACGAAATCATGCAATTCAACCCGATTCATACGGTGCTTGGCACTTCGATGGTGGCACCCTTCCCGGATGATTGCGAACAGCTGGTATTCGGCATGGGCTGCTTCTGGGGCGCGGAACGCAAGTTCTGGAACCTTGCGGGTGTGCATACCACCGCCGTCGGTTACGCCGCGGGTCACACTCCAAACCCGACCTACCAGGAAGTTTGCAGCGGTATGACCGGTCACAATGAAGTGGTGCTGGTGGTTTATCGAGCGGCCGAAATCGGCCTTGAAACTTTGCTGAAAACCTTCTGGGAATCGCATGATCCGACCCAGGGCATGCGCCAGGGCAACGACCGTGGCACGCAGTATCGTTCGGGGATCTACTATGCCGATGAACAGCAGGGCATTGCTGCCGAAAAGAGCCTGGAACAGTATCAGTCGAGGCTTGCTGCGGCTGGTTTTACCAGGATTACCACGGAGATATTTGCGCTCGAGTCTTTTTACTATGCCGAGGAATATCACCAGCAGTATCTCGAGAAGAATCCGGGTGGTTATTGTGGACTTGGTGGCACCGGTGTGACCTGTTAGGTATTTTGCGAAAAATATCGTATTGGATGGCGATTAGTATACTAGTATAAAACGGTGAGCGACTGCTGAGACAATAGCCTATCGGGCTACGCTATGATCATTTCCGATTTTTCTTGGTCCCAGGGAATACGTGGTCTGACCATATTTGCTGCTGTGGCCACGCTGCTGTACCCCGCAATCGGTGCTGCGCAAACACCCGTCCTGTCTGCCTCCGCTGAACCACATGCGGTCGCAATCACCATAGATTCCGAAAACCTGATCGAACTCTACCAGTCGGTACCAAATTTGCGTATCGTCGATTCGCGCCATCGTGAAGATCATGTACTCGGTCATATCGAACTGTCGAGCAACTTGCCGATGGGTGAAACCAGCTGTAAGTCACTAGCTCAACTCGCTGCAGACAAGGAAACTGCGATGGTCTTCTACAGTAATGGCATTGACGGCGACGCCAGCACCCAGGCGCTTAATATTGCATCTGCCTGTGGTTACAAGCGACTGTTCTGGTTGCGCGGTGGTTTCATCGAATGGCAGGATAAGGATTATCCCTACGTGATGGGTTAACCCTTGCTGTCGCGTCTCTACAGTTTCAAATTTATCATCGGTATCGCGCTGCTGTGGCTGGGCGTTCTCGCCTATGGACTGGCCATTTACAGCACCCAGGTTTATCGCGAACACGCCATCCAGGCTCAAATTGAAACCTTGCAATCACAGCTTGGTCACGAGAGCTCTGAGGCATTGCAAAAACTCTACGAGCAGATGAAGTTTTTCGCTTTACGTTTGCAACGCGAAACTCCATTTACGCAGGCTTTCGAAAGCCGCGACCAGGTGGCGTTGGAATCCTGGCTGGCAGAAAGTTTCTCTCGCTACCAGGTTGCGCGCGGGCAGATTGACTTGAAAGCGCTTGTCGTGCGCGACCTGAGCGGGGAAATTGTCGCCCACAGTTCGGTCGATGATTTCTACGGATACCAGGGTTGTGCCGAAGTCCTGGAATCGATTAGCGGTTCGATGATCCGCCTGATAAAACCACAATATGCACTGTGCAGTTTTGATAACCGCCTGGTGAGTGAAGTGCTGATGCCGATGGGCACCCTGGCGCCCAGGGGCTATCTGCAGGTGATTGCGAATGCTGGTACTGCCTTACAGCGTATCGAACACGAACTCGATATGCCGATTACCGTGGAACACGGGTCTGGAAGATTACTTTTTCGTTCTGATGAGTGGGCCAAAACAGGCAGCGAAACCCATTTATATCCAGGTTACAAGCTCTACGGTGACGATGCTTTCCTCGGTGCCACGATTTACGCCGCCTTCGATCAGCAGCCGTTGATTCAGCGCCTGAATCAAACCGAGACCAGTTTTTTGATCATTACCACTATGGCCACCATTGTCGCCCTGATACTGGTGTTGTTCCTGCTGAATCGCGCCTTTCAACCGATGAACAAGTTGCGTAATTCGGTGGGTGCATTGTTGACGGGTAAGTACGCACCAATCGGCGAAGAAAAATTACCCGCTGAACTGCGCGACCTGGTAGTTGCCTATAACCAGATGGTCGAAGGCCTGGAAAGCGAGACCATTAGCCGGCGTAATATTGAAGAACGGCTGCGCCTGGAAAAGGATTTCATCGCGACTACGCTCGACTCGATTGCCAACCCGGTAATCGTCATCGATTCCACGGAACGGATAAAGCTGCTCAATCCAGGTGCGGAAAATCTGTTTGGCAGCAAGCAGGATGAATTGATCGACACTTCTATCCACGAACTGCTGGTGCTCTACTCGAATCGGCAGGCAACGCACATCGTTGATCTCAAGCAATTGCTCAATCGCAAGATATCGATGTCATCGATGTATTTCTACGATGCCCGCCAAAAACTCGTCGAGCTCGAATTTTCGGCCTCACCGATGATCGACATGGTTGCCGAAGACATCGGTTTCGTCATTATCCTCAAGGATGTGTCCGAAGATCGTAAGTTGCGCCGCAAGCTGAGTTATGAGGGCAGCCACGACCAACTCACCGGTTTCCTTAATCGCAGTGCATTTGAACTAGAAATTTGAAAACCTGGTTACCGAAGACAACGGCGCATTGCCGCAGCACGTGCTTCGCCTATCTTGATATCGATCAATTCCGCACCGTGAACGAAACCTGTGGCAGTTCCGCCGGTGACCTGTTGTTGAAACAAATTGGTTCGGTGATCAAGAAACAGGTACGTCAGTCAGATATCCTGTCGCGTCTAAGCGGTGACGAGTTTGGTATTATCATGCCATTCTTCGAAATGGAACGCGCACTGCAAACCATCCAGAAGATCATCATCGATATCCAGCATTCGCGCTTTGTCTGGAATGAACACGACTACAAGGTGACCGCCAGTATCGGCGTGATGGCCTTCGGGCGGATGAGCGATGAATACGCAGACAATTATTCGAAAGTGACTACCGCCTGTTTTCTGGCCAAGCAAAATGGTGGTAATCAGTACCACTTCATTGATGAGAACGACGAAAAAGTCCTGGCGCAACAGGAGTCGATGGAGTGGGTGTCGGGCATCATGGAGGGATTTACCGAGGATCGCTTCTGTCTGTACATACAACCCATCGTGCCCATAGATGAAGCCGAGGAATGCGATCACTACGAAGTCCTGATCCGCTATCGCGATCGCGGTGGCAAAATCGTGTCGCCCGGCGACTTTCTGCCACCCGCGGAACGCTACAACCTGATCGAGCGCATCGATAGCTGGGTAGTCAGCAAGGTGATCCGCTGGCTGGAAGAACACCCGGGCATGGATCAAAAGGTCATGTTTTCGATCAACCTGTCGGGGCGCAGTATCAGCTCGCAAACCTTCCACAGGTTTCTGCTCGATAGCCTGGTCGCCACCAAGGTCGATTTGCAGGCCCTGTGTTTTGAAATTACCGAGACGGCCGTGGTCGACAACGTTGAACGCTCGGTCGAGTTCATCAATTCGATCAAGCAGCTCGGAGTGCGTTTTTCGCTGGACGACTTTGGAACCGGGCTATCCTCGTTCAGCTATCTGAAGCAGTTCCCGGTCGACTACCTGAAGATCGACGGCGAATTTGTGCGCGATATTATCGAGGACGACAAGAGTTATGTATTTGTGCGCTCCATGACCGAGGTCGGGCACTGCCTCAACATGAAAGTCATCGCCGAATTCGTCGAATCCGACACCATGTTTGACAAGCTACGCGAGGCCAACGTGGATTATGTGCAGGGTTATACGATAGGCAAACCGGTTTCCATTGATACGCTGGTGGAGAAAAATGACCCCAGGCAGCAGCAGGCCAGCTAACGACTATCCGTCTGTGTCGAGTTTTTTGAGGTATTGTTTTAACTCGGAAAATCCTGGCACCTCTGAATTTTCAATCAAGCGTTCACTGGCCTGCGCCGATTTTGAACTGACCACTTCGCGGATAGTCTCAATGTCGAGATAGGGCGCCATCAGGTGCAGAAAATCGATTTGATAGGTGGACAGGTGACGTGAATGGCGAAAGCCGATCTTGATGACGCTGTCCGGAAACAGGTGGCTGGCGTCGATATAGCTGAGATCCTTGTCCGCATCACTACAGGCCATTTCGGCGATGATTCCAGCGCCCATGCCGAGGCGTACATAAGTCTTGATCACATCGGAATCCGTCGCGGTAAAGGCCACCTTCGGCTCCAGTTGCGCCTGCAAAAACGCCTTGTCGAGTTGTGAGCGACCGGTTAATCCCAGCATGTAGGTCAGAATCGGGTACTCGGCCAGCACCGGCAAAGTGATCTGTTTGACACGGGTCAGTTCATGATCTTTGGGCACCACGATAAATCGATTCCAGCGATAAGCCGGGATGGTAATCAGTTCGCCACGTTCATCGATCACTTCGGAAGCAATCACGAAATCGACCTGGTTGTTGGCGGCGAGCTTGCACATCGATTTGGGATTACCCTGGTGCACGCGCATTTCAATGTGCGGGTAACGCCGCGCAAACTGCCCGAGAATCGGTGGCAGGATGAACTGCGCCTGGGTGTGAGTAGTGGCGATGGTCAGGCTGCCGCGCGAGTGATTGCTGAAATCACGTGCTGCCTGCTTGATGTTCTTGACGTTGTTAAGCAGGTCGGTAACGTGCTCGAGAATGGCATGTCCTGCCGGTGAGATGGCCGTCAGCTTCTTCCCCGATCGTTCGAAAATCTGGATATCTAGCTCATCTTCCAGCAATTTTATCTGGTGGCTGATTCCCGGTTGCGAGGTATACAGTTCTTCGGCCGCCGCGGATACATTCAGATTATTGCGTACGACTGCATCGAGAAAGCGTAGTTGTTGAAGTTTCAATGGCCCGGATTTTGCGCAGGAAACCTTGAGTTTACAATGAAAACACCCTGTGACAACCGGTTTGCTGCGCTGGAGCGTTCGCTAGTCAGGACTTACCGCTGAAGTTCAGCGACTTGACGCGCGGTGTCAGGTTGATTTCGTCGATGACAATATCGCTGCTCGATTGCAGGATTTGCATGACTATCGCGGCGACATCCTCGACCTCGATGGCGTTTTCCGGCGCGTCTCCGGGAGCAAAGGTTTGCGCGTCGAAGAAGGGGCTGCGTACCATGCCCGGGTTCACCAGGCTCACCTGGATGCCGTCGGCAGCGCAGTCCTCGCGCAAGGCCTGGCAGAAACCGCGCAATCCAAACTTCGCGGCACTGTAGAGGCTGCCCTTGCGGCCAGCTTGCAGCGCCGATTCGGAGCCAATGAAGACCATGCGACCGCGGCCAAGGCGGCGCATCTGCGGAACCAGGCCGCGGCAGATGAGCATGCCGCTGAGCAGGTTGACGCGCATCGAAGCCTCGATTTGCGCGCGTGAAAACTGCTCGATGGAGCCGAAATCACCGCGCCCAGCCGCATGGATGAAGCAATCAAAAGCGGTTAGCTTCAGCAGTTCACCAATCCGGCGTTCGACGCGTTCCAGGTCTTCGAGGTCAAGGGACTCGGGTGCGAAGTTGTCATCGAGACCGGCGACCTGGCCACGGCGACTGATTCCGGTAACCCGGTAGCCCTGCGCCAGCAACTGGCGCGTGATCGCGAGACCAATTCCAGAGCTGGCCCCGGTCACCAGTGCCTGCTTATGCTGATTCATGCCACTCACAGGGTTGGTAGGTCTGCGCGGGGATGTGTTGCAGCAACGCGTTTTCGCAAAACTCGAGCATTTCCTGTTCGCGTTCGTGCGGGTAACTGACGATGCCCTGTTGCAGGGTCATGGGTTGCGCAAACAGCGGTTCTTCCGGATACAGCCGCGATACGGTTCGAAAGTGACCGCGGGTGAGACGAAAGTTGCCGAGGCTGACCGAGTGGATGGTCTGCGCGTCGATCACAGCGAAGATTCGCGTCAGCAGCGAGCTGAATTCGGTCTTGTAGTCGGGATGGTAGATGACCGGGTCGAAGCGCAGCCCCAGCTTCCAGCCGGCTTGCTGCAGGCGGCGCATGGCGTCGATGCGCTTGTCGATCGAAGGAACACCGTGCTCAAGCTGCGCGTGGCTGAACGCATCGCTGAAACTGAACGCGGTGATCACGCGTTCCAGCGGTTGCTGTTTGAGCAGGCTACGCACCTGGGTGCTCTTGGTGCGCAGTTCCATCCAGGCATTGTCGATGTCGGCGACCAACGGGATGAAATAGTCGGTAAAGCGCGTCATCGGCTCGTTGGCCAGGCTGTCGCAATCGTAGCCCGAGTAAAACCAGACGGGTTGCCCGGCATGGCGCCCGGCGATCTGGCGCATCTGCTCGCCGAAATCTTCGTAATTGATAAACAGCACCTGGTGGGCGGACTGGTACATCCCCTGTAAAAAGCAATAACGGCAATCGTAGATGCAGTTCAGCATGTGCGAAAAATAGTAGTGATGCTCGCCGCCCAGACCATAGCCTGACGGCGTGGCGAGCACATGGCCCTTGTTCTTGTGGGCGATGATGATGGCCGGGTTCTTTTTCTGCAGACGAAAATTTTGCGCGCGCGGGTTGAACACTTCGCCGTAGTGTTCGATTTCAATCAGCGGTTTGTTGCGCAGGCGTTGCAACAATTCCTGTGTGCGTGGATGCTCGCGGATGGCGGCTTCGACATAAACCCGGCTGATCATGATCAAAGTTTCTCGCTGTCCTGGTAGCTGAGCTGCTCCAGGTTATCGATGATGGCGCCCGGAGTGCGCCCGTCCAGTTGCTGCAACAGGCTATCGGCGTTGTGTTGTCGATTCATCAGGTAACGCCACAATACGCGCAATCGATTCTTCTGGGTCTGACTGAAATGCGCCCTGGACACCAGGCGCTGCCAGGATTCGGCCTCGGGCTGTAGCCCGGCGATCTCGCTATTCAGTGCGGTGAGGGCCCCGGCCTGTTGGTCGATCCGCTCGATTTGCCGATACACCAGATCGCTGACGCCCTGTCGGTCGCGACCGATTTTCGCCTGCGGGTTGTCGCTGACGATCTTCAGCGATTTGATCAATTCAGCGCTGCTGAAACGCAGGCTGGCGTGCATGAAACCACTGGCTTCCATATCGAACAAAAGGCCTTCGCGGTAATCTTCGCTGGGTTGGCTCAAGGTCATGCAGGCACTGCCAGTCAAGCCCTCGCCGGTTCCCGGGGCCGGGTAATAACGGCGCCCGTCGTCGGCGTCGATCACCTGGTGTAATGAAAACAGGGTGCCGAGTTCGTGTTCCGCGGCGCCGGCAATGCCGAGGTTGATCCAGGCGATGGAAGCCGCATCGGCATGGCGCGCCGCCGCCCAGGCGCAGGCGCAGGCGCTGGCCAGTTTGCCGGCGCCACTGATGACGCAGGCCATGTCGTCGCCGAGGTACAGGTCGAAGGCGTTGTCGTCGTGCGATTTTTTCAAGCGATAGCGGTCGATAACCGGTTTGGCTTCGCAGTGCAGGGCGCAGACCCAGATCAGCATACGGCGCTTCCTGCGCGCTCGCGCCAGCACTGCAGCATGGGTTCGAACTCTTCGACCAGGGCAAGATTACCGTGCTTGTGGGCACCCATGAGCAGGATCTCAAGCTTGTTCAGCAAGATTCCGTGGGCGGCATCAAAATCGTCGCTATTCAGGTCCGCCGTGTCGAGCAGTCGATGCAGGGCGCGCACCCGGAAACGATCCATTACCGGGTGTTGCTGCGACAGCTGATCGTCGTGTCCGCCGTACTTGGTGATCAGTGGCTCGTCGATGTAATGCACCGGGTAACGGTGGCACAGGCGTAACCACAGATCGTAGTCTTCGCAGGCGGGCAGGTTTTCGTCAAACAGACCCAGGTCCTGCAATACGGATTTTTGCAGCAGCGTGGCGGATGGCGAAATGGCGCACAGCGGCAGGCACTGGGTGAATATCCAGCCACCGCTCTTGCGATGTTTTTGCATCGGGTTGACGCGAACGCCACGCCGAATCCAGATTTCGTCGGAGTGGTAGAGCACGTAGCCGGGGTGCTGGGTGGCGGCCGCACGCATGGATTCAATCTTGTGGGGCATCCAGCTGTCGTCTGAATCGAGCAGGGCGATCCACTCGTATTGCGCCGCCTGGATACCTCGATTGCGCGCGGCACTGACGCCTTGATTGGGCTGGCGCAACAGTCTTACCTGTGGAAATTCCCGTGTCACCATGGCGGCGCTGTCGTCACTGGAGCCGTCGTCGACGAGGATGATTTCGTCTACCGGCGAGCGCTGTTCGAGCACCGATTGCAGGGCGCGTTGCAGGGTGTGCCTGCGGTTATAGCTCGGGATGACGACCGAAATGCGCAATTTTCAGGCGAGTGGTGATCTGGCGGTCAGCCAGTTAATTGTTGGAGTGTGCATTGCCATGGCCCGGAAACACGGTGACGCTGGCGCCGTCGCTGTCCAGGATGCGGCTTTTACCGCAACGGTCGACCTCATCGATACGAATCACGGCGAAATGCGGAATATAGGTGTGTTTGACGTTGGCGAACTCGGTCTTCAGTTTTTCTTCGGCTGGATCGATTAACAGTTTCGAGTGTTCACCAAAGACAATCTCGCCGATCTCGATAAATCCACCCATGTCCGATTGGCCGACTTCGTGCGCATAGAGTTCATAAATCTTGTTGTTGTTATGAAACTGGATGCGAAAGATCGATTTTTCCTTGTTGGCCATTAGTCTGCTTCCATTAATTCGTCGAGGTCGCCATCCATGTGTAATTCGGTCAACTCGGAGAAACCTCCGACTGGCTTGCCATCGATGAGGATTTGCGGAACCGTACGCGCGCCGTTGGTGATCTCGGAAAATTCTCCTCATCGCCGCCGGATCGTTGTCGATGCGCACCTCTGCAAACGGGATATTCCATTGCTCCAGCTTGACCTTGGCCATGTTGCAAAACGAGCAATGTGCGGTGCTGTAAACGGTAACGCGTGACATATTTATCAATCCGGGATGTGGGTGCGCAATTCTACTACAGTTGACCCGCGCTGCAATGAACCTAAATCGGGGCTAATCCTCGGTCTTCAAGTCCTGGACCAGCACCCAGGGTTTGATTGCCACTGTCCACAGCAGGCTGTCATCGGCTACCCACTGGCGTGCCTGGTCGTCGGTTACCGCCGCGAGCTTGTGTTGCTCGGTCCATGCACCCACTTGCTTGACGTCATCGCGTTGCACGGCCCAGGCGACCTCGACCAGATCGAGGTCGCCGGTCACCCAGATGACCTTGCCCGCGGCGAAGAAGCGCTGCAGTTCCTGCCAGGGGATCTTCGCGGTCTCGCTGATGATTTTGGCGCGTTCGAGTTCACGCGCCTGCTGAACCAGGTCTTCCTTCATGCCACCGAGCGAATGATTTCGACGCCCTGCAACGGGCTGGTTTGAATGGTTTCGCGAATGGTGGCGATGGCTTCCTTGCGCGGATAGTGTTTGCGCCAGGCAATGGCCACCGTGCGATTTGGCGATGGTCGCGTAAACGGTTTCATCTCGATCAGTGATTCATGGTGCTGACTGTGCAGTATGCTGGTGCGCGGCAATACCGTAATGCCGGTGCCGGCGGCCACCATGTGGCGTATGGTTTCCAGTGAGCCGCCTTCCAGGGTGCGTGTCAGTTCGCTGTCGCCCGACATGCAGTTTGGACAGGCCTCGATCACCTGGTCGCGGAAACAATGGCCGGCGCCGAGCAGCATTAAATCCTGTGATGCCAGTTCTTCGGGGCGGATATGCGTGCGATTTTTCCACTCGTGGTTGCGCGGCAGGGCGACCATAAACGGTTCCTGGTAGAGGGCAGCGGTCTCGATACCGGGCTCGTCGAAGGGGTAGGAAATGACGATTGCGTCCAGCGTTCCCTGTTTGAGTGACTGAAACAGGTTGGCGGTAAAATTTTCTTCGATGATCAGCTTTAGATCGGGCGCGGTGTCACGCAATTTGGGAATCAGGCTGGGCAACAGGTAGGGGCCGATGGTATAGATGACACCGAGCTTGAACTGACCCGCGAGCGGGTCCTTGCCCTGTTGGGCAATCTCGCTCAGAAGCTGTGCCTGCTGCAATACGATATGTGCCTGGTCGATCACCTGCTGGCCAATTTCGGTAATGCGAATTTCGTTTTTCGAGCTGCGTTCGAACAGGCGTATGCCGAGCTCTTCTTCGAGTTTCTTTATCGCGATACTTAAGGTAGGCTGGCTCACGAAACAGGCCTGCGCCGCTTTGCCGAAATGGTTTTTTTGC
This sequence comes from uncultured Gammaproteobacteria bacterium, assembly GCA_963835795.1. Lineage (GTDB taxonomy): Bacteria > Pseudomonadota > Gammaproteobacteria. Next base: position 11,463 of record CAWIHJ010000029.1, read on the forward strand.
GCTACCGCAACAATGTAGCGAAGCTCGGTTAAGGTCATGATAGTTAAAATTTATTAAATTCAGGAATTAGATTCTGCACAATTAAACCGCGTTTGCAATTCATACCCGTTGATGAAAAAAATACTACTCAAATTCCTCACGATCAGCGTCGAACAATCCAGCCCCGAAGATCTCGATCACGCCTTGCGAGTGGCCACCGCCGTATTGCTGGTGGAAATCGCACGCGCCGATTTTGTCGTCGAGGCCAGTGAAAAACAGCACCTGCGCGAATTGCTGGAACAGCAGTTCAAGCTACCTGCAAACGAACTCGACGCCCTGCTCGAAGAAGCCGAGAGCGATGCCGATCGACTGGTTTCGATTCAACATACCACCCGCATGTTAAACCAGCACTACGATCATGCGATGAAACTGCGCGTGGTTGAAATGATGTGGCAGCTGGTTTATGCGGATGGCGATAAAAGCCATTACGAAGAGCACCTGATTCGCCAGGTTGCCGATCTGCTCTACCTGTCGCAGGCTGAATTCATCAAGGCGCGGCACAAAGCCGAAACGGGTAGCTAGCCCGAATATTCCCCCGGGCTCCCACTGCGTCCTGGTTGGTTAGTTCGGTGAGAGACGCGGGCTAGAAGGTGCCCAACGCGATAATCGGTGGCACGATCAGCATTTTCACCACCATCAAGGCCAGCAATGGCAAACAGCGGCGACAGGTCGATGCCGCCCAATGGCGGCAGGAAGCGGCGCATCGGGCGCAGTACCGGTTCGGCGATCTTGTTGACCAGGCCGATCACCGGGTTGTAGTTACCCGGGCTTACCCAGCTGATGATGACCTGGATGATCACTGCGCCGATGAACACCGTCAGCACCAGCGCCACGAGGTCGGCAATACAATAAATCAGCAGGCCGCCATAACTGACCGCCGCCGACCGGCGCCATCACCCCGCCGATATGCGCAGCGGGTATCGATAATGCGCGCATCAACAGGAACTTGGCGAAAATCAATACCAGGCACAGCACAATCGCAGCGGTATCCTGGCCGCCGACACTGGGAATCACACGCCGCAGCAGGCGCAGCGGCGGTGTGGTCAGGCGCACGATGAACTGCGATACGGGATTGTAAAAATCGGCGCGCAACATCTGTAGCAGGAAGCGCAGTAATACCAGCAATATGTACAGATCGAAAAGGGTGTTAATGACCAGCACTAACGGTGATGTCAAGTAGCCTGAACCCATGGTATTGGTCTCTATTTCCCGGTTAATTCACTTGCCAGCTCGAGCGAGCGGCGATGCGCGGCGGCGGTCGCATTGTTGACCAGGCGGTCCAGGCGGTCGGCCTGAAATGACAGGATCGCCTGTTCGGTAGTGCCTTTTTTCGAAGTGACATTGTGGCGCAATTGAACCACGTCTTCGTCCTGCGCCATGGTCGCGGCGCCGAGCGCAGTCTGGCGGGCCAGGCGTGCGGCCGTGGTGCGGGGTAAACCAAGCTCCACGCCCGCGGCTTCAAGCAGCTCGATGAAATAAAAGAAGTAGGCCGGGCCGCTACCGGATATGGCGGTGACCGCGTCGAGATCCGCTTCCTGGTCGACCCAGATACTGATGCCAACGGCCTGCATGATTTGCTCGGCGTTGTCACGCTGGCTGGCGCTCACCCTTGAATTCGCCGCAAGTCCACTGGCACCGAGTTGCAATAACGCCGGTGTATTTGGCATGCAGCGGACGATGGCGCGTTCGCCACCGAGCCATTCTTCGATCGCTATGGCCGGTACGCCAGCGGCAATGCTGACGAACAATTGTGCGGGATTGACGGGCAGGCTGGACAACGCCTCGCAGACTTCGCGCATCAACTGTGGTTTCACCGCGAGCATGACCACGTCGGCTGTTTGCGCCGCGGCCAGGTTGTCCTGCGAAGTGTTGATGTTGAAATCCTGCTGTAAACGCGCCAGTTGTTCGGCGTTGATGTCACAGGCGGTAATGGCGGACGGTTCGTGCCCGTTTTTGATCATCCCACCGATCAGGCTGGCGGCCATATTGCCCGCACCGATAAAACAGATGCCTTGATTCACAGACGTTCTCCAAAGATTGCGGTGCCGATTCTGACCAGGGTCGAGCCTTGTGCGATGGCCGCTTCCATGTCCCCGGTCATGCCCATCGACAAGGTATCACAGTTGAGACCCAGTTGCCGTAGCGCCTCCAGTGCGTCGCTCATGCGTGCAAAAGCCTGGCATTGTTCGTCGTAATCGGCACGCGGTGCCGGAATGGTCATCAGGCCACGCAGCCGGATACCCGGCAGGCCGGCCATCGCGGTGGCGAGCGCTGGAAGGGCATCGAGATCGATTCCTGCCTTGCTGTCCTCGGCATCGAGATTGATTTGAATGCAGGTATTCAGTGGCTCGCGCCCGGGCGGGCGCTGCTCGCTCAGGCGAGTTGCAATTTTCAATCGATCGACGCAGTGAACCCAGTCGAAGGCCTCGGCAATGCTGCGCGTTTTATTGGATTGAATCGCTCCGATAAAATGCCAGTTGATCTGCAAATCCTTTAAGGCTTCCATTTTCTGCAATGCTTCCTGCAAATAGTTTTCGCCAAAATCGTGCTGCCCGGCCGCGTAAGCCTCGCGTATGTCCTGTGCCGGTTTTCGTTTGCTTACCGCGAGCAATCGAACCGATTCTGGCGAGCGCCCACAGTCGCTTGCCGCACGGCGCATACGGCTGTGAATGTCATTTAGATTTTTTTCGATACTATTCATATGTTTTGCTATAGTTTATCTGTTGTTCCGAGGCCTTAGCGAGCGTTCCAAGTATAAGCCGTTTGCAGGCGGGCTAAAACAGCATGTGTATAACATAAGCCGTCATGAAATCTAACCTATCCGCAAACCAATAAGGAAAACTTCATGGATATAGCTCAACTCCTGGCATTCGGCGTCAAGCAGGGCGCATCCGATTTGCACCTGTCCGCCGGTTTGCCGCCAATGATTCGTGTCGACGGTGATATTCGCCGCATCAATGTTCCCGAGATGGAGCACAAGCAGGTGCACGACATGATTTATGACATCATGAGCGACAAGCAGCGTAAAGACTACGAGGAGTTCCTCGAAACCGATTTTTCTTTCGAGATCCCGGGTCTCGCGCGTTTTCGCGTGAATGCGTTTAATCACAATCGTGGTGCGGGTGGTGTTTTCCGAACCATCCCATCGAAAATCCTGAGTCTCGATGATCTGGGTGCGCCCAAGATATTCCAGGAAATTTCCGAGTATCCGCGTGGCATCGTGCTGGTCACCGGCCCGACTGGCTCGGGCAAGTCGACCACCCTGGCGGGCATGGTCGATTACAAGAATGATACCGAGTACGGTCACATTCTCACCGTTGAAGACCCCATCGAATTCGTGCATGAAAGCAAGAAATGCCTGGTCAATCAGCGCGAGGTTCACCGCGACACGCTCGGCTTCAACGAGGCGCTACGCTCGGCCTTGCGCGAAGATCCGGATACCATCCTGGTGGGCGAGATGCGCGACCTGGAAACCATTCGCCTCGCATTGTCTGCGGCGGAAACCGGGCACCTGGTGTTCGGTACCTTGCACACCAGCTCGGCGGCGAAGACCATCGACCGTATCGTCGATGTATTTCCGGCAGCCGAAAAAGCCATGGTACGCTCGATGTTGTCGGAATCACTGAAGGCGGTAATTTCGCAAACCCTGATGAAGAAAATCGGCGGTGGGCGTGTTGCCGCGCACGAGATCATGATCGGCACGCCGGCGATTCGAAACCTGATCCGTGAAGACAAGATTGCGCAAATGTACTCGGCGATCCAGACTGGTCAGAATGTTGGCATGCAGACGCTCGATCAAAACCTCAAGGGCTTACTGGCCCAGGGCGTGGTAGCCAAGGAAGAGGCGATGCGCAAGGCGGCCCAGCCGGATTCCTTGTAAATGCCAACGCAATTTGTAGAAGAGGGGGATTTCTAAATGGATCGCAACAAGGCAATAAGCTTCATGCACGACTTGCTGCGCATGATGGTGAGCAAGGACGGATCGGATTTGTTTATCACCACCGGATCACCTCCGGCGATGAAAATCGACGGTAAGGTGGCCACGGTGTCGAAGCAGAACCTGTCGCCAAACCATACGCAAATGCTGGCGCGTTCGATCATGAACGACAAGCAGGTCTCCGAGTTCGAGGAAAACCAGGAGTGTAATTTTTCCATCGCGTTGCCCGGCGTCGCACGTTTTCGTGTCAACGCTTTCGTGCAACGCGGTAGCAGCGGCCTGGTGTTACGGATCATCAATTCCTATATCCCTAATTTCGAAGAATTGAATTTACCGCCGATTTTAAAGGACATCGCGATGACCAAGCGCGGCCTGGTCATTTTCGTTGGCGGTACTGGTTCGGGTAAGTCGACCTCGCTGGCATCGATGGTGGATTACCGTAATCGCAATTCACACGGGCACATCATCACCATCGAAGACCCGGTTGAATTCGTGCACGACCATCGCAATTGCCTGGTGACCCAGCGCGAGGTAGGTGTCGATACCGAATCCTACGAAATCGCATTGAAGAATACCTTGCGCCAGGCGCCGGACGTGATTCTGATCGGCGAGATCCGCGATCGTGAGACCATGGAACACGCCATTGCCTTTGCCGAAACCGGACACCTGTGTCTGTCGACCTTGCACGCCAACAGCACCAACCAGGCGCTGGACCGGATCATCAACTTTTTCCCGGATGAGCGCCGTATGCAGTTGCTGATGGATTTGTCGTTGAACCTCAAGGGGCTGGTATCGCAGCGCCTGATTCCCAAGATCGACGGCGCCGGACGAATTCCCGCGATCGAGGTCATGCTCAACACGCCATTGATGGCCGACCTGATCTTTAAAGGTGACGTTCATGAGATGAAGGCGCTGATTGCGAAATCGAACGAAGCCGGTATGCAGACCTTCGACCAGGCGCTGTTTCAACTCTACGAAGAAGAAAAGATTACCTTTGAGGATGCGCTGCGCAACGCGGATTCGGTCAATGATATTCGCCTGCGCATCAAGCTGGAAAGTGATACGGCCCGCAAATCCGGTATCGTCGAAGATCATCGTGATTTCGAACTCGAAGAGTCGGATGATGATCAGGCCGGCGGCATGATCTAGCGTTTGGGAGAAATCTGATGAGTCGCCAACCCACTACCGCCCTGCTGGAACCCTATTTGAAGGTGATGGTCGAGAAACAGGCATCCGACCTGTATTTTGTCACCGGCGCGCCGCCCAACATGAAAACCCAGGGCCACACCACTGCCATTGCCAAGAATCCGTTTCAGGGTGGGCAGGTTCAAAAGCTTGCCTACAGTTTGTTGAACGACGAACAGGTGCGTGATTTCGAGATCAACCGCGAATTGAATCTCGGTTTTACCCTGAATGACGTCGGTCGTTTTCGCGTCAATGTTTTCATTCAGCGTTCCGAGGTATCGATGGTCATCCGCTACATCAAGTGGGAGATCCCGACCATCGACGAACTGGGATTGCCACAGGTGTTGAAGGAAGTGGTGATGAACCAGAATGGCATGGTGCTGGTGGTGGGTTCGACCGGTTCGGGTAAGTCGACCACGCTGGCGTCAATGCTGAATCATCGCAACGGCTGCGTCGGTGGTCACATTCTGACCATCGAGGACCCGATCGAATTTGTCTTCCGTCACAACAAGTCGATCATTTCGCAACGCGAAGTCGGTATCGATACGCTGAGCTATGATAACGCGCTGCGTGAAGCCTTGCGTGAAGCCCCGGAGGTCATCATGATCGGTGAGGCGCGCGACCGTCAAACGATGAAGGCGGCCATCGACTTCGCCGATACCGGTCACCTGTGCCTGACGACCCTGCACGCGGTCAACTCGAACCAGGCGATGGACCGGATAATGAACATGTTTCCGGCCGACATGCGCGAACAGCTGTTAATGGACCTGTCACTCAACCTGAAGGCGGTCGTCTCGCAGCGGCTGGTGCCGGGTATGCATGGCAAGCTCGCCTGCGCGGTCGAAATCATGATGAATACGCCTTACATCTCGGAATTGTTGCGTGACGGTAACTTCAACGAAATCAAGGAAATTATGGAGAAGGGCGATACCACCGGCATGCAGACTTTCGACCAGTCGCTCTACAATCTTTACAAGGATGACAAGATCAGCATCAAGAATGCGCTGGCTTACGCGGATTCCAGCACCAATCTCGAATGGAAGATCAACTTCGGGGGGGAAGCCAAAGCGGATACCCGCCATAATCTGAACGAGCAGGGTACTGTGCTGGAAGAATTGAGCCTGCCGTCCGAAGAAGACTAGCCCATCTCACCGATTGCCTGTTCGGCAACTGCTTCTGCAATCCTGCCGACGTCCTACATCGGTGAAATATGCGGGCTGGTCATCGGCGATCTTCGCGGTGAAGCCCCAGGGCGGCACTTTCACGTCTGATAGATCACTTTACCGTCGATCAGTGTATGCGTTACCCGGCCGTGGAAATCCCAGCCGCCAAACGGTGTATTTTTACCCTTGGAAATAAATTTTGCGGGATCGCATATCCAGTGATTGTCGGTGTCGACAATGATCAGGTCCGCCACTTCTCCAACATCGATTTTCCCGCCCGGCAGGCCGAGAATAGTTGCCGGATTGAGGGTCAGCTTGGCCATCAGCTCAGCTATGGGCAACAGGTCTTCGGCAACCAGCCGTAACGCCAGTGCCAGCAGCGTATCGAGCCCGCTGATTCCGGGTTCCGCTGACGGGAAGGGCTTCAATTTGGCGTCCACCTCGTGGGGTTGATGGTCCGAGCACAGGCAATCGATGGTGCCATCGGCGACGCCCGCGCGCAGCGCGTCGCGGTCGTACTGGCTGCGCAACGGTGGGATGGTCAGCATGTTGCTGTCAAATTCGCCGATATCGTGATCGGTCAAAAACAATTGATGGATGGCGCAATCGGCAGTAATCGGCAATCCCCTGGCCTTGGCGCGGCGTATTATTTCCACCGAACGCGCGCAGGAAAGCTGACCAAAGTGGGTTCGCACCCCGGTTTGTTCGACCAGTTCGATATCCTTGGCAAGCGCGGCCGTTTCGGCGACTGCTGGAATTGATGGCAGACCGAGCCGGGTGGCGATTGCGCCTTCGTGGGCGCAGCCATTGGCATACAGGTCATGGTCAATTGGCTGGATGATCACCAGCGCATGAAGCCCCGCGGCATAGTCCATCGCGCGCCGTTGGACCAGGTTGTTGCTGATCGGATGTTTTGCATTGCTGAAGGCGATACAACCGTTATCGCGCAGGCTTGCCATGTTGCTCAGTTGTTCGCCACCGAGACCGCGTGTCAGCGCACCAATCGGGTATATCCGTGCATCGTGGCCGAACATCTCGTTGCGATGATGAATCAATTCAACGGTTGCAGAATTGTCGATCGGTGGTTGGGTGTCGGGCGGTATGCACAGGCCGGTGACGCCGTTCTTGACCGCCGCATCGGTTTCGCTGGCGATGTTCGCTTTTTCCGGCTGCCCGGGATCACGCAGGCGTGCCTGGCAATCGATCAACCCTGGTAAAACCAGGCGATTCTCGGCGTCGATTACGGCTTTTGCGCGAAAGCCGTTTGGCGCAGATCCGAGGCCAACAATCTTGCCATTTTGCAGGTAGATGTCGACATTGTCATCTACCCCGGTGGCCTTGATCACGCGTCCGTTACGAATCAGCAGGCTCATGCCTCGCCCCCGGACTGGAGTCCCGACTGGCCGACGATCATCGACATCACCGCCATGCGCACCGAGATGCCGAAACTGACCTGTTGCAGGATTACCGACTGACTGCCGTCCATGACGCTGGACTCAATTTCTACACCACGATTAGCGGGCCCTGGATGCATTACGATGGCTTCCGGGTGAGCGCGTCGCAAACGCTCCTGCGACAGGCCGTATTTGCGGAAGTATTCTTTCTCGCTGGGCAACAGGGCGCCGCGCATGCGTTCTTTTTGCAGGCGCAGCATGATCACTACATCGACATCGGCAAGCCCCTTTTCGAGGTCTTCGTAAACGCTGACACCCAGTGACTCGACTGCCACGGGCATCAGGGTACGCGGTGCAATCACGCGAACTTCGGCGGTGTTCAGCAGGTTCAGCGCATGAATTTGCGAACGCGCTACGCGCGAATGCAGAATGTCACCGACGATCGCCACGCGTAACCCGGTGAAGTCTTTCTTGTAGTGACGGATGGTATACATGTCGAGCATTGCCTGGGTTGGGTGCTCGTGCTGGCCGTCGCCGGCGTTCAGCACCGATACGCCGGGGCGAACGTGCTGGGCGAAGAAATGCGCGCTGCCACTGTCCTGGTGACGGATGACGAACATGTCGATCTGCATCGCCTCGAGGTTTTGCAGGGTATCGAGCAGTGATTCCCCCTTGACGGTTGCCGAGGTATCGACGTTCAGGCTGAGGATGTCGGCCGACAGGCGTTGCTCGGCGAGTTCGAAGGTGGAGCGGGTGCGTGTGCTGGCTTCGAAAAACAGGTTGGAAACGGTCTTGCCGCGCAATATCGGAACTTTCTTGATGGTACGGTCGCTGACCGAGATGAATGATTCGGCGGTATCGAGAATCTCGGTCAATATGCATGGATCAAGCCCTTCGATACTGAGGAAATGGCGCAGCCTGCCATTGTCGTCGAGCTGGATATTGCTATTCGGCATGACGCTCCAGGGTCTTCAATTCAAGCGCCAGGGGTTCTGGCCCGGTCAACTTGATGTGGCTATCACTGTCCAGTGACAGGTTGGCGCCGATGAAATCCGCCTGGACCGGAATTTCGCGATGGCCGCGATCGATTAGTATTGCCAGCAGGATTTTTTGCGGCCGGCCGTAGTCGAAAAGTTCGTTCATCGCCGCACGCACGGTTCGGCCCGACTGCAACACGTCATCGACCAGCAAAACAGTGCGGTCATCGATTGCGGTTGGCAGGCTGGAGGGTTTCACTTCGGGCTGCAATCCCTTGCGAGTAAAGTCGTCGCGATAAAAGGAGATATCGAGGCGCCCCAACTCCGCCGTGGGTGCGAGGCGTTGACGAAGCTGTTCGGCGATCCATACCCCGCCGGTTTCGATGCCGACGATGATGGGTTGTGATTCGGGATTGGTAAAACAGGGAGTTAGTGCCTGGGTGAGCTTTTCGATCAGTGATTCAACTGAGGGTAGGGACACGCAAACTCCGCTTATCTGATTGCGGACGCTTTATAGCATAAAAACGTTTTGAATACAGCCTGATAACTCGGGACAGACCACGTTTTTCACCGATTGGCGTGTGCCGGGTAATCCTGTTGCGGAAAAACGTGGTCTGTCCCTGTAAAGATTACTCGGGAGCCATGTTCTGTAACCACGATTCGGTAATCAGCGCTGCCGCCAGGCTGTCAATTTCCGGCTTGCTGCGGTGCTGTTCTGGACTCGATGGCTATCTGGTAGGCCTCGCGCGTGGTCAGGCGCTCATCCATCATGTGGGTGTCGATGCCGAATCGACCTTGTAGCTGCCGGGCGAAACGTTTCGTACGCGCCGTCATTTCCTGGTCTTCGCCGTCCATGCTGAGCGGCAGGCCGACCACCAGTTGCTGGGGACGCCACTCATCGAGCAGGCTCTCGATGGCTTTCCAGTCGTTGTAGCGCAGGGCTGGCAGGGGTGTGGCCTGGCGCGTCAGGGTTTGCCCGACGGCGACGCCGATCCAGTATGTGCCAAAATCGAAGCCGATGACCGTGGTCGATTGGTCAGGCATTCCCGCTTACGGGAGAGAGCATGTTGATGTCAAAGCCGAGCGAATCGAAAGCAATTTGCCACTTGTCCTCGGGTTTATGGTGAAACAGCAGATCGGCGTCGCAGGTCGTAGTGAGCCAGGAGTTTTGCTGCAACTCCGATTCGAGCTGGCCCGAGTCCCAGCCTGAAAACCCGAGAATGACGAGGTAATCCTGCGGCCCCTTGTCCACGGCGATCGCCTGCAGGATGTCGAGTGAACTGGTCAGGTGGATGCCGTGGCGCTACCTCGGCAGTGTTTTGCCAGCGCTCTCCGCGGCACTCGAATGCAGGACGAAACCCTGTTCCAGTTGCACCGGGCCACCGATGTAAACCGGCTGGTTTTTGATGGCGTCGATCTCGCAGCTAATATCCAGCTGGCGAAACACGTCGTCGAGCACCTGGGTGGTTTCGTGATTGACGACCAGCCCCATGCTGCCGTTTTCGCTGTGTTCGCACATGTAGACCAGGCTGGAGGCAAAAATAGGGTCCTTGATAGCCGGGGTAGCGATCAGGCACTTATCGACAAGGCTGGCGGATTGCTGTTCCATCACAGTCTGTTAGCTTACTCCGCTTTGCGTTTTAAATCGATTGCTTTTGAAATCCCAGGTGCGAATGATGACGATTTGATCGGCACGTTCGCGCAGTTCATCCGAGAAAGGCGCAAAGGGTTGCGCCATGCGCAGTATCTGCCGTGCCGCCTCGTCCAGCACCGGGGTTCCTGATGAACTGGTGATCTCCACGTCGAGCACCTCGCCGTCGGCATTGATGCGAACGCTCATGCGCAAGCGCCCGCTGAGTTTTTTGATCCTGGCTTCGCTCGGATAGTTCAAATTTCCGGTTTGTTCGATTTTCTGTACCCAGGACGCCAGGTAGCTGGCTTCGACGGCCTTGCGCGTACTCGCGGTCAGCGTCAGGGTACGCGGGCGCTTGGCAAAATTGACCGCCATTTCACGAATCTCCGCCTGCAGGCGGGCGATTTTGCTGGCGCGTTGCTCAACTTCGCTGGCCGGTTGCTGGTCGGCATCCTGCGCGCGGCTCTGCTTGTTTTTCTGGATCGATTCATCCGCCGTGTCTTGCGTCAGGAAGTAAAGTTTGCTGAGGGTGAGTTGTTGCTTGCGCAATTCGACTCGATCCTGGTCTGACAGGCCTTTTTGGTCGATGGGTGTTGGAGCAGATACGGGTGCGCTGGGGCGCGCTTTTTCATCGGCGTTGCCGCCACCGGCCTGGTCGACCTGGGCCAGGTAATCTGGATTTTCGACGGCTTCGATACTTTTTGAATTGGCGATGATGATGTCCAGGCTTGGCAGTGGTTCTTCGTTGCTGGGCTTGCTTTGTGTGAAGCCGACGCCAAGCACGACGATGGCGTGCAGGGTCAGCGCCAGGAACAGCGTGAATCCGAGGCGATCACTGGCGGAGATTCGAGGACGGGTAGGTTGAGCTTGGGCCATATTGGAAGCCTATTGTGCCTATTAACCCTGCGCGATCAATCGATAATTGTAATCGGCCAACGGGAAAGTAGCTTGACCTTGCGCGCGAAGGCGCGGCTGATCAGTATTTCGCGGGTTTCGCCGATGATCAGAAAGTCGTCGATTTCGAGTGCTCGTGACAGCTTCCGTGCTTGCTGTATTCCGTCGATCATCAGCACCGTTGCCGCCACATCGGCGCGCACCGGGTCGTTGCTCAAAACGGTTGCGGAAGCCTGGCCGCGCGCCGATGCGCCACTGCGCGGATCGATGATGTGATGGCGCAAGTCGTCCCCCTCGCGATACTGGCGCGCGTAGTTGCCGGAAGTGAACAGGCTGTGTTTACCCTCGAGTTCGATGCTGGCAACTACGCCTGGCGCAAACGGGTTCTGAATGCCGATGCGCCAGGGATGACCGAAGCGATTTCCCGCTAACACCAGGTCGCCGCCGGCATTGACGACATAGTTTTCAACACCCTGGGCGTCAAGGTATTCACCGATCAGTCCGATCGCGTAACCCTTGGCGATACCGCCAAGGTCGATTTGCAAATGTGGGTGGGTACTGCTTGCACTAGTGCCGACGATATGCAAATCGTGCATGCCGGGGATGTCACCACGAATGGCCGCTACCGTGCTGGGGTCGGCGTCATCACCGTGAAACCCGTAGGCTGCAATCAACTTGCCAAGCGCCGGATTGAACAGGCCGCCGCTGGCATCGTAGTAGGTCTGGCTTAACGCCAACAGCGTCGTCAGGCTGGGTGGGACAGGCGCCACCTGCTGTTGCCGTAGTAGCCGATTGAAACGGTTCAGGTCGCTGTCTTCCCAGGCGTGCCATTGGCCGCGTTGACGTCGCAGTTGCTGTTCGATTGCGCCGAGCAGTGTTTCGGCCTGGCGTAAATCGCCGTGATCAGCGTGATTTCGATGATGGTGCCGAATTCGAGCAGGTGCTGCTGCACCAGGTGCTGCACGGCGTTCGCAACCGGCCAGCAGTGCGATCGCGCACAGGCAGATCAGGCCCGGCGGATCAACCCCAATATGATCAACCCCAGTCTAATCAACCAATCAGGCGTTGTTCGATGCACGCAAACAGGTCTTCGCTGATGTTGATGCCGAATTCTCGATCGAGTTCGCGAATGCCGGTTGGGCTGGTGACGTTGATTTCGGTGATGTAATCACCAATCACGTCGATGCCGACAAAGATCAGGCCGCGGGCGCTCAACTCCGGCCCTACCTGGTCGCAGAGCCACTGGTCGCGTTCGCTGAGCGACTGGCCGCGGGTACTGGCGCCGGCAGCGATATTGCCACGATTTTCGCCGGGTGCGGGCACGCGCGCGAGCGCATAGGGTATGGCAAGCCCATCGATTAACAGGATGCGCTTGTCGCCCTCGGTGATTTCCGGAATGTAACGCTGCACCATGGTTTGCGAAGTGGCATCTTTGGAAACCGCTTCGATAATGGCGTTAGTGTTGGGATCGCCTGCCTGTATGCGGAAAATGGAGCGACCACCCATACCGTCAAGCGGCTTGATTATGATGTCGCGGTGCGCGTCGATAAACTCTTTCAGGATTGCGGGATTGCGGCTGACGCGGGTTTCGACGCAGCACTGGGGGAACACACGGGTAAAAAGTTTTTCGTTGCAATCGCGCAGGCTTGACGGTTTGTTGACGATTAATACGCCGTTTTCCTCCGCCTGTTCGAGCAGGTAAGTGCAATAGATATATTCGAGGTCGAAAGGCGGATCCTTGCGCATCAGGATAGCATCGAGTTCATCCAGTCGGCAGCGCCCCGCTTCGCCGTAGTCAAACCAGTGTTCATTGTCGTCGTGCAGGGTCAGTGTCTTGAACTGTCCCATGGCAATGCCATTGTCGAGGAAGATGTCGTCCAGGCGGAAATAATAAATCTGCCAGCCGCGCGCCTGGGCCGCGAGCATCATGGCGAGGCTTGAGTCCTTGTAGGGCTTGATGGATTCGATCGGGTCCATCACGATTCCGAGCTTACGAGCGTGAGTCATGTTACGGGCTTCTTTGGAAATCTGTCGGCGAATCCTGAATTCTACTGAAATACCCGGGTCACGCACGTTAATTTCTCGGCGAACGGGGCAGCCTGGATTGATTTGGCGCTTGTTAAATCGTCGTTTGTGAACTACTTTTTAAGCGGGTGATATTTCAGAAAGTATTCGTTCATCAGTGGATGATAATCTTAGAATTTACTTCATGTAGTTATATTAAATCACTGGTTTTGCATGAAAAATCGCCTATAATCTTATTCTTATAATATGGGTATTACCCATGGATAATCCTTTGGGGGTTACGTGAATACCAAGTCTCAGGCGGCAGAGGACGTGGCGCAGTCTATCAACCTTAATGTAAAGGTCATGGTGATTGACGACAGTAAGACTATCCGACGCAGCGCCGAAACTCTGCTGAAGAAGGTGGGGTGCGAAGTGATTACCGCGATTGACGGTTTCGAGGCGCTGGCAAAAATTACCGAACATAAGCCCGATATCATATTCGTCGACATCATGATGCCGCGTCTCGATGGCTATCAAACCTGTGCGTTGATCAAGAATAACCAGACCTTTAAAGCCACCCCGGTCATCATGCTTTCCAGTAAGGACAGTATTTTCGATCGCGCCCGCGGCCGGATCGTTGGCTCGGAAAAATACTTGACCAAGCCATTTTCAAAAGAAGATCTGATCAATGCGATCACCACGCATGTTGGGTAACGCGAAGCTGACTTACAGGTTAGCGATGGGAGTCATATGACACATATCTTGATTATTGATGATTCGCCGACCGAAGTGCATGTGTTCAGGAACATGTTGCTGAATCACAACATTGAGGTTTCGGTTGCCAATAATGGTGAGGAAGGCATTGAGAAAGCCATCGAGATCAAGCCCGATTGCATTTTGATGGATGTCGTTATGCCGGGTAAAAACGGCTTTCAGGCGACCCGCGATTTGAGTCGGAACCCGGCTACGTCGGCTATCCCGGTCATCATCATCACCACCAAGGATCAGGAAACCGACAAGATATGGGGCATGCGCCAGGGTGCCAGGGACTATATCGTCAAGCCTGCAGTTGAAAAGGATTTGATCGAGCGCATCAACAAGGTGCTTGGCGTTGGCCGCAATTACGAAGCCTAGGCGGACTAACGATGGCACTCGTTTCCCCGTATGAAGTTCTCAGACAGCTAGATCTGCGCTGCCGCAAGAATTCCAGTGGCCTGCCAGTGGCCAGCGGTATTATCGAAGACTGGCTGGGAATTGGTTTTTCGATCAACGGCATTTCACTGCTGGCAAAAATGGAAGACGTCAGCGAAATCCTGCCGATACCGGCGACGATTCGGGTGCCCAGCGTCAAACCCTGGGTGCTGGGGCTCGCCAATATACGCGGCAGCCTGATGCCGGTACTGGACATGAACGGTTTTCTTTATGGCAGCGCTACGCAGGTGCAGAAATCCAGCCGGATTTTGATCATCAATCGAGATTCGCTGGTAGCCGGGCTGGTGGTCGATGAGGTTTTCGGATTGCGACGCTTCAAACCGGAGGAGCATCGCGAGGAGGTTACACCGGACACGGGCACACTGGGCGATTATCTGTCCGGTGTATTTGTTGACCAGGTGCGTCATTGGAATGTGTTCAGCGTTGAAAAATTAACCCGTACTGAACAATTCCTGCGGGTCGTTTAGGCATGGTTAGATAAAGTATCGAGGAAGCACTTGCAGTGTTAAATAAACTTAAAAAATTGATTCCAGGTCACAACAGCGGACCTTCCGTAAGAGGCAGCAGTAACCTCAACAAGAAGGCGCTAGTCGTTGGTGGGCTGCTGGTTCTGTCGGTACTGGTGATGGTGGTAATGTTCAGTATCGAAAGTTCGCAGGCCCGCAAGAACAAGGTTTACAGCGCGATCGCATTTCAGCAACAGGTCATATCACAGCAAATTGCGGTCAATGCCCTCGAAGCCGCCGCCGGACAGAGTTCGGCGTTTGAGCGCCTGGCTGCCAACCAGAAACGCTTTTTGACCACCCTGGAAAAGTACAACAGGGGTGATAGCAGTCAAAGCCTGCCGGCCCTGCCAGCAAACTTCTCGAGCCAGTATTCCAATCTGAAGGCAATCTGGAGCGAATACGACAGGCATATTGCCACCGTGGTAGCGGCAAAAAACTCGATCACCACGGTCAATGATTACGTCACGCAAATCAACGAATCCCTGCCAGAGTTGCTGTCACTGTCCGACCTGGTGCTGATCGACCTGGTGAATAGCAATGCACCGCGCACCAGTATTGCCGTCGCCGCGCGCCAGGTAACCCTGTTGCGCAGCGTTGAGCACAGTCTTGACCAGATTCTTAATGATGGCGAAGTGGTGATGGCGGCAGCTGACCGCTTTGCCGCCGATTCTGCCAGGGTGGAGTCGCAGCTATTGTCGATGCTGGAAGGAAATTCGTCGCTTGGTATTGCCAAGGTCACCAGCCCGCAAGCGGTCGAAAACCTGGTGCGATTTGTCGATCTGTATTCGGTCGTGCGTAAGAACGTGCGCGAAATCCTGGATAACTCGGCGCAGATTTTCAAGGTGCACCAGGCCGCGTTAAAGATCAATGATATCAGCCCGAACCTGTTGGCCGCGTCGACCGCGTTAATCGATGCCATCCAGCGCAGCGACGAAGAAGGGCAGATTTACAAACTAATCGGCTACGTGCTGGGCCTGGTTGGGGTGATATTGCTGTTGTTGCTGATCGTGATTATTTCGCGCGAATCGCAGAGCAGTCTTGCCGAATCACAACAGCAAAATGAACGCAACCAGCGCGCCATATTGCGCTTGCTCGATGAGATGACCAATCTCGCTGACGGTGACCTGTCGACTCACACCACGGTTACCGAGGACATTACCGGCGCAATCGCGGACTCGGTAAACTACTCGATCGATGCCCTGCGCGACCTCGTCGGAACCATCAACAGTACGGCAAACCAGGTCAGAAGCGCGGTACGCAAGACGCAGAACATGACCGGTGAACTGGCCGAGGCCAGTGACGCTCAGACGCGCGAAATCACCTCGGCCAGTAGCGCCATCACTACCATCTCGAAATCCATGTCGGAAGTATCGGAGCGTGCTGCTGACTCGGCCGAGGTGGCGCGCAAATCGGTCAGCATTGCCCACAAGGGTAGTGAGACGGTGCGTCAGACCATTGATGGTATGGAAACCATCCGCGAGCAGATCCAGGAAACTTCGAAACGCATCAAGCGTCTCGGCGAGTCGTCCCAGGAGATCGGCGACATCGTTAACCTGATCACCGAGATATCAGATCAGACCAATATACTGGCACTCAACGCCGCTATCCAGGCGTCGATGGCCGGTGAGGCAGGGCGCGGCTTTGCAGTGGTTGCCGACGAGGTACAGCGACTCGCGGAACGCACCGGTGATGCAACCAAGCAGATCGAGGCGCTGGTAAAGGCGATCCAGGCCGATACCAACGAAGCCACCATGTCGATGGAGCAAAGTACGGCCAACGTGGTGAAAGGCGCCAAGCTGACCGAAAATGCCGGGGGCGCACTCGACCGCATCGAGCAGGTGTCGATGAACCTGGCGCAACGCATACTCGAAATTTCCGATGCAACGCGCGACCAGGCGCGCGACAGCGTCAAGATTACCGAGACCATGGACGTGATTCAGCAGATCACCGCGAAGACTTCCGAAGGTTCCACGCGCGCATCCGGGTCGATTGGTGAATTGTCCATCATGGTGAAGGAAATGCAGACGTCGGTAGCGGGCTTCAAGTTGCCAGGTATCGATGGCGGCAGTAGCACCGTGGTGCAGAGCGCCGATGATCTGGCGGCGATTGACTTTCCTGCCGAGGCTAATAAATAAATCCGCTGATGAACGCCCAGGAGATTTCAATTACACACAGTGCGCTCGGATGGGTGAAAAAATCCATCGACGACAATCTGTCTGAAATCAAAACCGATCTCAAGCAGTACATCGAGACCAGAGAATCCGATTTGCTGGAATCGGTCAAGCAGCGGCTTGCTGTCATCCAGGGTGTGCTGATGATGATCGAGCAGTATGGCGCCGCCATGCTCACCGAGGAAATGCTGGCGCTGGCCGATTTCATTGCCAGTGAAAAGCAGGATAAAGGTGACCAGGCGCTGGAAGTGCTATTGCGCGCCGTACTGCAGCTTCCCGATTATCTCGAGCACATACAGTCCGGACACCGCGATATCCCGATCGCCATTCTGCCGCTGTTAAATGACATACGCGCAGTACGAAACCAGGATTTGTTTTCGGAGAAACTGCTGTTCCTGCCCGACCTGTCGATGCACGAGGAAGACGCCGAGATTGAAACGCTCGATGGAAGACAGAACCAGGCATCGCGTTTGCTGGCGAGGAAATTACGCCCGGTTTACCAATTGGCCCTGGTCAATGTCATTCGCGAAAAGAATGTCGAAGAAAGCCTGAAACGCCTGGAGAAGGTGTGTGAGACGCTGGAAGAAAGATCAGTTTCGGAGCAGGTGGCACGCATCTGGTGGATCGTTGGTGCACTGATCGAATCGGTATCAAGGCAGCAACTCGAACTCGGTGTATCGATCAAGAGCCTGCTGGGTAAGGTGGATGCCCTGTTTCGCGTTATTTTGATCATCGGCGAGCGCGGCCTGTTAAAACGTCAGCCCATCGAACTGATCAAAAATTTCCTCTTTTACATCGCGCAGCCGGAATGCGATGGCCCCAAAGCCCAGGCGATTAAAACTGCTTACCGGCTGGAACAGTTTCTGCCGTCAGAGACGACGCGCAGTGAGGTGCTGGATAATATTGCTGGGCCCAACCAGGCGCTGTTGAAAACCGTCGCCGAGGCGATGAAGGCCGAAATCGAGACGGTCAAGTCGACCCTCGAAGTTTACGTCAATGGCGATTTGTCGCAGGTTAGTTTGCTCAAGGATTTGCCGCAGGAAATGCACGTTATTTCGGATACGCTGGCGATGATTGGTCTGGGCGCGCAACGCCAGTTGATCGAAGCGCAAATCGAGGTGGTAAAGCATATCGTCGCCGGTGACCGCGTGGCCGACGAGGAGCAACTGTTGTCGATGGCCGCCGAACTGTTGCAGGTCGAGCAGGCTCTCGAACAAATGCCGAAACGACAACCAGCTTCGCAAGCGCAGAAAACTGAATCGGATGTGTCCCGCGATTACGAGCTCGATAGCGTTTTAGGCGCCGTAGTTACGGCTGCGCTTGATGATATTCAGAAAACCAAGAATGCTATTCTCGAATTCGTCAAAGACCCTGAACACAAGGACAATATAGAGCTGAGCATCAACCTGATGCAGGAATCGCGTGGCGCCCTGGTGTTGCTGGAGAAGCAGCCTGCGGTTGACGTGATTGATGGGCTAGTGGCCTTTCTCAAGGATTGTGATGCTGAGGATTTCACCGATACGAAGCAACTGGATGCGCTGTCCCAGGTAGTGGTTAGCCTCGAATACTATCTTGAAGCCCTGGGCGAGCATCGAGGTGATGCCAACTCCATTCTTGAAACGGCTGGTTCGCAGTTACGCCAATTGTTGGCCGGGGTGAAGCGGCGTCAGGCGAGTAAGCCGGTCGCCGAGGCGCCAGCGAGTTTGCCCGCAGAATCTGCCGAATCGGTTGCCGCAACAGTGCAACCGCAAGCGCCTGCCGAAGACAGCGACGCTGCCAGGGTTGAGCCCAAACTCGAAGCCGGGCGTGATACCGAAGCCGCAGCAGATGCCTACGAATTCATCCCCGCAATTGAAGAGCCTGTTGTCGAGGAACCTGTCACGCAACAGGTTATCGAAGATACCCAGGTAATGCCGGCTGCAGAACCCGCTGCAGACGAGCCTGCTGCGCAAGAGGTCGTCGAAGATACCCAGGTAATGTCGGCCGCAGAACCCGCTGCAGACGAGCCTGCTGCGCAAGAGGTCGTCGAAGATACCCAGGTAATGCGGCTGCAGAACCCGCTGCAGACGAGCCTGCTGCGCAAGAGGTCGTCGAAGATACCCAGGTAATGTCGGCCGCAGAACCCGCTGCAGACGAGCCTGTCACGCAAGAGGTCGTCGAAGATACCCAGGTAATGTCGGCCGCAGAACCCGCTGCAGACGAGCCTGTCACGCAAGAGGTTGTCGAAGATACCCAGGTAATGTCGGCCGCAGAACCCGCTGCAGGCGAGCCTGTCACGCAAGAGGTTATCGAAGATACCCAGGTAATGTCGGCCGCAGAACCCGCTGCAGACGAGCCTGTCACGCAAGAGGTTATCGAAGATACCCAGGTAATGCCGGCTGCAGAGCCCGCTGCAGACGAGCCTGTTGACGAAGACGTCATTGAAGAAACCCAGGTCCTGACAGACCCGCGACCCACGGTGGAAGCTGCCGAGGAAAAGCGCATTGATAGCGCCAGGCTTCCCCAGGCCGGCAATGTCAACGACGATAAATTTGAGGCAACCCTGGTGTTGCCTCCAGCGGGAGCCGCTGGTGGGCCGCCATCAATGGACGCCACCGTCGTGGTGGCGCCGCTGGCCGGTCAGCAAAAACTATTGGCCGAGGCCGCTGCAGCGCGAACCGCCGGGCCGGATATCGGGGCAGTAGAAGAAGACCTCGAAGTTCTGAAACCGGGCAGCGACCCGGAAATTCTGGAGATTTATCTCGAAGAAGCCAGGGAAGAATCGGCGAACATTGCGCGCCTGCAATATGACTGGCAGCAGCATCCTGAAGATGAAAACGCGGTAAAGAACATTCGGCGTGCATTTCACACCATCAAGGGCAGTGGCCGTCTGGTCGGAGCGCTCAAAATCGGTGAGTTTGCCTGGGACTTTGAGCAATTGTTAAACCGTGTCATCGACAAAACCGTGACGCCAAACCCGCAGGTTATCGAGGCGGTCGGACATGCGGCACGGGCTATGCCCGAACTGGTAGAGGAGCTCAAAACATTTCGGCCACCGCAGACGGATATCGGTCACTTGCGCGGATTGGCACGGGCGCTGGCCGAATTCAAGACCGAAGAGCTGTTGATCGACCACACGCAAACCCTGTCTGCGATCGAGTCACCCTACGATCACATCACTGATGCGGAGCCTGGTGGAGACGAGGCAAACGATTACAGCTTCGGTGAAACGACCCAGGTCATATCTTCCGATGTTGGGCCGGATGCTATTGATGCGGGTATCGACCTGGTGCAAAGCCGGCCGGTAACCCCGTCAGAGCAGGTTGCAGGCGCCTCTGCTAGCTACGACGATACCCTGCTGAGCGAGCCGCCACGATTACCGGTAGACGATGAGCGCCATCGTATGGCAGCCGAGAACCGCGCCAGTATTGAAGATGCGCCACGCGCCAGGGCCGGGGCAGGTTATCAGCCTGCGACTGACTATTCGCAGCCGGAGCCGCCACCGGCGGACACCGATGAAGGCGAAATCCCCGCTTCCAGGGCTGACGATTCCAGGTCGGAGGGTGACCCGGAAATCCATATTGAATCCGTTGGCGACGATTTTATCGGCGAAGGATTGTTGCTGGATGACGAGTTTGATCCATCGTTGACGCTTTCCGGGGCTGACGACATCGATTCGGTTGAGTCAGTATCCAGCGCATCCCCTCGGTTGGATGAGCCTGCGGTAGCGGAAAATTCCGAAGCCGAAGTGGGCGCGATCGAGATGCCGCCATTGGAGGAACCCGAGGCGAAAGAAATCAAGTTGACGTCGCCTGCGGAACTCGAGGCAGAAGAGATCGAGTTGACGTCGCCTGCGGAACCCGAGGCGGAAGAAATCGAGTTGACGTCGCCCGCGGAACCCGAGGCAGAAGAGATCGAATTTACGTCGCCTGCGGAACCCGAGGCAGAAGAGATCGAGTTGACGTCGCCTGCGGAACCCGAGGCAGAAGAGATCGAGTTGACGTCGCCTGCGGAACCCGAGGCGGAAGAAATCGAGTTGACGTCGCCTGCGGAACCCGAGGCGGAAGAAATCGAGTTGACGTCGATTGCGGAACCCGAGGCGGAAGAAATTGAATTGACGTCGATTGCGAAACCCGAGGGGGAAGAAATCGAGTTGACGTCGCCTGCGGAACCCGAGGCGGAAGAAATCGAGTTGACGTCGATTGCGGAACCCGAGGGGGAAGAAATCGAGTTGACGTCGATTGCGGAACCCGAGGCGGAAGAAATTGAGATGACCTCGCCTGCGGAGACCGAGGCGGAAGAAATAGTCATGCAGACCGGCTCGTTCGACGTGCAGGATCTTGACTTTGAGCCTCTCGAATCCCGCGACGATGTGGTCGCCACGGCCGATGATACCCAGGATACTGAGCGCCGCCTCGATGCCACCGAGGCTGAGGTTCAGCCCGTGCAGGAGAATCCTCCCGACCCTTTAGTCGTCACGGGAGGGAGCCCGGTTCCTGGCGACGCGGCAGAAGTGAGCGAAGCGAAAGATCAAGAACCGGACGAACCAACCGGCCTGTCGTTCGATCCGGAACTACTGACGATTTACCAACAAGAGGTAGAACAGCACCTCGACATAGTAAATTCCGCCCTTGATCGCGCCGATTCCATTGGCGAACTGATTCCCGGCGAAGAGATTTACCGAGCCTTGCACACGATTCACGGTGCATCACGCACCGCCGATATCGTCAGCATTGGTGAACTGGCCGGCTTGCTGGAAAAACCGTTGAAGACTGCGATTTCCCAGAATATGGCTCTCGATAGCGAAATCGTGGCGCTGTATCGTGAAGGGCATCGCGCTCTGCACGAGATGACCGCGGAACTGGTGGCTACCCGAAATATGCCGGAGATTCCCGCCGATCTCAAAATCAGCCTGTCGGCGCTGGCGGATGACTTCGAGGAGCACACGGTCGACCTCTCCGAGGATGAATCAGGACAGGCCGGGAAGTTCATCGATACCTTGACGATGATGAATGAGAGTGCCGACAGCGACCACGACAGCGAGCTGCTGGAAATATTTATCGACGAAGCCAATGAGTTGCTGGAGATGAGCGACAACACCCTGCATCAGTGGTCGCAACAGTCGCAGCATGATTCCGACAGCCAGGACTATGGCGCGGTCATGGAACTGCAGCGTTACCTGCACACCCTGAAGGGTGGGGCGCGCATGGCCGAACTGAAGGAAATCAGCGATCTCTCGCACGAGATGGAATCGCTGTTCATTGCAGTGATCGATGGGCGGGTCGAGAAAACTGAAGATCTGATTGAATTGTTGAAAACCTCATTTGATTTGCTACATCGGCAGGTTTCCGAAGCGCAGCTCGATGGAGAACTGAGCAGCTCCGGAGGGTACTGTCGAAGCGCTTCGCCTGTTACGCCTGGGCGAAAGCAGTTCGTCACGTGCCGACATTCCCGACGAATTACCTGGCTACGCGATGGACAGCGAAGACATCGATATCGTCAGTGAGAACTTGCCAGGCGAACCGCTTTCCAGTCTCGACCGCTCGGCCCAGGACGTGATCAAGGTACGTGCCGATTTGCTCGACAACCTGGTGAGTTCGGCGGGTGAAGTCAGTATCTACCGTGCACGTATGGAGCAACAGGTTGCAGGACTCGGCTCGCACCTGGGTGAACTGGGGCAAACCATTGCACGCCTCAAATCCCAGCTGCGCAGTCTCGAGGCTGAAACCGATGCGCAGATTCACTTCAGCCATCGCGCCGAAAGTCACCAGGCAGGTGAATTCGATCCTCTGGAAATGGATCGTTACACCCTGATCCAGGAGTTGTCGCGCTCGCTCAGCGAATCGGTGAATGATTTGTCCAGCCTGCAAAGTTATGTTGGGTGATCAGGTCAAGGACTCTGAAACCTTGTTATTGCAGCAATCGCGTGTCAGCAGCGATTTGCAGGACGGCTTGATCAAAAGCCGCATGGTCAAGTTTTCCGGGCTGTTGTCACGATTGCGCCGCCTGGTTCGCCAAAGCAGCCAGGAACTTGGCAAGAAAGCCGAGCTGGTGGTTACCGGCGAAGAGAACGAGGTCGATAACAAGGTGCTCGATCGCATGGTGGCACCACTCGAGCACATCATTCGCAATGCCCTGTCGCACGGAATCGAAACCCCGGTTGAGCGCGTCAAGAAGGGCAAGCCGGAAATGGGCAGGATCGCCATCGACATCACGCGCGACGGCTCCGATGTGGTGATCAAGGTGAGCGACGATGGCGCCGGGGTTGATATCGAAAAGGTGCGCAGCCGCGCGATACAGTTGGGCCTGCTGGAAAAGGGCCACACGGCGAGCGACGCCGACCTGGTGCAATTAATCCTCGAGCCCGGTTTCAGTACCGCCGAACACGTGACCCAACTCTCGGGTCGCGGAGTGGGTATGGACGTAGTCGATATCGAGGTGAAGCAGCTCGGTGGTACCCTGTCGATCGAAACCACACCGCAGGGCACCATCTTCGTCGCGCGCCTGCCATTCACGCTGTCGATCAACCAGGCGATTCTGGTGCGCTGTGGTGACGAAACCTACGCGATTCCGTTGCTCAATATCGAGGGTATTACACGCCTCGATGCCCAGCAATTACACGCTTACTATCGCCAGGATACGCCTGAAATTGAATACGCAGGGCAAAATTTCATGCTGCAAAACCTGGCCAAACTGGTGGGCGCGGAATCGCCGTTCAGGGCGGGTGTCAACAGTGAAAAACAGGTCGTAATCCTGAGTCGGGCCGGCGATGTGCGCATCGCCCTGCACGTCGATGAAATCATCGGTAATCGTGAAATCGTGGTCAAATCGCTGGGCAAGCAGTTGAGCCAGGTGAAGAGCCTTGCCGGTGCCAGTATTCTCGCCGACGGCAGCGTGGTGTTAATCCTTGATGTCGCCGGCCTGGTTCGCCATCACCTCGGTTCCGCGGTCAAGGTGGTTTATTCCACGGCGGACCAGAAGGGCGAGCAAGTTGCGCAACACGGTGATGGTGGTCGATGACTCGATTACCATGCGACGCATTGCGAGCAAGTTGCTGGAACGGCATAACTACGAAGTCATCACGGCCAAGGACGGGGTTGATGCACTGGCGCAGCTGGCCGACGTGCACCCGGATGTGATGTTGCTGGACATCGAAATGCCGCGCATGGATGGATTCGAGCTGGCGACGCACATGCGCAACGAAGCCTCCTACTCGGAAATTCCGATCATCATGATCACTTCGCGCACGGGTGAAAAGCATCGCGATCGCGCCTTTGAAATCGGCGTTGCCAATTACATGGGCAAGCCTTACCAGGAACAGGAACTGGTAGAAAATATCCAGTCTGCGTTGGCTGGCCGGTAACGGGAGACTGCGATGAACGACAAGACCGCATCGGTACGTTGCATGTTGTTGCCACTGACCTCGCTGAACCTGCTGGTGCCCAACTCGGCGGTAGCTGAAATTATCGGTTATTCGCCGCCACTGGCATTGACGAACTGCAGCGACTGGTTTGCCGGCGTGGTGTTATGGCGTGGCGTGTACGTGCCGGTGGTTACCATCGAACAGATGAGTGGTATCGCCACGGCCGGCGTCGGGCCGCGCGCCCGCATCGCCATCATTTACAACCCGGAAATGGATGCCGATCTGCCATACCTTGGCATTCACATGCAGGACATCCCGCGGGCTTACCTTGCCGACCCCGATTCCACCGAGTCGAGCAGCAATGACGGTCTGAGTGACTACCTGCTGACGCGCGTCGACGATGAGCAACTGGCGCGCGTTATCCCCGATCTCGACAGGATCATTGCCGACCTGAAGCTCGAATACAGCCCGGCGCGCCTCGAAGAACTGAATAACTGATCCGGATCCGCGCTGATTGCAACGCGAACAGACGGGATGCTGGTGCAAATAATCAGGTCAGATTATTTTTCCTGAAGTGCCAGGCGCAGGCCTAATCCGCAGTAAATGCTGCCCACAAGCCTGTTCTGCCAGCGGTAGACCTCCGGGTTTTGGCGCAGAAAACAGCCAAGCTGTCCGGCGCAAACGGCAAACACGACGGTCGCTGTCAAACCCGCCAACACGAACAACACCCCCAGCAGCAGCAGTTGCAGCGCGACCGAACCATTTGCCGGATTGACAAACTGCGGCAGGAAGGTTTGCCCGCATATCTCACCGAATTCCTACTGCGGACGCCGCAAAGTGCACTGTGACGCGCCGCACTCCCGCCGGCCCGCTAAACGTAGTGCAAACTACGCCGGCGCGGACCTCTGGTTCGTGCGGCTCGCCACAGTGCACTTTTCGACGCCCTCGCTACGTAAATCGGTGAGATATGCGGGTCACGAAAAACAGTGCCGATTTCGGATTCAGTACTTCCAGGATTATGGCCTGGCGAAATGCCGCGGGTACCGTGAGCGCGGCCCTTGCGTTCGGGGTTTGCAGTTTACTGTCGACGAATATCGCCCGCAACCCGAGATACCCGAGATAGGCGGCGCCAAGGTATTTGACCAGGTTGAACAGGGTGGCCGATGCCAGTATCACGGCCGATATGCCGACTACCGCAAACACCGTGTGGATCAGGTCACCGAGCGCGATTCCAAACCCGGTTGCGAGTCCCACCCGGGTTCCCGAACTCGACGCGCGCGCCATGGTCAATAACACCGCCGGCCCCGGAATAAAGACGAAGCCCAGCAGTATCGCGAGGTAAGTAATCAAGGTCGTTTGCTCAATCACAACAATGGCTCCTGCAGCCATGAAAGCGATCCATAATTCCATCACTTGAAAGCGTCAAAGGCAAGTCCAATCTGGACTGGCAAATTGCCAGCATCAAAGCTTGGACCACTAGTTCAGATCGCCCCCGAGCGACTGTACGATGGCGAGCGCACAGGTGGCGGCGGTCTCGGTACGCAGAACGCGCGGTCCCATTCTGACCGGTAAAAACCCGGATGCTTTGCCGAGTTCGATTTCGCTCGAGTTGAGGCCGCCTTCGGGGCCGAGCAACAGCGCGATCGAATCGACCGGGGTTTGCCAGCTTGACCGCAGCGGGTCACCGCTGAATTCGAGCAGCAAGCGCAGCTCGGCGTTGCAGGCTTCGAGTGCCTGATGCAGATGGTTGTAATAGTGGATACCGGGGACGATGGCGCGCCCGCTTTGTTCGCAGGCGCTGATCGCAACGCTGCGCCAGTGCAGCAGCTTCTTTTCCAGTTGTGCGCTTTTAACGGGTGACTGGGTACGCTCTGCGGGGAACAGGGCGATGTGCTTGACACCGAGTTCGGTGGTTTTTTGAATCATCCAGTCCGTGTGGTCGGCGCGCCCCAGTCCCTGGATAATTTCACTGTGTAACGGTGATTCGGTATCCACCGGTTGCGCCGATTCGATGCGCGCGCCCAGTTTTTTGCCGACAGCGACCAGCAGGGCGCTGTAGTCCTGCGCCTCGCGCCCATTGAACAGGCGCAAAGCTGCGCCTGGTTTCAGGCGCAGCACGTGCTTCAGATAGTGGCTTTGGGCCTCGGCCAGTGCGATTTCCGCACCGACCGAAAGATCGGCCTCGACATGGACGCGGGGAATGCGCATGCCGCCCTCGTATTGCTAGTAGCGATAGGCCTCGGGCTTGTAAGGGCCGTCGACCTTGACACCGATGTAGTCAGCCTGCTCGGCAGTGAGTTTGGTCAAGCGGGCGCCGATCTTGTCGAGGTGAAGCCTGGCGACTTCTTCGTCCAGGTGTTTCGGCAATACGTAGACTTCGTTCTGGTACTTGCCAGGGTTACAGTAGATTTCCATCTGCGCCAAAACCTGGTTGGTGAACGAGTTCGACATGACGAAGCTGGGGTGTCCAGTGCCGCAACCGAGGTTCACCAGGCGACCTTCGGCCAGCAGGATAATGCGACGACCATCGGGGAGGATGATGTGATCTACCTGTGGTTTGATGTTTTCCCACTCGTAGCCTTTCATCTCGGACACCTGGATTTCGTTGTCGAAGTGACCGATGTTGCAAACGATGGCCTGATTCCTCATCTGCTCCATGTGATCTTTGCGGATCACGTTGAAGTTGCCGGTGGTGGTGACGAAGATGTCGGCCTGGCTGCAGACGTCATCCATGGTGACCACGCGGAAGCCTTCCATCGCCGCCTGCAGGGCGCAGATCGGATCGATTTCGGTGACCATGACAGTGGCGCCGAGACCTTTCAGGGATTGCGCGCAACCCTTGCCGACATCACCGTAACCAAGCACCACCGCAACCTTGCCGGCGATCATCACGTCGGTGGCGCGCTTGATGCCGTCGACCAGCGATTCACGGCAACCGTAGAGGTTGTCGAACTTGGACTTGGTGACCGAGTCGTTGACGTTGAATGCGGGAAAGGGCAGTTCGCCTTTGGCCTGCATTTGCACCAGGCGATGGACACCGGTAGTGGTTTCTTCGGTCACGCCCTTGATGTTCTTCTGGATGGTCGAATAGAAGTTGGGCGATTCAGCCAGTTTGGCCTTGATTGACGCGAATGCGATCACTTCTTCTTCGGTGCCTGGATTGTCCAGCACGGAAATGTCTGATTCTGCCTTGGTGCCGAGATTCACCAGCATGGTGGCATCGCCGCCATCGTCAAGAATCATGTTGGGGGTGCCGCCATCATGCCATTCCATGATGCGGTGGGTGTACTGCCAGTAATCTTCCAGTGATTCGCCCTTGATGGCAAATACCGGCACACCGGTTTCTGCGATAGCCGCCGCCGCGTGGTCCTGGGTGGAAAAGATATTGCAGGAAGCCCAGCGCACTTCGGCGCCGAGCGCTACCAGGGTTTCGATCAACACGGCGGTTTGGATCGTCATGTGCAGCGAACCGGCGATGCGCGCGCCTTTCAGCGGTTGTTCGGCGCTGTACTTACCGCGCAGCGAGACCAGCCCGGGCATTTCGGTTTCAGCAATGGCAATTTCCTTGCGGCCCCAGGAGGCCAGGCCGAGGTCGGCAATTGCGTTGTCTTGTTGGGTAACGTCTTGGGCGTTAGCACTCATAAATAATCTCCAGAGTATTTATGAGCGCCGTTGAAATGATCCAGTGCACGAGCCTGGCAGTCATTCTGCTGCAGCGCTCCTCGAACACAGGCCCCCATGGCAGGGAACCGGGTATTTTAGTCAAACTTCAAGCCCTGTCAAACTGAGCAGGGCCGTGTGTGCGGCTTTTACAATCCAGCGTCAGCCTTCAGTACATCCGCTTTATCTATACGTTCCCAACTCAAATCCAGATCATCGCGACCGAAATGACCGTAGGCAGCGGTGGGTTGGTAAATCGGCCTTAACAGGTCGAGCATCGCGATCAGACCCTTAGGTCGCAGGTCGAAGTGTTCACGAATCAGCGCGATCACGCGATCGTCATCGATTTTGCTGGTGCCGAAGGTGTCGACGCTGATGGAAGTCGGCTCGGCGACGCCGATCGCGTAGGAAACCTGGACCTCGCAACGCCCGGCTATGCCGGCGGCAACGATGTTCTTGGCCACGTAACGCGCGGCGTAGGCCGCGGAGCGATCGACCTTCGAGGGGTCCTTGCCGGAGAAAGCGCCGCCACCGTGGCGGGCCATGCCACCGTAGGTATCGACGATGATCTTGCGACCGGTAAGCCCGGCGTCGCCAACCGGACCACCGATAACGAAGCGCCCGGTCGGGTTAACGTGGATGTTTTCGGTTTTGCATTGCGACAGCCATTCAGCCGGCAACACTGGTTTCAGGATTAATTCAATCACCGCTTCGCGCAGTGTTTTCAGATCGACTGACTCCTTGTGCTGGGTCGATAACACGACCGCTTCGATGCCGACCGGCTTGTGATCTTCGTAGCGCAGCGTGACCTGGCTCTTGGCATCGGGCAGCAGCCAGTCGAGTTCGCCGGATTTCATCAGTTCAAATTGCTTGCGCACCAGTCGATGCGCATAGGTGATCGGCGCCGGCATCAACACGTCGGTTTCATTACAGGCGTAACCGAACATCAGGCCCTGGTCGCCCGCACCCTGTTCCTTGTCGTCACCTTCATCGACGCCCATGGCGATGTCACCGGACTGCTTGCCGAGGCCGGTCAACACCGCGCAGTTGTCGCCATTGAAGCCACACTCGGCATTGTCGTAGCCAATATCACACACCGTTTTACGCACCAGCGCTTCCATATCGACTTCGGCATTGGTGGTAATCTCGCCAGCCAACAGGACCATGCCGGTTTTCACCAGTGTTTCACAAGCCACGCGGGAGCGGTGGTCCTGGGTCAGCAGGGCATCCAGAACCGCATCCGAAATCTGGTCTGCCATCTTGTCTGGATGACCACCGGATACCGATTCTGAAGTGAAGATGTATGAGCCGCCCATATTGGCTTCCTCTGATAGTGTGCGAAGAAAAGCATTATATGTAAGACAAATTAAATTAACAGTCTTTGATCGAGTCGTTATTCGAATGCTTGACCTGGTTCAAGTGTTTTATAAGTTGCTGTGCATTTGCATTTACGAGAGAATATCGCGCCTTGTCGATAGCGCGCATGTAATGGTGGGCCTCAAGCGCCACTCCTGAATTCCCGGCGCGGTTGCGGGAAGTTTAAATAAGTCATTATAAATCAAACACTTATGATGAAAAATCTATGATTGGAGCGATCAATGGCATCACGTAAAATGCTGGCAAACGCAATTCGGGCGCTGGCCATGGATGCGGTTCAAAGAGCCAATTCAGGGCACCCGGGAGCCCCGATGGGGATGGCCGATATCGCCCAGGTTCTTTACAACGACTTCATGCGCCACAATCCGGCTAACCCCGAGTGGAGCAATCGTGATCGATTCGTGATGTCCAACGGACACGGTTCGATGCTGCCCTACTCGGTGCTCCATCTGACGGGCTATGACGTCAGCATCGACGATTTGAAAAACTTCCGTCAACTGCACTCAAAAACGCCTGGCCACCCGGAACACGGCTATGCCCCGGGTATCGAAACCACCACCGGCCCGCTTGGCCAGGGCATCGGCAATGCCGTCGGCATGGCCATTGCCGAACGCTTGCTCGCGGCCGAGTTCAATCAGCCGGACCATAATATTGTCGATCATTTCACCTATGTGTTCCTCGGCGATGGTTGCCTGATGGAGGGTATTTCGCACGAAGTCTGCTCACTCGCCGGCACTCTAGAGCTGGGTAAACTGATCGCTTTCTGGGACAACAATGGCATTTCGATCGACGGCAAGGTCGACGGCTGGTTCCGTGACGATACCCCGGCGCGTTTCGCAGCCTACGGCTGGCACGTCATCGAGGTCGATGGCCACAATCCGGATGAAATCAAGATTGCCATCGAAGCCGCGCGTGCGATTTCCGCTAAACCATCGTTGATCTGTTGCAAGACGATCATTGGTTACGGCTCACCCAACAAGGCCGGCAGCCACAGCTGCCACGGCGCACCGCTTGGCGACGAAGAAATCGCCCTGGCGCGCATCGAACTGGACTGGGAGCCAGGCCCTTTCGAAATACCCGAAGAAATCTACCAGGGCTGGGATCACAAGGAAGCCGGTCAAACCCAGGAAGATAACTGGCAACAGAAACTCGTTGCCTACCGCGAGGCACACCCCGAACTTGCCGTCGAGTTCGAGCGTCGCATGACTGGCGAATTGCCGGAAGCCTGGGCGGAAACCGTGCAGACTTTTATCGAAGAGACCAACGCGGCAGCAGCCGACAAGGCCACGCGCGTCTCTTCGTTGGCGACGCTTGAAGTCATTTCGCCGCTCTTGCCCGAGCTGCTTGGCGGCTCGGCTGACCTCGGCGGTTCCAATGGCACCGAGTGGTCCGGTTACAAACCGATGCGTGCCGAAATGCCATCGGCCAACTACATTAATTACGGCGTACGCGAGTTCGGCATGTCGGCGATCATGAACGGCATTGTGCTGCATGGCGGATTCATTCCCTTCGGCGCGACCTTCCTGACCTTTTCCGATTACGCGCGCAACGCCCTGCGCATGGCGGCGTTGATGAAGATCCAGTCGATCTTTGTCTATACCCACGATTCAATCGGTCTCGGTGAAGACGGGCCGACCCACCAGGCGGTCGAGCACACTCCCAGTTTGCGCCTGATTCCAGGCATGCAGGTCTGGCGTCCCTGTGACGCGGTTGAAACCGCGGTGAGCTGGAAAATGGCGATCGAACGGCGCGACGCGCCGACCTGCCTGGTGTTGTCGCGGCAGAACCTGAAGCACCAGCCGCGCAGTGCCGAGCAAATTACCGACATCGAACGTGGCGGTTACGTGCTGCGCGATTGTGTTGGTCCTCCCGATGTCATCCTCATCGCCACCGGGTCAGAAGTTGAACTGGCCATGGCCGCTTGCCAGACGGAAGCCCTCGAAGACGCAAAGATCCGCGTGATTTCGATGCCGAGTACTTCGCACTTTGACAAACAGCCAAAGGATTATCGCGATGCCGTATTGCCGCCTGATGTGCGCGCCCGCATCGTTGTCGAAGCGGCAGCCACTGGCGGTTGGTACAAGTATGTCGGCCTTGACGGGGTTGTCATCGGCATCGATTCGTTTGGAGAATCGGCGCCAGCTAAAGAACTGTTTGCCTATTTCGGTTTCACCGTCGACAAGGTAGTGGAAGCGGTCAATCAATTTTTGCAATCCGAATAACTTATTATCTGAATCAACGAACGGAGATTACGCATGACAATTCGCGTCGGTATTAATGGCTTCGGCCGCATTGGTCGCATGGTGTTTCGCGCAGCACAGGATTTCGACGATGTCGAAATCGTCGGTATCAATGATTTGCTCGAGCCAGATTACCTGGCTTACATGCTCAAGTACGACTCGGTACACGGCAAGTTCAAGGGCGATATTGCGGTTGACGGCACCACGCTGGTGGTCAGTGGCAAGAAGATTCGCCTGACTGCCGAGCGTGACCCGGCCGAACTGAATTGGGGCGAACTGAACGTCGACGTGGTAATCGAATCGACAGGCCTGTTCCTGACCAAGGAAACCGCGCAGAAGCACATCGACGCCGGCGCCAGGAAAGTCATCATGTCCGCGCCGTCCAAGGACGATACGCCGATGTTTGTGTACGGTGTCAACGACGAAAAATACGCCGGCGAGGCGATTATTTCGAACGCGTCCTGTACCACCAATTGCCTGGCGCCGATCGCCAAGGTTATCGATGACAACTTTGGCCTCAAGCGTGGCCTGATGACGACCGTGCACGCAATGACGGCTAACCAGAAAACGGTTGACGGACCTTCGATGAAGGACTGGCGTGGTGGACGCGGCGTGCTTGAGAACATCATCCCGTCGTCAACCGGCGCGGCCAAGGCCGTTGGCAAGGTGTTACCGCAGTTGAACGGCAAGCTCACCGGCATGGCCTTTCGTGTGCCAACTTCGGATGTCTCGGTGGTCGACCTGACCGTGGAACTGGAAAAGGGCGCCAGTTACGAAGAGATTTGTGAGGCGATGAAGAAGGCTGCGGCGGGTCCGATGAAAGGCGTACTCGCCTATACCGAGGACAGCGTGGTGTCGACCGATTTTCGTGGTGAATCCTGCACCTCGACCTTCGACGCGGCTGCTGGCATCCAGATGGATGATACTTTCGTCAAGCTGGTGTCCTGGTACGACAACGAATGGGGTTATTCCTGCAAGGTAGTCGAGATGGCGCGCGTTATCGCCGCCTGATCATGCCTGTACTGGAGCTGACCGACCTCAGCCTTGCGGGCAAGCGCGTGCTGATCCGCCAGGACCTGAACGTGCCGATCAAAAATGGTGTGGTCAGCAGTGATCAGCGCATTCTGGCATCATTACCGACGATCCGTCACTGCATCGAAGCCGGCGCACGCCTGATGATCATGTCGCACCTTGGTCGGCCTGAAGAGGGTCAGCCGCAGGAGCAATATTCGTTGCAGCCGGTGGCGGATTATCTCGCCGACGCGCTGGGCAAGGATGTTGCGTTGCTGCGCGATTACCTGCAGCAGGCGCCGGTCATGTCGGATGGCGAAGTCGTGCTGCTTGAAAACGTGCGGTTCAACAACGGTGAAAAAGCGAACGACGAAACCCTGTCGAAGCAGTACGCGGCCTTGTGTGATATCTACGTGATGGACGCCTTCGGCACCGCGCATCGTGCCCAGGCATCGACGCACGGCGTTGGCCTGTATGCGCCCGTGGCCTGTGCCGGGCCCTTGCTGGCCGGTGAATTACGCGCCCTGGGCAAAGCACTGAATGAGCCGGCGCGGCCGGTGGTGGCGATCGTCGGCGGATCGAAGGTGTCGACCAAGCTGACCGTGCTGGAATCTTTGTCGGGTATAGTCGACCAGTTGATTCCGGGCGGCGGTATCGCCAATACCTTTATCGCAGCGGCAGGCCACAATGTCGGCAAATCACTGGTGGAAACCGATCTGATTCCCGAGGCGAAACGGCTGGTCGAACAGGCGCGCGTCCGCGGTCGTGATATTCCGATTCCAACCGACGTGGTCTGTGGCAAGGCTTTTGCCGAAGACGCGGCTGCCGTGGTGAAAGCGGTCGACCAGGTCGAGGACGACGACATGATTTTCGACATTGGCCCGCAGACCGCCGCACATTTCGCAACCTTGTTGCAACAGGCGTCGACGATCGTCTGGAACGGTCCGGTCGGCGTGTTTGAATTCGACCAGTTTGGCGAAGGTACACGGGTGGTCGCCGAGGCGATTGCCGCATCATCGGCGTTTTCCATTGCCGGGGGTGGCGATACCCTGGCGGCAGTCGACAAGTACGGAATTTCACAGCAGATTTCGTATATATCAACCGGCGGCGGTGCTTTCCTCGAGTTTCTGGAAGGCAAGCAGTTACCGGCTGTAGCAATGCTGGAAGCGAGGTTTGAACAAAATGAGATCGATAGTTCGTAGAACCAAGATTGTTGCCACCATGGGCCCGGCCACCGAGTCGGACGCGGCGGTGGATAGCCTGATCAAGGCAGGCGTTGACGTGGTCAGGCTCAATTTCTCCCACGGCACCGCGGAAGAACACAAGGCACGCGCCGAACAAATTCGCCGTATCGGTCAGGAAAACAATCGCCATCTCGCGATCCTGGCGGACCTGCAGGGACCCAAAATCCGCACTGAAAAGTTTCGAGACGGTAGCGTGGAGCTAACCGTCGGCGCGAAATTCTGCCTGAATACCGAATGCCCCAATGGTGAGGGTGACCACGAGCAGGTCGGAATTACCTACAAGAAGCTACCGCAGGATGTCAAAGCCGGTAACACGCTGGTGCTCGACGACGGGCGTATCGTGCTGCAGGTGGAGTCGGTGGAGGGATCGCGCATTCAGTGCGTGGTCGAGGTCGGCGGCAAGCTCTCGGATAACAAGGGCATCAATCTGAAAGGTGGTGGCCTGTCCGCCGAAGTGCTCACCGACAAGGATCGCGCCGATTTGAAAACCGCCGTGCTGATTGGCTGTGACTACCTGGCGGTGTCATTTCCACGCAACGCGGCCGACATGAACCAGGCGCGCAAGCTGCTCGAGGCCGAAGGCAGCCAGGCTGGCCTGGTGGCCAAGATCGAGCGTCCCGAGGCGCTGGATAACATCGAGGAAATTATCGCAGCCTCGGAGGCGATCATGATCGCGCGTGGCGATCTCGGGGTAGAAATTGGCGATGCCAAGTTGCCGGCCGTGCAGAAACAGATCATCCGCACCGCGCGGCGCCTGAACTGCGTGGTGATCACCGCCACACAGATGATGGAGTCGATGCGCGATAACCCGATCCCAACGCGTGCCGAGGTCTTTGACGTGGCCAACGCCGTGCTCGACGGCACCGATGCGGTGATGCTGTCGGCGGAAACCGCGACCGGCAAGTACCCGAGCCAAACCGTGCTTGCGATGTCGGATATCTGCGAAAACGCCGAGCAGCAGGACACCGCAATCAAGTCTACGCATCGCATCGACGATACCTTCACTCGTATCGACGAAGCTATTGCGATGGCGAGCATGTACACCGCCAACCACCTGAAAGTGCGCGCCATCGCCACGCTGACCGAGTCCGGTTCGACCTCGTTGTGGATGTCACGCATCAGTTCGAAAATTCCGATATTCGCGCTGTCGCGCCATGAATCGACCAATCGCAAGGTCAACCTGTACCGGGGCGTTTTTCCGGTTTACTTTCCCACCGTGCACACCAATCATGCCGAGGCCAACATGGAAGCGGTAGAAATGATGAAAGCGCACGGCACCATCGAGGATGGCGACCTGGTCATCATCACCAAGGGAGACCTGATGGGCGCGGGCGGCGGCACCAACGCGATGAAAATTGTCGAAGTCGGCAACATGCCCAAATTTATCGCCTGACCTCTCACCGTCATTCTGACGATGAGTATTCGTCATTCCGGCCTCCGAGCCGGAATCTTAAAACGGTGGCGCTTTCCTGAGACCGAAACGTCGGACCGTCCTGCTTGCGCAGGAACGACGACAGAAACGCTACGGCGTTGAAATTTTTTCGGATCGCAATAAACCGTAAGTGAAAATCGCGAGTCCAATCCAGATGCCGCCAAAGGCGATCAGCTTGTCCAGGTTGAACGCTTCCCCCAACACCACGATGCCTGCCAAAAACTGCAGCGACGGCGTGATGTAAAACAAAACCCCCACGGTAGTCATAGGCAACATACGGGTACCTGCCGTAAAGAAAGCCAGTGGGATAATGGTGATCGGGCCACCCAGTATCAACAGCAGGTCGGTACTCCAGTCAAGGTGCAGAAACGTCGCCTGCCCACTGAAGTGAAGCCACAACACCAGTGCCAGGGTAAACGGCAGCAGGATCAGAATCTCGACCAGCAACCCCGGAATCGCGTTGGTTTGCATTTGCTTGCGCAGCAGTCCGTAGCCCGCGAAGCTGACCGCGACGGCCAGTCCCACCCAGGGAAATTCGGTATTGGAGAAAACATACCAGGCGACGCCTGCGGCTGCGAAGCCGATGGCGACGAGTTTCAGGCGCGTCAGGGTTTCGTTGAATACGATGACTCCGGCAACGACGTTTAACAAGGGTGTCAGGAAATAACCCATGCTGGCTTCGACCACCCGCTGGTTGGCCACTGCCCAGATATAGATGCCCCAGTTAAAACAAATCACCAGGCTCGACAGTGTCAGCCAGCGCAGTGCCGACCAGGATTTGAGCGCCGCGGCAAATTGCTGGCGGCGACGTTCGCTTAAAGCGACCAGCAGTAGCAGCACCGGCACCGACCACAGCATGCGGTGCAACAGCACTTCGCCCGGCGACACGTGGATCAGCAGCGCCCAGTAAAGCGGGAACAGACCCCAGCCGACGTAGCCCGTCAGAATAACGGCATAACCTTTATTCATGTGCGTCGCAGGTCGCGGGCCAGCACCAGGATGAGGCCGATCACCTGGAGGAAGATGGCGATGCTGTAAAGTCGAGAATTATCGCTTTCCAGCGGCATCCTTGCTTCACGCAGTTCCAGGGTCTCGAAATAGGAATTGTTGATCGATTCGATGATCGCCGCCTGCGCGGCATCGCTGACGTCAAGCAGCAGGTCCAGTTCGCTACCGGTATCGCGATCCATGCGCGTTTGGAACTCCTTCAATCCGTGCGTGGTCAACAGTTCCTGCAGGTAATCGCGGTAAATGGCCTCGCTGGCGTCTGAGTCAGTGCTCGGCCTGGCAAACAACAGGATGAAAAACTCCTTTTTGCGTTCGACCTCGATGCGCGATTGCCACAGGCTGTCGATCAGCACCTGCTTGCGCTCGATGTCGCGGTTGAGGAGATTGATAGCGTCGTTGTTGAGGCCGATGAAATAGTGCGTGATCACCGCCGAAAGGATATTGAAGAGGATGCCGGTGAGCACGAATACCCACGGCGCCAGCAGCCGGTCCAGTTTCGTATTAGCGCGCATCGCTCACCGACTTACCTGGCGCGGTATGCGGGTTAACCATGTTGCGCCTCGAATATCGGCGCCAGTTCACCGTTACAGCGACAGCAAAAAATCGGCAGGTCACAATGCGCAGCGAGATCGGCGGCATTGTCCATCGCAGCGTCTTCCTGCGCCTGCACCTGGTTCAGGATAATCGCCGCGACGCGCAGGTGCCGGCTGACCACGGCCTGCCAGGTCATCAGCGCCTGGTTGACCGCACCGATTCGGTCGTCAACGACGATAATCACCGGCAGCTGCAGGGCGCTGGCAAGGTCTGCGTTCAAACCGTTTTCCGCCAGCGGCGAGTAGAAACCACCGGCGCCTTCGACCAGCAGGCGATTTGCCGGGTTGACGAGGTTGCAGGCATCGATCAGCGCTTCCAGCCTGATCTTCTGGCCTTCCAGGCGCGCGGCACGGTGCGGCGCAAGCGCCGCGCGAAAGCGATACGGGTTGATGCGATCGAGCGGTTCGCGATTGTCGTTGGCGCGTTGCAGTGCCGCGGCATCGTGGGTGATCAAAACGCCATCGCTGTTTTCCTCGCAGCCGGATTCAACGGGCTTGCGGGTTTCCAGGTTGACCCCCAGGTGGCGCAGCTGGCCGACGATCTGGCAGGCGATATAAGTCTTGCCCACATCGGTGTCGGAGCCGGTAATGAAGTAGCCGTTAGCGTCGGGTTGCAACATCGCTGCATTCTGTGCAAGTTGCTCGACAACTGCAAGCCTCGACGCGCAAGCACGGCGACACCCTAAGGCGGCAACACCCTAAAATACTAAGGGACATGAAAATACTAAGGGACAGACGCCAGTGAATCTTGTACGGCGTTCCCGTACAAGATTTACTGGGATTCACTGGCGTCTGTCCCGCTCGAAAGCGCTCGAAAGTGTCTGTCCCGCTCGGAAGCGTTCCACTCGGAAGCGTTTTAAATGGCGTTAGAGGGTAAGGTCCTGATTCGTCGGAATGACACTTAGGCGGATGGTAGTCGAGGCGAGGCTACTGTTATAATCGCGCCCGAATAAACCAACCCCCCGGGCATTATGCAGGAATTTGTCATTGGCCAGCGCTGGATCAGCGCCGCCGAGCTTCAGCTGGGTCTCGGCATGGTGATCGAGATCGAACACCGTACGGTTAGCATCGTGTTTCCGGCGACCGGCGAGACCCGCATTTACGCCCGCGCCGACGCGCCACTGACACGCGTGCGCTTTCGCGAGGGTGACTGGGTCGAGCACCAGGATGGCAGGATACTGCAGGTCATCGAGGTGATCGAGAGCAACGGACTTAATCGTCTACCAGTGTGAAGACGAACCTGGGCAACCCGCTGCGGCTCCCCGAAGGTCGCCTGAGCAATTTTCTGCAGCTGAACCAGCCGGGCGAGCGCCTGCTCAACGCGCAAATCGATCGCAACAAGTGGTTCAGCCTGCGCTGCAAGACGCGCGAGATCGCCAACCGCCTGCAGGCTTCACCGGTGTACGGGCTCGCGGGTTGTCGCACCAGCCTGATTGCCCACCAGCTTTACATCGCCCACGAAGTATCGCGCCGCTACGCGCCGCGGGTGCTGCTGGCCGACGAGGTCGGACTCGGCAAGACCATCGAAGCCGGGCTGATCCTGCACCAGCAACTGTTGCTGGAGCGCGCGCAGCGGGTGTTGATCGTGGTGCCGGAATCGCTGGTGCACCAGTGGCTGGTGGAAATGTTGCGCCGCTTCAACCTGATGTTCAGCATCTACGATGAGGCGCGCCTCGCCGACGATGCGCACGACGAGGCCGAGTACGACGATGCCGAAAACCCGTTTCATGCCGATCAGCTGGTGCTGTGCAGCCTCGAGTTCCTGAGCAGCACCGCAGCATGCCGCGCATGCGCAGCGACGGTGAATGGGACATGCTGGTGGTCGACGAGGCGCACCACCTGCAGTGGTCGCCGGATAAGCCCAGCGCGGAATACCAGCTTGGTCGAAAGCCTGGCCGAGCAAACCGCCGGGTTGCTGCTGCTGACCGCGACCCCCGAGCAGCTCGGCAAGGAAAGCCATTTTGCGCGCCTGCGCCTGCTGGATCCGGATCGCTTTAGCGACCTCGACCAGTTTCGTGCAGGAAGAAGCGGGTTATCGTGCAGCTCGCCGACCAGGCCGAAGCGCTGCTCGACGATCCCGAACGCGCCGACGAAATCGATGATCTGCTCGACCGCCACGGCACCGGCCGCGTGCTGTTTCGCAATACCCGGCACGTGGTCAAGGGCTTTCCGCGAGCGCGAAGTCCACCCGGCTGCGCTGGCCGCCGACAGCGAAGGCGATCCTTATCGGCCATGGCTCGGTGAATTGCTGCGTGAGAAGCGCGACAGGAAGGTGCTGGTGATTACCGCCAGTGCCGATACAGCCCAGCAGCTGGTGGAGCAGATGAAAAGCCAGTACGGCATCCGTGCCGCGTTGTTCCACGAGGGCATGAGCCTGGTAGAGCGCGACCGTGCCGCCGCCTGGTTTGCCGAGCGCGAGGACGGGGCGCAGGTGCTGATCTGTTCGGAAATCGGCAGCGAAGGTCGCAATTTCCAGTTTGCCCATCACCTGGTGCTGTTCGATTTGCCGCTGAATCCCGATTTGCTCGAACAGCGCATCGGGCGCCTGGACCGAATCGGCCAGAATGCGGTGATCAATATCCACGTACCCTATGTGGCGGCAGCGCACGCCAGGTCCTGTTCCGCTGGTATCACGAGGGCCTGGGCGCTTTTGCGCATACCTGTCCGGCGGGGCACCAGGTATACCTGAACACGCGCCAGGAATTGCAGCAACTATCTCGACGATCCATCGATGTCCGTCGACGCGTTCATCGACGCACGCCCGCGAACTGCACCAGTCCATGGACCAGGCATTGCAGCAGGGGCGCGATCGACTGCTGGAAATGAATTCCTGCCGGCCGGCAGTTGCCGACGCGCTGATCGACGAGGCCATGCAGCGCGAGGTCGATTTCAAGCTGTTCAATTTCATGGAACGGATCTACGATTGTTACGGCGTCAACAGCGAAATCCGGGGCCGTGATGGCTGGGTCATCACGCCCGGGCGACAACATGCTGACGCAGATGCCGGGATTGCCGGAAGACGGCATGACCGTCACCTACGATCGCAGCGCGGCGCTCGCCAACGAGGACCTGCATTACCTGACCTGGGAACATCCGTTCGTGCGCAACGCGATGGACATGATCCTCTCCAGCGAGTTCGGCAATACCGCGTTGATCGCGTTCAACTATCGTGGGGTCAGGGCGGGTACCTTGCTCGTCGAATGTCATTTTCTGATGGATTTCAGCGACGAATCCGGTCGCCACAACGAGCGCTATTTTCCGAACACCAGCATCTGCGTGGTGGTCGATGAAAGCGGCCGCGATCACGCCGGCACGCGCCGACCTGGAACTGGCCCTGCAGCAGACACAACGGGTCGATCGCGATACCGCGATCAAGGTCGTCAAGGCACGCCAGGAGGAATTGAACCGCATGCTGGAAGCGGCCGAACAGCTCGCCGACCGGCGCGTGCCGGGGTTGATCGCCGCGGCGCGCGACAGTGGACGCGAGTTGCTGGGTCACGAAATCGAGCGGCTGGTGGCGCTGCAGCAGGTGAATCCCGGCGTGCGCGACGACGAAATCGAATTCTTCCGAAAGCAGCTGCGATCATTTCGAGCAGGCGCTGAGCCATGCGCGCCTGCGCCTCGACGCGGTGCGCGTCATCGTCGCCGTCTAGGCTGAATAATGCAGCTGATCCGTAGCCAACCAGGGAGACAATAAATGGCCGCCCGATACGCCAGATTCATTCTGCGACATCAATGGGCAACCGTCCTGCTGGTGGTGCTGTGGGTCGCGGCGATGGGCGCGGGCGCCCAGTACCTGACCTTCACCAACGACTATCGCGTCTTTTTCGGCGAAGAGAATCCACAGTTGCTGGCCTTCGAAAATCTGCAGGATACCTATTCCAGGAACGACAACGCGATGTTCGTGCTGGTGCCCGCCGACGGCAACGTGTTTACCCGCGATACCCTCGCTGCGATCGCCTGGCTTACCGAACGCGCCTGGGAAACGCCTTACTCGACACGGGTCGAATCGGTGACCAACTATCAGCATACCTCGGCCGAGGGAGATGACCTGCTCGTCGAGGATCTCGCCTTCAGAGCCGATGGCATGGATGACGCGGGGCTCGCGCAAATTCGCGACATTGCGCTCAATGAACCGGTGTTGGTGAATCGGCTGGTATCGGCGAGCGCGCATGTCACCGGCGTCAATATCACCGTCGAATTACCCGGTGTCGATCCGATTGCGGAAAACCCGGAGGTGGTCGAATTCGTGCGCGATCTGCGCCGTGAATTCGAGCAAAGCTTCCCGGATATCGACGTCAGGCTTACCGGTATCGTCATGATGAACCAGGCGTTCCCGGAAGCGAGCCAGTACGACATGTCGACGCTGTTTCCGCTGATGTTGCTGCTGTTCATGGTGGTGCTGTATTTCTGGGTACGCGGGTTTTCCGGCACCATTACCACCTTCATCATTATCGTCATTTCGATCGTCGGCGCGATGGGCTGGCCGGCTGGCTCGGTATTGCACTGACCCCGCCGTCGTTTTCCGCGATCATGATCATTCCGACCATGGCGATTGCCGACAGCGTGCACGTGTTGATGAATTACCTGCAGATGCAGCGTCGTGGCGAGAGCCGCGATGACGCGATGGTCGACAGTATTCGCATCAATTTTCAGCCGGTGTTTCTGACCAGCCTGACCACCGCGATCGGCTTTCTCAGCATGAATTTTTCCGATGCACCGCCGTTTCGCGATCTCGGTAATATCGTCGCCATGGGTGTCATGATCGCCTTCGTGCTGAGTGTCACCTTTCTGCCGGCGTTGATGATGATCCTGCCGGGCAGGGTAGCAGATTGGTGAAACCGCGTCCAGCCGCATGATGCAGCGTTTCGCCGAGTTCGTGATTGCGCGGCGCCGACGCCTGTTGTTCGGCATGGGTTTCGCCAGCCTGCTGGTCATCTGCCTTTGTACCGCTGAATGAACTCAACGATGATTTCGTCAAGTACTTCAGCGAACGAATCGAGTTTCGCCGCGATGCCGATTTCGCCTCGCAAAACCTGAGCGGCCTGTACCTGATCGACTACTCGCTCGAATCCGGGCAGGACGGCGGCATCAGCGATCCCGCGTTCCAGCACAACGGATCGAGAATTTCGCCAACTGGTACCGCGAGCAGCCCGAAGTGATACACGTCAACGTGATATCGGATACCTTCAAACGCCTCAACAAGAGCATGCACGGCGACGATCCGGACTGGTATCGCCTGCCCGCCGAACGCGAACTGGCGGCGCAATACCTGCTGCTGTACGAGATGTCGCTGCCCTACGGGCTCGATCTCAACAACCAGATCAACATCGACAAGTCGGCGACGCGCATGACGGTGATGCTGTACAACATGACCACCAAGACCGGTGCTCGAACTGGAACAGCGCGCGCGCCAGATGGTTGCGGATAACGCTGCCGCCCAGCATGCACAACGAGGCCGCGAGCCCGACCATCATGTTCAGTCATATCGGCGCGCGCAACATCGGAGCATGCTGCTCGGGCACCACCATCGCGCTGGTGCTGATCTCGGTGATCCTGGTGCTTCGCGT
Source organism: uncultured Gammaproteobacteria bacterium (assembly GCA_963835795.1). Lineage (GTDB taxonomy): Bacteria > Pseudomonadota > Gammaproteobacteria. The sequence continues at coordinate 54,058 of CAWIHJ010000029.1, forward strand.
TGCGCTCGGTCAGAATCGGTCTGCTCAGCCTGGTGCCCAACCTGATTCCGGCGGCGCTGGCGTTCGGCGTCTGGGGATTAGTCGTCGGCCAGGTTGGCCTCGCACTGTCGGTCGTCACCGGCATGACGCTCGGTATCGTGGTCGATGATACGGTGCATTTTCTCAGCAAGTACCTGCGCGCGCGCCGCGAAAAAGGCCTGGGCGCCGAAGACGCGGTGCGCTACGCCTTCAGTACCGTGGGACTCGCGCTGGTGGTCACCTCGATCGTGTTGATCGCCGGGATTCCTGGTGCTGACTTTTTCCGCGTTTACGCTCAACTCCAACATGGCGTTGATGACCGCGGTGACCATCCTGTTCGCCATCATCGCCGATTTCCTGTTGTTACCACCGCTGTTAATGGCGCTCGATCGCAAGGAGAATATCAATGCCTGATTTACAACGATTGCCAGTATCAAGCCCATTGCATTGCTATTGCTGCTAGCCCTGGCGCAATCGGCAATCGCCCAGGACTCGCAGCAAAAGGGCCTGGAAATTGCGCAGGCCGCCAAGGCCTACGACAAGGGCTTCACCGATTTCACCGCGCAGATGACCATGACCCTGAAAAACAGGTCGGGCGACACCTCGACGCGCTTCATCCGCATTCGCACGCTGGAAGTGGAGGACGATGGCGACAAGAGCCTGTCGATCTTCGATGAGCCGGCCGACGTCAAGGGCACCGCGATGCTGACCTATCACCCACGGGCTCGAGCCCGACGACCAGTGGCTTTACCTGCCGGCGCTGAAGCGGGTCAAGCGCATCAGTTCGCGCAACAAGTCTGGTCCGTTTATGGGTTCCACCTTCGCCTTCGAGGACCTGGGTTCACAGGAGGTCGAGAAAGTACAGTTACAACTACCTGCGCGACGAGGCTTGCGGCGAATGGACCTGTCACGTGATCGAGCGCTTCCCGACTACGAACACTCGGGATATACGCGCCAGGTGGTGTGGATCGATAGCGAAGGGATATCGCATGGTCAAGGCGGAGTTCTACGATCGTAAGAAGGCACTGCTGAAAACCCTAGCGTCATCCGATTTTCAGCAATTCCTCGGACCATTACTGGCGTCCCGGCAGGCATGCACATGGAAAATCACCAGACCGGCAAGAGCACGCTTGCTGGAATGGAGCGACTACCAGTTCAAGACCGGTCTCAGCGATCGCGACTTTCGTTCGCAGACGCTGAAACGCGTACGGTATGCAAATGGCCGCCTGGCGGGGAATTTTATCGGCTGTGCTGGTGGCAGCGGCAGTGGTTTGCGGAGTTTTCCGGCAATGTCGCGGTCGAAGCCGTTACATTTCCCGACGAGGCGCAGTTCGACGATCAGTTCGACCAGAATGCCACCCTGTCTTCGAACGCCACGATGAAGGCCCGATTGGAACGATGGCGACGATCTATTGACCGCGCAGCTGTTCCTGCGCGCCGACAACGAGGATTCGAAAATCGCGAGCACGCCGATATTCGCGAACTACTTTGGTTCCACGTCGATGGCGACAACGAATGGCGTGTCGGCAGTCAACACCATGTTCTGGGGGGTCGCCGAATCGCAATCACCTGGTGGACGTGATCAACCAGATCGACGCCGTGGAAGAGCGTCGATGGCGAGGATAAGCTCGGCCAGCCGATGATCCACCTGAAGCGTTACCAGGACTGGGGCGTGCTCGATTTCCTGGTGTTGCCGGGTTTTCGCGAACGCACTTTTCATGCCAGGGAGGGGCGTTTACGCGAGCCGCTGGTGGTGGATACTGACGAAGTCGATTACGAATCGTCGGCCGGGCAACAGCACATCGATTACGCGTTGCGCTTTTCGCAGACCTACAACGATCTCGATATCGGCATTTCCTGGTTCGACGGCACGCGCCGCGACCCGCTGCTGTTGCCGGGCCTGGACGCGGACGGCGAGCCGGTGTTGATACCCTTTTACGAGCAGATGACCCAGATCGGCATCGATGCGCAACTGCTCTACGAGGACTGGATCTGGCGCCTCGAACTGATTCATCGGCGTTCCGCTTCGGGTGAAACCGACGCCTTTGTCTACGGATTCGAATACACCTTTTACGGTGTCATGCAATCGGTGGCCGATATCGGCGCGATCGTCGAGTATTCCTACGACAACTCACCAGAAGGCCAGCGCGGAGTATTCGATCGCGATGTGTTCATCGGCGCGCGTTTCGCCCTGAACGATGCCCAGTCTAGCGAATTGCTGGCGGGTTTCCTGGTCGATACCGAAAACCAGGGCCGCAGTTTTCGCATCGAGGCCAGCCGCCGTATCGGTGACAGCTGGAAGCTCGAGCTGGAACTGCAGGCCTTCGCCAACGTCGACGACGAGGATCCGTTGTCCGCCTTCGCCGATGACGATTACCTGCTGGTGGAAATGGCCTACTATTTTTGAAGCGGCGGTGTTGCTACCATATCCGTTTTCACCGTGGGGCAGGATGATATGAGCGAAGCCTATTCATTAGCGCAGTACATCGATGACCTGCAACGTATTTGCGCCGCTACCACCGACGAAGATGAAATCTTCAAACAGCTCGGGCCGTTGGCTGCGCAGGTCGTCGCCGAGCCGTCGTGGTTGCAGGACAAACACTATGAAAGCGATGAAGCCCAGGGCTTTGGAGTGCATTTGTTGCACGAGGAAGCCGACCATTCGCTCGCGGTATTTGCGGTCAACTGGCTGCCGGGTCGCGGCACGCCACCGCACGACCATGGCACCTGGGCAGTGGTCGCCGGCATCGAGGGGGTCGAGCGTAACGTTCGCTATCGGCGGGTCGATGACAACAGCCGCGCGGGTTATGCCGAGCTGGACGTGAAGAAGGAATTTGATGCGGCCCCCGGTGAAGTGGTGTGCGTACGCACTGGCGGCATCCACAAGGTCAGCAACGAAACCGATGCCCTGACCTTATCGCTGCACACCTACGGTTATCACGTCAACTTCACCAATCGCGCGCAGTTCGATCTGGATACCAACGAGTGCAAGGCATTCAAGCTCAGCGTGGAATAGCCGTTTCAGACGGGGCAGGGCAATGCAAGCCCGCATTTCTCAACGATTTCCTCGGCAATTGCCCGAAGCGTCGGACCGCCGATACGTCGGACCGCTGCATTGCTCTACCCCGAAGCGTCGGACCGCCGGGACGCCGGACCGACGGAGCGCCGCCCGCAGCATCCATGCAGTCGTACTGCGGTGGTGCGGCATTCCGACGCCGCAAAGCGCACTGTGGCACGCCGTGCTCCCGGCGGCCCGCTAAACGTAGTGTAAACTACGCCGGCGCGGACCTCTCCCCCAATGTGCCAGAGGCACATTGGGTTGTGCGGCGCGCCACAGCGTCTTTGCGACGCCCTCGCTACGGAAAACGGTGAGAAATGCGGGCTAGCTGCTGCGCGAGATCCGGGTATGCGCAGTTTGTCACATCGATTTGAGTGCAACCGTTGAAGCTTGCGAAGGAATCCAGTTCGGCCGCCATCAATTCGACAAAATCGTCGCCTACGCGTCGCTCCAGGTGGATCGAGCGCACTTCGAGCTGACCCGTCCGCCGATGCGCCTTGCAATCGATGCGCCCGACGAGGCGGTCGCAGTACAGCAGCGGCAGGCAGAAATAACCGTACTGGCGATCAGCCTCGGGGACGTAACATTCGATTTGATAGTCGAAGCCAAACACCTCGCGACAGCGCTGGCGTTGAATCACCAGGTTATCGAACGGCGACAGGATACGCAGCTGCGCGTCGCAGCGCGGCGCCCTCGATTCGAGCAGTTCGGGATCGATGTATACGGCACAGCTTTTGTTGAGTGGCAGGCTAATCAACGCGCCGGCTTCGATGCGATCCTGCAACTGCTGTTTTACCGCAGCGCGCAGTTTCTTGCCCTTGCGCAAATACGTCATCGATATCAGCGCCGCAAAGCCGTGCGCGCGCAGGTTGGAATCGATCAGGTGCGCGGCGAATTCATCCAGTGTCGGCGTGCGCGTATCGACCCAGTCCGGCAGTACGCGCTCAGGCAGATCGTAGACCTTTTGAAATCCCTCGCGCCCGCTCACCATCAGTTCACCCTGCATGAACATTTGTTCGAGTGCCTGCTTGGCCGGTTTCCAGTCCCACCAACCGTTGCTCACTTCGCGGGTATCTTCGAAGTCGCGCGTGCGTAACGGACCCTCCGCCTCGATGCGTGCCAGGATATCGCGCCCTAGCCTGACATCGATGTTTTCGAACCAGTTGCGCTCACCGTTCAGTTGGCGCATGCGCGGCAGGCTGAATCGATAATCCGCCATCGGCAGCCATGCCGCCGCGTGAAACCAGTATTCGAACAACTTGCGTTCGCGCACCAGCCGCTCGAGCAACGCCGGCTGGTAATTTGGGACGCGGGAGCGCAACACGTGATGATGGGCGCGTTCAACCACCGAAATCGTGTCGATCTGCACGTAGCCGATGCGTTCGACGGCGCGCAGCACGGCGTTTTTGCCGCGGCCGAAGGATTCGGCGCGCAGCAGGCCTTGCTGATTGAGCGCGATGCGGCGCAACTTCGCGGCGAGTGACATGGGGAATTCCGAATAGGCTTTGTAGTTCAGCGCATTTTTTATCACAATGGCGCTCCGGTCAATTCGTGATAATGCGATGCAACGCGCCCAGATCAAGTTCCTCTATCTCAACCTCGGTCATTTCCTCGACCACCTGTTCATGCTGGTGTTCGCCACGGTGGCCGCGCTGCGCCTGAACCTGGAGTGGGGCCTCGGTTACGCCGAGTTGATCCCCTATGCCACGCCGGGGTTTATTGCCTTCGGCCTGTGCGCACTTGGCGCCGGATGGATTGCCGACAAGTGGAGCCGCGAGGGTATGATCGTGGTGTTCTTTATCGGCATCGGCATCAGTTCCATGCTCACCGGGTTGGCCAACAATCCGTTGCAGATGGCCCTGGGTTTGACCGCTGTCGGCGTCTTCGCGGCGATCTACCACCCGGTGGGCCTTGCCATGGTGGTGCAGGGGCGCACGCGCACCGGGTTGCCGCTCGCCATCAATGGCGTGTTCGGCAATCTCGGCGTTGCCAGCGCGGCATTGTTGACCGGGTTTTTGATCGACACCGCGGGCTGGCGCAGCGCATTCTATCTGCCCGGGTTGGTTTCGATACTGCTGGGTGTCAGCTACTGGATATTTATCACCCGCGCAGAACCGCCGGTTAGCGCCACCGACAAGGCGCAGGGCGCTGCGCCAACGGTGCCGGCTGCCATACCGCGCGCCACGTTGATCCGGGTGTTTGCGATTATCTTTTTCACCACCGCGATCGGCGGCCTGATCTTCCAGAGCACCACCTTCGCGCTGCCGCGCATCTTCGCCGAACGGCTGACCGATTTCGCCGTGAGCGCTACCCAGGTGGGCTGGTATGCCTTCCTGGTATTTTCGCTTGCAGCGCTCGCGCAATTGCTGATCGGTTACCTCGTCGACCATCATTCGCTGCGCCTGGTGTTTGCCACGGTGGCCTTGTTGCAGGCGCTGTTCTTTTACCTGATGACCCACCTGCAGGGGCTGGCTGCGCTGCTGCTCTCCATCGCCTTCATGTTCGTGGTGTTCGGTCAGATACCGATCAACGATGTGCTGGTGGGCCGCATGGCGCGCAGCGAATGGCGCAGCCGCGCTTTCGCACTGCGCTACGTGGTGACTTTCTCGGTGATGGCGTCGGCGGTGCCGCTGATCGGCTGGCTGCACGCCAATGGCGGCTTCTGCGCGCCTGTTCAGCGTGCTCGCCGTCGCTGCGGCGTTTATTTTTGCCGCCACCTTGCTGTTGCCGGCATCCGCGCAAATGCCGGGGCGCCGCGCCTGAGAGCTGCCCGGGCTCAGGGTCGAAGTACCGCTGCGCCGGTCAGTTTGCCGCTGCGCAGCGCCTGCAGCGCCTCGTTGGCCTGTTCCAGCGGGAACTCCTCGACGCGCGTCTCGATCGGGATTTGCGGCGCCAGTTGCAGAAAGTCCAGCGCATCCTGGCGGGTCAGGTTGGCGACCGAACGCAGCACGCGTTCACCCCACAGCAGGTCGTAGGCAAAGCTCGGAATCGTCCGACATGTAAATGCCGCCACAGACCACGATGCCGGCTTTGCGCACCGCGCGCAGCGCTGCCGGAATCAGCGCGCCAACCGGTGCGAAAATGATTGCCGCATCCAGTTCCACGGGCGCCGACTGAGTCGAATCGCCCGCCCAGCAGCAACCCATCTCGCGCGCAAACGCCTGCGCCGTCGTGTCGCCCGGGCTAGTGAAGGCATAAACCTCGCGTCCCTGGTGGCGCGCAAGCTGCGTGACGATGTGCGCCGCCGCGCCAAATCCGTAGATGCCGAGGCGTTCGCCAGTGTCGCCTGTCATGAGCAGCGAGCGATAACCGATCAGCCCGGCACACAGCCAGGGCGCCGTCTCGGCATCGCCCTGTGGCCCTGGTAGTGGAAAGCAAAAGCGCGCGTCGGCGACCGTCATCTCGGCATAGCCACCATCGATCTGGTAGCCAGTGAATCCCGGTGTATCGCACAGATTTTCGTCACCTGAGGCGCAGTAGCGACAGCAGCCGCAGGTGGCGCCGAGCCAGGGAATACCGACGCGTTCGCCGATGTCGAAATGATCGACCCCGGTGCCAAGCATTGTCACCCGGCCGACAATTTCATGCCCGGGGATGATCGGCAGGCGCGCATCATCGAGATCGCCATCGACCACGTGTAAATCGGTACGACACACGCCGCAGGCGGAAACCGCCACCTGTACCTGGCCCGGTCCGGGCAACGGCTCGGGACGCTGCACCAGTTGCAGCGGCTGCCCCGGCCGTTCCAGCACCATCGCTTTCATTTGAGTCTCTGTGGTGTCGCCCGTGCCGTTGCTTTTACCGGTGATTCCGGCGGTGAGCACAAAACGCATCGCCTCGTCCATGTTCATCTGGCAGGGCCTGATATCCTGCTTCGGAATCAACAGGGTGAAGCCACCGATCATGTAGCTCATCGGCAGGTAGACCAGCACGCTGTCGGCGTTGCGAAACGATTCCGGCAATCGCTCGGGATCTTCCTGGGTGATGAAGCCGATCATCTCCATGCCGTTGACGGTGACGATGACGACGCGGCCGAATTGTTCCTTCTTGGGCGAAAAGAAATCGATCAGGTCGCGAATGGCGCTGTAAATCGACTTGACGATCGGCAGGCGGTAGAGAAGACCTTCGCTTAAGCTGAACAGCTGGCGTATCAGCACCGCCTTCATCAGCAGCCCGACCAGGAATACCAGGATCAGTCCGGCGATGGTGCCGAGGCCCGGAAAGTAAAACACGTTGGGCAGCAACCAGTTGCAAAAGGCCACCCATCAGCTGTTCCGAGGTGATGATCAACCAGTACAGCAGGTACAGGGTCAGCACGATCGGTAAGATCGTGATTAGTCCGGTAATGATGGTGGTACCGATAGACTTGAACATTGGGCGGTCCCTGAATCAGAAGGCGTGTATTCTACCAGTTTTTGCGCGCATTCAATGGCTGCTGATAAAGCGCAGCCCGGCGCGCTAGCCGAGCAACATATCGCGCAGCTGCTGATACTTCTGTTGTGACCGGGCGATGATATCGGCCGGCAGTTTGCGGTGCCGGGGGCGTCTTGTCCCAGTCCAGCGTTTCCAGGTAATCGCGCACGAACTGCTTGTCGAAACTCGGCGGGCTGATACCTTCCCGGTATTCGTCCGCCGGCCAGTAGCGTGACGAATCCGGGGTCAGGATCTCATCGATCAGCACCACTTCGTCATTTTCGTCGACGCCGAATTCGAACTTGGTGTCGGCGATGATGATGCCGCGCTGGCTTGCGTATTCGGCCGCCTGCTGATACAGCTGGATACTTTTCTCGCGCACCTGCTCCGCCTTGTCAGCCCCGATTTTGGCGACGATGTCATCGAAGCTCACGTTGATGTCGTGATCACCGACCTCGGCCTTGCTCGACGGCGTGAAAATCGGCTCTGCCAGCTGCGCGGCCTGCTTCAGACCCTTCGGCAATTGAATGCCACAGATTGCACCGCTCGCCTGGTAATCCTTCCAGCCCGAACCGATGACGTAGCCACGCACGATGGCCTCCACCGGCAGGGTCTTCAGGCGTCGCACGATGATCGAGCGCCGGTGCAGCTTCGCGTAGTCTTCGGCCTCGACATAGTCCTGCAGATCGAGGTCGGTCAAATGATTGGTAATCGTGTCCGCCGTGCGCGCAAACCAGAAATTGGATACCTCGGTCAGCAATTCGCCCTTGTGCGGAATCGGCTCGGCGAAAACCACGTCGAATGCGGAAAAGCGGTCGGTGGTGATAATCAGCATGTGTTCGTCGTCGATGGCGTAGATATCGCGTACCTTGCCACGCGCGATCAACTCCAGGTGATCCAGGCTGGTTTCAAACAGTGCGTTGTCGGTCATTGTGTTTCCGGGACAGGTTCGCCGCAAATCATACCACCGCCACGGGCGGATAGAATAATTCGCGCTAATTTTTTGATGCTTATTTTATGGGCATTTCGAGTTATAATCGCCCGCTTTTTGGGATAACCCGGAGCAAACCATGCCGAACCCTGTAGTGGCCGTCGTTATGGGCAGTACCAGCGACTGGCCTGTCATGCAGCACGCCACCGAATACCTCGAGCAATTCGGTGTCGAGTACGAGGCGCGCGTGGTTTCCGCGCACCGTACCCCCGAGTTGCTGGCCGAATTCGGCAAGCAGGCACGCGAGCGGGGCTTTGCCTGCATTATCGCCGGCGCCGGTGGCGCGGCTCACCTGCCGGGCATGCTCGCCGCCAACACCACGGTGCCGGTGCTGGGCGTACCCGTGCCGAGCGAACACCTGCGGGGCCTGGACTCGCTCTACTCCATCGTGCAAATGCCCAAGGGCATACCGGTAGCCACGTTTGCCATCGGCAACGCCGGCGCCATCAACGCCGCGCTGTTCGCGGTGGCGCTGTTGGCCAACGATGACGCGGCGCTGGCCCGGAAGCTTGAAGAATTTCGCTCGCAGCAGCGCGACGCCGTGCTCGCCATGACCTTGCCGCCAAACGACTGAATGGCCATTCTTCCCGGCCAGACTCTCGGCATGCTCGGCGGCGGGCAACTCGGGCGCATGTTTGTCAGCGCCGCGCGCACCATGGGGTACGAGGTAATCGTGCTCGATCCCGACCCGCACAGCCCGGCTGGCGGACTGGCCAGTGAACACCTCGAAAGCGCCTACGACGATCGCGAAGCCCTCGACTACCTCGCGCGGCACTGTGCCGTGGTCACCACCGAATTCGAAAATATCCCGGCCGATACACTCACTTACCTGGCACAATCGGTAGCGGTTCATCCTTCCGCCGAAGCGCTGCAGATCGCCCAGCATCGGTTGCGCGAAAAGAATTTCTTTCGCAGCTGCGGGCTCGATACGGCTGATTTCATGGCGATCGAAACTGCGGCTGACATCGATGCGGCGCGCGACTTTGCGTTTCCCGCCATTCTAAAAACGTCGACGCTGGGTTATGACGGCAAGGGGCAGGTGGTTTGTACGGATTTCGCCGCGCTCGCCAACGCGTTTCAACAGGTGGGTGCGCGGCCCTGTGTACTCGAACAGCGGATCGATCTGGCCTGTGAGGTGTCGGTGGTCCTTGGGCGTTCGCCAACTGGTGAAGTTTGCTGCTTCCCGATTGCGGAGAATCGCCATGCCAACGGTATTCTCGATGTCACCCTGGTGCCGGCTTCGATCTCCGCCGAGCTGGCTGACAGGGTGCTCGACGCGGCGACGCGTATTGCCGATGGCCTCGATTACTGCGGTGTACTCGCGGTCGAGTTTTTCATAACCAGCGATGCGCGCGTGCTGGTCAACGAGATGGCGCCACGCCCGCACAATTCCGGCCACTACACGCTTGACGCCTGCATCACCTCGCAATTCGAGCAACAGCTGCGCATGGTTTGTGATCTGCCCGCGGGTTCCTGCGAGTTGCATCGTCCGGTTGCCATGCTCAACCTGCTGGGCGATATCTGGCCCGAGGGCGGTATCCCTCCATGGGATCAGGTGCTCGCCTTCGACCAGGCGAAGTTGCACCTCTACGGTAAAAAGGAAGCCCGACCAGGCCGCAAGATGGGCCACATCAACTGCCTCGGCAACACCATCGAAGACGCCGAAGCCCTGCTCGACCAGGTCCGCCAACTCCTCAACTGACGCCTATCCGTCGTACCGACTCTTTACCGTCAGACCGCCGCGTGCGCGAGGATCCCTACCGAACTGGTTGCAGCCGCGCGTGCGCGGGATGGCGGGACAGGCCGGGGATCGAGCTGAAATCAGGATTTGATGCCGCGCGCGACGGTGTAGGTTTTGCCTTGCTTGATTTTTTCGTAGTGGCCAAACACTTCGCTGAAGCCGCGTTTGAAGAACTGGCGTAGCCCGGTGATGGTGACGATGTAAAAGGAGCCGCCCGGTTTCAGGTAGCGCAGTGCGTCGAACAGGTAGATGTAGAGCATTTCCTTACCCACCTTGGCCGGAATGTTGGAGACGATGACGTCGAACTGTTGCCTGGGAATCTGGTCGAAGCCGTTGCTCAGTTGGCTGCTGGCATTGTCGATACGGTTCGCGATGCGGTTCTTTTCGGCGTAGTCGACGGCGACGAAATCCTTGTCGACCATCAGTGTGTGTCCCTGCGGCGCCATCTTCGCCATGCAAAGTCCAAGCACGCCATAGCCGCAGCCGAGGTCGAGACAATCGTCGCTCACTTCGAGCTCGAGGTGCTGCAGCAACAAATGTGAACCGTCGTCGATGGCGCGCGGTGAAAACAGCCCCCAGGTGGTGTGGAAACGGAGTCCACGATACTCCACCAGCAAGTCCTGGCGGATTTTTCGGTTGTATTCGGTTGCATCATTAAGCACGGATTCAGCCCGGGTTGCTATGCTTTACTTCGAGATATGGCTTTGTAACAATGACGCGGTTGTGGCGCCATTGCTGGTTGCCCCATTATCTATAGACATGGCAAGAATGCCACCTGGGAGTCCGGTTTTATGAAATTTGCTTTAGCCCTGTGCCTGACCACCATTTTAATGTTTGCTGGTGTGGTTCACGCGGATGCGAAAACCGGAAAATCAACTTATGCCGCGCGCGGCTGTATCGGTTGCCACGGTGCCGGCGGGGTCAGTACCGTAGCCACCAATCCCACGCTGAAAGGGCGCAGCGCCGAGTTCATTCGCAAGAGTCTGACTGATTTTCGTAGCGGCGAGCGCAAGAACCCGATAATGAATGCAATGGCGGGCCAGCTCAAGGACGCGGACATCGAGCACATCGCCGACTACATCGAAAGCCTGAAATAATTTTGCCTTTTCCCCGCGAGGGAAACTGATTGAAAAGCCGGTCATGCCGGCTTTTTTTATGCGCGGTCATTTAGCGGTTTTTTGCGGCATCACCATCTGCGTCGACAGGTTGCGCGTGGCGCGCGCAGGCGTCATCAGTATCGCCAGTGTCACCAGCAGGCAGGCAAACCACTGCGCGAGGCCGATGCTTTCGCCGAGCATGAACCAGCCGATGAAAAACATGGTGGGTAGCTCGATACTGCCGGCAACGGCTGAACGTGCGGCGCCAATCCGGTGAGCGAAAGTGGTGTACACCAGCTGTGGTATCAATGCCGTGCCGAGCGCCAGGCCGGCAATCAGTTGCCAGTGTTCGGGGTTTTGCGGCAGCACTTGCTGCGGTGTCGACAACAGCAACAGGGGGATCAGGCTGAGGGAGGCGCCGAACGAGAAGCTGGCCACCCGCGCCAGCGGCTTGATCGGGGTCAACTTGTGAATCAGGATATTGATGCCGAGCCCGAAGCTGATCGGTGCCGAAAGCGAAATGAGCATGGCCGGCAGATGATGTGGTTCGACCGCGGCCGGTGAGCTTGCCAGTAGCGCGGCCAGTATCACCAGCAACGCCGCGCCGATGGCCTTGTTCGACGGTTTGTCGCGAAACCAGGCCCAGCCGATAAAAATAGTGAATACCGGATACGTCATGTAGAGCACCCCGACGGTCGAAACCGGGACCGTTTTGAGTGCTTCGACGTAGCCGATCCAGCCAAGCCCGACCGTTACCCCGGAGCCGATACCCCAGGCAACAACGCCGAGCTGGGCCGTGGGCAGGCGCAGCAGCAGGGGCAATAAAACCAGCGCCGACAGGCCGTAGCGATAAAATGCAACCGCGTAGGATGCCATGCCGGCATCGGTGAGTGTTTTGGCAAAATAGGGGATGGTGCCGAAGCAGAAACAGGCCATTACCAGCAGGCAGCTCGGCAGCAAGGTGCCGCGCACATCGGCAGGACTACTGGTAATTCCGTTCATCGAACACGACTTCGGCTTCACAGGGATCAACAGCTTATGCGTTTGCACGACGCCGAGGCCAGTTAATTTTTTCGATTGCCGCGGCAACGAAATCCGATCACTCGCCCTGTTTTACCCCGCAGCCCTCGATCTGCTGAATGTGGGCTTCGATCTCGAAAATGTGTTCGTCCTGCAGTCCAAGTTCGCGCAGGGCGACTGCCAGTTCGAGCAGGTAATCGCTATTGGTGCCACTCGGACCCGCTGATCGGCAAATGTGCCTGGCGATTTCCAGTTCGCTGGCTTCACCCAGATAGGCCTCGTTATCGGCAGTGGCGAGATAAGTCACTCCGGTGGCGGTTGAGCCATCGTCAAAGGTCATCTCGGTGGCAACGCGCAGGTAACCGTTTTTTTCGCGCTCGTCGAGCTGTTCGAATACTGCGGCCTCGACTCGAAACGCGAGCCCGCCGCAGATCGCGCCGGGTTCCTCGATCAACGTGACCACGCGCCCCGGATTGTCCGGCGTGCCGCGGTGGTCGTGCGAGCCTTGCCAGAAACGCCGGCTCCACCCGCTAATACTGGCCGGTCGCGATTCCAGGTGAGGAAAATCGACCAGGTAAATCAACGAGCCATAGCCGAATAGCCAGACTTCGTCCTGATCGCCGAACAGGTTGCGCTTGCGATTGGCTTCGATGGTGTTGTGCGTCATGGCGCGATGTTAAGGCTTGTTGGCAGACGAAAGCAATGCATGCAGGTCTTTAGCCGGTGAGTTTTCGCAACTGCCGTTCGCACAACGCGATATTGTCGCGCAGGCGTTTTGCCTGCTGCTCCAGTTCGCGCGTGCGATTGCGTTCGAGTCCATCGGTTACCCGGCGTAACTCGTGCTGCAAGGCGGCGATTTCCTGCCGGAGGGTTTGCTCGTTGGCCTTCAATTTGCTGTTCCGTAATCCAGGGCCCACCAGTTTAGCAGTCTGCCTGTCGTCGGGGCAGTGGCCTGAAACCGATTGAAAGCGGGTTTTATCGGGCTGTAATCGGGCGCGAATTGGTGTAAATTGCGCGCCAGAGATAACCAGGAACTTTCATGCCCGATTACCAGATTGCACCGTCGATTTTGTCCGCCGATTTCGCTCGCCTCGGCGAAGAAGTCGATAACGTGCTCGCCGCAGGCGCCGACATCGTGCATTTCGACGTCATGGATAATCACTACGTACCGAACCTGACGATTGGCCCGCTGGTGTGCGAGGCGTTGCGCAAGCACGGCGTCAAGGCGCCGATCGACGTGCACCTGATGGTCAAACCGGTGGATCGTATCATCCCTGACTTCGCCGCGGCCGGCGCCAGTTACATTACCTTTCATCCGGAAGCTTCCGAGCATGTCGACCGTAGTCTCGGGTTGATTCGCGACAGTGGTTGTCGCGCCGGGCTGGTGTTCAACCCGGCAACGCCGTTGTCGTATCTCGATTACGTGCTCGACAAGGTGGATATGATCCTGTTGATGTCGGTGAACCCGGGTTTCGGCGGGCAGAGCTTTATTCCGGCCACGCTCGACAAGCTGCGTGCCGCGCGGCGCATCATCGATGAATCGGGGCAGGCGATCCGCCTCGAGGTAGATGGTGGTGTGAAGGTGGACAACCTCGCGGAAATTGCCGCGGCCGGCGCCGACACCTTTGTTTCCGGGTCCGGTATCTTCGGCTGTGGGCGCGACGATGATGCGCATCACTACGACAGTATTCTGCGGCAGATGCGTGCCCAGCTTGACGCCGTGGGTTAGAAGAAGTCGTGGCCTTGCCCGGAATGCTGTGATAGATTCTGCTCCCTGTTCGACAGTAATGTCCAAAATGACTCGACAACGACATACAGAAAATTGAAGGTGTACTTAGCTGGCGATGGTGATCGCGAGCCGTTGTAACCTTTTTTTCTTTTTCTGTTCAGTTTTCAAGAGTCATCCATGAATCTCAAGCAATTCAATCAAATCAGGCGTGATTACAACCGCATTCCACTGGTGCGCGAAGTCTTTGCCGATCTCGATACCCCGTTAAGCACTTATCTGAAGCTCGCCGACGAGCCATACACTTACCTGTTCGAATCGGTGCAGGGTGGCGAAAAGTGGGGTCGTTACTCGATCATCGGCATGGCCTGCGATACCCGCCTCGAGGTGCACGGCAAGCAGGTGCGTGTTGAATCCAATGGTGTAACCGTAAGCGATGAGCACAGCGATGACCCGCTGGCGTTCATCGAAGCTTACCTGCAGCAATTCAAGGTGGCCGAAGCCGATTGCCTGCCCAAGTTTCACGGCGGGCTTGGTGGGCTATTTCGGCTACGACACGATTCGTTACATCGAACCCAAACTCGCTGCCTGCCCCAACCCGGACAAGCATCAGACCCCGGACATCCTGTTGATGTTGAGCGACCGGCTGGTGGTGTTCGATAACCTCGCCTCGCGCATGTTCCTGATCGTGCACGTCGACGGTGAGAGCGAACAGTCCTGGCACGATGGCCAGCGCGAACTCGATGAGCTGGAGTACAAGCTTTCCAGTGTGCGCCTCGACACGCGTCGCAGCGGCAGCGGTCAAACCGTCAGCGAAGCAGATTTTCACTCCGAGTTCAGCCAGCAGGGTTTCGAGGCGGCGGTGGAAAAGGCGCGCCAGTACATCATCGATGGCGATGCCATGCAGATCGTGTTGTCGCAACGTCTGTCGATTCCCTACAAATCGGCGCCGATCGATCTCTACCGGGCGTTGCGCGGACTGAATCCGTCGCCCTACATGTATTACCTGAATCTCGGCGATCATCACGTGGTCGGCTCGTCGCCGGAAATCCTGGTGCGTCTCGAAGACGAAACCGTCACGGTGCGACCGATCGCCGGCACGCGCCCGCGCGGGCGTGGCGCGGAGCAGGATCTTGCGCTCGAGCAGGAATTGCTCGCCGACCCCAAGGAGCTGGCCGAGCACCTGATGCTGATCGACCTGGGGCGCAACGATGCCGGGCGCGTCAGCGAGATCGGCAGTGTGACGCTCACCGAAAAGATGATCATCGAACGCTATTCGCACGTGATGCACATCGTTTCCAACGTCGAGGGCCGCATCAAGCCCGGCCTGTCTGCCTTCGATGTGTTGCGCGCGACGTTTCCGGCAGGTACGGTTTCCGGCGCGCCCAAGATTCGCGCGATGGAAATCATCGATGAACTGGAACCGGTCAAGCGCGGCATTTATTCAGGGGCCGTGGGTTACATTTCCTGGAGCGGCAACATGGACACCGCGATTGCGATTCGCACGGCGGTGATCAAGGATGAAAAGCTCTATATCCAGGCGGGTGCCGGCATCGTTTATGATTCGGTGCCAGCCAATGAATGGGCGGAAACCATGAACAAGGGGCGCGCGATCTTTCGCGCGGTCACGCTGGCCGAGGCGGGCTTGCCGTCGCGCGATCCCTGTGCGCAAACCAGCGGGGAGGAATCGTAATGAAAGTATTGATGATTGATAATTACGATTCCTTCACCTACAACCTGGTGCAGTATCTCGGTGAACTCGATGCCGAGGTCGAGGTGCGGCGCAACGATCAGATTGACCTCGATGAGATCCTGGCGTCGGACGCGAGCCACGTCATGCTGTCACCAGGGCCGGGCACGCCGGACCAGGCCGGGGTGTCGATGGCGACCATCGAGGCGCTGGCCGGGCGCAAGCCGATTTTTGGCGTTTGCCTGGGACACCAGAGCATCGGCCAGGTGTACGGTGGCAAGATCGTCCATGCGCGCGAAATCATGCACGGCAAGACGTCGCCCGTTCACCACAAGGGCCAGCGGTGTCTTTGCCGGCCTCGATAATCCGTTTATCGCCACGCGCTATCATTCGCTGGTGATCGACAAGGACAGCCTGCCGGACTGTCTCGAAGTGACCGCCTGGACCGAAGACGCGCAGGGTGAGCTGGACGAAATCATGGGCGTTCGTCACCGCGAGTACCAGGTCGAAGGGGTGCAGTTTCACCCGGAGTCGATCCTGACCGAACACGGTTACGCCCTGTTACAAAATTTTCTCGAACAAGCAAGCGCTGGCCGCCGCCAGCCGCGGAGGGAAATGATGGAGATACAGGCCGCGATCAAGTCGGTGATGGCCCGACAAGACCTGAGCATCGATGAAATGGCATCGGTGATGCAGCAAATCATGACCGGCGAGTGCACGGCCTCGCAGATCGGCGGCTTCCTCGTCGGCTTGCGCATGAAAGGCGAAAGCGTCGACGAATTATCCGCCGCGGCGCGCGTCATGCGCGAGCTGTCCACGCGCGTCGAGGTGGGCTGCGATCACCTGGTCGACACCGCCGGCACCGGCGGCGATTCGTCGGGCAGTTTCAATATCTCGACGGCCAGCGCGATCGTCGCCGCCGCCGCCGGCGCGCACGTCGCCAAGCACGGTAATCGCTCGATGACCAGTAAATCGGGCAGCGCGGACCTGCTCGAGGCCGCCGGCGTCAAGCTCGATATCAGCCCGGCGCAGATCGGCGAATGCATCGAGCAGGTCGGGGTCGGTTTCATGTTTGCGCCGGCGCATCACGGTGCGATGAAACACGCGATCGGCCCGCGCCGCGAGATGGCGGTGCGCACCATGTTCAACGTGCTCGGCCCGCTCACCAACCCGGCCGGGGCGCCCAACCAGATCATCGGCGTATTCGATGCGGAGCTGGTTGAGCCCATGGCGCGGGTGCTGCAGCAACTGGGCAGCCATCACGTGATGGTGGTGCACGGCGAAGATGGCATGGATGAAATCAGTATTTCGGCGCCGACGAAGGTGGCCGAGTTGAAGGGTGGGCAGGTCAATAGCTACACCCTGGCGCCCGCCGACTTTGGCATGCAAACGGCATCCGTGGAGGAGCTGCGGGTCGAATCGGCCGAGCAGAGCCTGGCGATGGTGCGCAGCGTATTTGCCGACCAGCCCGGTGCGCCGCGAGATATCGTTTGTCTGAATGCGGGTGCTGCGATTTACGTCTCCGGCCTCACCGACACGCTGGCGGCAGGTGTGGATGCGGCGCGCGCGGCGATCAGCGAGGGCAAGGCAGCCGCGGTACTCGATAACCTGGTGGCGCGGACCAACGGCGCATGAGCAACGATCGCCCCGATATCCTGCAGCGTATCCTGGCGACCAAGCAGCAGGAAATCAGCGCACGCCAGCAAAAGGTTTCCATCGACGATCTGCAGCAACAGGCGCATCACGTCTCGCCACCGCGGGGATTTGTTGCGGCGCTGCGGCGACGCGTGGAACAGGGTGGCGCGGGTGTCATTGCCGAAATCAAGAAGGCTTCGCCGAGCAAGGGTGTTATCCGCGAAGATTTCAACGTGGTCGATATTGCGCGATCCTACGCAGGCCGGGGGCGCCAGCTGCCTGTCGGTGTTGACCGACCACGAATATTTCCAGGGCCACGAAGTGTTCCTCACCCAGGCGCGTTCGGCCTGTACGCTGCCGGTGATTCGCAAGGACTTTATCGTCGACCCTTACCAGGTAATGGAAGCGCGCGCGATCGGCGCGGATTGCATATTGTTGATCGTCGCCGCGCTGGCTGATGAAGATCTGGCCAGCCTGAACACGCAAGCGCGTGCGCTGGGCATGGACGTGCTGGTGGAAGTGCACGACGGTGATGAGCTGGAGCGTGCGCTACAGCTCGATCTGGAATCTGATCGGCATCAACAATCGCAACCTGCGCACATTCGAAACCAGCCTGCAAACCACGATCGATTTATTGCCGCGCGTTCCCGATGGTTGCCTGGTGGTGACCGAAAGCGGTATCCACACGCGCGCCGACATCAAGCTGATGCGCGACCACGATGTACACGCCTTTCTCATCGGCGAAGCCTTCATGCGCGCCGCCGACCCGGGTCAGGCGCTGGCCGCACTCTTTACCGAAGAATAAGGCTTCGTCATTCCTGCGCCGGTCCGACGCATCGGGGAATGACGAGATACCTGGTCGGCCCAGCGTATTGGAATGACGTAAGTAAAGGGTAGTGAGTGAAGGTCTAGCGGGTGCCAAAGACGACGATGGTCTTGCCGTGCGCCGAGATCAGGCCGTCTTCCTCGAGCGTTTTCATCACGCGGCCGGCCATTTCACGCGAACAACCGACGATCTTGGCGATTTCCTGGCGTGTGATCTTGATTTGCATGCCGTCGGGATGGGTGATGGCGTCGGGTTCGCGCGCGAGGTCGAGCAAGGTGCGCGCGACGCGGCCGGTGACGTCCATGAAGGCCAGGTTGCTGACCTTGCGGCTGGTGTTGCGCAGGCGGCTGGCCAGTTGCGATGACAGCTGAAACAGGATTTCGGGCGTTTCCTTGGCCAGTTGCATGAACTGGTTGTAATGAATTTCAGCGACTTCGCAGGGGGTGCGCGTGATGACCCAGGCGCTGCGCTTGGTGTCTTCCTCGAACAAACCCATTTCACCGAAAAAATCGCCCGGGTTCAGATAGGCGAGCACGATTTCGTTACAGTCTTCATCCTCGATGACTACGCTCACCGAACCGTCGATGATATAGTACAGCGTCTCCGATTCGTCACCCGCATGGATGATGGTGCTGCGCGCGGCATACTTCTTGCTGTGACAATGGTGCAGAAAGTTGTCCAGCGCAGGATTTTGCCGGGGAACTATTTTTGTGATCGGGTTAACTGACATAGCTTTAACTTTGTGATTGTGCTAACGGATAACATAGCACAAAAAGCTAGGTTTCAACAGCATTGAGGTAAGCTTCATGAAGTGTAGGATCAAGTGGCTCGATCACATGTCTTTTGTCGGCGAATCGGGAAGCGGTCATTCGGTGGTGATGGACGGCGCTGCGGAAGCCGGTGGGCGCAATCTGGGTGTCCGACCGATGGAAATGCTGTTGCTTGGCCTCGGCGGCTGTACTGCCTTCGATGTGGTCTCGATCCTGCACAAGTCACGCCAGCAGATCCACGATTGCGAAGTCGAGATCGAGGCTGAACGCGCCAGCTGAAGATTCCAAAGGTGTTCACCAAAATTCACGTGCACTTTATTGTCAGCGGTCGTGATCTCGACGGAGGCGAAGGTGTCCAGGGCGGTTTCACTGTCTGCCGACAAGTATTGTTCGGCATCGCGCATGCTGGAAAAGGCTGCCACCATCACCCACGACTTCGAAATCGTTAATCTCGACTAGTCTGATCGTCCGTCGTCAACCGATGCCTCGGATCGACGCAAGCAAGGACCTTACAATGACGCCACCCTCATAGGATTCCTGCTACGCAGGAATGACCCTCGTTTACCGTCATCCCCGGTGGCATCGGAGGACCGCGGTATGGGTGTGTCAGAGGCGGTAGGCGGTGAAGGTCATGACCTTGCTCACCAGGGTCATCGCGGCTTTCACCGGGGCCGGCAGTTCAGCCGCCCCGGCAGCGGCGGCATTTTCGGCGTGGCGGCGTTCGTCCGCGCGCATCGCCTGCAGAATCGCACGGCTGCGCTGATCCGCCGCGGGCAGGCGTTCGAGATGTCGGTCGAGATGGGCGCAGACCTGTTGTTCGGTTTCCTTGACGAAACCGAGGCTCCACTTGTCGCCGGCGGCGCCGGCGATGCGCGCCGATGCTGAATGATCCCCAGTACCAGACACCATCGAGCAGACTGCGGCGCTGATTGAGTTCGGCGAGGCGTCGCTGGCACCAGTTCAGGTGTTCGTTCTCCTCGTCCGCCGCCTGTTGCATGGCCTCGCTTAGCGCCTCGGCGCGAGCGCCCAGCGCCTGGCCGCGGTAGAGGCCCTGGGCGGCCACTTCACCGGCATTGTTGACGCGCATCAGGCCGGCGCTGTGGGCGATGTCGCGCGCTTCGAGTTCAGCGTCGCTGAATGTCCTTTGCCGGGAAGCGCGCGCGCGCCTGCGGCAGGCCGGACATGGCTGGTATTCAGGCCGTGCTGCAGTTCGTCGAGCAGACGGTCGGTAAAGTTCAGATTGCGCATTGAAGTTCCTGAAAATAACGGTATTAACCGGTATACGAAGGGTCTATTATCGTCGATTCGTGAATTATTAATCCAAGGGCGCAAATAAGCCCGACAAATGCCGGCTTTTCGTCTTGTCAAGCGGCCGTTTATCCGTTAGTATTCGCGCCCTTTGTGATTGAAGTCAACGCCGGCAACGGCAGTTTATCAGGAATCAGTATGAAAACCTTCAGCGCCAAACCCGAGACGGTAAAACGCGACTGGTATGTAATCGACGCCACCGACAAGGTGCTGGGTCGTTTGTCGACCGAAGTTGCGCGTCGCCTGCGTGGCAAGCATAAGCCCGAGTTCACTCCGCACGTGGATACCGGTGATTACATCATCATCATCAACGCGGAGAAAATTCGCGTTACCGGAAACAAGGAAAACGACAAGATGTATCACCACCATACGGGATACATCGGTAGTCTGAAATCCACCAACCTGTCGCAGTTGCGCAAGGATCATCCCGAGCGGATCATCCAGCACTCGGTGAAAGGTATGCTGCCCAAGAACTCGTTGGGACGGGCAATGTTCAAAAAGCTGAAGGTTTATGCGGGTGGGTCTCACGACCACAGCGCACAGCAACCCCAGCCTCTCGAAATCTAGCAGGTCAAATTATGGCAGTGGAACAATATTACGGTACCGGTCGTCGCAAGAGTTCAGCAGCGCGTGTTTACCTCAAGTCCGGTGGCGGTGCGATCACCGTCAACAACAAGAACATCGAAGATTACTTCGGTCGCGAGACTTCGCGCATGGTCGTGCGCCAGCCGTTGCAAACCGTCGACCTGGTGGACAAGTTCGATATCAATGTCAAAGTCTCCGGTGGTGGCCCGAGCGGCCAGGCCGGTGCGATTCGCCTCGGCATTACCCGTGCCCTGCTGCAGTATGACGAGACCTTCCGTGAAGCGCTGCGCAAGGAAGGCTTTGTTACCCGCGATGCGCGTGAAGTCGAGCGCAAGAAAGTCGGCCTGCGTAAAGCTCGTCGTGGCGTTCAGTTCTCCAAGCGTTAAACGCGAATCGGTCCCCAATCGAAAAAGCCCGCTTATGCGGGCTTTTTTTTGTCTGGCAGCTTGCCAGATAGAGCTTCGCGGCAATGTGGCCCGCGAGCGAGGGTCGATCCGGTCAGGATTTACTCAGCGCTATAGGTCTGGATGCCGTTGTCGCCGCCGAGGATGAGCAGGTCAGCGGGGCGATGCGCGAACAGGCCGACGCAAACCACGCCGGTGATCTGGTTGATGCGGGTTTCGAGATCGAGTGCGTCGTCGATGTGCAGGCCGTGCAGGTCGAGAATCTGGTTGCCGTTGTCGGTGATGAAATCGGCTCGCAGCCGCGGATCGCCGCCGAGTTCTCGCAATTGGCCTGCCACCAGTTCACGCGCCATGGGAATGACTTCCACCGGCAGCGGAAAGGCGCCGAGGGTTTCGACCAGCTTGCTGTCGTCGGCAATGCAGATGAATTCGCGGCTGGCGGCGGCGACGATTTTCTCGCGCGTGAGCGCTCCACCACCACCCTTGATCAATTCGCAGGCGCACATTGGATTCGTCCGCGCCGTCCACGTACAGGTCGAGCTTGCCAGCCTCGTTGAGTCGACGACGCGGATGCCATGCGCGTTAAAGGCGTCGCTGGACGCCTCGGAACTGGACACTGCAGCGGTGATGCGATCGGCCATTTTTGGCGCGCCAGCAAATCGATGAAATGATTGACCGTCGAGCCGGTGCCGACACCGATGACGCTGTCGGCTTTGACGTATTCGACCGCGGCTTCGGCCGCGGCGCGTTTTTTATCTTCGGGTGTCATGGATTTACCGGTTGCTTCGCAAGCGATCAATTATGATAATCCCCTGCAGCCCGCGCAAGTGATTGCGCGGTTTTTACGACTATAACCAGGTAATTTCAGACACGGGCCATGCGCAAGGAAAAATTTCTTAGAGAAAGTATTGACTGCCCGTGTCTACGATGTGGCCCGCGAAACACCGCTGGACTTCATGCCGCGCATGTCACAGCGCCTGGACAACAAGACCTATATCAAGCGCGAAGACCTGCAGCCGGTGTTTTCCTTCAAATGTCGTGGCGCCTTCAACAAGATTTACCAGGTGTTGCAGGAAAATCCTGCGCTCAGCGGCGTGATCACCGCTTCGGCCGGTAACCACGCCCAGGGCGTGGCGCTGGCCGCAAAGAAATTGCATCTGAAGGCCACTATCGTGATGCCGACGACCACTCCCGACATCAAGGTCACCGCGGTCCGGGCCTACGGCGCCAGGGTCGTGTTGCAGGGCGAAAATTTCGATGCCGCGCGCGATTACTCGCTAATGCTGGCGAAGAAAGAAAAACTTGCGTTCATTCATCCCTTCGATGACTACGACGTGATGGCGGGGCAGGGCACTATCGCGCATGAAATCATCCGTCAGCATCCGGGCAAGATCGATGCCATCTTCGTCGCCGTCGGCGGTGGCGGACTGATCGGCGGGATCGCCGGATTCATCAAGGCGGTCAAGCCGGAAACCCGAATTATCGCCGTCGAACCAGACGATGCGGCCTGCTTTCACGCGGCGCGCAAGGCGGGACGACGCGTCAAGCTGAAGGACGTCGGCATCTTCGCCGATGGTGTCGCGGTCAAACAGATCGGCAAGAACAACTGGGCGATGATCAAGGACCTGGTGGATGACGTAGTGCTGGTCAGCACCGACCAGATTTGTGCGGCGATCAAGGATACCTACGAGGATACTCGCGCCATCTGTGAGCCGGCCGGCGCGCTATCGCTGGCGGGATTGAAGAAGTACGTCGATATGCACGAGATCGAGGATCAGACGCTGGTGGCGATTAACTGTGGCGCGAATATGAACTTCGATCGCCTGCGTCACGTGTCGGAGCGGGCCGAAATCGGCGAAGAGCGCGAGGCACTGCTCGCCATCGAAATTCCGGAGCGACCCGGAAGTTTCAAGCGGCTGTGCCAGTTGATCGGCAATCGATCGATAACCGAATTCAATTATCGCTATGCAGATGCCACCACGGCGCACGTTTTCACCGGCGTGCAACTCACCCACGGTTTCGAGGAAAAGGACAAGCTCATCGCAAAGCTGAACGCGAAGGGTTACAACGTGGTCGACATGACCGGTAACGAAGTGGCCAAGCTGCACACGCGCTACATGATCGGTGGCCAGGCCGGTGACAGTGTCGGCAACGAGCTGTTGTATCGCTTCCAGCTTTCCGGACAAGCCGGGCGCCTTATTAAATTTTTTAATGAAGGTGGGTGATCGCTGGAACATCAGCCTGTTTCATTATCGTAACCACGGCTCCAATTTTGGCCGCATCCTGATGGGTTTCCAGGTTGAAAAGAAGGATAGCCGTGCCTTTCAGGCTTTTCTCAAGAGCATCGATATCCCCTACTGGGACGAAACCGCGAACGAGGCTTATCGACTGTTTCTCAAGTAGGGATCACTGCGGCACCAACGCTCCGGGTTGCCGGCTGGTATTTTGGGTGCGCTTAAGCGTAAAGCGGTAATGAAGGATACCAACCACGGTGTCGTCGCACTCTATCAACCTTGAACCAAAGGTTCAGGTGGGGAGATTGGCTACTCATCAGGCTTCCTGACGGATCAGGCATGCACACCAGAATTGCACGGAAGTCCCCGAGATTGATAAATAGGCTCAAGGATTATGATGGTTGCTAACGATCACCGTAGTCGGTATGAATCTAACTATGGCTCGGTTTTGCCAAAAAGTACAATTTAAAATTCTAATGAGGGAAGCAGGTCACAGGAATCACCCTGTGCGGGCCCTGTTAGACAGGTTGGTCAGATTTCCAGTTGCCGCGCCTGTTCCAGCACGCGGGTGATCTTTGATTCGAGATCTTTCAGGCGCGGTGGCAGCTCGGCGCCGATTTCCTTGTCGAGGCTGCTGGTCTGCAGTAAATCGTTTGCCATGTTGAGCGCGGTAATCACGGCGATGCGCTCAGAGCCCATGATGTTGCCGGCGTCACGCACTTCGCGCATCTTGTGATCGAGAAATCGAGCGGACTCGAGCAATGCCGATTGCTCACCCACCGGGCAGGCAACCTTGTAATCTTTGTCGAGGATGGAAATGTTGATGGGTTGAGCGTCTGTCATGAGCCTAGTTCTAGTGATCGCAAGCGTGAAATCATCGCCTCAACGCGGCTGCGCGCCATTTCGGTCTTCTCGATTAGTTGAGAGCGTTCGGTGACCAGCTTGTCTTTTTGCTGGCGCAGGCTGGTGTTTTCATTCTTCAGCAAGCCCACGGTGTCGATAAGCTCGTCGATACGTTGTTCGAGGAGCCGCAAATCGTCTTCGGTGTATACGTCTTTTTCAGAGTCCATTGTGCAATCATCGGGCCTTAGGCAGCGCAGGTCAATATGCAGTTGTTCCGGGCATCATTCTGAACCCCGAAATATCTCATCGAGCGAGCAGCTGCTAGAATGCGAAAATTATACGAATCTACAGGTTTTCTACAATGCTCGATTTTGACGCGGTGCAGGCAGCGCTGGAAGGCCTTGGAGCCAACCTGGATGCCGCTGAGGCGCACGGTACGCTGTGCGCCCTGTTGCTCAAGGACAATGATTTCCCGATCTGGATTGGGCATTGCGTGGATGATCTGCCGAATAGCGGCGACGTGTTGGCGGCTGAGCGGATCGCCTTGCTCGAGGCGTTATTTGCCGAGACGCGTGAGCAACTCGACAATGACGAACTGGGATTCCAGCTTCTGCTGCCCGACGAAGACGACGATTTTGGCCTGCGGTTACTGGCCTGTCGCGCTGGTGCCAGGGATATCTTTATGGTTTCGGGGTGCTCGGCGCGGAGCGTTGAAGCCGGGCTCGACGAGGATGCGCGCGAGGGTTTGTCAGACCTGCTTGAAATCAGTAAGCTCAGCCACGACGCCGAGGCCAGCGAAGATGCGCAGCAGCAGTTTATCGAAATCGCCGAGCACGTGCGCATCGTTGCATTGTTGCTGAACGAATCGATAAATGTGTCGCAACAGACGCCCACGCTGCACTGATCGCCTGAAATGTGGAGGCCCTGCGGGGGAGTGTCTGGATGCTTTTTCGACTGGCATTTTCAGTTCAATAAACAGGTATACTGTCACCCGGATTTTCTAACAGTTTGAAAGACACCAGCGCATGAAAGCAACCGAGTTTAAACGCCGTCGCAGCCAGTTGATGAAGATGATGGGCAAGAATACGATCGCGATTCTGCCGTCGGCTTCCGAGTTGATCCGCAACCGCGACGCGCATTTCCCGTTTCGCCAGGATAGCGACTTTCTGTATTTGACCGGCTTTAACGAACCCGATGCCGTGATGGTATTAAAGCCCGGCCGCAAACACGGCGAATACATTTTGTTCTGCCGCGAAAAAGACCCGCGAAAAGGAAACCTGGAACGGCCGCCGCGCCGGGCAGGAGGGTGCCATTGAAACCCATGGCGCCGACGATTCATTCCCGATTGACGACATCGACGATATCCTGCCGGGCCTGCTCGAGGGTACCGACAGTATCTTCAATATCATGGGGCGTTATTCCGAGTTCGATAAACGCCTGATTGGCTGGGTGACCCACATTCGTGAGCATTCGCGCAGCGGCATGCACGTGCCGTCCGAGTTCGTCGCGCTCGATTACCTGTTGCACGACATGCGTTTGTTCAAGAGCCGGGAAGAACTGCGCCTGATGCGCAAGGCAGCGGCGATCAACGTGCGCGCACACCTGCGCGCGATGAAGCTCTGCGCACCCGGTAAGTACGAGTACCAGATCCACGCCGAATTCGACCACGAGTATCGCAGCTACAACGCGGACCACGCCTACCCGGCAATTGTCGGCGGTGGCGCCAATGGCTGCATATTGCACTACACCGAGAACAGCGATGAGCTGCAGGACGGTGAGCTGTTGTTGATCGACGCGGGCTGCGAAGTCGAGGGCTATGCCTCCGACGTCACCCGCACCTTTCCGGTGAACGGCAAGTATACGAGCGCCCAGCGTGACCTCTACGACATCGTGCTGGCGGCCCACCAGGCGGCGGTGAAAAAGGTCAAGCCGGGCAATCACTGGAACGACCCACACAATGCCGCGGTGCGCGTGATTACCAAAGGCCTGGTCGAACTCAAGTTGCTCAAGGGCACTGTAGCCAAGTTGATCAAGGAACAGGCCTATCGCAAGTTTTACATGCATCGCACCGGTCATTGGCTGGGTCTCGATGTGCACGACGTCGGTGACTACCGTGTCGGCGATCAGTGGCGCCTGCTCGAACCCGGCATGGTGATGACCATCGAGCCCGGCATTTATATCCCCGCGCATACCAGGGGCGTGCACCGCAAGTGGTGGGATATCGGCATTCGCATCGAAGACGACGTGCTGGTCACGCGCCAGGGTTGTGAAGTTCTAACCGATCGTCTGCCGCGCAAACCCGTTGAAATCGAAGCCCTGATGGCGGGTTAGCGGGGCAACCTCGATGCGCGACATCGCGATTATCGGTGGTGGCCTGGTCGGCCTTTGTGCCGCCCTGGTGCTACAACATCCGGCGCGGCGCGTCACTATTATCGAGGCTGGAAATTTCACCCCGCAACCCGCGCAAGGACTTGCGGCGCGCTCGATTGCACTGTCCACCAGCAGCGTCCAGATTTTACGCGCGCTGGGCTTGTGGGCGCAGCTCGAACCACAGGTCGCGCGGATTCAGCAGATTCACGTCTCGGCGCGCAAGCGCTGGGGCGTGACGCGCTTGCAGGCCAGTGACTACGAACTCGAGGCCCTCGGCTACGTGGTCGAAAACCAGCTGTTGAGTCAGTGCCTCTACCAGGCTGTTCAGGAATCGACGCAGATCGAATTGCTGCAGGATGCGTTTTTCGAGTCCATTGAGCAAAATTCTACGGTCAGCATCGGCTACCGGCACCAGGACCGCCCGCATCAGGTGCAAGCCAGCCTGGCGCTGGTGGCCGACGGTGCACAATCACAGGCCCGTAGCGCACTCGGTATCGCCCACCAACGCATCGATTATGGACAATCGGTGGTGATCAGTAATGTCGAAGTCGACCGTCCGCGTAGCGAGACGGCCTATGAGCGCTTCACCACCGAAGGGCCCCTGGCGATGCTGCCGCTCGGCGGCAAACGCTACGCCAGTGTGTGGACGCTGAAGCCCGAGCTCGCCGAGCAAGTCTGTCGCGTGGATGACGCCGGGTTTGTCGCCAGGCTGCAGGAGTGTTTCGGCTATCGACTGGGCTTGATCGAGCGTGCCAGCGAGCGTTTTTCCCTGCCATTGCAGCGCACCCGTGCCGATACGTTGAAGGCTGGACGTTGCCTGTTGATTGGTAATGCGGCGAACGCCCTGCACCCGGTTGCCGGGCAGAGCTTCAACCTGTCGCTGCGCGACATCGCCTGTCTTTACGAACTGCTGTGCGAGCAGTCAGCCGACAATATCGACGCTGCTGGGATGGCGGCACTCGGCGATGCATACGAACGCCTGCGGCTACGCGAGCAGCGCAAGGTCATCCGTTATGGCGACGGGTTGGTCAACCTGTTTTCCAACGATTTGCCGATGCTACGAGGGCATCTGGAGCAGCTCGATGCAGTGGCGCATGGCATAGCACGGTAATGCCAGCGTCAGTTTCGACGCGGTGGATCTGGCGCGCGACGATCTCGGCGCCATCGTCGAAAATCGCCTGCTTCAGCAAACTCTGCAGCAGGCTTGCGATGCCGATCCGCGTATTGACTGGTTTCGACCCGATCGCATCGAATCATTGATCAGCAATGACGCGAGCGGAGTCCAGCTGCGCCTCGAATCCGGGCCTTGCCTCAGCACCGCCTTGTTGATCGCCGCGGATGGAAGGGGCTCGCCGACACGGACCCTTGCGGGTATCGGGATAGCGGCCGGCTCTATCGCCAGACCGCGATCGTGGCCAACGTCGATACCGAGTTGCCGCATCGGCATATCGCCTGGCAACGATTTCTGGCAACCGGGCCGCTCGCGTTTTTGCCGCTGGCTAACGGCCAGAGTTCGATCGTCTGGTCCTGTGATGATGATTTCTACGACGAGTTAAAAGCCCTCGATGAAGCCGCTTTTTGTGCGGCGCTCGGAGATGCCTTCGAACATCGCCTGGGTGGA
>CAWIHJ010000030.1:0-23349 GCA_963835795.1 uncultured Gammaproteobacteria bacterium
TGCCGAGCGCAAATAAAGCACCCGCAATGTAGCGAATCATGTGCCTTAAAAAGCCATTGCCCACAATCTTAAGGTAGTAAATTTGATTGCCGACGGTTGCAGGTTGAGCTGGCAATATTTCGCAACTGATAACCGTACGGAAAGTTGAGCGAATATTGGCATCGCGTCTCGCGAAGCTATAAAAATCATGTTCACCAACGAAGAGTTTGCAGGCGCGCTGCATGAGTTCCATATCAAGTGACCCTGAAGTTGAGCCTTTGCTAACCGGGGAGATATGCGCAACGACATCATTGATCACCGGGTTGTGGATCAGGTCCGTACAAAAATAATAATGGTACTCTTTGCTCTTGCTGTCCTGGTTCGGATTAAATTCTACGCTACAGGGTTCGCATTGAAGGATGCGGATATCATCGGGCAGTAGAGAATTCATGCCAAGCAGGAGTTTTCCTGATTCGATTGCTGTGGCGATCGTGATTTTTACAACTTGCCCCTGTGCGTGGACACCCGAATCGGTTCGACTCGCAGCGGAAACAGTACAGTTCTGATACTTGCAGATTTTTTTTAGTATCTGCTGAATGCTTGCCTGGACGGTGCGCTTTTTATCGCCTATACCCAGTTCCTGCCAGCCAAAGTAGCGGGTGCCCTTGTATGAAACTACGAGACGATGATGGTACATGCATATTTCCAGGCTGGGAAAAAGAAGACCTGTAGGGTCGGATCAGCTTATCTTATTGATTTTTTATATTCATTACTCAAGTAAATCTATGGCTTCGCGCCTGGACAACCGTTTTAACAAGGTGCTCACAGGGACACACACCCTCCTGGAGACGGGGTTCACCTATTCGACGGTGACCGACTTGGCGAGGTTGCGCGGTTGGTCGACGTCGGTGCCGCGCAGCACGGCGACGTGATAGCTGAACAGCTGCAGCGGGATGGTCGACAGGATCGGCGTGACCCATTTCGTATCGCAATCCATTTCGATGACGACATCGTCAGAGCCGGCGTCGAGCTGCGCGCCACGGTGGGCAAATACGTAGAGCTTGCCGCCGCGCGCTTTGACTTCCTGCATGTTGGAATGCAGTTTTTCCAGCAACTCGTCGTTGGGCGCTACCACGATCACCGGCATTTCCGCATCCACCAGCGCCAGCGGCCCGTGCTTGAGTTCACCGGCCGGGTAAGCCTCGGCATGAATGTAGGAAATCTCCTTGAGTTTGAGCGCGCCTTCCATCGCGATCGGATGATGCTCGCCGCGGCCGAGGAACAGCGCGTGCTGCTTGTCGACGAAATCTTCGGCGATGACTTCGATCTGCGCATCTAGGCGCAGCAGCTTTTCCACCAGTCCCGGGCAAGCGCATTCAGTTCGCCGACGATCCCGGCGATCGTATCTTCATCGAGGCGCTGCTGTTTCTTGCCGAGCGCCGCCACCAGCAGCATCAGCGCCACCAGTTGCGTGGTGAAAGCCTTGGTTGAGGCCACGCCGATCTCGGGGCCGGCGCGGGTCATCATCACCAGGTTGGATTCGCGCACCAGCGACGATTCGGGCGCATTGCAGATGCTTAAAGAGCCGCAATAGTTTGACGATTTCAGGCTGCGCAGCGCCGACAGCGTATCGGCGGTTTCGCCGGATTGCGACAGGGTGACGAACAGCGTGTTCTTCGGCACCACCGACTTGCGATAGCGAAACTCGCTGGCGACTTCGACCTGGCAGGGGATGTCGAGCATGCCTTCGATCCAGTAGCGCGCCACCATGCCGGCGTGGTAACTGGTGCCGCAGGCGATGATCTGTATGTTTTCGACCTGCGCAAAGATCGCGTCCGCCTCGATAACCGAACACCGCGTCGAGCACCGCGCGATCGCTGACACGTGCCTTCCAGGCATTCGGCTATCGCATGACTCTGCTCGTGAATTTCCTTCAGCATGTAGTGACGATAGTCGCCCTTGCTCGCCGATTCGCTGTTGAGTTCACTGACCTTGACTTCCGCGTCCCTGGGCTTGCCGAGCAGCATCATACACCTGGTAGTCGCTGCGGTTCAGCACGACGTAGTCGCCTTCCTCGAGGTAAATGAAGCGATTGGTGACCGGCAACAGGGCGGAAGCATCGGAGGCGATGAAGTTTTCCTTGATACCGATGCCGACCACCAGCGGGTTACCACGTCGGCAGGCGACCAGCGTGTGCGGGTCGTCGGTGGCGATGATGCCGAGCGCAAAGGCGCCTTCGAGTTCGTCGACGGCTTTCTTGACCGCCGCAAACAAATCGTCTGTGTAATAGCTTTCGATCAGGTGGGCGACCACTTCGCTGTCGGTTTCGGAGCTGAACTCGTAACCGGCCGCGCGCAAACGCTCGCGAATGGCCTTGTAGTTTTCGATGATGCCGTTGTGCACCACGGCGACGCGGTCGTTGGAAAAATGCGGGTGGGCATTCGATTCCGAGGGCTCGCCGTGCGTGGCCCAGCGCGTGTGCGCGATGCCGATGTGTCCGGGCTGGTCGACGGTAAGTCTCGCTTCGAGTTCCTTGACCTTGCCGAGGGCGCGAAAACGCTCCAGCTTGTTATCGGCAATCAGCGCCATGCCGGCTGAGTCATAGCCACGGTATTCGAGCCGATACAGGCCTTCCAGCAGTATCGAACTGACATCTCGTTGCGCCAGTGCGCCGACGATTCCACACATGGGTTTATTTGTCCTTTGGCTGTTTGGTTGGCCGCGACCAACCGGGAAGGGTAACTTGCTTCGCGCGCGAAAAAGTCAGCTCGTCGGCCGGCACGTCCTTGGTAATGGTCGAGCCGGCGCCGATGGTGGCGTTACGCGCGACGCGCACCGGCGCCACCAGCTGGGTATCCGAACCGATGAACACGCCATCTTCGATCACGGTCCTGTGCTTGTTGACGCCGTCATAGTTGCAGGTAATGGTGCCGGCGCCGATGTTGACCTGGCGGCCCATCTCGGTATCGCCGATGTAGCTCAGGTGGCTGACCTTGCTGCCCTCGCCGAGATGCGCTTTCTTGATTTCGACGAAGTTGCCGATCTTCACGTCATCGGCACATTCGGTGCCCGGGCGAATGCGCGCAAACGGGCCGATGCTGACCTTCGCGCCAATCACCGCATCGTCGATCGAAGTCATCGGCTTGATTTCGCTGTCGGCGCCAATGCGGCTGTTTCGAATCACGCAATTGGCACCGATGCGCACATTGTCACCGAGGCTGACCTCGCCTTCGAAGATGCAGTTGATGTCGATCTCGACATCGCGACCGACGCTCGAGTTCACCACGCACATCGATGCGCGCGGGATCGTAAAGCTTGACACCCTCGGCCATCAACGACCTGCGCAGCGCGTTGCCGGTAAATCGATTCGACCAGGGCCAGCTGTTGCTGATTATTGATGCCATTGACTTCATCCGCGTCCTCGCACACGATGGCCGACACGGCCTGGCCACTCGCCGCGGCAAGCTCGACGACATCGGTTAGGTAGTACTCGCCCTGGGCATTATTATTGTCGATGCGCCATCACCAGCTCGTGCAATTGCGCACCGCGGATCAGCAGAGATACCCGGAATTACATTCGTCGATTTCGGCCTCGGCCGGAGCTGGCATCCTTTTGCTCGACGATGGCGCTGACGTTACCGTTCGGCTGCGCGCACGATGCGGCCATAGCCAAAGCGTCAGGGGCTGGCAGAAACTGAGTACGCAGACGGCCGCGTCGCCACACTGCTGCGACCAGGTTGCTGCAGGGTTGCGCGCCGAATCAGCGGTACGTCACCGACCAGCACCAGTACATCGTTGCCGGGCTCGATTGCGTCCAGGCACTGCTGCAGCGCGTGCCCGGTGCCGAGCTGTTCGGCCTGTTCGACGAAGCTGAGCTGACTCGTCCTGCATCGCCGCGCGCACCTGCTCGGCGCCGTGGCCGATGACCACGATGATCTGTGCGGGTTGCAAGCGCACGGCTGGTGTCGACGACGTGGCGCAGAATCGGTTTGCCGGCGAGTTCGTGGATGACTTTCGGCCGCGACGATTTCATGCGCGTACCCTGGCCGGCGGCGAGAATGACAACAGTTAATGGCATGGATGGATTCTAGAACAAAAATCGATGCCGTAGTGTAATGCAACACTCAGTTCGAGTCATTCAACGGCACTGCGTCATTCCTGCAACCACGCCACCGTTGTAAGGTACCTGCCGGCGCCGGTCCGACGCATCAGGCAGGTCCGACGTTTCGGTACGACGGTATTCAGGGGGATGACAGGCATAAAAAAAGGGGCCGAAGCCCCTTTTCTAATGCTTTGTTACCTTCTACGCCATTTCTTGATTGCCGCGATCTGTGCGGCGGCGGCAGCGAGCTCCGCCCTGGCCTTGGCCACATCGAGATCCGACTTTTGATCGGCGAGCGCAGCCTCGGCGCGTTTCTGCGCTTCCAGCGCGGCGGCCTCATCGAGATCGTGGGCGCGAATCGCGGTGTCCGAGAGCACGGTTACCAGGTGCGGTTGCACCTCGAGGATGCCGCCGGAGACAAAGAAAAACTCTTCCTTGCCATCACCCATGTCGAGGCGAATTTCACCCGGTTTCAACGGCGATATCAGCGGCGTGTGGCGCGGCGCGATACCGACCTCACCCATGACTGCCGGTGCGTACACCATATATGCTTCGCCGGAGAAGATCTGCTCCTCGGCGCTGACGATATCGACTTGAATGGTAGTTGCCATGTCGTTACCTTACAGGGTCTTGGCTTTCTCGGCGACTTCTTCGATGCCGCCTACCATGTAAAACGCCTGCTCCGGGTACTGGTCCATCTCGCCGTTCAGAATTTGCTTGAAGCTCGAGATGGTGTCCTTGACCGAGACGTATTTGCCCGGGGAACCGGTAAATACCTCGGCGACGAAGAACGGCTGCGACAGGAAGCGCTGGATCTTACGCGCGCGGCTGACGGCGAGCTTGTCTTCTTCGGAGAGTTCGTCCATACCCAGAATCGCGATGATGTCCTTGAGTTCCTTGTAACGCTGCAGCAGACCCTGCACGCCACGCGCGGTGTCGTAGTGCTCGTTACCGACAACGTTCGGATCGAGGATCCGTGAATTCGAGTCGAGCGGGTCAACCGCCGGATAGATACCCAGTTCCGCTACCTGACGTGACAGTACCAGGGTCGCATCGAGGTGAGCAAAGGTGGTCGCCGGTGACGGATCGGTCAAATCGTCCGCCGGTACGTACACCGCCTGGAAGGAGGTGATCGAACCGGTCTTGGTCGAGGTGATGCGCTCCTGCAGCACACCCATTTCTTCCGCCAGGGTCGGCTGGTAGCCTACCGCGGACGGCATACGTCCGAGCAGTGCCGATACTTCGGTACCCGCCAGCGTGTAACGGTAAATGTTGTCGACGAACATCAGTACGTCGCGGCCTTCGTCACGGAAGTGTTCCGCCATGGTCAGACCCGACAGCGCCACGCGCAGACGGTTGCCGGGAGGCTCGTTCATCTGGCCGTACACCAGCGATACCTTGTCGATAACGCCACCGTCGGTCATTTCGTGGTAGAAGTCGTTACCTTCACGAGTACGCTCACCAACACCGGCGAATACCGAGAAGCCGGAGTGCTCGACCGCGATGTTACGAATCAGCTCCATCAGGGTTACCGTCTTACCAACACCGGCACCACCGAACAGGCCGATCTTGCCGCCCTTGACGATGGGCATGACCAGGTCGATTACCTTGATGCCGGTTTCCAGAATTTCAGTTGCGGTTGCCTGCTCGTCATAAGACGGCGGCACGCGGTGAATCGGCATACGTTTTTCTTCGCCGATCGGGCCCTTTTGATCGATGGGGTTACCGAGTACGTCCATGATGCGCCCCAGGGTCTGCTGACCCACCGGCACGGTGATCGGTGAGCCGGTGTTGCTGACTTCGAGTCCGCGACGCAGGCCTTCGGAAGCACCCATGGCGATGGTACGCACGATGCCATCACCGAGCTGCTGCTGCACTTCGAGCGTCAAACCGCCGGCATCGGCGATCAAAAGCGCGTCGTAAACCTTGGGTACAGCGTCTCGAGGAAACTCTACGTCGACGACCGCGCCGATTACTTCCACGACATTACCTGTGCTCATCTGTTGATCCTCTGTTCTATCTTAATAGGTTTAAACTGCCGCCGCGCCGGCCACGATTTCGCTGATTTCCTGCGTAATACTGGCCTGGCGCTCACGGTTGTAAATCAATTGCAGTTCGTCGATCATTTCGCCAGCGTTGTCGGTGGCGTTCTTCATCGCGATCATGCGCGATGCCATTTCACAGGCCACGTTTTCGACTACGCCCTGGTAAACCAGCGATTCGATGTAACGATCGAGCACGTGATCGAGCACTTCCTTGGCATCGGGCTCGTAAATGTAATCCCAGTGATGCTTGAGCTCGGTTTCATCCGACGGTTCGATCGGCACCAGCTGAGTGATCTTCGGCGATTGCGTCATGGTGTTGACGAATTCGTTACCAATCAGGTAAATCGCATCGATGTCACCCTTTTCATATAGCTTTGCATCAGCACTTGAATCGGGCCGATGATTTGCGTGATTTCCGGGCTATCGCCGATATGGCTGGCCTCGGCCACCACCTTGGCACCGATGCGCTTGAAGAAACTCAGCGCCTTGCCACCGAAGGTCACCACTTCGATTTCGATGCCCATGTCGTCGAGTTCGCCGATGTGGTTCAGGGCTTTCTTGAACAGGTTGGTGTTCAAACCACCGCAGAGACCGCGATCGGTCGAAATCGCAATGATACCGACACGTTTCATCGGCCGTTCAATCAGGAACGGATGCTTGTATTCGGTATGCGCGCTCGCCACGTGGTGAACCACGTTGGCAATGCGTTCGGCATAAGGACGCGTCGCGAACATCTGGTCCTGGGCACGACGCATCTTGCTCGCCGCCACCATTTCCATTGCCGCAGTGATCTTTTGAGTGTTTTGAACACTCGCGATCTTGGTCTTTATCTCTTTGCCGCCAGCCATAGTCCCGGACTCCTAGTAAACGCCGTTCTCTTTGAAGTCTTCGATGGCCTTGCCGATGGCCGCCGCGATGTCATCGCTGTAATCGCCTTCCGCATTGATCTGGTCGAGCAGGTCGCCGTTGTTGGAGCGAATGTGCGCCATCATCGCGGCTTCAAAGGCAACGATCTTGTTGACGTCGACGTCATCGAGGTAGCCTTCGTTCGCCGCGTAAAGCGTGACACCCATTTCGGCGACATTCATCGGCGAGTACTGTTTCTGTTTCATCAGTTCGGTAACCCGCTGACCACGTTCCAGCTGCTTGCGCGTGAATTCATCGAGATCGGAGGCAAACTGGGCGAAGGCCGCGAGTTCACGATACTGCGCCAGCGCCAGGCGAATACCGCCGCCGAGCTTCTTGATGATCTTGGTCTGTGCCGCACCACCAACACGCGAGACCGACAGGCCGGCGTTGATGGCGGGTCGAATACCGGCGTTGAACAGATCCGATTCGAGGAAGATCTGGCCATCGGTAATCGAGATAACGTTGGTCGGTACGAAAGCCGATACGTCACCACCCTGGGTTTCGATGATCGGCAGCGCCGTCAGCGAACCGGTCTTGCCTTTCACCTTGCCGTCAGTCAGCCGCTCGACTTCGGCAGCGTTGATGCGCGAGGCACGCTCGAGCAGACGCGAGTGCAGGTAGAAAACGTCACCGGGGTAAGCTTCACGACCCGGCGGACGACGCAGCAGCAGCGATACCTGGCGATACGCCCAGGCTTGCTTGGTCAGATCGTCATAAATAATCAGCGCATCTTCGCCGCGATCGCGGAAGAATTCACCCATGGTGCAACCCGAGTAAGGCGCGATGTACTGCAATGCCGCGGAATCCGATGCATTGGCCGCAACCACGATGGTGTGCTCCATGGCACCAAACTCTTCGAGTTTGCGCACAACGTTGGCGATGGTCGAAGCTTTTTGTCCGATACCGACGTAAATACATTTAACGCCGGTGCCTTTTTGATTGATGATCGCATCGATGGCAACCGCGGACTTTCCGGTTTGGCGGTCACCGATAATCAGTTCGCGTTGGCCGCGTCCGATCGGCACCATCGCGTCGATTGACTTGAGCCCGGTCTGCATCGGCTGCGATACCGACTGACGCTCGATGACACCCGGTGCGATACGTTCGATCGGCATGGAAATATCCGATTCGATCGGGCCCTTGCCATCGATTGGCTCGCCGAGAGAATTCACGACGCGGCCCAGCATTGCTTCGCCCACCGGCACTTCGAGAATACGCCCGGTGCACTTGGCGGTATCGCCTTCTGAAATGTGCTTGTAGTCACCGAGGATTACCGCGCCGACCGAGTCACGCTCGAGGTTCAACGCCATGCCGTAGGTGTTGCCTGGAAATTCGATCATCTCACCTGACATGACGTCGGCGAGACCATGAATACGTGCGATACCATCCATCAGGCTGACAACAGTACCTTCTGTTCTCGCCTCGGCAGCACCTTCAAAGTTCTTGATGCGATCTTTAATGAGTTCGCTTATTTCTGACGGATTAAGTTGCATCGCGTGTTATCCCGTAATTGTAATAATCTGTTATTTGTTGAGAGCAATCGTCAATTTCTGCATTTGCCCACTGGCCGAACCGTCGATCACCAGGTCACCCGCGGTGACGATGGCGCCGGCGATCAGGCTGGAATCGATTTCGGTGGTAATACTGACTTCCTTGCCGAGTCGTTTAGCCATGCTAGTGGCGATCTTGTCCAGCTGTTCGGCAGTCAGTTCCAAAGCACTGCGCACCGTAACCTCGATCTTGCCCTCGGCTTCCTGCTTGAGGCTGGCAAATTGCGTATTGATCGTCGGCAGGGCCGGCAGCCGGTCATTTTCGGCCAGCAACGCGATCAGGTTGCTAAAGTCAGCATCGGCCTCAATACCCGCGGCGCTTGCCACCGAAAGGAACAACTCGGCGACCTCGCTGGCGAGTATCGCCGGCTGTTCGAACAGGGCGCGCATATCCGCATCGGCAGCAATCACAGCCGCCTGTTGCAGATTGTCCTGCCACTGTTGCAGCTTGTTTTCTTCCTCGGCCAGTTCAAACAGAGCCCTGGCGTAAGGTCGAGCGGCGGTATCGAATTCAGACATCGTGGCTCGCCCTAGATTTGTGCAACCAGATCATCCAGCACCGCCGAATGCGCCTTGGCATCGACTTCACGCTTCAGAATCTGTGCGGCGCCAGCCAGCGCGATCGAGGAGACTTCCTTGCGCAAATGTTCGCGCGCCGAATTCACCTGTTGATCGATATCGGCAGTGGCTGCGACCTTGATCTTGTCGGCCTCTTCACGGGCAATATCTTTGGCTTCATCAACAATCTCGTTGGCGCGCTTTTGCGCCTGGTTGATGATTTCCTGTGCCTGTTGCTTGGCATCTCCGAGGCTTTCGCCGACTTTCGCCTGCGCTTCCTCGAGATCTTTTTGCCCACGTTCGGCTGCGGCCAGACCCTCGGAAATTTTCGCTGTACGCTCTTCCAGGATCCCCATGATCGGTGGCCATACATATTTCATGCAAATCCAGACAAACACGACAAATGTAACCATTTGCCCTATCAGCGTCGCATTGAAATTCATATTGCTATCCTCGCTTTAGTAACTGTCACTAATCGTGCTTAAGCAACCGCGAACATTACGTACATCGCCAAACCAACTGCGATCATCGGGATTGCGTCGACCAGTCCCATCATGATGAAGAATTGGGTACGCAACAAAGGGATCAATTCGGGCTGACGCGCCGCGCCTTCGAGAAAACGGCCACCAAGAACACCGATGCCCACAGCCGCACCGAGTGCGCCCAGGCCCATCATTAAAGCGGCAGCGATATATAACAAGGCTGATTCCATGATTATCTCCTAATAATTTAGAGTGTGTTTAATAAAAAAAGGTTAGTGCTCTGCTGTCTGCGACGCCATGTCCAGATACACGATGGTCAGCGTCATGAAGATAAACGCCTGCAAGGTGATGATCAGGATATGGAACAACGCCCAAATGAGTTGTAAAAATCCACCCGACACACCCAGCACCCAGCCACCGCTGTACATCAGTGCAATCAAGATGAAGATCATTTCACCCGCATAAAGATTGCCGAACAAACGTAAGGATAGTGAAACCGGTTTGGCAATCAGTGAGACGCCTTCCAGTATCAGGTTGATGGGGAACATGAATTTGGGGAACGGGTGGAAGGCCAGCTCGGCAAAGAATCCGCCGGGGCCTTTCATCTTGACACTGTAGTAAAGCACCAGGGCAAACACCGACAACGCCAAAGCAAAGGTGATGTTGGGGTCGGTACTTGGCACAATCTTGAGATAGGGGACACCGGCCAGGCCCGCGAGCCACGGGATGAGATCAACCGGGATCAAATCCATCAGGTTCATCAGGAATACCCAGATAAATATGGTCAGCGCGAGCGGTGCAACCAGGGGATTCTTGCCCGAAAACGAGCCACGCACCGAATCTTCGACGAACTCGATGATCATTTCGATAAAGTTTTGCAGCCCGGTGGGCGCTTCGGTCGACGCTTTCAGCGCAGCCTTACGGAAAATCCACAGGAAGAACAGGCCGAGACCGATCGAGAAAATCATCGAGTCGAGGTTGATCGACCAGAAGCCCATTTCCTTGATTTCGTCAGCGCCGTGCGCAATACCCCAGCTACCATCTGCCTTCTGCCCATAGGTCAGATTGGTCAGGTGGTGCTTGATGTACTCGCTTGAATTTGCGTAGCTGCCAGCCATGTTCGATCAATTACCTTATTATAACATAACGGTGCTAACCAGCCGGACAATTGTATCAATACAAATCCGGCAAACAATACAACAGGATCCCAGGGGTAATTCACGCTGAACGCAGCCATGAAAATTGCGCCCATAATCACCCATTTTCCGATCTCGGATCGGTATGCGTAGCCCAACCACTGCGTCGCATTTTTATCATCCGTGGTTCGCAACATCCTCATACTGAAGTATGTCTTTGGAACCAGGGCCGCCATGCATCCGGTCAAAGCCGAAATCATGGCAGCCGCATCCCAGAGGCTTGTTACTACGGTGTAAATCCCCCCCAGGACATATTGAAGAACCAGTACCTTTATAATCTGATTTTTCATCGCTTTTCCGGACGCCATCAAGGACCGCCATACCCCATCGGAAAAACGGATGCCGAGTATAACGGAGTTAATCGCGATTAATCAATGATCGCGGAAAATAATATTTACAGCGACAAATGCTTGAGAATTCCATCGAGTTCGGCACTGCTGTTGAAGCTGATAATCAGCTGTCCGGCACCTTTTTTACCCGGCTTGATTTTGACCCCGGCACCCAGTTTTTCGCTGATGCTGGTTTCCAGGCGCTTGACGTCCGGGTCCGCTGCGGCGGCTTTCGTCTTGTTGCCGGGCTTGCGCCGCCAGCGTCTTCTTCACCAGCGATTCGGTTTCGCGCACCGACAGCCCGCGATTGACCACCAGCCGTGCAATCTCGATCTGATCGTGTCGAATCAACGCCAACAGGGCGCGCGCATGGCCCATGTCGAGCAAGCCCTTGTTGACCAGCTGCTTGACCGGTTCGGCCAGGTCGAGCAGGCGCAACAGGTTGCTCACGGCCGCGCGCGAGCGCCCCACGGAATCCGCAACCTGTTGATGTGTAAGGTCAAATTCCTCGATCAGGCGCATGAAGGCCTGCGCTTCTTCGAGCGGATTCAGGTCTTCGCGCTGAATGTTTTCGATTAGCGCGATCGCGGCCGTCGAGCGCGCGTCGAGTTCGCGCACCACCGCCGGAATCTTTTGCAGCCCGGCCAGTTGCGCCGCGCGCCAGCGACGTTCACCGGCGACCAGTTCGAAATGATCGCCCTCGGGGCGCACCACGATCGGTTGCACCACGCCCTGCGCGCGGATCGAATCGGCCAGCTCCTGCAGGGCTTCGGCTTCGAAACTCTGGCGCGGTTGGTAACGGCCGCGTTGAATACGATCGATATCGATTTCGCTTAAACCGCTGCCGTCAGCCGTCTGCTGCGCCTCGGCCACGTCTTCGATATTACCGATCAGCGAACCCAAGGCCTCTGCCCAAACGCTTTTTTTTCATAGTAGTCATTGATTAATGTAATGATTCTGCTTGGCGTCGCGGCGCAATACTTCACCGGCGAGCGCGAGATAGGCCATCGAGCCGCGCGAGTTCTTGTCGTATTTCAAGATCGACTGACCGAAGCCTCGGCGCTTCGGCGAGCGCCACGTTGCGCGGAATCACGGTGCGGTAGACGCGATCGCCAAAGTGCTCGACCAGTTCGCTGGAAACGTCGTTGGACAGGTTATTGCGCGGATCGTACATGGTGCGCAGCAAACCCTCGAGCTGAATCGCGGGGTTCACGCTGATGCGAATCTGCTCGATGGTATCGAGCAGCGACGACAGCCCTTCGAGCGCGTAGTACTCGCATTGCATCGGAATCACCACACCGTCGGCCGCGACCAGCGCATTGACGGTCAGCATGTTCAGCGACGGCGGACAATCGATGAGGATGTAATCGTAATTGGCGCGCAGCCCTTCGAGCGCCAGCGACAGCTGGCGTTCGCGACCGATCTTGTTAACCAGCTGCACTTCGGCGGCGGTCAAATCGGCATTGGCCGGCAGGATGTCATAGCCGGCTTCGCTCGCGTGCTTGAGCGCCTGCGCGGCAGTGGCATCGCCGAGCAGCACGTCGCAGATGCTGAGCTTGAGCTGGTTCTTGTCGACACCGCTGCCCATGGTGGCATTGCCCTGCGGATCCATGTCGACCAACAATACGCGCCGCTTGGTCGCGGCCAGCGCCGCGGCCAGGTTGACCGTCGTGGTGGTTTTACCGACCCCGCCTTTTTGATTGGCAATGGTGATTATTTTCGTCATGGATGAGTCATCTGTGGGTCATGCCACTGGTCAACTGTTGGGCCTTTTTGGAGTCACCGACACCAGGCTGCGGATTTCGCTGATGCCTGGCACCTGCACTATTTCTTCCTCGATCACAAACCTGGAACCATCCAGTTTACCGGCTTCCTCCGGCTTGAGCCCGGTTTTCATGGTCAGCAAGCGGGTATCCGGCGCCATCAGGTGCGCAACGCTGTCGCAGAAATCGGCCAGTGACGCGTAGGCGCGACTGACGATAAAGTCAGGCGAGTCCGGCGCATGATAGTCCTGAACCCTTGTCTGCACAACTTGGGCATTGTTCAGCCCGCAATGGGCAATCGCCTGGCGAATGAAACGCGTCTTGCGCGAACTGCTGTCGAGCATCAGCCAGGCGGAATCGGGAAGCGCGATGGCCAGCGGAATACCGGGCAGACCGGCGCCACTACCGACGTCGATGGCCTTGCGGCAATCGCGCATGCGCGGAACCAGCGACAGGCTGTCGAGCAGGTGATAACTCAACATTTTTGGCAGCTCGCGAATGGCGGTCAGGTTGTATACCTGGCTCCATTTATGCAGCAATTGAAGATATTCGAGCAGTTGGTCGTATTGGGACTGCTGCAGTGAGATTCCGAGCGCCTCGCTGCCCGCGCGCAAATCACCGCCGAGATTCATTCAGGCAGTCTTGTTAAGCGGTGGTTGTTCCTCGGCCTGATGCCGCTTTAAGTGCACTAACAGCAGCGAGATCGCCGCCGGGGTGATGCCGGAGATGCGGCTGGCCTGGCCAATCGTTGCCGGGCGGTGCTGTGCCAGTTTCTGCGCCACTTCGTTCGACAGGCCGCGCACTTCGCCGTAGTCGAGCGAATCCGGCAAGCGCGCCTGTTCGTGACGGCTGGCCTTGTCGATTTCCAGCTGCTGGCGATCGAGGTATCCCGCGTACTTTACGCGCACCTCGGCCTGTTCACGCACCGCGGGTGGATAGTCTGCGGCGGCCTCGACGAACGGCATCAGCGCTTCGATGCCAAGCTCGGGGCGCTTCAATATTTCGGCGAAACGGTACTCACGGGTGAGTGGGTTCGCAAGCGACGGCTGCAAGGCGCGCGCGACCTCGGTATCCGGGCGCACCCACTGGTCACGCAACACCTGCTCGAGTTGCTGCAATTGCTCGCGGTAGCTTTCAAACGCGCGCCAGCGCTCGTCTTCGACCAGGCCGAGCGCACGCCCGCGTTCGCTCAGGCGCAGATCGGCGTTGTCTTCGCGCAGCATCAGGCGATATTCCGCACGCGAGGTGAACATGCGGTAAGGCTCGGTGGTACCGCGCGTAATCAGGTCATCGACGAGCACGCCGAGGTAAGCCTCGAAACGCTGCAGCTCGAGTGCCGGTTTGCCCTGCACCCGCGCCGCCGCGTTGGCGCCCGCCATCAAGCCTTGCGCCGCCGCTTCTTCGTAGCCGGTGGTGCCGTTGATCTGGCCGGCGAAGTACAGCCCTTCGATGAAGCGCGTTTCCAGCGTCGGGCGCAGGT
The DNA here is from genome assembly GCA_963835795.1 of uncultured Gammaproteobacteria bacterium. Lineage (GTDB taxonomy): Bacteria > Pseudomonadota > Gammaproteobacteria. Next base: position 14,394 of record CAWIHJ010000030.1, read on the forward strand.
CGCGCGGATCGAAGTAGTCGTACTCGATGGCGTAGCCCGGGCGCGTGATCTGCGCCTGCTCGAAACCGACCATGCTGTTGACGAAGCGCTGCTGCACATCGAACGGCAGGCTGGTGGAGATGCCGTTGGGGTAGACTTCGCCGAGCTTCAGGCCTTCGGGTTCGATGAAGATCTGGTGCGAAGTCTTGTCGGCAAAGCGCACTACCTTGTCTTCGATCGACGGGCAGTAACGCGGGCCGACGCCCTCGATTTCGCCGCTGAACAGCGGCGAGCGATGCAGGCTTTCACGGATGATGTCGTGGGTTGCCGCATTGGTATGCGTGATGTGACAACTCACCTGCTCGGGATGCATGTCGAGCGTCCCCATGGTGGAAAACACCGGCAGCGGGTCGTCGCCGGGCTGTTCCTCGAGACGGCTGTAATCGATGCTGTTGCGATCGATGCGCGGCGGCGTGCCGGTTTTCAGGCGATCGACGCGAAACGGACGCGCGCGCAGGCGCTCGGCGAGCGCGCTGGCCGGCGGATCACCGGCGCGACCGCCGGCGTAACTGGATTCGCCGATGTGAATCTTGCCGTCGAGAAAGGTACCGACGGTGAGCACCACCGTGGGCGCGTAGAAACGCAAGCCGATCTGGGTTACTACACCTTCGATGGCGATCACCGTTTTCGATCAGGTCGACCACCGGTTGCTGGAAGATGGACAGGTTCGGCTGATTTTCGAGCTTTTCGCGGATCGCCATGCGATACAGCTGGCGGTCGGTCTGCGCGCGCGTGGCGCGTACCGCCGGACCCTTGCGCCGGTTCAGAATACGAAACTGGATACCAGCCTTGTCCGCGGCCAGCGCCATCTCGCCGCCGAGCGCATCGATTTCCCTGACCAGGTGACCCTTGCCGATGCCGCCGATGGCCGGGTTGCAGGACATCTGCCCGAGCGTATCGATGCTGTGCGTCAGCAGCAGGGTGTCGGCGCCCATGCGCGCAGCCGCAAGCGCGGCTTCGGTACCCGCATGCCCGCCGCCGACCACGATCACATCGAAACGCCTGTTAAAGTCCATAACCGCATGATATCCAAAAAGGGCGCGCATTCTAGCGCAATCGCATTTCCAAAATACCTGCGAACGCTTCGGATTTACCGCATAAGCGTACCGGCTGCGAACGCCGCTGGTCCATCCCGATCCAGCCGAAGCGTCGGACCGGCGCTACATTTGCATCCCCCGCGATAAGCGGGGCCATTTCGAGGCGACTCGAGAAGTGATTCGAGTCAAATTTAAGATCTCGAGGCAGGAATGCGGTAAGGTGAGGTCGGGGAGGTCTTGCTGCGCTCGAAGACATGGTGGGCGCCGGCTGCGTGCAGGCGCTCGGCGGGCATGAGTTCGGCGAAGCCGAATACGCTGCATGCCGGCGGCGACGGCGCCGGTGACGCCGATGGGGCTGTCTTCGACGACGGCGCAGCGCGCCGGGTCGTCGACGCCCATGCTGCGCGCGGCGTGCAGGTAGATGTCGGGGTGCGGCTTGCCGCGTTCGACTTCGCTGGTGCTGAAGATATTGCCTTCGAAGAAGCGCATCAGGCCGGTCTTGCCGAGGGTCATCTTCATCTTGTCGTGCGAACCGCTGGAGGCAACGCAATAAGGTAGCGTGCAAGGTTTGCAGGACGGCTTCGATACCGTCGATGGCCTGCACCGTTGTCTGCAAGCGCCTCGTTGATGTCGCGCTGGTAACGCAGGTCGAGCTCCGCGGGCGGCGCCTCACCGATCATCGCTTCGACTTTCTGCAGGCACTGCGCGCGCGAGTGGCCGACGAAGGTGTCGAACATGTCGTCGAGGGTGAATTGCAGGCCGCAGACTTCTTCGAGCACGCGCGCGAACACTTCGTTGGCGACGCGTTCGCTGTCGACCAGCACGCCGTCACAATCGAAGATGATCAGGTCAAACGGCTGGCCCAATCTACACCGGTCCGCGTCGGAGCCTTTTTTGGCGATCGTGGTGGCCAGCGCCACCATTGACGACAGGTCGGTGAGGTTGGCCGGCACCACCAGCGTGTTGCCTTCCTTCGCCAGCTTGCCGAACTGCTCGATATAGGCTTCGGCGACGCGTAACTGCATCGCCTGGTCACCGCCCTCGGTGATCAGCGATTGCGCGACCAGCGACAGGCCCTTGGCGGTCGCGGTCGCCACTTCGAAAATCGCCTGGGCTTCACCCTCGGCCTCGTTGATCTGCTGCTGCTTGGCGGCCTCGGACTCCTTGATCACGCGCTGCTTCTCACCTTCGGCTTCGTTGATCTTGGCGTCGCGCACGCCTTCGGAGGTCAGGATCACCGCGCGTTTCTCCCGCTCGGCGCGCATCTGCTTTTCCATCGCGGTGAGCACATCGCTCGGCGGATTGATGTTCTTGATTTCGTAGCGCAGCACCTTGACGCCCCAGGGATCGGAAGCCTTGTCGAGTTCGGAGACGACGTTGGCATTGATCATCGCGCGCTCCTCGAAGGTACGATCCAGCGCGATCTTGCCGATCTCGCTACGCAGCGTGGTTTGCGCCAGCTGCGATATCGCGAAGGCGTAATCGGAGATGCCGTAGGAGGCGCGTTCCGGATCCAGCACCTGCATGTAGAGCACGCCGTCGACGCCGACCTGCACGTTGTCGTTGGTGATACAGATTTGCTCGGGGATATCGAAAGCCAGTTCCTTCAGGCTGTGGCGGTAGGCCACGCTTTCGATAAAGGGAATCAGGATGTGAAATCCGGCGCGCAGGGTGCGGCTGTACTTACCCAGGCTTTCGATCACGTAAGCGCTTTGCTGCGGCACCACGACCGCGGTCTTGAAGATGACCAGGATGACGACGATGGCGACCGAAATCGATACCCAGAATGCGAAATTTCCGTACATGTTTATTCTCCTGTTGAACTGCTTTTCACAGTATCGAGATTGAGCGTCAGGCCCTCGAACGCTGCTGATCTGTACGTGCTGCCCCTGCTCGAACACCTGGTCGCTGGCATTGACCACGGTCCATTCGGTACCGCGATAGGCCAGACGGCCCCTTTCACCCGGTTGCAGGGTTTGCTCCACGGTGACGATTTCGCCGGCCGGGCCGACTTCATAGCCTACACCACTGCCGCGCAGCTTGGCGTAGAGTTTCTGCCGAAACAACACCATGGAAACCAGCGCTATCGCCGAAAACAGCACCCATTGCACCCAGGGCTCAAGGCCGAGACCGGCCAGCTCTACCACACCAGTCAACGCGGCGGCAATACCAATGAACACCAGGTAAAACCCGGCATCGACTACCAACAACTCGGAACCGAACAACAGGGCGCCGAGAATCATCCATCCCCACCAGGGCATCGTCTTCTCCTGTCAACTTTGCAGAGCATAGTATGTAAGGGGGGTTTTGCACGCAAGCCGGAATCACCGCAGTCATCCCCCGAAGCGTCGGACCGGCGCAGGCAGGGATCTTGTAAATGTGCCGGGGTCACAAGACCGAAACGTTGGGTCGCCCGGCTCGGGGGCCGGGATGATATGAAGGGGATGCCGGATATCGTGCCGTTGTTGCAAGGTCCCGATACGTCGGACCGCCGCGTTCGCGGGGACGACAGTGACGGGGATCAAGTTTGCGAGATGGCCAGGGTCTGGTCGAGATCCCAGAGGATGTCGTCGAGGGTTTCGAGGCCGACGGAGATACGAATCATGTCGGGAGTTATGCCGGCATCGACTAATTGATCGTCGCTGAGCTGGCGATGCGTGGTCGAAGCCGGGTGAATGATCAGCGTGCGCGCATCGCCGACATTGGCGAGGTGGCTCAGGAACTGCGCGTTGTTGATAAACTTTTCACCGGCGGCGGCGCCGCCCTTGATGCCGAAGGTCATGATCGAACCCGCACCGTTGGGCAGGTATTTCTTGACCAGCGACTGGTAGGGATTGTCTTCGAGGCCGGCGTAGTTCACCCAGGTAACCGCCGGGTGGTCACGCAGATAATTAGCCACGCCTACCGCATTCGCGCAATGCCGGTCCATGCGCAACGGCAGGGTTTCGAGGCCCTGCAACAGCATGAACGAATTGAACGGGCTGATCGCGTGGCCGAGCGTGCGCAGGGTTTCGCAGCGCGCCTTGCCGGTGAAACCGAAATCGCCAAAGGTTTCGTAGAAGCGAATGCCGTGGTAACCGGCCGAGGGCTCGGTCATGCAGGGGAAGTTACCGTTGGCCCAATCGAACTTGCCCGATTCGATCATCACCCCGCCCATGCTGGTGCCGTGCCCGCCGATGAACTTGGTCGCCGAATGCACGACGATATCGGCGCCGTGATCGAAGGGCTTGCACAGATAAGGCGAGGCGAAAGTGTTGTCGACGATCAGCGGGATACCGGCGTCATTCGCTATCGCTGCGACGGCTTCGATATCGAGAACGTTGTTGGTCGGGTTGCCGATGATCTCGGCGTACAGCGCCTTGGTCTTCGCGGTGATCGCCTTGCGGAAATTTTCCGGATCGTCGGAATCGACGAAAGTCGTGTTGATGCCCATCTTGCGAAAAGTCACGTCGAACTGCGAAAAGGTGCCGCCGTACAGCGTCTTCGCCGACACCAGTTCGTCACCCTGTTCCATCAGTGTCAGGATGGCGGTCATTTGCGCCGCCATGCCCGAGCTCACGCCAAGCGCCGCGCGCCCGTTTTCCAGCGCAGCCATGCGTTCCTCGAACACCGCCGTGGTCGGATTGGTCAGGCGCACATAGGTATTGCCGAAGGTTTGCAGATTGAACAGGCTGGCGGCATGCTCGGCATCGTCAAAGACGTAGGACGTGGTCTGATAGATCGGCACCGCACGCGCGCCGGTAATCGGATCGGGAATCTGCCCCGCGTGTAAACACAAGGTTTCAATACCAAATTTTCGATCTGCCATTCCGCTCCCCGTTAACGATTAAAGTGCCGCGGTCGTTGCGCGGAAATGATGCCGGTATTCACACCGATGGTATTCAGCCCGCCGAACAGGCGCGCGTACTCGATTTTCATGCAACGATCCATCACCACTTCGAGCCCAGCGTCGCGCGCCTTTTGCGCGGCTTCTTCGTGCACGATTCCAAGCTGCATCCAAACCACTTTGGCCCCTATTTCGATGGCCTGGTCGACGAAGGGCGGGATGCGCTCAACCCGCTGAAACAGATCGACGATGTCGACCGGAGTTGGAATGTCGGTCAGGCTGGCATAACATTTCTGGCCGAGAATTTCCGCATATTTCGGATTCACCGGAATCACTTCGAAGCCGTGGTCGAGTAAATACTTGGCGGCAAAATTGCTGGGGCGCGACCAGTCATCCGAAAGACCGACTATCGCGACGCGTTTGTAATCGATAAGAATTCGCCGCAAATCTTTGATATCGGTCATAGTTGTCTCGCGCGTTCGCGCAGTTCAAATTTTTGAATCTTGCCGGTCGAAGTCTTCGGTAAAGTGCCGAAAACTACCTTGCGCGGCGCCTTGAAGTGCGCCATTTTGTCGCGACAAAAATCGATGATTTCCTTTTCGCTGGCCTCGGCACCATCGCGTAGCGTGACGAAGGCGCAAGGGATTTCGCCCCACTTATCATCGGGCATCGCGGTAACCGCGGCTTCGAGTATGGCCGGATATCGATAGAGGGTCTTTTCGATCTCGATGGTGGAAATGTTTTCACCGCCAGAAATGATAATGTCCTTGGAGCGGTCCTTGATCTCGATATAGCCGTCCGCATGGCAAACCGCGAGATCACCCGAATGGAAATAGCCACCCTCGAAGGCCTGGGTGGTTGCCGTGGGATTTTTCAAATACCCCTTCATCACGATGTTGCCGCGAAACATGATTTCGCCGATGGTCTCGCCATCACGCGGCACCGGCTGCATGGTTTCCGGGTCGACCACGACGAGCTCTTCCAGCATCGGGTAGCGCACGCCCTGGCGCGATTTTAGTTCGGCCTGCTCCACCAGTGGCAATTTGTCCCAGGCTTCGTGCCAGGAACAGACCACGGCCGGACCGTATACCTCGGTCAGGCCATAGGCATGGGTCACCTTGATATTCAGTTTCGCCATCGACTCGAGAGTGGCTGGCGGCGGCGCGGCGCCGGCGGTCATGAAATTGATCGCGTGATCGATACCGGCTTTGAGTTCGTCGGCGGCATTGGCCATCAGGCTCATGACGATCGGCGCACCGCACATATGGTTTACGCCATGCTCACTAATCGCTGCAAAAATTGCATCGGCACGCACCGCACGCAGGCACACACTGGTGCCATTCAAGGCGGCCACCGTCCACGGAAAACACCAGCCATTGCAGTGAAACATCGGCAGGGTCCACAGGTAAACCGGGTGGGCACCCATGTTCCAGGCCAGCGTATTCGACACCGCGTTCAGGTAGGCGCCGCGATGGTGGGTGACCACGCCCTTGGGGTCACCGGTAGTGCCCGATGTATAACCCAGCGCAATCGCCTGCCATTCGTCATCGGGCAGCTGCCAACGGAAGTCAGGATCACCACCGTCGAGAAATGCCTCGTATTCGATCTCGCCGATCAATGCGCCTTCGTCAACTGCCGGGTCATCGACATCTATGACCAGCAGCGGTGTTTCAAGTTGTGCCAGCGCTGTCTGGATGGTCGGCGAAAATTCGCGATCCGTAATCAGCACGCGGGCGCCTCCGTGCTTCAACTGGAACGCAATGGCATCGGCATCGAGGCGAATGTTGAGTGCATTGATCACCGCACCGGCCATGGGGATAGCAAAATGTGCTTCGAACATCGCAGGAATATTGGGCAACATCAGCGCAACGCTGTCGTTCTTGCCAACACCGCGTTGTTGCAGGGCACTCGCCAGGCGTCGGCATCGACTATAGGTCTCGGCCCAGCTATATCGCTGCGCGCCATGTATTTGCGCGATGCGCTCCGGGTAAACTGCCGCTGCGCGCTCGATAAAGGTTATCGGCGACAGCGGGGTAAAGTTCGCCTGGTTTTTATCCAGATCGGTGTCGTACTGGCTGATCCCGGTCATTTACCCTCCCATTCGGGCTTTCGTTTTTGTATGAAGGCATCGATGCCTTCACGCGCGTCGTGCGAATCCATGTTGCAGGCCATGCGTTCGCTGGCATAGGCATAGGCCTCGACCAGATCCATCGGCAACTGGCGGTAAAACATGTCCTTGCCAATGGCGATGGCGTGCGCCGACTTGGCGACAATTTTCTGCGCCATGGCGATGCTCGCCACTTCGAGCTCGGCGGCCGCCACCACCTCGTTCACCAGTCCGTATTGCAGCGCGGTCTGTGCCGAAATGAAGTCGCCGGTGAGCAACATGTGCAGCGCCTGCTTGCGCTGCATGTTGCGCGACAGGGGCACTGCAGGGGTGGAGCAGAACAGGCCGACGTTGATCCCCGATACCGCGAAACGCGCATCGTCACTGGCGATTGCCAGGTCGCAATTGGCCACCAGCTGGCAGCCTGCCGCGGTGGCGATACCCTGCACGCGGGCGATGACCGGCTGGCGCAGTTGGTGAATGGTCAGCATCATTTTCGAGCACTTGTCGAACAGGGCCTGGTGGAAGGCGCGATCTTCGCTGGAACGCATCTGCTTCAGATCGTGCCCGGGGCAGAAGGCCTTGCCCTTCGCAGCAATGATCACCACGCGCACGCTGTCGTCGTTGCCGATCGCCTCCAGCGCCGATTGCAACTCGTCCAGCAGGGCGCTCGACAGCGCGTTGTATTGCGCCGGGCGATTCAGCGTCAGCGTGGTAATACCGGCGCTGTCCTCGCGCAATAAAAGGGGCGCGTCAGCCACTTGCTCTGCACTGGCATTCATTAGAGTCACCTCTGCTCAATCTTGTTGTGAATATACAGGGAAAAATAACCCCGGTAGCGCTCCTGCAACTCGGGTAATTTCCAGTCTGCGCCGCTCACCTTACCTCGACACAACGGGCTACCGCAATGGCAATCCAGCGCGTAGTCATCGCTGCGCTCCATGGCGTAGTCGTGACACAATTCCTCACCCGCGCGAATAGCGCGCATCGCCACGTACACCACCTGGCCACGAAAGCCCACGTTGGGATCGCAGGAGTGATTGATGAATACCGACATGTCGTCGACATCGGCGGGGCTGCGCGGCGCCAGGTAAAAATCGTCGTCGATCTGTAGCGCCATGTCACCCGCAGACCGCGTCACCTGCTCGATTTCGGCGCGGGTCACGATATGCCCGGCCTTGATGGCGACGATTTCGTCCTGCGCGATATCGTCGACGGCGATCACGCCGCGCCCGGCCAGCGTGTCATTGCTGACGCGAATCTTTGGCGAGCGCCAGGTTTTCACTGATTGAGGGCTAAGCCGGGTCGCGGCGCAGCGGCTGGCACATGCAGTGCACGCCACCGCCAGCCCAGGTGAACATGGTCATGTCGGGATCGTAGACTTCGAGGCCGATGGCGCGCATCTTCTGGTTCAGGTCCGTCGCGGCCAGCGTCGACAGCACTTTATCGTTGCCGAGCGCTACCACGTTGCAGCCGAGTGCCATGGTTTCCTCGAAGGTAGCCGGGAGGATCTCGATGTTCATGTTGCGCAACCAGTCGACGATATCGGGGTCGGTGGTTTCGAGACAAACCGCGGCACAGTGCTCGGTCAGCATGCAGACCATCAGGTCGATGTGTACGTAAAAGGGATCGATCGGCGCGAACTTGATTTCCCAGCCCTCGTCGATAAACCACTGCGCAAGCTGCCTGGCGGCGACGCCTTCGCTGCGGTGATCGGTGTAACCGACCAGCGCCACGCCGGGCTTGATGATGTTGAAATCACCGCCTTCGAAGTTCCCCATCGACACCATGTCGTAAATGGGCACGTTGTTTTCCAGGTAAAAGCGCAGCGCGGGCGCATACTCACCGCGACGGCGAGGATTGGCGAGCTGGCAGATGACCGCGCCGTAAGGCGTCATAAACGAGGAGTCGCGCGCGTAAACCTGCATCGGCGTGCCCTCGTCTACC
>CAWIHJ010000031.1:0-8399 GCA_963835795.1 uncultured Gammaproteobacteria bacterium
GTGGAACACAAGGGCAAGTCGCTCATCATCGGGAGTATCGTTTCACTCGGGGTCATTGTCCTCGTCGTGGGCAATGCCATGATGGACACCGCCCGGACCGGAATTGAACGGGCATTCATCAACAACTACACCGGCGACATCATGATCTCGGGCCTGGCCGAGGGCAACATCAGCCTCTTCGGCGTCCAGTCGGTCGGGGGAATCGAGCAGACGCCGGTCCTGCCGGAGTTTCTTCGAGATCAGCGACTATCTGTCGGGCAATCCGGGGATATCGGCCACGACAAGCCAGATCTCTGGATTCGGCCTCCTGCGTGTCGAGGATGACCGCATCGAGGGGCTGGAACACAGCGCCTTCACCGTTCTCTTTGGAATTGACCCGGCCACCTACGGCGGCATGTTCGACAACATGGAGCTGATCGAGGGATCGTACCTCCAGCCAGGCGCAAGGGCGTCATGCTCAGTACCGACCGGATCGACGATCTGCGCAAAGATGCAATCAAGGGCCTCCAGGAGGCCGGAGTAATCGAGAAGCGTGCCGCAGACGACGAGTCGGAGAAGCCCACGTACGAGATCCACGTGGGGGATGACATCCGGGTGGTTGCCGGTCTCGGCCAGGGACTGCCGAGAATCCGCGTGGTACCGCTGGTCGGGATCTACGAGATGACCGGCGTCGGCGAGGGGGTCGGCGCCGAGCTGGTCACCTATGTCGATGCCCAGACCCTGCGCGCCCTCCTCGGGCTCAGCCTGGGGTCGAGCGGCGAGATCGCCCTGGACTACGAACAGACCGAGCTCCTCGACAGGGTTGAGACCCGCGGCAGCGGCGCCCTGGAGGAAGAGTTCTTCTCCGAAGACCTCTTTGCCGATGATCCTTTCGGAGCACTCGCCTGCGTACCGGCATTGCCCAGCGCATCGAGTGCTTGCGCGTCGCTCAATTGCAGCAGGGACGCGGCCGCCATGGCTGATCCGAATGGACCGCAGGTGGCCGTGTTGTGCCAGATCCGGTAGTGCGCCGACCCCACTCCGGCGCCGATTCGACACATGGCTTCAAACCCCTGCAATATCGCGATTAACATCTGCTCCGGGGTCGAGCCGAGCTTCTCGCCCAGGGCAAAAACTGCCGGCACCACCACGCAACCCGGGTGGGTTACCGATGCCCGGTGCAGGTCGTCGGTTTCGGTAATGTGCGTGAGCGCCCCCATCAACAGCGCCTTGCGCCGGTTGTCCATGTCACCCTGTGCGCCAAAGCGCTTTAGAATTTCTCCGACCGGTGTGTTGCATCCGGCATAGGCGCAGGCGAGTGCATCGAGCGCAAACAGGGCGGTGTGTTGCAGATCCTCGGGGGTGATCGGCTTGTGACGAATCAGGGTGATCAGGTCTTTTGTCAGGCTCATCGATGTTCCGGTATAGTCTGTGTTCTACGCTAAGCTGTGGCGAACTATAACCCTAAAATTCAACCGGAGTACACCAGCATGTCGCACAAACAAGTCATCGGCGGGCCGCTCGAAATCAACGGTCGGGTGTTATCCCTGTCGCGAGCCATTCGTGCCGGCGATTTCGTATTTGTGACCGGCCAGGTGCCGATGCGCGATGGGCAACCGATGACCGACGGCAGCATCGAGGAGCAGACGCGCGCCTGCATCGAAAGCCTGCAACAGATACTGGCCGAGGCGGGCTGCGATCTGGCTGACGTGGTGAAGTCGATGGTGTGGCTGAAAAAGCGCGAGGATTTTCCCGGCTTCAACTCGGTCTACGCCGAATATTTTCCCGACCAACCCCCGGCGCGTTCGGCCCTGATCAGCGATTTTCTTATCGATATCCTGGTGGAAATCGAGTGCGTCGCTTACCGACCTGTCCAGCGCTGACTAGCGCGGCGCCCCGTGGCACTGCTTGAATTTCTTGCCTGAATTGCAGGGGCAGGGCTGGTTACGGCCGACGATGCGCCCGTCGTAACGCGGAATCGCCGCGCCCGCCTCTTTTTTCGGTTTGGCTACCACCGGGCGCTTGTCTTCGGCACGCACGGTCGAGTTGGGCACCCAGTCGATGATCAGGTGAATGCGATCCTGTTCGCTGCGATTTTCCACCGCGTGCAAGGTGGCATTGTTGATTTCCCACATTTCGCCTTCGCCCAGCACTTTTTCCTCGCCGCCGATGCTGAACACCACGTCATCGGTGGTAATGATCGGGATGTGGATGCGGTGGCATTTGAGCAGGCTGTACAGGCCGTCGGTGTGGGTGTCGATGCGGCCCTTGCCCTTGAGGCGCGCAAACAGGGCACGCACCACGTAACCGTCGTTTTGGTAGTGTTCGGCAATGAAATCGAATATGGGTTTCAACTCCCTGCGGAAATCGGTGTACAGATCGTGATAAGTCGGGTTGTAGTGGCGGAAGTCATCGTCGTGGATCAACAGCAGCGACTGGGTTTGCTTATGGACTTCGTAGGTTTTTTCACGCCCCGAACCGTGCCAGGCGCGTTCCGGAATTTTAGCCAGCTTGCGCTTGATGAAACTGAGGTCGACGTCGGGTTTGAGTAACAGGAAGTTGCGCGCTTTCCCCGACAATTTGTGAAACGAGTCGTTGCGATAACCGATCTGGATGGGTGCAAATTCGATCGGTTCCTCGGTGGAGTCGTCCTGCTCGAAGCGATAATCGTAACGCTCAATCAGGGCCGATTCCTTCGCCGCGATCAAGTCGCGCAGCTCGGCGTCGAGATATTTCGAGTAGTGGCTGTGACGCGAGGTATTGTGGCGTGGCGCTGCGGCAAATTCGGCTTCGATCGCGTCGTGTTGTTCGACGCCCAGGGTTTGCATGATCGACAGAAATTCCGCCTGCAGGTTTTCGAAGCGGCCGATGTGCAGTTGCGGATTATCGAGATCGCCGTGCATGCGTTGAAATTGCCAGGAGTAATAACCGAGTTCAGGATTGTCCATGTTGCGAATACAGTCGCGTGTCAGACCGACGCCGGCGTTGCCGTCGAGCGAATCGGGCAGTATATCGATCAGTGCGTTGCGGTAATTCCGGCTTGTCTGAGAATCCGCAGGCAGGTTGATCAGATTCTCGATGGTGCGCCGGTAGTCCGCCTGGAAGCCATCCGAAATGATGAAGAACAGTGGATTGCCGACTTCGGGTCGGGTATTGAAGGCGTACCAGGAGATGTACCAGTCCCAGGGATTGCGCACCATGCCGACCACCGGCAAATTCGTGTATTCCACCGGCAGCATGTGATACGGATAGTGGTAGCCCACCTGATTGAAGTCCGGCATGCAGGCGCCGAGGATATGCGCCAGGGATTGCCCGCCGGTCTTGTGCATGTGTACGAAGGCAAACTTGTCGGTGACGATCATGAGTATTACTGGCCTTGAAAGGGGCGATATTCTACGGCATTCGCCTGCACTGGCAAGGCGCGCTTGATCAGGCGACCCCCTTGTCGAGCCGACGTTCCAGCCATTGAAACAGATAGCCCCTGGCGCGATCACGCCCGGTGATCAGGTAGTCCAGCGTATAAGCGTTGTTGAGCGTCGCCGTCAGCAGCCTTTCGCCGCCTTCGGTACCGCAACACAGTATATCGTCCCCCGGCCGGATGACTTCGTCGTCGGCCGGTAACATCAGGCATTCATCGTTACGACGAATGGTGAAGGGCACGCAGGGCAGGCTGTCATCGAGCTTGTGCGGATCGCGCAATAATTGTTCAAGCGTGAGGGTTTTGCCGCTGCGCAGGTATTCGGTGACGGCGCTGGCTTCTTCGTCGCGAATGGTGCAATGCCAAAGATGCGGTCGCGCGTCGCCAATCGCCCGTTGCAGGCGTTCCACCGTGTGTTCACACAGGTCTTCGCCCTTGTCGCGCAGGTAGTCGAGGAACAGTTGCACCTGCGGAGAGATCAGGTGTTTCAGCACTCGCCGCGCCGTGGTCAGGCTGGATTGCAGCACCAGGTTGGCATTGGCGGCGTCGAAGGCGATCTGGTTTTCGTGCCGATTCTGCCGCGCGATAGTGAAGATCTCGGGGTTCATCGCGTTCACGTACATCAGTATGCTCAGGTTATCGTGATCGTTATCGGTACCGGCGACCACTCCGGCGGCATTGGCGAGACCCGCCTGTTGCAGGGATTCGCGGTTGGCATGGCTGGAAATGACCTGTGCGGCTCCGGCTACACTGCCGGCCCTGGGGTCGATGATGACCGGCTTGATGCCGTTTTGCACGAAGTGACGGTATAGCCATTTGCCCATGCGCCCGTAGCCGCAGATGATCCAGTTGCCGGTGGGCAACACCATGGGTTGCCCGAGCCTGGCGTGCGGGTTGTGCACCAGGCAGGCATTGAGGTTGTGCAGCCTTGGGGCGGTGATCGCCATGCTCAGCAACTGCGCGAAGATCTCGAAGGGATTGATTATGGTGACATTGCCTAGCGAGCGTAGATGTTCGATGTGCCGTTTCGATGTCGAGCGGCAAAGAATGTGGATCTTTGGGTTCAACAAGCGCGCCATGACCGCGATGCGTGCATTGACTTCATCGTCGACAGTGAGAATGACCACGGCCTTGCAGTTGGGCATCAGCACCCCGGCGTCTTGCAGGTGCTTGGGCACGGAAGGGTCCGCGCAAAGGCCGGGCGTGGAAACGCGGTAATCGCGTAAGTGCAGCGCCTTGATGCGCTCCGGGTCGACGTCGATGATAACGCTGCGCAACCAGTGGTCGCTGAGGCCGCGCGCGAGCAGGCTGCCGGTGTCGCCAAACCCGCAAATGATGTAAAACGGACGATAGATGCGCCACACCCGCCTGGCGAAGCGATGTTCGTTCAACGCCAGCAAAAAATGTGGATTTTGCACCAGGCGAAAAATTGAACCGATCGCGTACAGCCAGGCCACCACGCCCATGTAGACGCAGAGTATCGCCCACAAGCGCTGCTCGTCGGTAAAATTATATGGAATTTCGCCAAATCCGGTGGTGGTCGCGGTATAGGTGAAGAAGTAGAAAGAATGAAACAGGTTCATGAAGTGGACATTGCCGTCGGCGTCGTAACCGGGGATTAACGACATGCCGGTTATGCCGATCGCGTAGACGACTATGAGGATGAAGACCGGCCCGCGCATGTAGCGCAGCACCACCATTGAAACCCGGTCGAGATCTGAAGTAGTAGCCATGTAATTCTGCTAGCGGCGGGAAATCAGCGTGTCGCCAACCAGAATCACCACGGTGATGACACCGGCCACGAGTGCGCCGCCGGCGAGCGACACGATGTTTACCATGGCTTCGCGGCTGGGCCCGATCGCGGTCTGACTTTCGGCGGTGACCCAGATGATACGCGCGGTAATCAGCAGCACGTCCGATACCAGGCTGCTGGCCAGTAAAAGCGCGCCAACCTGGGAACGATCACCCAGCTTGAGACCGGTGGCGATCAGGTTGATCAGAATCGCAATCGTCAGGATCCAGACGTTGTGATGGCTGGCTTTGTCGATATCTCCTATCACGAAGGCGAAGGTGAAGCTGAGTGCCAGAATGATGACAAACCCAAAAAGAACGCGTTCCAGATTCATGGTCCACCTCGTTGCATTAGTTATTATTCTGCCAAGAATACGCCGATTGAATTTCCACGTCACCCGCCGTCAAAGGGTCGATTTATTTCTGGGTGTTTGTATCATGCAGTCTGAACCCGATAACTCGCTACTGCAATGAACTTCGAAGCCGCACAGATTGTTGACAATGACACCCAGGCCGGGATCCAGCGCCACCGCCTGCAACGCATCTGCCAGCGTCTCGCCGCTGCCGACTGCGCGGCGATCGTATTGTTCGATCCCGTCAACATCCGTTATGCCACCGGCACCCGTAACATGCAGGTATGGACCCTGCACAACGTCTGTCGCTACGCGGTGGTGTTTGCTGATGGTGAAATCGTGTTGTTCGAACTCGGCAGTTCGGCGCACCTGGCGCGCGATCTGGTCGCCGACATTCGACCGTCCCTGACCACCGATTTCATGGCGGTCGGCGCGCGTGGCCCGGAGATGGCGCGGCGCTGGAATCAGTCGATGCTGTCGCTGTTGCGGGAAAAGGGAATTGCCGAGAATCGCCTGGCTATCGATCGTGCCGGCCTGTTACTGGTGCAGGAAAGTGAACGCCAGGGGCTGTTGTTGATCGAGGGTCAGTCGATCATGGAACGCGCCCGCGCCATCAAGTCACCCGACGAGGTGAAAGTGCTGCGCCGCTCATTGCAGACCTGCGAGCAGAGCGTGGCGGACATGCGCGCGCGCCTCAAACCCGGAATGCGTGAGAGTGACGCGCTGGCGATGCTGGTCGAGGGCAGCATCCAGCGCGGTGGCGAGTACCCTGAAACGCGGTTGCTGTGTAGCGGTCCGCGCACTAACCCGTGGTTTCAGGAAACCACGGAGCGTGTGATCGAGGAGGGCGACCTGCTGGCATTCGATACCGACCTGATTGGGCCGATGGGTTATTACAACGACATTTCGCGCAGCTGGGTAGTGGGTGACCGGGCGCCGAGCGATGATCAGCGGCGTCTGTATGCGCTCGCCTTCGAACAACTGCAGC
Source organism: uncultured Gammaproteobacteria bacterium (assembly GCA_963835795.1). Taxonomy (GTDB): domain Bacteria; phylum Pseudomonadota; class Gammaproteobacteria. The sequence goes on from CAWIHJ010000031.1 coordinate 6,530, forward strand.
ACAACACCGGGTTGTTGCAGGTGGGGCTCGGGTTTCTCGAGTATTCCGACCAATCCTATCGATTGCCGGACAATTGCATTCCCAATCGTTACGCCGATGTCGCCCACGGCTGCGGGCTGGGCGTTGAGTATCCGTTGGTGTGGTATCGCGAGGACGAGGAGTGGGGCGCCTACGACGGCCAGTTCGAGGAAAACATGGTGGTGTGCGTGGAATGTTATGTCGGCGAAGTTGGCGCTCGCGAAGGCGTAAAGCTCGAACAACCGGTCTGGCTCAGCGCGGATGGCCCCAGGGTATTATCCGATTTTCCGTTTGAGCTCGACTACCTGTGAAGCTGGCTGCGATTTTCCGTCGGTATCGCTAAACTGGGAATTGAATCGAGGTGGTTACCGGTCTATATTGCCGTCGATGAATAACGCATACCAGACTATCCAGGCAACGCCGCTCAGTTCCGCGCTCGGCGCAGAAATCAGTGGCATCGATATCGCTCGAGGTATAAGCGACGAACAATTCAGCGAGTTACGCCAGGCCTTTGTCGATTATGGTGTCATCTTCCTGCGCGATCAGCAGATCAGCCCCGAACAACACATTGCCTTCGCCGAGCGCTGGGGGCAGATCAACGTCAACCGGTTTTTCAAAGCCTGCGATGATTATCCGCTGATCGCTGAAGTACGCAAGGAAGCCGAGCAGAAAACCAATATTGGCTCGCGTTGGCACACCGACCATTCTTACGACCAGCGTCCTGCGCTGGGTTCCATTTTGTATGCACGTGAAGTGCCGAGCGTCGGTGGGGATACACTGTTTGCCAGCATGTACGCGGCTTATAACGGTCTTTCGGATGGCCTGAAGCGTATGCTGTTGTCGATGCGTGCCGAACATTCCAGCCGCCACTCATTTGGCGCAGGCGCCTACTCGGATGCGGCTATCGATGATCTCGATGGCCGTGTCGGCAATCCAGCAGCGGCTACCCAGGATGCGATACATCCGGTGGTTATTCGCCATCCCCTGTCCGGCCGGCCGGCACTTTATGTCAACCGCGAATTTACCCTGCGCTTCGAAGGCTGGACTGACGCTGAGTCACAACCCCTGCTGGAATACCTTTACGCGCAGGCCAGCCAGAACGAATACAGCTGCCGCTTCAACTGGCGCAAGGGATCGATTGCGATCTGGGATAACCGTGCCACCCATCACTGCGCGCTCAACGATTACCACGGTGAACGCCGCCTGCTGCACCGCATCACCATCGAAGGCGAAGACCTGAGCGCCTACGCCTGAACTACGGGGGACAGTATACTTTTACTCAAAATTTCCGTAAAAAAGGGACATTAAAAAAGGGGACAGTTTACTTTTTTCGTCGGATGGAAGTTATTGAGTTAGCTGGTATCAATTGATAAGACCTACTCAACTATTCTGGTGATGTAAAAAAAGTAAACTGTCCCCTTTTTTATGTCCCCTTTTTACGGAAATTTTGAGTAAAAGTATACTGTCCCCGGTTTTTAGCTGGCTTTGACTTCGTGCAGGTGCACGTCGCGTTGCGGGAAGGGGATCGAGATACCCGCTTCGTCGAAGCGAACCTTGATGGTTTCCAGCAAATCGGCGCGCACCGGCCAGTAGTCGCCGGCGTTCACCCAGGGACGGACATTGATGTTAACGCTGTTGTCGCCGAGCTCGCCCACGACGATCGAAGGCTCCGGGTCTTTCAGAATGCGTTCGTCGGCGCCGATGACGGCCTGAATGATGTCGCGCGCCTGGCCGATGTTGTCGTCATAGCCGATGCCGAATACCAGGTCGACCCGACGGGTCGGCAGGGCGCTGACATTGGTGATGTTGCTGCCGAGGATCGACGCGTTGGGCACGATGACACGCTTGTTAT
>CAWIHJ010000032.1:0-25310 GCA_963835795.1 uncultured Gammaproteobacteria bacterium
GATGATCTGCTCGTACGATCCGCCGACGTAGGAATTCCAGATGAAAAATCCGAGCCCGCCGCCGGCACCACCACCGTCGCTAGCCGCCACCCGAGATCATTTCGGCGGCGACCACGACTTCCCACGTTATGCCCATGCCCACCGCGGAACCGACCACGATCGAGGGGAGTTCACGGGTAGGACGATGCGCCGAAAAATGTCCCAGTTGCGGCACCCATCGAGCGTGCGGCCTGGAAATACTGCACGTTGATCGATTTCGCGCCGCCCAGCACGTTGATGACGATGGTGTAGAACGCGCCGAGGAAGGTGACGAAGACAATCGACAACTCCTGCGTGGGCCAGAAGATGATCGACGCCGGTACCCAGGCCAGCGGCGGGATCGGTCGTAGCACTTCGAAGGTCGGGAAAATGATGCCGTGAGCCGTTCGACTGATCGCCATCAGTAGCCCGAAGGTATGCCGACAATCATCGCGGCCAGGAAGCCACCGAGAACGCGCCCGAAGCTCATGTACCAGCTCTCCCAGTAGCTCGGATCACGAATCAATTCACCCCAGCTGACGAACACATCGGAGGGTGGCGGCACCAATCCGATAAATGGAAAGCGATAGCCAAACCATTGCTCCGAGCGCGCGCCGACTTCCCAGAGAACGATAAACAGGCCAATCGCGACGATTCCACGCAACGCTGCTCGACTGAACAGTTTGTCTACAAATTTGCTTATATTCATGCCTGTTTTATCCTTCTTTTTCGCCGGCATCAAAGGCTTTCATTGCCTCGTCATGCACGACGTCTTTGGCTTCGTTCATAATTTCCCGAAACCGGTCTGAAGTCAGCACGCTGTAATCGCGCGGATGCGGAATGTCGACTTCTACGATTTTCTTTGGGCTGCAGGGCCGCGAGGTCATGATCATCACCCGGTGGCCGAGAAAGATCGCTTCTTCGAGATCGTGGGTGATAAAGAAAATGGTGACCTTGTTGCGGTAATAAATTTCCAGCAACGCCTCGTGCATGACCGACTTGGTCAGCGAGTCGAGCGCGCGGTAGGGCTCATCGAACAGCAAGACCTTGGGATCATTCATCAGCGCCCGGACGATTTCCACCCGGCGTCGCACGCCCGAGGATACTTCGCCCGGGAAATTGTTTTCGGTTCCGCTCAGGCCCGCATCCGCCATCATGCTGCGCGCCTTGTCGTAAATTTCCTGCTTGCTCTGTTGTTTGGCCATCATCGGGCCGAAAGCGACGTTGTCCAGGTTGGTTTTCCAGGGGAACAGCGCGCCGTTCTGAAACACCACGATACGGTCAGAACCGGGTTCTGCCTGTGGTTTGCCCGGGCCGCATAACAATTCACCATCGAGATGAATGCTGCCCGAGGTAATGCCGTGAAAGCCGGCAATGGCGTTTAGCAGGGTGGTCTTGCCGCAGCCGGAAGGGCCGACGATCATGCAGATCTCGCCCGCTGGAATATCGAGCGAGCAATGATCGACCGCCATCACCGCGGCACCGTCCGGATCATAGATCTTGACTACGTCCTTGATGCTGATCGCGCCGTCGGTGACATCGGCCAGCGAACCTGCATTTTCATCTATTACTGCACTCATCAGTTGTCTCCGAGGGCGAGTTCGCGGACTCGCCACTGCATCAGGTAATCACCCATCATGCGCACCATGGCACTGGTCGAGTAGCCAACCACCCCGAGGGTGATCATGCCGATGATGATTTTCGGGTACTCGATCATCATGTACGCCGTGTTAATCACGTAGCCCAGACCGAACTGGCCGGACACCATCTCGCCCGCCACCAGTGAAAACCAGGCGACGCCGATGGAGATCTGCAGGCCGGTAAAAATGTACGGCATGGCGCCGGGAACCACCACGTGGATGAAGGTTTGCCAGCGGCTTGCGCCAAGACAGTAGGCGGCTCGACTGTAGGATTCGTCGATCGATTCGACGCCGAGCATGGTGTTCAGCGTGGTGGCAAAGAACGAGGCCAGGAAGGTGAGAAATAGTACCGGGGTTTCCGAGCCGCTGAAAATAATGATCGCCAGCGGCACCCAGGCAAGCACCGGGATCGGGCGCAACATTTCGAACAACGGGAAGATGAATTCCGAAATTCTTCGACCAGCCGAGAAACAACCCGAGTGGCACACCGAGCGCCGTCGCCAGGCAAAACGCGAAGCCGATGCGCCGCAAACTGATCCCGATGTGCTTGTAGTATTCGGGGGTATAAATCGACAGGCCGTAGTAGGGATCTTGGCTAAACCACTCGCCGAAGCACTTCGGTCAGGCCCGGCATCTCGACGAAACGTGGCAGTTTCCAGACCTCGACCGACAGGTACCAGAAGCCGAGGAAAAGCGCGAAGCCGATCAACATCAGGTAAGGTCGCGGACTTTTTAACCAGGTCGCAATCCGATACACGGTTAGCGCCATGGTGGTGACTTCAGAGCCTTGCAGGCTGGTCGCACCGGCGGCCTGTTTGAAACTGGGAACCTGTTCGGCAATCGACCTGGGTACCGAGAATTCCTTGTTGATCATGGTCGCAAAGCGACTCATGACAACGTCGCCCACGGCGGGATTAATCTTGAAAATTTTCGTCAGCTCCTTTCCCGGGATGCGGATGACCCGGGTTGGCTCCAGGCTGGTGGTGCTCGCGAGGCGCGTGCGCTGCCCCTCCAGCACCGCTGCCCAGCCGAATATGTCACCGCTGCGCATGGTTTTCTCATGATGGTTGGCATGGGCTTCATCACTCAGCACATGCTTTACGCTGCCCGAAGAAACGATGATGACATCGTCGGCCACATCACCAAAATTATAAATTTTCTCACCCGCTGCGAACTCCTGCTGGGTGCAGACTGCCGCAATGGCCTCAATCAGGTCCTGCGGAACCATCTGAAATGGCATGGCGCTCTTCAACAGGTCTGCATGTGAATCCATATCGTCCTCAGAATAATTCTTATAGTTCCAGATTCCTCAATCCCGGACCAGCGCAATAACTACACTATCCCGCTCACCCTGGACTCGATCTGTAATGGTAATTCGATTTGTGTGCCGCAGCACCATTTAGTGTACCCCTGCCTGGTATCAGGCAGGAGTATCCTTTCAGCAAAGACTGCTGGCGCAGACTTTAGCCACCATAGGCTGAATCGGGCTGGGCCCACATTTTACCAACCGGAGCTGTCAAGCCGCGCTCCTTCAGGATTTCTTCGGTGAAGCTCCGATCAATCGCGTTATCACGAAGCTTGTCCACTCGAATCGTCTTGATGGAATGCAGGAAGATGGTTGCCTTGTCAATCAGCGCCTGGGCCTTGGGCGTAATGGCATAGGCCAGTTCGTTACGAACCGGTGTGCCACCCTGGAGTACCGGTGTGGTACCGACCATTGCTTTCCATAGTACTTTCGCTTCAAAGCCGGTGGTTTGCTCTTCAGCCATCTTCACGATTGCCATGGTGTTTTTAGGATCTGCCATGAACAGCTGCGCATCGAGTTCGGCATTCAACCAGGCTTTAACCACGTCAGGACGCTGATCGATGAGGTCACCACGCATGTCGATAAATCCACCATCGTTCTCGTCAACCGAGGCACCGGATGCGACCTTGCGCGCCAGGCCCTCTTCGACCAGGCGTGCAGCCGTCGGCTCCCAGATCGCCGCAGCATCGAGCTTGCCGGCGCGGAAACCACTGGTGATAACCTCGATGTTCTGGTTCAGGTAACTTGCCGGTTTGATGTTTTCTTTCTCGAACACGGCCAGCGCGAAACGGTCCGTACAGGCGCCTTTCGGCACTGCGACAACCTTTACCGTCCATCCACTGAATGGCTTCTCCAGCATTGGCAAACTGCGGCGCATCGTTTCTGACCAGCATGTTATTGCATTGATCAAAACCCAGTCCTGCAGTTGCAACGATGCGAATATCGGCCACGCTCTCCTTGGTAGTCGCGACGATCGCCGGCATGTCACCCATGTAACCGATGTGTTGCTTACCCGCAAGCATGGCATTAACGATAATGCCGCCCTGCAGTCCGATCTGGAATTCAACGGTAGACCCTTTAGGCAGGTATTTTTCATACAGCTTCAGGCTCTTCATGACCACGCCAGACCAGGCTTCCGTGTAGTAGGGCTGGTAACCCACCACAAGGTTGACCGGATCACCAATTTTGCCGTAATCGAGTTCGGCGGCTGACGCAGTTGAAACAAAGCCTGCTGTAGAAATACCTATCATTGCAATCAAAGCAGCTAAACCGATAGTTACCCGATGCTGCATATTTTTTATCTTTGTTAACATGATTCACTCCTCATATTTTCGGTTATTAAAGTCATAAAAATTTCTTATAAAAGCTAAAAAACAAAATCTATACTTTTTTGCCAGGATCACCTCACAATAGTTTGGAAAAGCGCTTTAAAATACGGCTTCATAATTCGTTGGACGAGGTAAAATGCCTGGTGATCAGGGTCGCCAACTGACGCATCACAAGATAACCAGAAGCCGGATCAGATGCGAGTACTTTCACTGCTTCCGCGCCATTCAAGCGCAACAGAGTCGATTTTTCGACGCATACCGCCTTGGCGATGCGTATGGGTTGATGCTCGAGTAGTGCCGCCCATCCGAATACCTCGCCTTTGCGCAGTATAAAACCGGCCGCACTGGTTCGCTCATCCCGGCCGAGCTCAAATACGACCCGACCCGACTCGAGTATGTAGAGATCATCGGTAATGTCACCTAAATCGTAGAGAACGCTGCCACTCTCGTATTCTTCGCGACGGGTGAGCTGCACGAGCCTGTCCTGCGTATCACTGGAAATATCCGCGAACAACTCCGCCATTTTCAGCGCGTTGGATTGCCGCACAAATATTTCGTCATCCTCAATCTCAAGCTGATAGCCCTCCAGGGGGGCTTCGGCGAGACCGATAGGCTTCCCGGAAGTAATATCCCACTGCCATAAATGCTTGCTACAGGTGAGTACCGCGCCATCATAAAACCCTTCTGCCAGGCAAGTTCCCTGATGAGGACAATTACCGCTATAGGCATAATAACGCTCTCTAAAATTGGCGATCAGGACTTTTTCTCCCCCTTCGATAACAAAATCTTTAATTCCGTTGGTGGGAATATCGCTCAATTTACAGACGTGTATATTATTGCTCATGGCACCACCCTAACTGAATTTATCATAGCGGATATTGTCGGTGGTCACTCTGGCCCGCAGCAGCATACCGATGGAACCATTTACCAAAGGCGTTGGACCGGCAAGATAGGCCCTCACGTTTTGATAGCGGTCTTCCATATGGCGGCCGGCCACCTCATGCACAAATCCCTTATCGAATAACAGTTGTGGGTAGTCAGTCTGCGCGGATGCTGGCGTATCCTCTTCTGACAGGGCAATGGTTACCTTCAGCTTATCGCCGCACTCGGAGCAAAAATCGGAGAGCTCATCAAGAAAAAATGCGTCCTTCATGGTACGCACGCCAAAGAATACATCACCGTTGTATTGCGAGAAATAACCATCCTCTGCCGCCCTTGAGAGAATCGACATAATTCCCGCAATGCCGCTTCCGCCTGCGATACAAAGAATATTTTTAGCCAGCCTCGAATAGAAGGTCGCATTTCCCATAGGGCCGAAGAGCTCTACTTCCACACCCTCACAGTTGTTATTAAACAGCCATTCGGACAGCATCCCTCCTGGTTTTTTCTTGATAACGAAGTCTAGCGTTTCAGCATGGCGTTTATAATTCACCATAGACCAGCCACGATATCCCGCTACTTCGGGAAACTGAACCAGCATAAACTGACCCGCATCAAAATCGATCGTCCGATCCAGCGCAATCTGAAGGAAGAGCACATCGGCAGTCAAAAGCCTCGCCGTGCTAATGCGACCGTTTACAGACCTGGGAACACAGGCGCCAGCCTCCATGGTGTGCACAAAACTTTCCACTTCGATCACGCTGTCCGTTTCCGCGGTGCACTGGCACATCAGAAACTCTCGATTTTTAAGCTTCAAAACCTTACGTCCCGGGGCCTCTGGCCATTGATCGTTAATTTCTCCGGATATCAGGCGTGCTTTGCAGGTACCGCAGGTTCCACTACCGCATTCATAGGGCAGATCGACAGAATTGCTTAATCCAAGATTAAGAATTTTATCGTTGCTAGTGCCATCCAGGGTATATGCCCGGTTTCTGGCGTTAACCTGGATGTTCAAAGTTTTACTGGTCATCATAAATATTCGGATTACACAGCGAACACGTGACTCGGTGAGACCTGTCTTGATGCCTGATTAAAAAATCCAATCTCATCTGCATAATATGCTCTATTTACTAACAATCTCATTCACAATGGACATCCCATTGCCTGCTTCAATGCTGTAAATGTTATTAGTCGGCATTGAAAAAATCTTCATCGTCTTCTTCTTCGGTCTCTTCATCGTTTTCATAGACAAGAGCCTGTTCGACGTCGGCATAAATGTCGTCACCTTCCTGCTTGACGTCGTAGAATAGTAGTTCCCTTTCCGCAATTCCGACTCCTTCCCCCGTCCCTAAATTCCACTGCCAGAGGTGCTTGGTGCAGGTCAACATTCCATCGAATAATACGCCCGACTCGCAAAGCGGCTCTTCCATGTGGGGACATCGAGGTGGAAAGGCTCGGTAACCAGCACCATAATTAGCGACTAACAGTTCAATACCGTCTACTTCGAATTTTTCCAGCGCGTTTTCTGGAACCTCGGCGGCTGCACAGATTTTTTTCCAACTCAACTCTCTGATCCTCTCGATTTTATTTTTAAAATTTTTGAACCAGCCCGAAATTCCCTGGGCTCTCGCTCGAAAAATATATAACTTATGTAATGGTGTTATCCACCCGTCGTTTTGTTACCAATCAGACATTCCTTCCAGGCGGCCGATAACTCCTTGTACATTTCAAATTATATTAATTAAAAATCCACTCCTCGAATAAACGCGCGTCAAATAATCCAGTGTGTGCCTTTGTCGAAACGACGCGTGTATACCCGCGCGACACGTTCTGTAAACTTCACCAATTCCCCATCGATCCTGAACGTATCATAATACTTACCAGTCAGATAAAGTCGATTTTCACCCGCATAAAGCGGTGCGCTGATACCGTCGATCATTTCCTGTGTCATCAGGAACGAAGTCACCGCTTCCGCCGTTTTCCCATCCTCGGATACATGGACCGTGTAGATACTGGCATGACGACGCAACGGTGAATGATCGGTGTTGTGCTTCGGCAGCAAATCAAAATAGGGATGCATTTCTTTGTGACTCAGGATCAGATACGACAGATCCTTGCGAATCTCATGGCTATAGGTAACCACCGAGTACTTAAAGTCTTCGTCGCACTGATCGATCCAGTCATTCCATTTCTGATCATCCAGATTAACGGCCGCCTCATAAATCGCCTCCCTGACCAGCGATTTGGTGTGCTGTTCCTCTTTGCTCATTACATGCCTCTCTAAAAAATGCTTACGCCATGTTGGTGGCGATAATTCAAAATCCCTATCGCAAGGTAGGGAATTAAGCTGGCCGGCAGACTCGTTCGATCGAGCCTGTCGCCAGCCAATCCATTTTCACGACATCGATGCGGCGCGGAACTAGGCAACCTTGCCCGGAAACGTATTCAATCCCTTGGCCGGTGGCATTTCCGGTCCGACCACATTGCCTGGTTTGTATTTCTGCGTGGGATCGCTGGGTAGCCGGTCCATCTTCTTGCCCCAGGCCTCATAGAAATGACGCATACCAATTTCGTCGTGAATGTAAGAACCCTCGTAACGGGCATGCAGGATACGGCGTGGCTCCGATTTAGGCGTCATGGTCGCGCCCTGACCGGCAACGCCAATCAGGTCTTCATGCAGGTTGCGCCCCAGTGGTCCCCAGATGCTGTTGTGATGCTGGATTCGGTGTGCACGATCCTCGGCAGAATCGCTTTTCAGGCCGAAACCACGGAATTCGATCATCACCTGGTTGGCGCTCAACGGCGTCATCAGGTCCATACGGACGACAGAACCGCGGAGATTGAAGTTAAGACCCGGAAACATATCGACCATGTACCAGTTGTCCGGCGGCAGATTCGGAAACGACAGGGTGCCGCGATCTTCCGCAACATCATACTCCTCATAGTTTACGGTGAAGGTGCCGACGTTGACGTGACCATTGTCGAAGCCGGAACATTCACGCTTGAAGTAATCGTCGTTGAACCCGGTGATGCGATTATGGTAGTGCATGTAATCGTGATAGAACTCGCTGTTGGTGTCGTGCCACAGCTTGTAGTTACAATCGATGATCGCCTTGTGGTAGTGGATGATTTCAAGTGGCTCTGCGTCGATAGAATCCTTGATGCAGTCCATCGCGCCGGCGGCCCAGGTTTCGACATTAAACTCCGTGTGGTCGTCGAGGCAGACCCAGACGAAACCACCGTATTTGACTTCGCAACGAAGTGCCCGTAGACCCTGGGTCGATTTGTCGAGACGGTCCTGGTAGCCTTCCTTCTGGCGCGTAATGTCGACGCAGTTGCCTTTCATGTCAAATTGCCAGGCATGAAACAAGCAGGTCATATGCTTCGGGTTGCCCGATGGCTGGGCCGGGGCGAAGCTGCCGGCGGGTCGACGCTCAATGGTCATGCCACGGTGCGGGCAGACGTTTAGAAATGCGCGAACCTTGTTGTCAGGGCCACGCACAATGATAATCGGCTCACGCGCGATGATTGCCGTGCGAAAATCATAGGGTTCCGGAAGCTCCGATTCATGACAAAGTGCAATCCAGGATTTTTTCCAGAGTTTTTCAAGCTCTTCCTCGAAAATCTCTTCGTCCGAATAAATACGGCTATCGACCCACTCCCCGAGCTCTAGATCGGGTTTGGCGTTCCACTGCTTATGATTTCTGGCTGGCATCTTGTTTTACTCCTGGTTAAGCTATCATCTGCTAAAAACTCGTCAAATTCGAAAATAATACTACTGCTTCCGTTGTTTTGGAAATGCTACCCGCAACCTTAAAGACATCGGGATATCGAGTTCATCTCAGCGATTACAGTTTCGATTTCCAGTCTACGGCCTCTGCAAACTTCTTCAATTCCTCAGGGCTCATATAGACAGTATGTTCGGGTCCAGGATAAATACGTTCCCGGACTTCGTCGCGGTAGCGGGTGAACACGTCTTCCATGATCGGGATTAAATCGGTGTAGATCTTCGAATGCCGTGGCACATGCTCTTCGTAGAGATGCATCAGGTCGGAGGTGATGATATGAACACCGTGCGCCTTGTTACCGGCCCCGAGGCTGATGACCGGCACCGGCAGTGTTTCGGTCAGATACTGGCAAACTTCTTCGCTGGTGACTTCGCACATGATGGAGAAACAGCCGGCATCGACCATGGCCCAGGCATCATCCACCAGTTCCTTGGCGCGATCTGCATTTTTACCCTGGGCGAAAAATCCACCGAGTTGTGGCATGCGCATCGGCGTGATGCCGATATGGCCCTGCACCGGAATACCCGCCTTGACAATCGCCTCGATATTTCTGGCGTGATGCTGGTTGCCTTCGCATTTCATGACCTCGGCATTTGCCTGATGCACAAACTTGCCAGCATTTTCGACGGCCTGCTCCGGAGATACGTGAAAACTCCAGTAAGGCATATCGACCATGCGTAAACCATACTTACTGCCACGATCGATGGCCTGCGCCATCAGCATGACTTCTTCAAAGGTAACCGTAACGGTGCTCTGGTGGCCGAACAGGATCATACCGCCGGTATCGGAGACACAAAGAATATCGATATCGAGTCGATCGGCAATTACCGCGCTGCGGTAATCGTAAATGGCCATTTGCACGATCTGCTCATCGGCGGCCATCTTGCGCTGTAATTCGCGAATAGTAACTTTTTTACGGCGAGGCGTATTTTCTGACATGACTCCCTCTCAGGGTAATTGGTTTTATTATTGCAAAAGTTGATTTTGCAGGGAGCCGATACTAAGGCGAGTGGCAAAATACTGTCAAACAGCTTTTTGTTATCGGCTGATAGTTTTCACCTTGGGCAGTCTTCCCATACGCTGCGAGGCCTGCTTTTATGCGGATCATAGGGTGGGAACGAGCACAGTTTGATGTTGTGAAATACATTCAGTGGATCGATCAGGGGCGCATTTACAACCCCGGTGCGGACAAAACCAAGGCCAAGGGCAGAGTTAAAACAGGGGCTGAAACAAGCCGAGGTGACCGTAATCTCTCCCGGCTCGGGCCGCCGGACGACGCCACTAGCCGGCTGCCACGGGGTCAAATCCAGGTCGCATTGAGTGTCCGCCTTGAACGCAACCAGCTGAATGTCCGGGGTCGCAGGATCATGCCCCAATATGGCGGACAAGCCGAGTTCATCAATCGAAGGGGCGACCCGGCACTCGTTGGTAAACAAAAAGAAGCCGGCCTCGATGCGTAAAATATCGATCGCGGCAAACCCCGCAGGCGCGAACCGCGCGGATAGTAGCGCCCACATCCGCTGCTTGTCTGATTGCTCGATGAGGAGTTCAAATCCTGCCTCCCCGCTGTAACCGAGACGCCCGACCAGGCAGGTAATTCCACAGACCTCGACCCGGGTAAAATTAAAATAAGGCAGTGTCAGCAGAGTTGAAACATCCATCAACGCGGCTAACTGCACCAGCGTAGCGGGACCCTGCAGTGCCAGAATGGCAGTCGTCTCGCTCAGGTCATGCAGATCGCACCCCACGCTCGCCAGGGTGCGAAGCTCGATGATATCGGCTTCACAGCCGCTCATGATTTCGAACACATCCTCACCGAATCGCCAAAGCGTCAGGTCAGAACGAACCCTGCCCTCGACATCAGTTTTGACGCTGTAACGTATCTGCCCAATCGACATATCGTGGACGCTACGCGGCTGAAACGCCTCAATCTGGCGAATCGCTTCCGGCCCGGAGACCCGCACCCGGAAAACGAAGGAGAAATCGAACAGCGCACAGTGTTGTCGACAGCGCATGGCCTCGCCGCGAGGGTCGCCATAGTCAGAAACCAGATCGGTGATTGATAACATGCCCGGGAAACTACCAAATGAATCGGTGCCGGGGGCCATTCGCTGCAACGACAAAAACCAGCGGCAAGACAACCCGACAGGACCTGTGCAGTGGCAGGGCCTGGATAAAGCAGTTTGCTACAGGAGTGACGTTCATCAACCGTTAACGAGCCCTTAAAAATTTTTGCCGCCATCAACATGCCCCCAGCATGACAGGGGAAAACTAATGTAACATAACAAGCCAGTTCACAAACCAGGGCAAGCATGTTTCTACGCCAGTTTCAGTATTTGATCGCGCTTGAGCAAGAGGGGCACTTCGGCCGTGCCGCCGAACGTTGTTTCGTATCCCAGCCGAGCCTGTCCAGCGCCATCAAGAAGCTCGAAGAGGAACTCGGCGTCCCGATTATATTGCGGGACCAGAAATTTCAGGGATTCACCAACGAAGGTCTGCGCGTGGTCGAGTGGGCCAAACGTCTCCTGTCTGACCGCTCCGCCATGCTCGAAGAGCTGGCGATCATGAAAAAGAATCTGCACGGGCGCCTGAGAATTGGCGCGATGCCAACCAGTTCACCGATGTTGCCGATTGTCGCGCGGCTGTTCCAGCAGGAGTATCCCGCTGTACAAATCGATATTCAGTTCATGGGCATCGACCAGCTGACCCTTGCGCTGAAAAATTTCGAACTGGATGTCGGCATTACCGACCTGGATCAACTCACCGATTCGCGCCTTGAAACCCTGCCCCTGTACGACGAACCACTGCACCTGCTGCTGCCGGATAACGACTGGCTGAATGATGACCCAGAGGTAAACTGGGCCCAGGCTGCCGAATTACCGCTGTGCCTGCTGTCACCACCGATGCGTGAGCGGCAAATGATCGATGCGGCTTTCGCCACCGTAGACTGCACGCCGGCGCCACAACTGGAATCGAATTCGATTTTTCAACTGGCTTTCCACGTGATGGCGGGCGATCTGGCCACCATCGTGCCGAAACGTTTTAATAAACTACCGGGCACGCGCGCCAAACTGCTGATCAATCCGACCATTACCCAGAAACTCGGGCTGGTCTGGGTTTCCGGTAACCCCATACTCCCCATGGCCAGGGCGCTCATCGAAATGTTGACCCAGGCCCTCGAAGACAAACTGTTTGATTGAAGTGGTTCCTGCCTGGCTTAACGGCCCCGGGGTAGATCGTTTGCGCATCCAGCAGTACTATGCGATGGGTCAGCCTTAGGCGCGTTCACAACACTCATGAGCAAGTACAGGGAAATCTTCTTACACAAGCAGGATTTATTGCGCAATCGGCCCGATAAATGTCGCGTCGAAACCACGGCCAGTAGCCACCTGGTCGAGGACTTTCGCAGTGAGGTAAAAACACGCGACTTCAACCTGGTTCTGGATCAGCCTGAGAATATGGGCAGCACCGATCTCGGCCCACGCCCGAGCGAAATGCTACTCGCGGCGCTCGCCGCCTGCCATGAAGTCACCTACCGGCTGTATGCCGACGCGCTGGAAATCGACCTGCAGGACATCGCCGTAACTGTCACCGGCGTATCCGATGCACGGGGTTTTTTCGATGTGGATGAAGACATTGATGCGGGGTTTTCGGAAGTCTACGGCGAAATCAACATCGTCAGCAATGCCAGCGATGCGGATATAGAACGACTGCGGCAAACGGTCAATCGTCACTGCCCGGTGCTGGATGATCTGCGCAAGCCCCTGAAGGTCGAGCTTGAGCTGAAGCGCAAAGACCAGGATGCGGATTAACGCGCAAGCGCCGGGCACTCGGGAAAAGACTCAGTGTGATCGACTGGCGACGATACGAAATTCAGTAAGCTGCGAGCCGAGATGCCCGGCTATTCGCCCTCGGCTACACCATCACTAATTTACTTTTCAAACGCTGCAAAGTCCGATGCAAAAAAGGTCGTTGCCCCGGTTTCGTGTGACCAGAGAACCACGAGGCGCTCACCCCTTTCCTCGACCACAGAATAGTCAAAACAATAATAGTCGCCTGTCCCAGCATCAGCGAAAGGCAACAGGTGGGAGTAGATCGCCTGTTTGAAGCTCTTCAGCCAATCGGCCCATTCATTTTGCAAATGGTAAGACAAGGATTCCCAGGTTTTTCGGGTGTCGCGTTTTTCGGGTGTCGCGTTCGTCGCGCACGGGATAGATATGAACCTCGCCGATATCCAACCCGTTATTTTCCAACAACCAGTTTCTAAAAGACCGGGGCAGCTTACGCCCTAACAAAGATTCCTCGATCTGCAGGGCCTCTTCGACGGTTCCAATGATTCTGGATCTGGACATAGCCGTGACTTCTCAACACACTCCGCCGCAACGATAAAGTATTTGCGACGGATTTAGGATTATCAGGTTCATGTGCTTTTCAGGACGCCGCCGTGTATTCGAAAGCGGCAAAGAATGGCTGCTCGACTGCCCTGAATTCAAAATAATCGTTCATGATCCCCTGAAAACATATCACAAAATTTGAATCGCCCTGACGCCATGAGCGCGCGACCTGGCCATCTGTCCCAATTTCAACGACCACGGTGAAATTGTCGGGGGTAATGCCGGTGGATTCAACACAGGAGGGAATGGCCTGTGCCGCAAACCGCGCCTGTTTTTTTTCAAGGCTGCTGCGTTGCCCCGCACTGATTGCCGATTTATCCCGCTCTGCATTCGATTTAGCCTCCTGGTAGGAAAGCCTCCCGGATCCGAAATAAAGCACGACAAGCAATATCG
This sequence comes from uncultured Gammaproteobacteria bacterium, assembly GCA_963835795.1. GTDB lineage: Bacteria > Pseudomonadota > Gammaproteobacteria. Next base: position 13,747 of record CAWIHJ010000032.1, read on the forward strand.
CGCCACAGATCAGCAGTAATTTCAATTCAAATTGCAGCCCTGCGCCACGCATCAGCGGTTAATAAAACGCGCGTGGCCTGATTGGGCCTGGTGCAGGTGCTGGTAACCGATCATCAGTATGTTCACAAATCGACAGGGTCATGGAAAAGCTCAAGACCAAAACCACATGGCCAGCAATAACACAGACAACAGAATGATTACCCGCAAAAAGGCGTAAAGACTTTTCGAGCCAGTCGCTTTGGGGCCTTGATTATGGTTTGCCTGGTATTGATTCATGGCACTGCGGACTTCTAAAGTTGAATACCGATACTTGTTCAACGCCTGTTGTTCACTAGCAGAAGCTGATTTTACGGGCCTGATTCGATTGCTTGTGCCGATACTATCGCATCTTCGTACGCACGAACAATATTGCATGCGCCAGGCCCATGCAGACCAACGCATTCATCTTGAATTGCCGTAATTGCTGGTCAGAAAGCTGGAATCGAGATTTGAAAAAGCCTCGTGGTCGACGTGCGTGAATGACCCGCCCCGTGGAACCAATGACAAGTCCTTGTATGCATTAACTGCCTGATAGTACTATTCGCCCTCGTAGCGCAATGATCAGGCTCGTATCCAGCCAACGATTTAAGTTCGCTATCCCGGACAACAGCTGGCTGAGATCGACTACCGGTTTGCAGTTTCCTGCAATTTCAGGGAATGCAAAAACTCGGCCGCATCAACCTCGCGATTAAAAGAGCATGCCGATGACAAAAGTTCGCTTCAATAAACCCTTCACCCAGCAGGAAGCCATTCCCCAGACCGGTATCGACGCAGCTGTCGCCCTGCTGCAAACGGGCCGCCTGCACCGCTATAACACCATCAGCGGTGAAACTGCCGCCGCGGCTGTGCTGGAAAAGGCCTTCGCCGAACACATGGGTCAACGCTACTGCCTGGCCTGTACCTCGGGAGGCTATGCAATGCACGTTGCGCTCAAGGCGAGCGGCATTCGCGCGGGGGAGCCGGTACTGACCAACGCGTTTACGCTGGCGCCGGTACCGGGCGCCATCGACAATGCCGGCGGCAAGCCGGTGCTGGTCGAAATCGATTCCAATTATTGCGTCGACCTGGCCCACCTCGAGGCACAGATGCAAAAAACAAAGGCACGCTTCTTCATGCTGTCGCACATGCGCGGCCACGTCGCCGACATGGATGCGATCGTGGCGCTGTGCACGCGCTACAAGGTCTTGCTGATCGAGGACTGCGCCCACACCATGGGCGCACGCTGGAACGGGAAACGTTCCGGCAGTTTCGGCCACGTGGCCTGCTTCAGCACGCAAACCTACAAGCACATGAATTCGGGCGAGGGCGGCCTGCTCACCACCGACGACGACGAAGTCATGGCGCGCGCGATCATTTACTCGGGGTCTTACATGCTTTACGAGCGCCACGGCACGCTGCCGCCGGCGGAAACATTTGCCAACATCCGGCTGCAAACACCGAATTACAGCGGCCGCATGGACAACCTGCGCGCCACTATCCTGCTGGCGCAACTGCCGCTGCTGGAAGACAATTGCCAGCGCTGGAACGACCGCTACCAGGCGCTGGAATCACGCCTTGCCGAGTGCTCGCAGATTCAATTGTCAGTGCGGCCCGCGGCAGAAACTTACGTCGGCAGCTCGCTGCAGTTTCGCGCGGAGGGCATGGACCCGGCGCAGGTGTCGGGTTTTATCGCCGCCTGTGCGGCGCGCGGGGTCGAACTGAAGTGGTTCGGCGGCGCCGAACCCCAGGGCTTTACCAGCCGCTACGACAGCTGGCAATACATCGAGGAAAAACAACATCTGCCGCATACCCTCGCCATCCTGGCGACGACTTTCGACCTGCGCATTCCGCTCACTTTCAGCGTCGAAGACATGGCAATCATCGGCGACATCATCATCGACGAAGTCACCGCGACGCTGGGCTAAAAATTAATTCCGAAGGCGCAGGGATTAAAATTTAATCCCTGAGCCTTCGCGTACCTTATTACTACTCACTTTGTTGTTGCAGCTGCTTCATCATGTCCTGCAATTGCTGCTGCATTTCCGGGGTCATCTCGCCACCGCTTTGCTGAATCTGCTTCATCATCTCGTCCATGTCCGGCATCTGTTGCATCATCTGCTGACTTTGCTTCGAGGCTGCCTTCATCTTGTCATTCATGTCGATGACCTTCATCCCTGCCGGTAGATCGTAGTAGTCCGGTGCAACCTTCTTGTCGGTATCGACCGAAATCACCGCGAAGACCTGCTTGCCCTGGTCGTCGATGACGCGCATCACGAAGCCACTGGTATCGGCCAGGTCGCCCATGCGGGCGTTGGCGCGCTGACAGGCGGTGAGCATGGGGGCCATGCCCGCCATCATGCTGCGCGATATTTTGTCCATGCCCTGCATAGACTCGAACATGCGCCGCATATCTCCGTTGTTCCACAATTCCGCCGAGCCGTAAAGCGTTCCGCAGACTTTTCCATTGGCGATCAGGTCATACTGACGGGTCGAATACCCTGCAATTTTTTCTCCGCCGCCCCTGGGTTTGAGACTGACGCTTAGCGCGCCCACTTCGACCGTACTGCCAGCATCTTCCGCGGATACCTTGATGATTTCCTTGCGCTTTTTATCGACCATAAAAAATTCGCCGCTGCTGCCGTCGACCAGCATGTACCCGGGCATTTTTCCATCGTCGATTCGCACCTTCTGGCCATTGCTGCGCATGGTACTGGTGGCGCCGGTTACATCCTCATACTTGATTTGAACGTCGGCCCAGACGGCGATTGGGGCGGCAAGTACCAGCAATAAACAAAGTATCCGTTTCATGATTCACCTCGAGTTGATCAACTGGCCTGCATGATATCATCGTCGGCGGTCGAGGCCGAGAGACAGTTGTTCAGGCCTGGTCGATCAGCCAGTCGCGCAGCTCCAATGCCTTACGATTGACGTAGCGCGCAGGCGAACCCTGAAGCGCATAACCAAAACCGTCGAGCCGATGCGCAAACGGCGCCACCAGGTCCCCGGCATCGAGCTCGCGCTGCATCATCGCATCCGCCATGGTCCAGCCCTGTCCATCCACCGCGGCCTGGGTGCGCACGTTGGCGTCGGCGATGACGCGCCGGGGGTTGTCAAGCGGCCTCGTTTGCTTACCGTACCAGGCCTGCCACAGGTCGAACGCGCGATCTTCCTCGCACAACAATGGAATGGAATCGAGAGGCGCCGTGGAAATATCGGTGATCGCCAGATCCTCAGGCGCGGGAAATGCCGATTCGAGCAGCCCCGGGCTGCACACCGGGAACAGTGGCATCGGCAGCTCCAGCAGACGGTTTTGGCCGGTGCTGCCCTGCATCGGCCCCCAGCGAATCGCGAAATCCACGTCCTGGATACGGAAATTATCGGCATCGACCGAATGCTGTAACAGAATCGAGAGTATGCGGATTGCTTTGATTGAACCCGGAGATGCGCGGCGACAACCAGCGCAGCGCGACATAGGTGGTGACCCCGATCATCACGTCGTGCGCCTTGTCGCCCGGCTTGATCTGCGGCAGCGTAGCGGTTAACTCGGCAAAGATTCGCTGCGTGGTTTGCAGTAACTGCTGGCCGGCATGGGTCAGGTAAACCTGGCGCACATCGCGTTGAAACAGCGCGCAATCGAGGCGCTCTTCGAGCCGGCGAATCTGGTAGCTGACCGCGCCCTTGGTAATGCACAGTTCGCGCGCCGCCTGGCTGAAGCTGAGCTGGCGCGCCGCCGACTCAAAAACCTTGAGGCCATCGAGTGCAGGCAAGTCATGTTTCATCGAATCTTATAGTTCAGTAAAATTTTGGTGATATCGGTACAAACGGCTAGATGGTAGCATTATGGTTTAAATTAACTGAACTATGCCAATTAAATTTCGATTGCCAAATGCAACGGGATCGGCATGATTGAACGAACCACGGAGTTCACCCAGACATGACTGAAAAAGCGATCAAATCCCACGCGCGCGTGGTCGTTATCGGCGGCGGTATCGCCGGTTGCTCGACACTCTATCACCTGACCCGCGAAGGCTGGACCGACGTCGTGCTCATCGAGCGCGATGAACTCACCTCGGGCTCGACCTGGCACGCGGCGGCGCAGGTCACCCAGTTTGGCGCCAACCAGACCCTGGTCGGACTCAAGCGCCACAGCATCGACCTGTATCGTGAACTCGCGGCCGATCCCGACAACCCGATTTCCTACCACATCACCGGGGGCATGCGCCTCGCGCACACCCAGGCGCAGGTCGATACCTACAAGCACTACATCGGCATGGCCGGCGGCATGGGCGTCGACATGGAATTTATCGATGCCGCTGAAGCCGGCCGGCGTCATCCATTGATGAACACCGACGGCCTGCTCGGCGCCTGGTGGGATCCGCTCGACGGCGACATCGATCCGGCCGGCATTACCTTTGCGCTGGCGCGCCAGGCGCGTGCGGCGGGCGCCGAGGTGTACCGCTTCAATCCGGTCGAAAGCATCACGCGCAAGGCCAACGGCGAATTTATCGTGCACAGCAAAAACGGCGACATCACCTGCGAAAAGGTGGTCAACGCGACCGGCTACCGGGTCAACGAGGTGGGCAACATGCTCGGCGTCACCCACCCGGTGACCTCGATGGAGCACATGTACTTCCTCACCGACACCATGCCCGAACTCGAAGCACTTGATTTTCGCGTGCCCATCATCCGTGATCCAGGCGACGATTTTTACAGCCGCCAGGAAAAGAAAGGCCTGCTGGTAGGCGTCTACGAACAAGGCTGTCAGACCTTCGGCATGGATGGCATCGACCCCGACTTCACCCAGGCGCTGTGCCCTTCCGACCTCGATCGTTGTCTCGACAACATGGAGCGCATTTTCGAGCGCCTGCCGGCGCTGACCGAGGCGGGGATTCACACGGTGGTCAATGGCCCCATCACCTACACCATCGACGGCGCGCCGCTGATCGGCCCGATTCCCGGCATCGACAACGCCTATTGCGCGATCGGCCTGCGCGCCGGTATCGGCGAAGCCGGCGGTCATGGCAAGCTGCTGGCGCAGATCATGGTGCACGGCGAATGCGAGTGGGATGCCTGGTTTCTCGACCCGCGCCGCTTCACCCAGTACGCCAATACCGAACACACCAGCCTGAAAACGATCGAGGATTACCAGCACGAATTTCACTACCACCTGCCGCACGAGCATCGCCCGGCGGCACGGCTGGCGCGCACCACCCCGCTCTACCCGGTGCTCGATCAGCTGCGACTGCGCCTGGGGCGTGGTCAACGGCTGGGAACGCGCGCTGTTCTTCAAGCCACAGCCGGATTTCGTCGACGAGCACAGTTTTCGCTTCACCCCGACGAAGGACATCGTCGGCAAGGAAATCGACCAGCTACAGAAACACGTCGGTCTCATGGAAGTGTCCGGCTTCAATCGTTACGAAATCAGTGGCGCTGGCGTGGAAGATTTCCTCGACCGCATGATCTGCGGCCGGCTGCCGCGGCAGATCGGCAAGCTCAGCCTGTGTTACCTGCTCACCGAAAAAGGCAATGTCCTGAGCGAGGCGACGCTGGTCAAGCTCGACGAGGATCGCTACTGGTGGGGCTCCGCCGCCGCGGCCGAATGGCACGACCGCGACTGGCTGAACCGGCACAAACCGGACAGCGTGACGATCACCGAAATGGCCGCCAGCCACACCATCCTGGTGGTCGCCGGGCCGCAGTCAAGGGCGCTGTTGCAGTCCGTATCAGCGCGCAGTGACTGGTCGGCCGAAGCTTTTCCGTGGTTGCGCGCGCGGGCGATGTTTATCGGCCACGCCGAGGTGATGGCGATGACGGTCAGCTTCAGCGGCGAACTGGCCTACGAACTGCACGTGCCCAACGAGCAGCTTTACCTGGTGTGGAAGATCCTGAGCGAAGCCGGCGAGGCGTTCTCGCTGGGCCATTTCGGTCTCTACGCGACCGAGTCGATGCGCCTGGAAAAGGGTTACCTGCACTGGAAGGCCGATCTCATCGTCGAGTACAACCCGTTCGAGGCACGGCTCGGATTCTTCGTCAAAATGGACAAGGGAGAGTTCATCGGCAAGGCGGCGCTGCTCGAACAGATCGAGCGCGGACCGCGCAAACTGCTGGTATCGATGACGGTGGATTGCGAGCACGCTCCCGCGCACGAGGGCGATCCGGTATTCGCTGGAGAGCGCCAGGTCGGTTCGGTGACCTCGGCGGGTTACGGGCATCGCGTTGGCAAAAACATCGCCTACGCCTACGTCGACCCGGGCAGCGCCGAGCCGGGCACCACGCTCAGCATCGGCATACTCGGCGAGCGCTATCCGGCCGAGGTGGTTTCCCCCATACTGTACGACCCTGAAAACCGCCTGCCACGTTCATGAATGAAGAGCCGCGCAAACGCGGGCGCCGCGGCAGCAGCCGCAAGGCCATGCTCGCGAAGCGCAGCAAACCCCCGGCGATCAATCCGGCACCCGCAGGCCCGATGGGCGGTCAATATCGACCGCTTAGCGATTTCCAGGTGCAGCAGATCTACGACACTTCGTTGCGCATGCTCGCCGAACTCGGCATGGGCGAGGCGCCGCCGGCGCTGATTGAGCGCGCCCTCGAATGCGGCGCAACCATCAACGCCCTCGGACGCCTGTGTTTTTCGCAGGACATGGTCGAAGACATTATCGACGGTGCCTGTAAATCGTTCGTGTTTCACGGGCGCGACGATCGACACAGCTTCGAAGTTGGCGGTGAGCGCGTCTATTTCGGTACCGGTGGCGCCGCGGTGCAGACCCTGGATCTCGATTCCGGAGTTTACCGGCCCTCGACGCTAACCGACCTGGTCGACTTTACGCGGCTGGCCGATACCCTGCCGAACATCGCCTGGTTCACGCGCTGCTGCGTCGCCACCGATGTCCCGGACATTTTTGAACTGGATTTCAATACCGCCTATTGCCTGATGCGCAACACGCAGAAGCCCGTCGGCACCAGCTTCACCCTCGCCGAACACGTCGATCCGATCGTCGACATGTTTGACGCCGTCGCCGGCGGACCCGGCAAGTTCGCTGAGAAACCCTTTTGCAAGGCCCACATCAGCCCGATTATTTCACCCATGCGCTACGGTGAAGACGCCTTCGACGTCGCCATGGCGAGCATCCGCCGCGGCATGCCGATCAACAGCATCATCGCCGCCATGTCGGGTGCGACGTCGCCCGCCACCATCGATGGCATGCTCGCGGCATCGTTTGCCGAGACCCTGGCGGCGCTGGTCATGGTCAACGTCTTCGCCCCCGGCTACCCAATGATATTTTCCAACTGGCCGTTCGTGATCGATCTGCGCACCGGCGCCTTCTGCGGCGGTGGTGGCGAGATTTCAATTCTGAATGCCGGCGCCGCACAACTCGCCAATCACTGCGGCCTGCCTTCCGGGGTGGCTTCGAGTATGTCCGACGCCAAGGCAGTGGACGCGCAAATGGGAATGGAAAAGGCGCTGTCATCGCTCGCCTGCGGCCTGTCCGGCGCAAACATGGTGTACGAGTCCTCGGGGATGATGGCGAGCCTGCTGGGTGTCTCCTTCGAAGCCTTCCTGCTCGACAACGAAATGCTGTCGTACGTCTATCGCATGATTCGTGGCGTCGAAGTGACCGAGGAGACGCTCGCCTTCGAGGCCATGCGCAACGTGATTACCGGTGCCGGTCATTTCATCGGTGAAACCCAGACCATGGAAGCCATGGAGCGCGATTACTTTTACCCGAAACTGGGCGATCGCCAGGAGCCAACGACCTGGGCAAAATCGGGGGCGGAAGACGCCTGGCAGCGCGCCAACCGGGAAGTGCGCGAGGTACTCAAGCAACACCATCCGAATTACCTCGACGCGGGGCTCGATGCCAGCCTGCGGGCGAAGTTTAATATCAAGGTTTGAGGTTTGTTGTGAGCCTGCAAACGCTTCACAACTAGCCGTCGTCCTAAGATTCCTGCTTACGCAGGAATGACCCCTGGTATTGTCATTCCTGCGTAAGCAGGAATCTTAGGACGGTGGCTTTATCTACAGATAAAAGTCGAACAACACGCAGGCTTTGTGAGACCCCGGATAAGCGCTACGCGCTTTCCGGGATGACGCTGTGGTTACTTTTTCAGATGCAGGAGCGGCGGAAACAGTTCAAATTCGCGCAGGCTTTCCGCAATGATACTGGTAAAGCTGTCCTTCATGCCGCTGGTAGAAAAGACGCCCTGGATGTCCATCACGTCGAAATACTTGTGTTCCTGGTAATTCGGATTCCACAGGATCAGTGGGCATTGCTGCCTGGAGAAAATCGACGTGCCCATGCCCTTGTGAATCGAGCGGACTTCGATTTCGCCGGAGTTTTCGTTTTCATTCAGGTACAGACAGGATTGCACATTCACCGGCATGATTTTCTCGAGCGCGGATTTCGGATGGATTTCGCCGATCACCTGGACGATACGGGTGACATCGGAATCTGGATCGACCAGGTTGAAGGGGCCCTGAACATCGTCACGCGCAAAGGTATAGCCATGCTCCGCATGGATGATCTTGCCGATGGTCAACACGTTCTCGACAATGTTGGCGGCGTAATACTTTGAAATATCCCGGAATGGTTCTTCCATCTGGATGTGTCCAACTGTCCTTGGGGTTACAGGGGCGCAATACTACAACATACTGCAGCGGAGTATAGACGCCGGCGAAAATATTGCTGACTGCCTGATCGGCTGTGTTTGGCACGGCCGGAGCGGCCAGCAACTGGCACTAACCTGGCTAGTGCCAGTTGCCGTTACGTGAGAACTGCGATTTCAGAAACGCCATCTGATCGGCGAGGATGTTCTTGTTGGCGAGGTAGAAAAATTCATGGCGATTGGGCACGAACGGAATGGCGATCAATTCCATTCCGGCCTCTTCCGGCGTCTGGTTGGCCTTGCGATGATTACACCGCTTGCAGGCGGTAACGACGTTGGTCCAACTGTCGGTGCCTTTGCGCGATACCGGCAAAATGTGATCGCGCGACAACTGTTCGGCGACAAATTCGCCACCGCAGTAAAGGCACAGAAAATGATCGCGGCGAAATAGATATTCGTTGACCAGCGGCGGCACGAAGTCGTTCAACTTGACGCTGCCGTCACTGGCCAGGATGCTGGGCAGCTTCAGCACCGACTGGAGTCCGAGCCGATTGATGCCACCGCGTATCTCGAACGCGTTTTCACCAAGCGCCCAGACCACCTGGTCCTTGACCACCAGAGTCGCCGCCTGTTCGCGCGTGATCCAGTCGATCGGTGTGCCGGCCTTGTTCAATCTGAGAATCTTTGCATTTCTCATGGCTGCATTATGCCTTAGAAATCAACCAGGTAAACCTCTAAGTTGGGCAAATTTTCATTGCCCTTGGCAAACTACAATCAAACCACGCGACCCGCTCCGCGGTGATTGACTGTGATAATTCTCAATGCTAACGTGCACGCCATCTCGCATCCTGGATCTGAACCCATGCACGCATTTTTGCTACGCGGTAGACGGCACGAAAAATCAGACCTGGTGGTTTGACCCCAGGCTAATCCTGTCCGCCTTCCAGGCGGAATTCTGTCCTGCATTGGTTCGCAGCAACGAATGCCTTATACAGGTTTACCCGCAGTCGATGGTCCGCCAAAACGCCCCGCCGACCGCCCGAGATGACTATGAAAAAACCCGGCCTGACACGCATCGCGGTCGATATCGGTGGTACCTTCACCGACATCGCGCTCGATGACGGCAAGAATGAACGCGCTGTACACCGCGAAAACCCTCACCACCCAGGACGACCCGGTGCGCGGTGTCATCGACGTGCTGCGCATCGCCTGTCGCGATTCCGGCTGCGCGCCTCAATCCATCGGTAGCGTAATTCACGGCACCACGCTCGCCACCAACGCGCTGATCGAACGCAAGGGAGCACGCGTCGGCCTGGTGACTACCGCCGGGTTTCGCGACCTCATCGAAATCGCTTACGAACGGCGCTACGATCAATACGATATTTTCATCGACAAGCCGGACTTGCTGGTGACGCGTGAAGATTGCTGGACCGTGCCCGAGCGCGTCGATGCCGCGGGTAAAGTGTTACAGCCGCTCGATACCAGCGCGCTCGATGAACTGTTGCGGTCGCTGGACCAGCGCGGTATCAACAGCGTCGCCATCTGCCTGTTGCACAGTTACCTGAACCCGGCGCACGAAATCGCGTTGGGCGAACTCATCCGCCAAAAGCGGCCGCACCTGCACGTCACACTGTCCAGCGAAGTGTGTCCGGAGATTCGCGAATTCGATCGCGCCTGCACCGCGCTCGCCAATGCGTACATCAAGCCGTTGATGGCGGGCTACCTCAACAAGCTGTCCGCGGCCCTGATCGACGCAGGCATCGTCGCGCCGCTGTTTATCGTCACTTCCGGTGGCGGCATGACTACGCTCGAGACCGCCACGCGATTCCCGATTCGCCTGGTCGAATCCGGCCCCAGCGGCGGCGCCGTGCTCGCCGCCCGGATCGCGCGCGAGTGCGGCATCGACAGTGCGCTGTCGTTCGACATGGGTGGCACCACGGCCAAACTGTGCCTGATCGACCAGGGCGTGCCGCAGCGCTCGCGCCAGTTTGAAATCGGCCGCGCCGCGCGCTTCGTCAAGGGCAGCGGTTTACCGGTGCGCATTCCGGTCGTCGAAATGATCGAAATCGGTGCCGGTGGCGGCTCCATTGCGCGCATCGATTCACTGCAACGCCTCGTGGTTGGCCCCGATAGCGCCGGCTCCGATCCGGGCCCTGCCTGCTACGGGCAGGGTGGCCTGCAGCCGACCGTCACCGACGCTGACGTCGCGCTCGGTTTCATCGACCCGGAAACCTTTGCCGAACGCCGCGTAAAGCTCTACCCACAGGCAGCAAAGCAGGCCATCCGTGAACACCTCGGGGCCGCACTCAAGCTCAGCGCCAACCTGGCGGCCTACGGCATGTCGCAAATGGTCGATGAAAACATGTCCAATGCCGCACGCGTTCACGCGGTCGAGCACGGCAAGGAAATCTCAGCGCGCAGCATGATCGCCTTCGGTGGCAACGGCCCGTTGCACGCGACCCGCGTGGCCGAGAAGATCGGGGTCAATCGCATCATCATTCCACGCAATCCCGGCGTCGGCTCGGCGGTCGGTTTTCTGAGCGCACCGATCGCCTATGAAATCATTCGCAGCCGCTACATGCGCGGCGATAATTTTGACGTGAACGCGGTCGCCCACCTGTTCGCCGAGATGCAGGACGAAGCGCGCGCCGTGGTTAAGGCCGGGGCTAGCGCCGGCGTTCGGCTGGTGGAAAAACGCCTGGCGTTTATGCGCTACAAGGGGCAGGGCCACGAAATCGAGATTCCGTTGCCCGCTGGCAAGCTGCGCAGCAACCTGGGCACTGAAATTCGGCGCCGCTTCGACCGCCTGTACCGCGAGCAATACGGGCGCACGATACCCAACGTCGACGTCGAGATCATCAACTGGGCGTTCATTGCGGCGACACCCGGCGTAGCCGATGCCCGCGTCGCCGCGCCACGCCGCCAGCGCGCAGCCCGGCCAT
>CAWIHJ010000033.1:0-13260 GCA_963835795.1 uncultured Gammaproteobacteria bacterium
CCCAACAGGCCTGCACTGTCGGTGAACGAGATCAACGCCAGTCGGCGATCGCCATTTTTGTGGATCAGCGGTAGATTGGCGCGCACCAGTTCATGAATATCGAGTGCGTCGAGGTGTAACGAACTCGCGCGAATGCTGTCGACATAACCGCCGATCACCGTTTCGCGCGCGGCCACCACGGCCACTTGTCGTTGATTGTTCTTGGTCGAATCCGGCATCGGATAACTGTCCACCACGGCACTGGCGACCTCGTAATTGATCAGGTCCTTGATTTTCCAGGTTACCGCCTGGATCATTTCGGCGTCGTCAACCTCGGGCCGTTCGACCTGGTAGACGTCGCAATCTTCCTGGGCAACCAGGCAAACGCAGGGAGTTTTCTGTACGCGATTGCGCTGCACCCATTGCCCCAGGGCTTCGACCTGGGCCTGCTGGCCACTGGCCTGGATGAATTCAGCACGCAGCAGGTCACCCGCATTGCTGGAACCTGAACGAACCTGGGCAACCGCAACTCCGTCGGGCAGAAAGTCGACGCCAATCCGGGTATCTTTGCTCGCTGTTGAAAACAGACCCACCCTTTACTCCGGTTATTTGCAAATGTGGACATTGCCGTCACCATTACCCAGTGGACGACACGACAACCCGCGATCTACGACCTCAGCCTGATCACGGGAAAGACCCGGTTGCGGGTATCAATCAACCTAGAGTTTCCTTAAGATAATTGACCTAACTTATTGTCGTTACAGAAAATACTAACCCAAGTTTCGGGTTTTTCAAGTTATAAGGCGAAATAAATGACATTATGATGAACATCGTACTCTTCGAACCGGAGATACCTCCAAACACCGGAAATATCATGCGCCTGGCGGCGAATACCGGGTTTCAACTGCACCTGATCGAACCACTGGGATTCGAACTCGATGACAAGCAGTTGCGACGCGCCGGTCTCGATTACCGGGAATGGGCCGATACGCGCCGCTACACGAGCTACGAGAATTTCATTAATAGCTGTGATTTCAATGAGTTATACGCATTTACGACGAAGGGAAAGCGAACCTACAGCGACGCCGCATTCGCACCGGGTGACGCCTTGCTGTTCGGCCCGGAAAGTCGCGGTTTGCCGGTCGAAATCCTCGAGTCACTGCCGAGTGACCAGCGCTTGCGAATACCGATGACAGCGCAATCGCGCAGCCTCAACCTGTCGAATACGGTGGCAATTGCGGTGTACGAAGCCTGGCGGCAGCAGGGGTTTAGTTAGCCAGAAGCGGGCGTTTACCGCCCGCTGTATTACTCTCGGCCCTGCGGCCGTTTTTCCAGGTCGCGCACGGCGTCCCTGGGATTCTTGCCTTCGTAGAGCACGCGATACACTTCGCGAATGATCGGCAGATCGAGTTCGAGCTGCAAGGCCTTGTTGTGTATCGCCTTGGCGGCGCGCACACCCTCGACCGTCTGGCCAACATCGATTTCGGCCTGCGACAGGCTTTTGCCCTGCCCGAGTGCGAGGCCAAAACGTCGGTTGCGGCTCTGGTTGTCGGTACAGGTCAAAATCATATCGCCGAGCCCGGCGAGACCCATCAGGGTTTCCTGCTGCGCGCCGAGACAGGTGCCGAGCCGCATGATTTCGGACAGGCCGCGCGTCATCAGCGCCGCGCGCGTGTTGGCACCAAAGCCGAGCCCGTCGGCGACACCGACGGCGATCGCGAGCACGTTCTTGAGCGCACCGCCGAGTTCCACACCGATAATATCCGACGAGGTATAGGCGCGGAAATGATGCCCGCGCAGACGCTCGGCAAACGCCGCCGTAGTCGGCTCATGATTGCCGGCACAGGCGATCGCTGCCGGCAAGCCGCGCGCCACTTCGCTGGCAAAGGTTGGGCCCGGATACCACCCCGTAGCGAAAACCGGGCAATTCCTCGTCGATCACTTCGTGTAACAGCAGGCCGGTGTCGATTTCGAAACCCTTGCTCGCCCAGAATAGGGCGACATCGTCGCTCGAGCATCGGTTTCAAGCTGCTGCAGCAGGCTGCGAAAACCCTTGCTGGGAATAGCGACCAGCACAAATCGACAGTCGCGCGATCGCGCCTGCAGGTCGTGCTCGGGATGGATGTTGGAGGCCAGCGCAAAGCCGGGCAGGTATTCGCTGTTTTCGCGCTGCGCTTGCAGGCGTTCAACGTGCGCGCGTTCGTGACCCCAGAGATTGACGCGTAAGTCGTTGCGCGCCAGTTGCATCGCCAGGGCAGTTCCCCATGATCCAGCACCCAGCACTGCGATGGCTTCGCTCATGCTAATGCGTGGTTTTGCTCTCGTCCGCCGGGGCTTCGCTCGTGTCCGCCGGGGCTTCGCTCGCGTCCGCCTCGGCTTGCTGCTTCTGCAGGTGCTGTTGGTACAGGGCATCGAAGTTGACCGGAGACAGGATCAGCGGCGGGAAACCTCCGCGTATGGTCATATCGGAAATCACTTCGCGCGCATAGGGAAACAAAATGTTCATGCACTGGCTACCCAGCAGGTACTTCTGCTCGGTCTCGTCGAACCCTGACATGCCAAACAAGCCGGCAAAATGGACCTCGATAAGAAAAGCGGTCTTGTCTTCGAGCTTGACGGTCGCCGTAACGCACAGCACGACTTCGAACATGTCGCCGTCGATATGCGTCTGGGTATTGGTCAGGTTCAGATCGATCTTCGGATCCCACTTCGTGAACTGAAGGAATGCGGCGCCTCCGGTGATTCAAATGAAGCGTCCTTCAGGTAAAGCTTCTGAATGGCGAATTGCTTATTCTGTTCGGGTGGTTGCTGTTTGTCTGAATCGCTCATGAAATTTATTTCTTGCTAAAGGGAGATGGGCTTCCTGCCAGGCCATCAGGCCGCCGTTCAAACTGAATACCCTGGAGAAGCCACTCTTGCCCAGCTCCTTGCAGGCAGCACCGGCGCGCGCACCGGTCTTGCAGTATACCAACAGGGTTTTGTCCTTGTGTTTTTCGAGTTCGCCGATGCGCGTCTTTACCGCGCCAGCCGGAATCTGAATAGCTTTGGCGATTTTACCGCCGGCGGTTTCCGACGGTTCGCGCACATCCAGCACCACTACATCCTCGCTGTTCATCATCTGTACCGCACCCGCCGGGGTCAGGCTGGCAAAGCGCTGCGTGGCAATTTTCATTTCATTGAAAAAAACCAGCGCCAGTAATACAACGAAGGCAAGCACCAGAAACGGGTGGTTTACCGCAAATTCAGAGATTTGAGTCAACATAGAGCGGGAAAAACGAATCGTTTAAGAAAAGTTAAGAACTTATTAAACTAAAATCAGTCGGAAGAACAAAACACTTCCTGCATCATACCAATCAGATCGCAGGGTGCGTTCGTCGCCGACGCGATAAAAAACCTTGTTCGCATCCTTGCGCGACGACAGTATACCTTTATCGCGTAAAATGGCGAGATGTTGCGAGATATTACTTTGCGATGTGCCGACATTTTCGACAATTCCCTGCACGCAGACTTCGCGATTACCCAGCGTACAGAGTATTTTCAGGCGCAGGGGATGCGACATCGCCTTCAGCGAGCGCGCGGCAATTTCAATGTCGGCGGCGCGCGCCAGCAACTGTTCACGCGTCAATCGCGGTTACCGATTCAGTTTTCATTTGCGTAACTGTATTACCAAACGATAATATTAGCCGATGATTATGAATAAACACTGACCCAATGTCCACTTCGCAACTGCCTAAGCTGGCCTTCGTCCGAATATCTGACCATCGTGCTGGCCGGGCTGGTGGCGACACCGCTGTCGCTCGCCGACGACAAGGCGAACAAGCAGCAGCAACTCCAGGTGCTGTTGCAAGAAGATCGACAAGCTGAAACAGGCGATCGACGTCAAGGAAGACAGCAAGTCGCAATACATCAAGCAACTCAAGACCATCGAGAGCAACATCGGCCAGGTCAATCGCAAGATCCGCAAGATCGACGCGCAGATCAAGACGCGTAAAGCGAACTGTCGAAGTTGCGCAAGACCCGCCTCGAACATCAACGCAACCTGAGCCGCGAAAACGAATACCTGGCCGAGCAGGTTTACGCGGCGTTTACCCTCGGACGCCAGGAAAAGGTCAAGCTGTTGTTCTCGCAGCAAGCACCCGATGACCCTGCAGCGCAACCTGGTGTACTACCAGTACTTTTCCAACGCCCGTGTCGCACTGATCAATACGGTTCGGCACAGCATCGACAAGATCATCGAAACCGAGGCCCAGATTCAACAGGCGCAGGCAAGCCTGCAGCGCGATCAGCTGGCAACTTGTCGCAGCAGAAGCAGCAACTCGACCAGGACCTCGGCAAACGCAAGACCATCGTCGCCTCGCTCGACAGCCAATTGAAAGAGCAGGGCGGCAGCCTTTCGCGGCTACAGGACGAAGCCACGCAATTGCAGGACCTGATCAAGTCGATCCAGGATATCTTCGACGAGGCGCCCGAAGCGGAACTCTCACACCAGGCCTTCGCCAAACTGAAGGGCAAGCTCGCCTGGCCGGTCGAAGGCAAGGTGCGGCGCCTGTTCGGACGCAACAAACCCTCCTCCGACCTGCGCTGGCAGGGGGTCGTCATCGAGGCACAAAGCGGCAGCCACGTGATGGCCGTATCGCATGGACGCGTGGCGTTTGCCGACTGGTTGCGCGGCCTCGGCAACCTGATCATCATCGACCACGGCAATTCCTACCTGTCGCTCTACGGACACAATGAATCGCTGTTCAAGAATGCCGGTGAATGGGTAGAAGCCGGCGATATCATCGCCAGCATCGGCAGCAGTGGCGGGCAACAAAAGTCCGGGCTGTACTTCGAGATACGTAAAAAAGGCAAACCGCAGAACCCGACCGGCTGGTGCAAGGCCGGGAATTCCTTTCCTTCCGGCTAGCCCGGTTTTTGAGCCGCGGTGTTTTAACGCTGAAAAATCGCGTATAAACCCTGTAGAATCGCGTTTTTTAAGCGCTACATTTGAACTGTTTACAACTTATCGACGTATTAACTGGTCTACAATACCTAATCTCGACTACGGCCAGCATGTTTTACTGGAGAAACGAATGCTAAAGAATTTACGCAAATCCACCTGGTTTCTGTGTGGCACACTGCTCGGATTATCGATTGCGATCGGAAACAGCGTCTTTGCCCTGAAGGAAAGCGAACAGATCCCGTTCGAGGATCTGCAGGCATTTACCGAGGTTTTCTCCAAGGTCAAATCCGACTACGTCGAGTCGGTAGACGAAAAGAAACTGATCGAAGACGCCATCCGCGGCATGCTCAACGGCCTCGACCCGCACTCGTCGTTTCTCAACACCAGCGAATTCAGCGATCTGAAAATCGGCACCACCGGCCAGTTTGGTGGGCTCGGCATTGAAGTCGGCATGGAAAACGGTTTCGTCAAGGTCATCTCGCCCATCGACGACACCCCGGCGTCACGCGCTGGCGTCAAGGCCAGCGACCTGATCATCAAGCTCGACGATAAATCGGTCAAGGGCATGACGCTGGACGAAGCGGTCAAGATCATGCGCGGTAAACCCAATACCGATATCGACCTGACCATCGTGCGCGAAGGTGAGGCCAAGCCACTGGTGATCAATATCACGCGCGAAATCATCCGCGTCAAGAGCGTCAAGAAGCGCATGCTGGAACCCGGCTACGGCTACGTGCGCATCACCAATTTCCAGTCGCGCACCACCACCGATCTGCTCAAGGCGATTTCAGATTTGCAAAAGGACATGCGGCTCAAGGGCATGATTCTCGACCTGCGCAACAATCCCGGCGGCGTGTTGAATGGTGCCGTCGGCGTGTCTGACGCCTTCATCGACGACGGACTGATCGTCTATACCGAGGGCCGTATCGACGATTCCAGCCATCGCTACCTGGCCACTCCCGGCGACAGCCTGAACGGCGCACCGCTGGTGGTATTGATCAATGGCGGCTCAGCCTCGGCTTCGGAAATCGTGGCCGGCGCGTTGCAGGATCACAAGCGCGGCATCATTCTCGGCACCAAGTCATTCGGCAAGGGTTCGGTACAGACCATCCAGGAACTGCGCAACGGTTCCGCGGTTAAGCTGACCACGGCGCGTTACTTTACCCCGCACGGGCGCTCGATCCAGGCCACCGGTATCGAACCCGATATCAAGCTGAGCACGGTGAAGCTGTCGGCCGCCGACGAAAAAGCGCGTTCGACTTATTCCGAGGCCGATCTCGACGGCAGCCTGAGCAACCCGAACGGTGACGACAATGGTGAAGACAAGGAAGAAGACAGCGAAGCGCTGGCGGAATCCGACTTCCAGTTGTACGAAGCGCTCAACCTGCTGAAGGGTCTCAACATTCTCTCCAGCTTCAAAGGCTAACGCTCGAAATCATGCTCCGTCCCTGGCTGATTCTGTTAATCGTCTTCAGTGGCGTGACACTGGCCGATTCGCGGCCCATCCTGGCGCTGGTGATCGACGACCTCGGTTACTCCTTCGCGCCCGGCAAGGCGGCCATCGAACTGGATGGTGACCACACGTACGCGATTCTACCCGGCGCGACCTACAGCGAAAAACTGGCCCAGCATGCGCATCAACTGAACAAGGAAGTCATACTGCACCTGCCGATGCAATCGATCAGCTCGAGTGCGGCGCACGAACCCGAAGCGCTCAACGAAGCAATGAATGAAGATGAACTGACGGTAAATGTGCACAGCCTGCTCGCGCGCATTCCGTTCATTCGCGGCGTCAACAACCACATGGGTAGCCACCTCACCGAGTTCGATTTTTTCATGCGCCCGGTGATGGACAGCATTCGCAGCTACAACCCGTCGTTTTATTTTCTCGACAGCCGCACATCGCCGCGCAGCGTGGCCTTCTCGCAGGCGCGCGAGGCGGGCCTCAGTTCGATTTCGCGCGATGTTTTTCTCGATAACGACCCGTCGATCGAAGCCATCCAGTTGCAGTTCGATATCTGGTTGCAGCACGCCCGTGAACGGGGTTCAGCGATCGCCATTGGCCATCCCCACCCAACTACGCTGCAGGTTCTGCAACAACGGCTGAGCGAGGCCGGCGAAGAATTTCAGTTCATGTCCATTTCAGAGTTGATTCGCGTGCGCCAGCAAGAGCGACTGGCATCCACCTCGCAGGGCCAGCTAACCACGCTCGGAATCAACGCGCAATACTGATCCAAACCGGGTCATCCCGACCACCAGGCCGATCGATCGGACCTCAGAATATCTCAAACAAAACGCCACCATTTACGTCATTCCCGCGCACGCGGGAATCTTAGGACAACGCCACCATCGTAAGATTCCCGCTTACGCGGGAATGACGGTGTTGCTCGTCTTTCACTGACGGCGTAAATGGCCGTTCCGGAACGTCGGATCGCCCGATGCGTGGGACCGGGGCGCAAGCAGGAACCTTACAACAACGCCACCATTTACGTCATTCCCGCGCTCGCGGGAATCCTATGACTACGCCACCATCGTAAGATTCCCGCTTACGCGGGAATGACGGTGTTGCTCGTCTTTCACTGACGGTGTTGCTCGTGGTTCACTGACGGCGTTGCGCGTCGTTCCGAAACGTCGGACCGCCCGGCGCAGCGGGATTTACAGCGGTGGCCGTTGATAACCCCCCATCAAGGTTTCGATTCGCTGCGCGAGCGCGAGCGCAATGTCCTCGCGCCAGGGCGCGGCGACAATTTGCACTCCCACCGGTAATCCAGCAGCGCTACCGCCGGCACGCACAGAGACCCCCGGCCAGCCCAGCAGGTTATGAATCGTGATGTAGCTCCAGTCATAGAAGCTGTCCTGCTGCGATGACCCGTGTGGGCGCGCCAGCGCATGCGATGGCGGGCACAGAATCGCATCGTAATCCTTGAAGAAAGCCAGCGCCTGGCTACGCGCTGCATCGATAGCCTCGAGCAACACGGGACTGACGTGATCGCTAGCCGCCAGCGATTTTTCACTCAGGTAACCGTCGAGATCGGGGCCCGGTTGCGTGGTGCCGTAGCGCTTCAGCAGGCGCAGGATGATACCGGCATTGGTCATTTCACGCAGTTCAGTGACCAGCTCGACCAGCTTGCGCATGCCCGGCAACAGACGTTGATCGAGCAGGCCGACTTCGGGCCGTAATGCGTCGGCAGTGGCAGCCACCACGCGTTGAATGTCAGCATCCGGGGTGACGATGTCGTTATCGGCATACCAGGCAACGCGCAAGCGCGGCAAATCGACCGCGGCCGGATCGCCATGTACGACAGGAACCACCGTGGGATCTTCGCCATCCGGGCCACAAATAAGGGGTAGCGCGAGCACCAGGTCTTCGACGTAACGCGCCATCGGTCCAATCTGCGTCAACGCATCCACGACCCCGCCATAGGGCACGATGTGGCCGCTGCGCGGCGTGCGCCCCGAGGTCGGCTTGATGCCGGTAATCCCGCACAGGTGCGCGGGTTCGCGGATGCTGCCACCGGTATCGGAACCGAGCTCCAGCGCCGATCCCCCACAGGCGATAATCGCCGCCGAACCGCCGCTGCTGCCACCGGGGCTGCGCGCCAGGTCAAAGGGATTGAGGGTGCGACCGTAGATCAGGTTGTTGGTTTCACCACTCAGGGTCAGTTCCGGAGTATTGGTTTTACCCAGCAACACCGCTCCGGCAGCGCGCAGGCGCGCCACCACCGGGGCATCCCGTTGCGGGACGTAGTCGCGCCGGCCCATGGTGCCGCCGGTCGAAATGATACCGGCGGTGTCAAGCGAATCCTTAAGGGTGATGGGCAAGCCGTGCAGCACACCGCGGAACTCACCTTTGGCCGCCAGTCGATCACAGGCATCGGCTTCATCGAGGGCACGCTCGGCGGCCAGTTGCACCACGGCGTTGATTTGCGGGTTCACCTGTTCGATACGCGCGAGACAGGCTTCGACGAGTTCACGCGAACTCAACTCGCGTGCGCGCAGGGTACGGGCCAACGCACTGGCAGACTGGTAAATGATGTCGATCATGGGCGCCGATTATCGACCGGTGCCGACGGATATGCCAGTCCGTATTGCTCACCGTTTTTTGTCGCGAGTGGGTCCTGGTGACGCCGTAGTGGGCTAGTCCTGGTGATCGAGTCGTGAGCGGGCGGTGGCAAAGCTCAGGGTAAACTCCACACCGCGTACGTCGAGCGGCACAAAGCGCAGGCGTGCGGAACGCTTGCGGTTTTTGATTTCCAGCATCCAGTAGGCGCGCAACGGATCGGCAGTGTCGATATGGCGGCTGTCTTCGCTGCCCGCGAGGTTAGCGATCAGCTGCGGTTTGCCCGCCATCTGCGAACTGATTTCGATGCTGGCGATCGGCGCGGGGTAACTCCAGTCATGGCGCTTGGCGACCTGTTCGCCGGATTCCAGCAACTGGCACATGGGTTTGCCGGCTATATCGACAATGCCGATTTGCTGTTTCAGCAACTCGCCGTTGGTCAGCTTGACGCTCAACGACACCCGGTCGGTGCGATTGTCGATGTTGTCGAAACCGATGCGCCCTTCGAAACCGCGCGTGATTTCATTGACAAAATAGAGCCCCAGCCCCTTGCCGTGGTGTTCGCGAATGCGCCGCGAGGAATAGCCGAGCTGGTAAATTTTGTCTTTGTCGTCGTCGCTGATTTGCGGACCCCGATTGTAAATTTTAAGCGCCACCTCGCCGTCATCCTGCCCGAGGAAAATGGTCACGGGGTTATGCAACTGGCGCGAGGCGCGCTGCTCGGCGTAGAACAGTGCATTGTTGACCAGGTTCTCGATCAGTAACACCATGTGGTTTTCGTTACCGAGCATTTCGCAATCACCCCGCAGCACAACGATAAATTGTTTATCGCGGTAACAGCCCGCTTCGCCCCAGACCCCGGTCAGCCCGAGTGCGGCCGGGTCTTCGACAATCGGTAACAGCGCCCGACCCAGTGCGTGACTCATTTTGAAGGTCGGTTGCAGCGGCACCAATGCGGCTTCCTGCGGATTCAACTGCGCCTGGAAGTAATGCTCTTCGCAATCGTAGATGCGGTTGGCGACGTGCAAGGCGATGTTATCCGTGGTCGACAAATCGAGCAGATCCCACAGGTACAACAAGGCATCCGCGGCTTCCTGGTATTTTTGCGCCTCGTCGGGTGGGCACAGCAGCTGCGCCTGGCGCAGTGCGGTTTGCGCGCGATCGTAACTGATGACGCCATTGTGGCGGACTTCGGAGGCAATGTTCTTGAAGTGCAGGAACTTTTCGTCGTACTCGATGTACTCGAGCAGGCGCTCGCTGATGAACATCTTCAGCTTGTCGGCGTGATCGGAAGAGGTTCGCGCGCGCGTGCCGAGGTCACGCTTGGCGTCGAACAATTCGTCGATCTGTTCGCGATACTGGCGTAATTGATCGCGATGGCGCGTATTGGCGCGCACAAAGCGGCGCAGATCGAAAATCACCACCAGCACCAGGCCGGCGACCGCGATGAACAGGAAATCTTCGCGCAGCAGGCGCCGCGTCATACCGAGGCGATCGACCAGCCCCGGGTGCAACAGCAGGAATTGCCAGCCAATAATCAGCATCGATGCCAGCGCACTCAACCACGGGAAGGGCATGCGTAGCGGATTCATTTGCCTTTACCCGCCGGGATCCAGCAATAGGCGCCTTCGTCACCAAAGGTGACGATGCCCTCACCCCGGCTGCAGAGTTCGCCAAAACCCGCATCGACCGACCCGAAGGCGCGGCGCAGGGTCTTGATGTGCTGGCGGTAACTGGCGTAGGAAAACTTGTCCGCATCGCTATCGAGGCGCTCGGCGATCTGTCCGGCGGTCAGCGGTCGCGGCGAGGTGGCCACCAGTTCGCGCAACAGCTTGCGTGGCATCGGCGCCAGGGGCCGTCGCGCATTGCTCGGGTTCATCAGCCGTTGACCCTTCCAGTAAACATTCCAGGTGTTCAGGTCGATGGTCAGATCACCGCTGTTGACGACGTTCAACGTGGCCGACAGATCGCTGTCGATCGACGCCTGTCGCAGGGCCGCGCGAATGCGCCAGCACAATACCTGCTCGATGTTGTGTTGATGCTTGGCGACAAAATCGGCGGCGGAAAACTGTTCCAGCGCGGCGCGCTCGATGTCGGTGCCGGCGTGCTCGGACAGGTAAATGATCGGCAACTTCGGCCACTTCTTGCGCAACGCGTTGGATACCGTGAAACCGGCACGGTCGTTGCCATTCATGCGCGCGTCGAGCAAGCGCCACGTCCGGTGGCGAGTCCTGCTCGGTCAGTGCAATCTTTTGCCGCGCGGCTTCGGCAAACTGGTAAATGGCAAGCACCGTTGGCTTACCATCAAATTCCTCTGCTTCGAGTACCGCAGAAAATTTTTTGATCCAGTGGGTTTGATCTTCAACCCAGAAAATGCTGGCCATCAGTCGCTTCTGTCCTGCCTGTGTTGCCTGAAAATTCGCATCGTGAGTCCTGAGTATATCGCCCAGTGCGGTGCCTGCCCGGTGTGCGCGGCAAATGTGAAGTATTTCGAAAAATTTCGCCTGTTATGCCTGTTATTTAGTTCGTTATCGGGTTTTTCACCGATTTTTCACAGCCTCCCCCTAGATTCGTTATCCATTACAAAATTGAGGATTTACCCATGTTTAACGAACTACTGACCGTCTGGTCTGAACAGGCCGGCCTATCGGCCGCCATCTGGCTTGTGATCCTGGTGTTCGTGGCGTATCTCGCCCGCAACCCGGCGCACGCATTGATTCGCTCCACCGGGAACGCCATCCACGCGGCCTGCCGCCTGTTCGCCGCCGCGCTGCGCAAACTGGAAACCAGCCTGCAACGACGCAATCGCGACGTGGTGCTGGCGCTCGGCGAAGAGGCCAGCGAGCGCGCCATCGAACGCGAGTTTCACCGCGTCAACGCCGTGGTCACCCGCGATCTGAGCGCTTATCCGGCGCTGCATCGGCAGATTTCCGACACCATCGACCGCATCGAGGAAGATTACCAGGCGGCCACCGATGCACCGCCCTTACCGCCCGCCTGGCTGCAGGCGGTGGATGCGATCGCGGGCATTCCGCGCAACGGCGATCCCACCGTGTGCAGCATTCTCGACAACATCGGCGAGACACTGGAAAAAGCCCATCGTGAAACCGAGAAGGCTTACCGCAACACCACGCTGGAACGCCACAAGCTGCTCGGCACCATGCAACCGCAATGGCGCAAGCTCGGGCATTCGCTGGTGCGCGTCAAAGACACCATCGACGGGCTCGATGAACGCTCGCAGGAAATCGACCGGCAGATGACGGCTTATACCGCCATCCGCAACAACGAGGATGCCATCGCGCGCACGCTGGCGTCGTCTTCGCTGACGCAGTTCTTCATTTCCAGCCTGGTGCTGGTGATCGCCATCTTCGGTGGCCTGATCAACTTCCAGCTGATCGCGCTGCCGATGTCGGAAATGGTCGGCGGCACGAGTTACATCGGCCCGATGCGCACTTCCGACATCGCCGCGCTGGTGATCATCATGGTCGAGATCGCGATGGGGCTGTTCCTCATGGAGTCGCTGCGCATCACGCATCTGTTCCCGGTGATCGGCTCGATGGAAGACAGCATGCGCAAGCGCATGATCGTCATCACCTTCGCCATCCTCGCGATACTGGCCACGGTGGAAGCGTCGCTCGCCTACATGCGCGATCTGCTGGCGCTGGACCGCGAGGCGCTGACGCAGTCGCTGGCCGGCGGCATTGTCGTCGAGGCCTCGTTCCGCTGGATACCGTCCATCGGGCAGATGGTCCTCGGCTTCATCCTGCCGTTTGCGCTGGCCTTCGTCGCCATTCCGCTGGAATCCTTTATTCATTCGCTGCGCACCGTGCTCGGCATGCTGGCACTCGCTTTCATCCACCTGCTGGCGCTCGGCGCGCGGCTGGTCGGCAGTACGGCGCGTCATCTCAGCCAGATGCTGATCAGCCTGTACGACCTGTTGATCATGTTGCCGCTGGGCATCGAGCGAATGGTGACCAGCGCCAGGCTACGCAAGGAGATGCGTGTAGATGAAAGCGCTGTCGAATACGTCGTGGAGGAAAAGTCATGAGAAACCCGATTCTGTTAACCCTGGTGGCGTTGATGTCGCTTGGCCTCGCCGCCTGCAGCGAACCGCAATCGAAGGCGCGCGCGGTGTACCTGTTGCTCGACACCTCGGGCACCTACACCGCGGAAATGGACAAGGCGCAGAAGATCATCAACTACCTGCTGGCGACGCTCGACAGCGGCGATTCGATCGCCATCGCGCGCATCGACAGCGGCAGCTTCAGCGAAAAGGACA
>CAWIHJ010000034.1:0-20775 GCA_963835795.1 uncultured Gammaproteobacteria bacterium
AGCAGCGCCTGCAATTGCACCAGGTCCGCGCGCGGCAGTTTTACGATATTTACATCTGGCACTTCGGGCCTGCAGTGAAATCAATCACCATCCAGGGTCTCGACACGAATACGATGCACCTCACCGTGCACTGACTCGAGCCCGGTAATGGCATCGATCGCGTCGACCATCTGCTGTTCGCGTATTTTCTGCGTGAGCATGATGATGGTCGCGCGCGTCACGCCTGCTTCGGGTTCCTTTTGCAGAATCGCTTCGATCGAGATGTCCTTGTCACCCATGATGCGGGTAATTTCGGCCATCACGCCGGGACGATCTTCGACGCGCATGCGCAGGTAAAAAGCCGTGTGCACCTCGGTGATCGGCAAAATCGGAATATCGACGATCTGATCCGGCTGAAACGCGAGGTGCGGCACCCGGTTCTGCGCGTCGGTGGTGATGGTGCGCGCGACATCGATAATGTCCGCTATCGACCGCCGATGCAGTCGGATCGGCGCCGGCCCCGGCGCCATAGTAGAGCGACGGTCCCAGTTTGTCGGCCTGCACCAGGACTGCGTTCATGACGCCGTCGACGTTGGCAATCAGGCGTTTTTCCGGAATCAGGGTCGGGTGCACCCGCATTTCAATGCCCTTGTCGGTACGCCGGGCAATGCCGAGATGCTTGATGCGATACCCGAGTTGGCCGGCATACACCACGTCTTCGGTGGACATATTGCTGATGCCCTCGGTGTATACCGCGTTGAACTGCAGAGGAATGCCAAATGCAATCGACGACAGGATGCATAGCTTGTGCGCGGCATCGATGCCTTCGACGTCAAAGGTCGGATCCGCCTCGGCATAACCCAGATCCTGTGCCTCGCGCAGCACGTCGTCGAAGTCGCGGCCCTTGTCGCGCATTTCGGTGAGAATGAAATTGCCGGTGCCGTTGATGATCCCGGCAACCGATTCGATCAGGTTGGCGCTCA
Source organism: uncultured Gammaproteobacteria bacterium (assembly GCA_963835795.1). Taxonomy (GTDB): domain Bacteria; phylum Pseudomonadota; class Gammaproteobacteria. The sequence goes on from CAWIHJ010000034.1 coordinate 963, forward strand.
AGCCCTCGCGAATCGATTTGATGATCGGGATGCCGCCGGCCACGGCAGCCTCGAATACCACGTTGACGCCCATGCGCTGGGCTGCGGCGAAAATCTCGTTACCGTGCAGCGCGATCAGCGCCTTGTTGGCGGTGACGACGTGTTTGCCGTTGTCGATCGCCTGCATCACCAGTTCCAGCGCCGGATCGTAGCCACCGATGAGTTCGATAACGATATCGACTTCGGCGTTATTGACTACCTCGAAGGGATCGGCGACCAGCTCGATATTGCCACAGCCCTCGGGCATTCCGGACGGCAATCGAACGCCGTCGATGCCTGGATGATTTCAATGCTGCGCCCGCGCGACGAGCGATTTCGGCGGCATTGTTCTTCAGTACATTCGCGGTGCTGGCACCCACGGTGCCAACGCCCAATAAACCCAGTTTTACCGGTTTCAATCCGGTTCTCCAGAAGAGTTTCAGCGGAAATTTGCGAACGCGCAACATTAAGAAATGTATCACCCAGCTGTCAACCGGCCAGAGCCGCACAGCGCCGTTGATCGGACATCGGGTTTTACATTATTCTGCGCCTTATGCCACTCGCCGAAGATATCGTTACCAGCCGTCATCGCATCACGTCCTACAGTGACCAAACGGTGTCCATCAACGAAACCGTGTATCAGCAGAGCCTCATCCTGACTGCCGATTCGATGCACAGCCCCTGGCCGGTAAGCTCAATCAGCGACCTGGACGCGGATAGTCTGGCGCCGATTTTCGAATCGGAACCGGCGGTGGTATTACTCGGTACCGGGCCCCGGCAGCAATTTCCCGAGGCGCGCATCTTCGGCCTGTTCGGTGAGCGTGGCATCGGACTCGAAGTCATGGATAACGGCGCGCTGTGCCGTACCTTCAACATCCTGGTTGCCGAAGATCGCGCGGTGACAGCCGCAATCATCCTGGCGACCTGATCCTCGCAGATCTGTCCCTGGGCAGATATCGCTGGTTGGCTCAGGCGGCGGCAGCCTTATTCTTCGATGATGTTTTCGCGCGAGTAGCCGCTGTGTTCGAGGATGCGCCGTAGCTTGCGCAAGGCATCCATCTGAATCTGGCGCACGCGTTCACGCGTTACGCCGAGTTCGAGGCCGACTTCTTCGAGCGTACCGCGTGGGTGATTTCGCAGACCGAATCGACGCACCACGACATCGCGCTGTTTTTCGTCGAGTTCGTCGAGCCAGCTGTCCAGATGCTGCATCACCGACTCGTCCTGCAGGATGCTGGCTGGATCGGTATTGTTTTCGTCGGGGATGACATCGAGTAACGGACGTTCGCCTTCGCCGCCCATCGGTATGTCGAAGGACGAGACGCGATCCGCCAGTTTGAACATTTTCTCGACATCCTTGACCGGCTTTTTCAGCAACTTGGCCACGTCTTCGGCGGTGGCTTCGCGGTTCAATTCCTGGGTCAGCTTGCGCGCCGCACGCAGGTAGGTATTGAGCTCTTTGATGACGTGAATCGGTAAACGGATGGTACGCGTCTGGTTCATCAAACCGCGTTCGATGGTTTGCCGGATCCACCAGGTGGCATAGGTTGAAAAGCGAAAGCCGCGTTCCGGATCAAACTTTTCCACTGCACGAATCAAACCGAGATTGCCTTCTTCGATCAGGTCCAGCAATGCCAGCCCGCGATTCATGTAACGCCGCGCGATCTTGACGACCAGGCGCAGGTTGCATTCGATCATCTTGTCGCGCGCCGTAATATCACCTTTCAACGACAGCCGCGAGTAATACACCTCTTCTTCCGCCGTCAACAGCGGTGACACTTCGATTTCTTTCAGGTATAAGCGCGTGGGATCGGCGTCCGTCGCACGCCGCGTGGTGGTCTTGCGCCGGTCAACGTCGACGGGTTTGCGCCTTTCGACAAAACTCTTGCCATCGGCATCGGTGGTGTCGTCGTCATCGGCATCGCCGGCAACGGCCGTGATATCGGTTGCGTCATCATCTGCATTGTCGGCATTCAGCTCAACGGCATCTTCATCGTCGGCCAGGTCTTCGACCAGATCCTCCGCCGCGATTTCGGTGTCTTCGATAAGTGACTTATCGGTCGATTTTGTCATTCGGGAGTTTTCCTATTGACCTGGCAGATACTTTAACGGATCTACCGGCTTACCATTTCGTCTAATTTCAAAATGCAATTGGGCGACATTGTCTTTATATCCCATCGTCGCCACCTGCCTGCCGGCCTTGACCGACACCCCTTCCTCAACCAGTCTTTGCTGGCAATAAGCGTAAGCGCTCAAATAGGTTTCGCTGTGTTTGATAATGATCAGATTACCATAACCGACCAAACCATTACCACTATATACCACCTTGCCATCGGCAACCGCGATCACCGCCTGGCCCGCGGTACCGGCAATATCGATGCCACGCCGATCAAGCCGGGTCGCCAGAAAGGTATTGAGTGGTTTCCCCGCAGTAGGCCATAGCCATTTGTTCGGATTAGCGCTAGTCATCGGCTGAGCGCTACCGCCAGAGGATGGTTCGACCTGACTCGTGGTCGACTTCTTCCCGGTCCCGGCAACTGTAGCCCCGCTACCCTTCGCCTGGGCAGGCAGGTTTGCGGGTTTTATCAGACGCAGCCGTTGCCCAGGATGTATCGGTGAATCGAGATCGATCTGGTTCCAGTGGGCCAGTTGCTGCGAATCCAGGCCGTAACGCCAGGCGATCGCGTAGAGCGTATCACTCGGTTTCACCGTATACCAACCGGCGCCGCGCGACCCCTTTTGCGCTGGATTACCTGCCGCACAGGATACCAGCAACAACGCGGTAATCAGGTAGGCAATGGCCGATTTCATCTTCGAACCGCAAGCGATTAAAAGTAGTAGATGATAATGGCCAGCGTGAGCAGCCCGACCACCGTCCAACCAATGTACTCCACGTAGCGCATCAGTTTAGCTTCGATGGCAGGCCCGAATTTCGCCAGGCACCAGGCCACCAGGAAAAAACGCGCGCCTCGGCCCAGTATGGAGGCCAGCACAAATGGCAGCAAAGCCAGGCTCAATACACCCGCCGAGATGGTGAAGATCTTGTAGGGCACCGGCGAAAACCCGGCCACCAGAACAGCCCAGAAACCCCAGTCTTCAAACCAGGTAGTAACCGTTTCGAAACGGGCCTGGTAGCCCCAGGCAATGATATAAGGCTCGGCAACATCAAACAGGAAGGCGCCAATCAGGTAACCAACGAGACCGCCAAGCACCGAGAATAACAAGGTCAGCGTCGCAAAGTGCATCGCCCGGGATGGCTGCGCCAGCGACATCGGCGCCAGCATGACGTCCGGCGGCGGAAACGGCAGGATAAAGGATTCCACGAAACTCAATAGCGACAGGTAATAGGGCGCTTCTCGGCGCAGCGAAAAGCGCATGACGCCCTGGTATAGGGATTCAAACATCGCCACTATTCCAGACCGGGTAACAGCGGCACGAAAATGACCTTACCCTGCTCTTCGCTGACCAGGCCGTCACGTCTGCGAGTTATTTTCATCAAGGTCTGATCGCGTCCGTTGTCAAAAGGCAACACCATAACTCCATCCAGCCTCAATTGCGCGATCAGCGCCTGCGGAATTTCGGTACAGGCCGCGGTCATAATGATGCGGTCGAATTGATAGCTCGGGTTCGGCCAACCGGCGCTGCCGTCGGTGTGACGCAATTGCACATTGTAGAGCTCCAGTTCGGCGAGCCGCTGACGCGCCTGCAGGTACAGGGCTTCGATGCGTTCGACGCTGTAAACCTGCGGGAATATACTGGCCAGAATTGCGGTCTGGTAACCGCAGCCGGTGCCGATTTCGAGCACCGACGATGGCATGCCGTCCTGCAGTAACAACTGCGTCATCTGCGCGACGATGTAGGGCTGCGAAATCGTCTGACCATATCCGATCGGTAACGCAGTATCTTCGTAGGCGCGGTGCGCAAGCGCTTCGTCGACGAATATATGACGCGGTACGCGACGCATGACATCGAGCACACGATCGTCGTTGATACCCTGTTGCTGTAGCCGATTGATCAGGCGATCGCGGGTGCGTTGCGACGTCATGCCAATGCCCTGATGGTGACGTCGGGCTGACTCACAATGCATCCAGCCATTGTTGCAGCGGCGCGATCCCGTGATGGCGTGTCAGGTCAATCTGCATCGGCGTGACCGACGCTATGCCCTGCTCCAGGGCGTAAAAATCGGTACCCTCGGCGGCATCCTGCGCCTCCCCCGGTGGTCCCACCCAGTAAAGCGGGCGTCCGTAGGGGTCAGACTGTTGAATCATCGGCTCGGACTTGTGGCGAAATCCGAGTCGAGTGGCCTGGATCGAGGTGATTTGTTCGAGCGGTAAGTCGGGGACGTTGACGTTCAACAGAGTATCGTCCGGCAATGGCTGCAGAACCAGCCGCTCGACCACGCGCCGGGTAATCTGGGCGGCACTGTCAAAATGGCGCGCCGGTCCTGCGAGCGACACCGCAATGGCGGGCAACCCGAGGTAACGACCTTCCATCGCGGCAGCCACGGTTCCCGAGTACAACACGTCATCGCCAAGATTCGCTCCGGCATTGATACCGGAAACCACCATATCGGGTAGCGATTCAAGCAAACCGGACAGCGCGAGGTGTACACAATCGGTAGGGGTGCCGTCGACGTGATAATGATTGTTTTGCAGGGATTTCACCCGCAACGGCCGCTCCAGCGTCAGCGAGTTACTGGCGCCGCTCTTGTTGCGATCGGGCGCCACCACCGAAACATCGGCCACTTTGGCCAGTTCTTCAGTCAGGACATTTATGCCAGTGGCTGTGTAGCCGTCGTCATTGGTTATCAGAATGTGCATCGGGGAGGGATTCTATATGATTTGAATACAGGTTCGAGAGCATTTTCGGATATTATTGCCAAAAATAGACACTTCCCCGCGGATATCACAATGAGCGCTGACGACGAATCGGAAATGGCCCGGCTGCTGCCCGGAGTGAAACGTCTGCGCAGCGACCGTATCAATGTTTACCAGCAGCGCAAATCCACCCGACCGATCGTTAAAATCCAGTCTCAACAGCAGAACAGGCCGGACGTCAGTCATTCGGGCGCGCCATCGATACCTTCTTCGGTAATGGACAGCCACTTCAATAGCGGTATGCAGATCAAGCTGCAGCGCAGGATTCGCCAGGGAGCGATCCGCCCCGAATCCACTGTCGATTTACACGGTTATCGCCAGGGCGAAGCGCTGGCGCTGCTGGAGGAATTCCTGGCAGACGCGCTACAACGAGGTTTCCGCATGATTCTCATCATCCACGGCCAGGGCTATCGTTCCTCCAGCGAAGCGGTGATAAAACCCCTGGTGAAGCACTGGTTGTCCGAGCAGTCGCAGGTGCTCGGCTGGTGCCCCGCCCAGGCACGTGACGGCGCCGGTGGCGCCAGCTACGTTTACCTGCGAACCTAGCCCCGCGCCGACTTGTTCAGCTACGCCAGATCCCGGGATACCGGTGCAGTGTTCAGGGCCAGACCAGCAAAACATCGTCAAGGTGCGTTCACCGGCCAATTGATCTCGGCCGCGGTAAAGACGCCGATGACGACATCGCGCAGCCGTTCCGGCATTTTAGATTGCAGCGCGGTCAGCGGTATCCGTCCACCCATGATCTCGGCCTTGCGCTGCGGATAGCGCGGTTGGCGAAACGGCTCGGCATAACCTTCTGGAAACAACGGCATGTTGGCGCCGTCGTATTTATCCTTTGCGCCCAGGGTGTGCATCAATTCGTGAATGATCACCACCTGGTTGGAGCCTCGATAGGACTTTTCCGCAAAAGCGTTGATAATGCCAATCAAGCCACCCTGCAAACCGACAGAATGACGCAGCGAACTGGAAGTCTCGGTATCGTAGTAATTGACGAACAGTTCGACATCACCCGAGGCGTTTTCGCTGGTCCAGCCGCGATGCCAGGCCCAGGCGCGAAAACGCAAACTCCACCAGATATTTTCGATTATGTTACGCCCGGAAGGCGGTTGCGGTGGATGTGAGTCCAGGTGACCGTGGAAGGTGACTTCGATAGCATCCCAGGTCAACCCGTAACGCTTTGCTTCGCTGTTGACAAAATTTTCCATCGGCTTGAAATCCGCGAACGTCAGCGCATTCACATACGCTTCCGAGGCGGCGCGACCGTCGCCACTGATCGCATAGATGTGCACTTCGAGTGGCCGCTCCCAACTGGTCGAACGCATCTTCAGTACCGCCTCGTTGACGGCAACGAATAACAGGATCAGTAACAGGATTGCGTAGCGCAGGTTTTTCCGCATGTAGCGAGGTATTTCCGGACAGATTTCTCTAGTGTAGCAGGCGCTCCGCCTGCTGCAGGGTTTCGATGCCGGCAGTTTTGCGGTAGGCGTTTTCGCTGAGATAGCGACGCCAGCGTCGCCCGTTGGGTTCGCCATGAAACAGCCCGACGAGGTGGCGAACCACGCGCGTCAATGGCTGCCCTTTGACCAGCTGCGCCTCGATGTAGGGATACATGCGATGCAAAAGCGCGATCCGGTCTGGCACTTCGCCTTGCGCCTCGGCAAAGATAAGCTGATCGACATTATGCAGCATATACGGGTTGCGATAGGGCTCGCGTCCGAGCATGACACCGTCCACCAGGCGCAAATGATCGAGACTGGCCTCGAGGCTGTTGATGCCCCCGTTGATGATGATTTCACAGTGCGGAAAGTCCTGTTTGAGCCGATACACCCAGTCGTACTTGAGCGGGGGAATCTCGCGATTCTGCTTCGGATTCAAGCCCTGTAGCCAGGCATTGCGCGCATGCACGATCAGGGCTTGTGCGCCCGCATCGATCTGGACCTCGGCGAAGCCGGCAAAACGATCGTAGTCCTCCTGTTGATCGATCCCGGTGCGATGCTTTACCGTCACCGGCAGGTCGCTCGCTGACTTCAACGCCGAAACGCACTCGGCAACCAGCCCCGGATCATCCATCAGGCAGGCGCCAAACTGGCCGGACTGCACCCGGTCGCTCGGGCAGCCACAATTCAGGTTGATTTCATCGTAGCCGTATTCCGCGCATATCTGCGCCGCCCGGAACAATTGCTCCGGGTCGGAACCACCCAGCTGGACCGCCAGCGGATGTTCTTCGCGATTGAATCCGAGCAGGTGGATCGCGATCGCCGTGCAGGATTGCGGCGGCCGTCACCATTTCGGTGTAGAGCAGAATGCGGCTAGAGAACAGGCGCAGGAAATAGCGTGCATGGCGATCCGAGCAATCCATCATCGGCGCGATGCAAAAACGCCGTTCGAGGCGCTCGCCGGGGTTGCCTTGCGCGCGCGCCGCGACGCTTGCAGTTTGACCCTGTTCAGGCAAGGCGTTTGACCTCCTGGACGTTAGGCAGTTGTGACAACTTGTCGATGATCACCACCAGTTCATCGACACTGTGAATTTCGATGGTCATGCGCGTGTGCACCAGTTGTTCGTCCTGGTTGGTGGTGGAATTGATGCTCAGCAGATTGACCTTTAGATTGGCGAGTATCGTGCTGATGTCCTGCATCAACCCGGTACGCTGGTAGGCGATCATGCTGATTTCGACCGGGTAGACCGAGCCTGCCTGCTGACCCCACTCGACTTCGATCAGTCGTTGGTGCTTTTCTTCCGGCAACGACAGTATGTTCGAACAACTGCGCTTGTGGATCGAAATGCCGCTGTTGATGGTGATAAAACCAACGATGGCATCGCCGGGCACCGGCTTGCAGCAGCGCGCAAACTGGGTCAGCAGGTTACCCACCCCGTGAATGCTGACTTCATCCCGCGACGACGGCGCCTTGCTCTCCTTCTTGATTTTGCGAAATGGATCCCGCTCTGGTTCGGTTTGCAGGTAGCCCAGCATCTGCGCCGAGGTGATCAGCCCACGCCCGATATCGGCAAAAAACTGGTCGCTGTCCTTGCGCTTGAAATGCGCAGCCAGTTGTTTCAGATCGACGTGATGAATCGAGTATTTGCCGAGCATGCGATCGTATATCGACTTGCCGTCGAGCTGGTTCTGCTCGAAATCCTGGTGGTTGAACCAGTTGCGCACCTTGGAGCGGGTGCCGGCCGACTTGATGAAACCCAGGTTCTTGTTCATCCAGTCGCGGCTCGGCCGGCTTTCCTTGGTCGTCAGTATCTCGACTTCGTCGCCGGTTTCCAACACCGTGGTCAGGTTGACAATACGTCCGTTCACCTTGGCGCCACGGCAGCGATGACCGACTTCCGAATGAATGCTGTAGGCAAAATCGAGCGGTGTGCCGCCCTGCGGAATATCGACAATCTGGCCAGTCGGGGTAAACACGTATACCCGGTCATTGGACACTTCGGTCGAAATTTCCGAGATTGCATCCGACACCTCTTCCGCCGAACCCTGCAACAGATCGCGCATTTGCGCGATGTTCGATTCCATGCGCTGATCCAGGCGCAGCCTTCCTTGTAGCGCCAGTGCGAGGCGACGCCCAGCTCGGAATTCTCGTGCATCTGGCGGGTGCGGATCTGCACCTCGACGATCTTGCCCTCGTCGACCGCCACCGCGGTATGCAAAGACTGGTAACCGTTTGCCTTGGGGTTGGCGATGTAGTCGTCAAACTCCTGCGGAATGTGTTGCCAGGTGGTGTGCACGATACCGAGCACCGCGTAGCAATCCGCAACACTGTCCACCAGTATGCGCACCGCGCGCACGTCGAACAGTTCGTGAAATTCGAGATTCTTGCGCTGCATCTTGCGCCAGATACTGACGATGTGCTTGACCCGGCCCTGCACGCTGGCTTTGATTTCCTGCTCCCGCAGCATTTTATCCAGGCGGTCGCAAAAACGCTTGATGAAGGCTTCGCGCTCGCTGCGCTTTTCTTCCAGTAATTTGGCGATGCGTTTGTAGGCCTGTGGTTCCAGCGCACGAAAGGCAAGGTCTTCCAGCTCCCACTTGAGCAATCCCATGCCGAGCCGATTCGCCAGCGGCGCGAAGATATCGAGGGTTTCCTGCGCGATCCAGCGGCGCTGCTCGTAATCATCGAACTTGAGCAACGGCAAACGCTCGACGCGGTAGCACAGCTTGATCAGCATCACGCGCACATCGCTGATGATCGCCATCAACAGGCGGCGCAGTCGTTCAACCTGCTCAGGGCTATCGAGGCGCGTCTGCTTGCCTTCCTTCAAGGTATTCAGCTGGTTGACGCCACGCGTCAGCCGCGTAATGGTTTCGCCAAATTGCGCTTCGATCTGCACCATGTCGAGTTGCTTGCGTAATCCCGGGTCGCTCAGCAGCGTGGCAATCACCGCGTCACGATCCAGACCCAGGCCGATAACACGCTGGGCAACATCGATGCTGCGCGGCCGTTTCTTGTCGAGTTGGCCGGCATTACTGGCATAATCGAAGGCAAGCGCAAGCTGCTCGTCCCAGCCAAATCGCTGGGTAGCAAGGTCAACGAATGATTGATCGTCGGTTGTGGTCACCATGGTTGCGTCAGGAGCGTAATACTTTCATCGGCGATACATTATAGACCCTGCGACTGACCAGCGTCCCGGCGAGAGTCAATCACCAGGCAGGCAGATAGCAGGCTGTAAACCCAGACCCGCGCCGACAGCTGAAACTCGATGTCAAAAAAGTACTCGCTGATCGCCCAGCCGGCGACACTGGCAAACGCGGCGGAGAAAAATCCGATCAACAGGCCCATCAAGCTGTACTCGAACACGTGCACCCGATACAACTGGCCGGTGTTGGCGCTGAGCGCACGCAGCAGTGCCGATTCGACTTCGCGTTCGTGCCTGCCGGTCTGCATCGCGGCGAGCAACACGATGACAGCCGAGGCCAGTGCAAACAGGAAAAAGAATTGCAGGGCAACCGATGCCCTGTCGACGATGGCACGAACGCGCGTCATGATTTCACTGATGTCGAGCAGGGTCACCGAGGGATAACGCTGCAGCAACTCCTTCAAATGCACTTTAGCCGCATCGTCGATCAAGGCGCTCAGCAACCAGGTCTGCGGAAACGAGCGGATCAATTCGGCATTTGCAATCAGGTAAAAATTGGGCTTGAAGTTTTCCCACACCACGGAGCGAATACTGGTGACCGTCGCCTCAAATCGCTCGCTACCCACGGTCATGGTGAGCCGGTCGCCGAGTTCGAGTTGCAGGCGCTCGGCCATGCCCTGCTCCACCGAAACCTGGTCCAGCGCGTCGCTGGCGCTTAGCCATTGGCCCGCGACGATTTGATTCTGATCCGGCAGGACATCGGTGAATGTCATGTTGTAGGTATGCGTCACCGAATGCGATGCACGCGGGTCACGGAAATCGATCTTGTCGACATCCACCGAGTTGATCTGCGCCATGCGCCCGCGCACCAGCGCATAGGGCGGCGAGGATTCAATACCGCGCTGCCTGAGAAAATCATCGATACCGGCGACATCGTCGCTGCGAATATTGACGAGGAAATAATTGGGGATGTCGTCCGGCAATTGAGCTTGCCAGTCACCGAGTATTTCTTCCTTGACCACCGCAATGAGCAGAATGGAGATCAACACCAGGCTGAAACCGGACATCACGTAAATGGCGCCGCGCGAGGTGGCGCGCAGGCGGCTCAACAGGTACTGGCGTAACCAGAACTGCCGCCGCGATGACAGCAACAAAAGGCGTACCATCCACGCCAGCATCAGCGGTAAAACCAGCGCACAGACCAGTACCAGGGCCAGCGTGGCAACCGCCAACAGCGAACTCTGCATGAGGATCATCAGCACCGCGAATACGGCGACAATCGCCGAAACCGAAATCAGCAAACCCCGCACCCACGAGCGCTGGCCAACCGCGGTTCGCAGCACCTGCATCGGTGGTGTTGCCGTCGCATTGACCAGGTAGGGCAGCGAAAACCCGCCGAGCGCAATCAGGCCAACCAGGGCCGCGGTCAGATAGGGCCGCGGGCTGTTCAGCTGCGGCAAGGTCTTGCCAAACCAGCCATCCAGTACCCATTGCAGCGGAAATTGCGTGAACCAGCCGACGCCGATTCCGACGACGGTTGCGGCGATCCACAAGGTGCCGAGCTGGCGCAGGTAGTACTTGAGCAAGCTCAACTGGGATACGCCGAAGGCCCGCAGCATCGCGACCTTGGAAGCTTCCTGGTTGGCGGTGTAACGGGCGGTAATGGCGATTGCCGCCATCGCGATGACCAGCGTCAACACGATCGCCAGCGCGAAGAACTTGCGCGTGTTTTCCAGTGCGCTGCGCATTTCCGGCCGCGCATTTTCGAGATCCTGAATTTCTTCGCCGGGCTGGATGCTGGGTATCAACCAGATTTTAAAATCGATGACTGCGCCGGCATCCCCGGCGAACATCATTCGATACTTGACCCGACTGCCCGGAACCACCAGCCGGGTATCAGCCAGGTCCTCGAGATTCATCAAAATCCGCGGCGCGAGGTTGAAAATCGCACCGCCGCGATCGGGTTCGTAAGTCAGCAGCCGGCTCACGCGAAACCATTTTTCCCCGAGCTGAATTTCGCTACCCAGCAACTCCACGAGTTTGCTGTCGACCCAGACTTCACCCGCAGCCGGTATCTCCGCGGTAACTTGCCGGGGCCCGGTTAATGCGGCAGCCGTTTCCAGCCGACCGCGCAAGGGGTAACGGCTATCCACCGCCTTCAGCGCAACCAGGCGCGGTTCGTCGTCGATGAAAATCGCGCTGCGCAGGCTGGTGCTATGGCTAACCTGTAATCCCCGTGCGACAGCCTGCTGCCGATAGTCGACGGCGAATTCGCGATTTGATTCCAGCAGCAGATCCGCAGCCAGCAATTCGCTGGCCTGGCGATCCAGCAGCAGTCCGATACGGTCGGTGATCAATTGACTGGAGGTAACAATGGCAACCGTAATGACACTGGCGATAAACATCAGCCAGTACGCGTGGAGGGCGGCGCGCTTCATTTTCATTACGGATTATTCATCGCGGATTCACCGGTCACCAGCCTGCCGGCTTCGATGAGGATCTGGCGGTCGCCGCGGTCGAGCAATTCGGCCTCGTGGGTCACCAGCACCAGCGTGGTGCCCGACTGGTCGCGCAGGTCAAACATCAGGTCGGCAATCTGGCGCCCGGTAGTGGCGTCAAGGTTACCGGTGGGTTCGTCGGCAAACAGCACGCGCGGGTTCGTTGCATAGGCGCGCGCGATAGCGACACGCTGCTGTTCGCCGCCCGACAGGTGTTCCACCAGGGTGTCGATGCGGGATTCAAGGCCAACCTGCTGCAGGCTGGCGAGCGCCAGTCCATGGGCATCGCTGCTGCCGCTCAACTCCAGCGGCAGCATGACGTTCTGCAGCGCGGTGGCACCCTGAACCAGGTGAAACGACTGAAAAACGAAACCGACCCTGGCGGCGCGCACGGCAGCGCGTTGCTCCTCGTTCATGCGCGTCAGGTTGTGCCCGAAGAGGATAATGTCGCCCGAACTCGCCTGGTCCAGCCCGGCCATCAAGCCGAGCAAGGTAGTTTTTCCAGATCCGGAGGCACCCTTGATAACCAGTGCTTCCTGGTATTCGACCTGAAGTGATATATTCTCCAGAATATCGAGTGTTCCTTCCGGAGTATCCACGGTCTTGCCGACCTGATTTAACGCAATGCAGAGATTGTTTTCAGCCATATTCCTTTTCATTTTGCTTGGCATTCACGGTGTCGCTGACGCCGCGCATGCGCAAGTCAAGATTCTGATCCTGGGTGACAGTTTGAGCGCCGCCCACAATATTCCCATAGACCGGGGCTGGACGCAGTTGTTCAGCACCAATATAAGGGCAAGTTTTCCGCAAACAAGCGTCATCAATGCCAGTATTAGCGGTGAAACCACCTTCGGTGGATTGCAACGCCTGCCCGGCCTGTTGAGCCAGCACCAGCCCAGCCACCTGATCATCGAACTCGGCGGCAACGATGGGTTGCGCGGACTCGGCTTCAGGCAGAGTACCGACAACCTGCGGCAGATGGTGCGCCTCGCCGAACAGCAGTCGGTCACGGTACTGCTGATCGGCATTCGCATGCCGCCCAATTTGGGTGCGGCCTACAATGCGCGCTTCCAGCAAATTTTCGATCAGATTACCGGCGAAACCGGGATTCACTACCTGCCCCGCTTTCTCGATGGTATCGCCGCCAGTGACCCGGCGTTGATGCAGGAGGATGGCATTCACCCGACTGCGCTGGCACAACCGCTGCTGGCAGCAAAGGTGAGCGCCAAAATGAGCGAAATTCTACGCCACTAGCGATTCAACCCCAATATCATCACGGTACCGGCTGGAGCGCTCTAGTGACCTCCGGCGGGTTCACCAAGCAAGGCTTCCAGTTGTCGCAAATCGCCAACTTCGTGTATCGGTTCAGGCAAATGTTGCGGCCACTGGGCAGCCCTCGCGATTGATCCACACCGCGTGGTATCCGGCATCGATGGAACCGACCACGTCGTAGACCGGATGATCACCGACGTACAGGATTTCCTCGGGTGCCACCCTGAAACGGCTGGCCAGGTGCTGAAAAATCAGCGGGTCGGGTTTCGCCACCATCACATCCGATGCGCTCACGGTGTGTTCAAAGTATGCGCCAAGCCCCACGTGGTCGACGCTGGCGTTGCCGTTACTGATAGCGCCGAGTCGAAATCTGCGCTGCAGGCGATGCAGGCTAGGCAGCACGTCAGCGTAAAATTCGACCTGCTGACGGGCTTCGAAAAACACGTCGAAACCATTACGCGCCAGCTGCTCGCCGTCGTAATCGTGTAATTCACCGAGGTGCTGCAGAAAATCCAGGCGCATGCCGGTCATATCGATGGCATAACGCGGCTCGCGGGCGCTGAATTCACGGCGGCAGGCCACCAGTTGCTCGGCATCGTAACCATCGGTGATGCGCGGGTAGTGGTCGCTGCAACCATTGATAGAGAACTTGTCTCGGCGCGACTTAATCGTCGGCATACACGGCCACAGTGTATCGTCGAGATCGAAGGCAATTACGTTAACCTGGTTTAACACGGGTAATCCGGCATAAAATCAGGCCCGAATTCTAATGCTTTTAACCCATTTGTGAAACCTGTGGCAGCCAATCGACAGGCGCGGGTGTTTACTGCCAGTATCCCGCTCGCGAACGGCGTAGTGCTTTCACTGGCGGGCATTGTTCTTTACTATAGGCGCCGATTTGCCGAGGCACGGATATTCATGAATCAAAGCAGTCAAAGACATCGCGTCGACATCGCCGGCGTTACCATGGGTGGCGGTGCGCCCATCGTGGTGCAGTCGATGACCAATACCGATACCGCCGATATCGCTGCGACCGTGGCCCAGGTCAAGCTGCTGCACGATAGCGGCTCGGAGCTGGTGCGCATCACGGTCAATAACGACGCTTCAGCGCGCGCGGTGCCGCACATCGTCGAACAGCTCGCGGCAGCAGGATTGCCACGTGCCGCTGGTGGGTGATTTCCACTTCAACGGCCACAAGCTGCTCGCCCAGCACGATGCCTGTGCGCAGGCGCTTGCCAAGTTTCGCATCAACCCGGGCAATGTCGGCCACGGCAAGAAACGCGATCAACAGTTCAGCGAGATGATCGAAATCGCCTGTCGCTACGACAAACCGGTGCGCATCGGCGTTAACTGGGGCAGCCTCGATCAGCAATTGCTGGCCGGCATGCTGACGCGCAACGCCAACCTGGCCGACCCACAGTCGCTGCCAGCGGTGACGCGCCAGGCGGTGATCGAATCGGCACTCAACAGCGCTGCCTTCGCCGAGGATATCGGCCTCGGCGCCGATCGCATCGTGATCAGCTGCAAGATGAGCCGCGTACCCGACCTGGTCGAGGTTTACCAGACACTGGCGCAGCGCTGTCGCTACGCACTGCACCTCGGCCTGACCGAGGCCGGTATGGGTGATCCCGGCGTTATCGCCTCCAGCGCGGCGCTGGCGATACTGCTCAACCAGGGTATCGGCGACACCATCCGCGTCTCACTGACCCCCGAACCCGGCGCTACGCGCGAGCGCGAAGTCAAAGTTGCGCAGCAGCTGTTGCAATCCCTGGACCTGCGCGCATTTACGCCGAGCGTCACCGCCTGCCCCGGCTGCGGGCGCACCACCAGCGAATACTTCCAGGTACTGGCACAGCAAATTCAACAGGAACTGGACGCTTCCATGCCCGGCTGGAAGCACCGCTATCCTGGCGTCGAATCGATGAAGGTGGCGGTCATGGGTTGCGTGGTCAACGGCCCCGGCGAAAGCAAGCACGCGAATATCGGCATCAGCTTACCCGGCACCGGCGAACAACCGGTGGCGCCGGTTTACCAGGATGGCGCGAAAACGGTGACGCTGAAGGGCGATAACATCGCGCAGGAATTCATCGAACTGGTCAGGGACTACGTCAGGTCCCACTACGCGCCGAACTAGCGCGGAATTTGCAGCCTATTCGAATTTGCGGCGAAAAGTGCAGGCAATCTCGTAATTCACGCGGTTGTTGAGCACGCGCTCTATCTTGACGGTTGCATGCATGGGGAGCGTATCGGCCTGGCTTGCGACGAGCACCAGGGATAGCAAGTTGCCGACTTCGAGCTTTTGCTTCGAGGTAAACAAGATACCCCTGTCACTCATGTTAATGACCTTGCCGTTGAACTCGCGCTCGTCGCCCACCACCGAAAACTTCATGCTGCAGTCGATTGGCATGCGCAAATAGTCACGTTTCTCAGCGTAATTCACACCGGCACCTCGTCAATACTCGAACAGTTTGCCGAAGTTGGCGACGTCCAGAATTTTTTGCACGGCCGATGAGGCCTGGGTAATTCTGATATCGGAAGTTTCACCTCCCGCGTGTTCGCGCAACAGCAATAACATGCCGAGCGCCGAACTGTCGAGATAATCGGTATCCGCCAGGTCCACGATGTAAGTCACGCCATTCCCCGCCGTGTTGGCGTAGGAGGCGCGAAACTCGTCGTAGAGTTGAAAGTCAAACTTGCCGACCACGGCAATGGTGACCTGAGCGCCATCCTCGGATAGCGTCATATTTATTCCCATGGATACTTCCCCGTCTAGCTAATGCGATTTTGTCCCGATTAAACCATCCCTCGGTGACCCCGGTCTAGTGCGAAATGTTTGTTAAATGACAAGCATCAGTTATTACTCGCGCCAAAACTCGCTTCGATCAGACTGCACATCGCCCGTGAAAGCTCCGAGTCGACTCCCTCACGAACCTGCAATACCAGAACCGATTCCGGCATTTGCGGAAAACCCTGTTGCGCAATCAGGCACTCGCCGGTTCGGCGGCAGGGGGCTGGATTTAAAACGCGCTCAGTTTAGCGTAACGCCCGTCACTGCCCCTGCCTTTTTATGCGTCAGGCAGTTTGTGCGCGCAGAAATGCGATCGCCTTGTCGACGTCGATACCGAAATCGTTGAATACCACCTGGCGCTGCGGGTCGATCAGAATCATCCACGGCGTGCCGCCGGTTCGGTAATCGACCATGGTTTGTGGATGCCCGCCTGCGGGGCCTGGATCATGACCCATCGGCATCTGTAGTTCATAGCGCAGCTGAATTTCGCGAACCTTGTCGACGGTGTTGGTGTCGTGCCCCTCGAACACGGTCTGGATACCGGCGAAGGCAACACCGGGGTTGTCCACGAGCGCCAGGGATATCTGCTGCAAAGCCGGGAAACCGTGCGAGTGGCAACCCGGACACCAGCTCTGGAAGCACTTCAGGAATACCCACTTGCCGGCGTGCTCGGCCAGCGTAAAGCGGCTGTCATCACCGTTGCGGTCAATCCAGTAATCGACCGCAAGCTCCGGCGCCATGCGCCCGGCGATGCCGTTTCCCGGTGGTGCCGCCTGACCCAGGTTCGGTTGCTGCATCATCGCGCTCGCTGTAGCCAGCAGACCATATTTCATCAATCTCCGTCGCGTCACCATAACCTTCACCCTCGTGAATGCCAGTATGATGACCCTGGCAAACCCGACAAAGTTCAGTCCGCGTTTAACGTGAAATGTGAATCCGTCTGATTCTGGACCGTCCTTTAGACCAACCCGGCATCCGCGAGCTAGCCGATGCGGTCGATCTCGTATTTGCGCATCTTTTCGACCAGTGTCGTGCGCCGCATCTGCAGCATCGAGGCGGCCCGTGCGACCACGTTATTGGTTTTCGACAGGGCTTGCTGAATCAGCGATTTCTCGATATTCGTCAGGTACATCTTCATGTCGATACCGTCGCTCGGCAAGTGGTTTACTTCCACTACCGCTATCCCCTCAAGGGTTTCGGCAATCACCACTTCAACCGGGGAGGATACGATTGTCTGATACTTGTCCGGCAAGTCTTTCGAATCGACCACACCGTGCGGAAACTGTATCGCCAGACGCTCGATCAAATTGCCCAGCTCGCGCACATTGCCAGGCCAGTCGCTTTGTTGCAGCATTTCAATGGCCTTCTTGCTGAGCCGCACCGAACCACGATTATCGTGTTCGATACGGGTAATCAACTCCTCGATCAATAGCGGAATGTCCGATTTGCGGTTGGCAAGCGGCGGCACTTCGATGGGAAACACGTTGAGGCGATAATACAGGTCTTCACGAAAGCGCCCGGCAGCGATCAATTCTTCCAGGCGATGACGCGTTGCTGCAATCACGCGCACATCGGTCTTGATCAACTCATTGCTACCAACCTTCTCGTAACAACGATCCTGCAACACGCGCAGTAACTTGATTTGCACCGAGTTCGGCATGTCACCAATTTCGTCGAGAAACAGCACCCCACCCTCGGCCAGCTGGAAACGCCCCGGGCGCGGACTGGTCGCCCCGGCCAGGCTTTCCGTGGCGTATCCAAATAATTCCCCTTCGAGTAACTCCGCGGAACTCGCGCCACAGTTGAGCGGTACAAACGGTTTGTCGCAGCGCGCCGACTGGGCGTGGATATTACGCGCGATCACTTCCTTGCCGGTGCCGGGATCACCCTGGATCAGTACCGAGGCATTGGTATCGGCGACCTGATCAATCATCAGGTTGATGCGTTCGATCGCATTACTGTTGCCGATTAACGGCTGGCACTCGCGAGTTTGCATGCGCCGCTCGCGTTTGTTGTGCATGCGCGCCTGGTCGAGTACCTGCGCCAGCGAATAGTAATCCGACTGGAAACACAGCCCGGTAATAAACGGCGGCCGTACCACGATCTCGAACAGATTGAGATCGGATTTGTCGACCAGCAGGACTACCGGGTACTTGCAATTATCCTGGCGGTTGCGCTCGAGAAACTGCTGCGCGATGTCATCGTCACCAATGCTGAATATCGCCAGGTAGTGGTAAAGTTCGCGGCGCGGAATGGACGCCAGCTGGTCGGGGGTAATCAGCCGCGCCTCGACCTTGATGAAACCGAGTACCGCGAGAAAGGAGCGTCCGCGCGTGTGGTTGGAATCGACTACCAGAACCTCATTTCCGTTCAGCCTGTCGCCGTGCTCAATCATTCTTTACCACCACGATCGAACCAGCGCACCAGCCAAAACTAAACGCAAGCTGCCCAGGGCATGGGTAATGCCCGCTGACCAGTTCGATAATGGCGGTTGAATTCATAGATATCGGTTCAATTTCAGAGCGCTGCGCAGCACAAACGAACCAAAACAGGCCCAGAGTCAGACCTTACCACCCTGCTTTGCTGGCGGATAGGTCAATAAATCACTCTACCGCTGTCGGACTGTGTTGTCTAGATGGGTTCTAACGGTGGGTCGAGCAGGTTCAACAGCTGTTCCATGTGCTCGATTGCTGCGCGGCCGTCGTCGGTCAACTCGCCGCCATCCTCTGCAGTTATCAGGCCTTTTGCAAACATGCGCTCAGCCGCCGCGACGACCGCCGGATCGGGATTGTCGTGCACATCCATGGCTACCGGTCCACCCATGCTGAAACGCTTCAGCAGGTTTAATTCATCAATCAATTCAGGATCAAGATGCATAGAATGTTTCCCGTACGTCGTCTAGGGGCGTGCCATTTCTTCGCTTTCCTTGTCCGGCAACATCAGGTCGCTACGACTAATACCGAGCACCAGCGCGGTGGTAGTGGCGACATAAATCGACGAATAGGTACCCACCAGAACGCCGATGATCAGGGCCATGGCGAAGGCATGGATTACTTCGCCGCCGAGGAAAAACAGCGACAGCAACACCAGCAAGGTAGTGAATGACGTCATCAAGGTACGCGAAATGGTCTGGTTGATCGACATGTTGACCACTTCCATCGACGTCTTCTTGCGGATCTTGCGAAAATTTTCACGTACGCGATCGAACACCACGATGGTGTCGTTGAGCGAGTAACCGATCACCGCAAGGATCGCGGCCAGCACGCTCAGGTCGAAATCCAGCTGCAGAATCGAGAAGATTCCGAGCGTGATCAACACGTCGTGAATCAGGGCCGCAACCGCGCCCAGCGAAAAACGGTACTCGAAGCGGAACGCAACGTAGATCAAGATGGCGATCAGCGCGTAAAGCACCGCAAGTCCACCATCCTCGGTCAGCTCCTCGCCCACTTGCGGGCCGACAAAATCGACGCGGCGCACATCGATTTTTGCATCGCTGGTTTTCTCCAGCAAAGCGATAATTTCCGAACTCAATTCGGCCTTGTCCTTGTCGGCATCGGGCACCAGGCGAATCAATACTTCGCTGGCGCTACCAAAATGCTGCACGATGGCATCGCCAAATCCCTGCGCCTTCGAGTGCGTTACGAATCGGCTCCAGTTCCACCGCCTGCTGATAACCGACTTCGACGATGCTGCCACCGGTGAAATCAATGCCAACATTCAGTTTCAGGGTGACCAGGCTGACTATCGAGGCAAGCATTAACACGACCGACATCACGAT
>CAWIHJ010000035.1:0-4843 GCA_963835795.1 uncultured Gammaproteobacteria bacterium
GGGACGCTTTCATCGTCACAATCGTCGACAGCAACATTTCAGCATACAATGCATGCGCCAACTAAAGACCCTCAATGCCAGTTGGGTACTTCATACCGATACAGATGAATTCCTGACGTACAATTATCTTGAAAATGATGAAGATGTCAACAATTTTGATGCCTATCGCAAGCGTGAACATACCGGCATCGCTACGCACGATTTCGTGTTCGGTAATTTGCGATCCATAGTTGATCGGCATTTCCCAGCCGGCAAAATCTACGAGTTTAGCGCCCGCATCGAGGTGGCACTGATAGAGTGGTGTTTTATTGCCCATGGAACATGTACTCGCAGAAATAGCGCCGCTTAACACAGATCCTGGACCAAGGATAGAGCCAGAACCGAGGAATTCAAAGCGTTAATTACAAACCAGGCTACCCTGCTCGCTATCATCTTTCCTGAGATCCTCCACAACGCCGTCGCTGCGGATGCATTGTCGGCACTGGGGAAAACCGACGCGGCCACGGCGACGGGTTTTTCCGGTAACCGTCAGTAGATCCGCCTGGGTAGTCAGGGCAATGTTAGCCGCCAACATTCACCAGCAATACGTAACTGAAACCAGTAACAGAACAGTAAACAGGACGTTGCCTGTTGATTGGTAATGCGGCGAACGCCCTGCACCCGGTTGCCGGGCAGAGCTTCAACCTGTCGCTGCGCGACATCGCCTGCCTTTACGAACTGCTGTGCGAGCAGTCAGCCGACAATATCGACGCTGCTGGGATGGCGGCACTCGGCGATGCATACGAACGCCTGCGGGTGCGCGAGCAGCGCAAGGTTATCCGTTATGGCGACGGGTTGGTCAACCTGTTTTCCAACGATTTGCCGATGCTCGGCCAGGCGCGTGCCGTGGGCCTCGGCCTGCTCGACCTGCTCCCGGCGCTGAAGACGCAGGCGGCGTTTTCCGGCATGGGGCTGACCTTTGGCGGCAACCGCCTGCTGCGAGGCCACCTGTGAGTATGCAGGACTATGATGCGATTATCGCCGGTGCCGGAATGGTCGGTACCTGTGCCGCACTCGCGCTCGCCGGCCGAGGCATGCGCGTGGCCCTGGTCGAGCCCGCTGCGGTCATCGCGACGCCCGCCGCAACAGCTGCGGACTATGATTTGCGGGTGTCGGCAATCAGTCCGCGTTCACGCCAGATTCTGCAGCAACTGGGCATCTGGCAGCAGCTCGATGCAAGCCGCGTTTGCGCCTATGAGCAGATGCACATCTGGCATCAGCACGGTAATGCCAGCGTCAGTTTCGACGCGGTGGATCTGGCGCGCGACGATCTCGGCGCCATCGTCGAAAATCGCCTGCTTCAGCAAACCCTGCAGCAGGCTTGCGATGCCGATCCGCGCATTGACTGGTTTCGACCCGATCGCATCGAATCATTGATCAGCAATGACGCGAGCGGAGTCGAGCTGCGCCTCGAATCCGGGCCTTGCCTCAGCACCGCCTTGTTGATCGCCGCGGATGGAAGGGGCTCGCCGACACGGACCCTTGCCGGTATCGAGATAGCGGCCGGCTCCTATCGCCAGACCGCGATCGTGGCCAACGTCGATACCGAGTTGCCGCATCGGCATATCGCCTGGCAACGATTTCTGGCAACCGGGCCGCTCGCGTTTTTGCCGCTGGCTAACGGCCAGAGTTCGATCGTCTGGTCCTGTGATGATGATTTCTACGACGAGTTAAAAGCCCTCGATGAAGCCGCTTTTTGTGCGGCGCTTGGAGATGCCTTCGAACATCGCCTGGGTGGAGTTCGCGCCTGCGGTGAGCGCCGCAGTTTCGCGCTCGGCTGGCATCATTGCGAGCACTGGTTGCAGGGCCGGGTTCTGTTGCTGGGCGATGCGGCCCACTCGGTGCACCCGTTGGCAGGACAGGGTGTCAACCAGGGTTTCAGCGATGTCGAATTGTGTGCAGCCTTGCTCGGCGAGTATCGCGAGCGCATTCCGCAAAAGCCGCTGCGACGTTTCGAGCGTCAACGCAAGAGCGAAACCTGGGTTGCAGGTAACAGTTTTAGCGCGCTCAAATGGGTCTATGGACTGGAGCAGGGCAGCGCTGTCCAACTGCGCAACCTGGGGATGCAATTGCTCGAATCAACGCCCTGGTTAAAGCGCTCCCTGGTCGGTAAAGCGACGCAAAACATCACTTGAATGGGGTGAATGTTGGCGGCTAACATTGCCCTGACTACCCAGGCGGATCTATTGACGGTTACCGGAAAAACCCGTCCTGGCGACGCGCTAATCATCGGTTTTACCCATTGCCAGCAATGCATCCGCAGCGGACGGCAATGTGGAGGATCTCAGGAAAGATGATAGCGAGCAGGGTAGCCTGGTTTGTAATTAACGCTTTGAATTCCTCGGTTCTGGCTCTATCCTTGGTCCAGATCTGTCGCTAAGCGGCGCTATTTTCTGCGAGTACATGTTCCATGGGCAATAAAACACCACTCTATCAGTGCCACCTCGATGCGGGCGCTAAACTCGTAGATTTTGCCGGCTGGGAAATGCCGATCAACTATGGATCGCAAATTACCGAACACGAAATCGTGCGTAGCGATGCCGGTATGTTCGATGTCTCGCACATGACCGTGGTCGATGTCAGTGGTGCCCCGGCAAAAGCTTACCTGCAATATTTGTTGGCGAATGACGTAGCGCGACTGACTGTGCCCGGCAAGGCATTGTACAGTTGCATGCTGAATCAGCAGGGTGGCGTGATCGATGACCTGATCGTGTACTACCTGCGCGAAAATTTTTATCGCGTAGTCATCAATTCGGCGACCCGGGAAAAGGATCTGGCGTGGTTGGCGAAACAGGCTGAAAACTTTTCCGATCTCAATATCCGTTTTCGCGACGATGTCGCCATGATCGCGGTGCAGGGTCCGCGCGCCATCGAGAAATCCATTCCCCTGTTCGCCGAACACCAGCAGCAAGCCTTGCAGCAACTGAGCCGTTTCCAGGGTGCAGAATTCGATGATTGCTTTGTCGCGCGTACCGGTTATACCGGTGAAGATGGCTTTGAAATCCTGATGCTGAGTGAACAAATCGGCCCAATGTGGGACAAACTGTTGGCGGCGGAGTTGCCCCCTGTGGACTTGGCGCGCGCGATACCTTGCGTCTCGAGGCGGGAATGAATTTATACGGTTCCGATATGGATGAAACTACCAGCCCGCTGGTTTCGGGCCTGGCCTGGACTGTCGCCATGGCCGACGAGCGCGACTTTATCGGCCGTTCAGCACTGGAAAAGCAGAAGGCAGAAGGTGTGCCGCAGAAATTTGTCGGGCTGGTTTTGCTTGACAAGGGCGTGCTGCGAAATCATTTGAAAGTAGTGACTGCGCAAGGTGAAGGAGAAATCACATCGGGCAGTTATTCACCTAGCCTGCAAAAATCGATTGCCATGGCGCGAGTTCCCGCCGGCGCGTCGGGATATGTAGAAGTTGAGATGCGTAATAAATTGTTGAAGGCTGAAGTTGTAAAACTCCCCTTTGTTCGTGAGGGGAAATCCATGTTAACCAACGAGGGGAAAAATGTATGAGTGAAGTGCCTGCAGAACTGAAGTTTTTATCTTCGCACGAATGGGTGCTGGTTGAAGATGGCGTTGCGACGATTGGCGTCTCGGATCATGCGCAGGAGTTACTGGGTGATCTGGTGTATGTCGAATTACCCGAAACGGGCATTACCGTTGCGGCCGGCGATTCGGTAGGCGTTATCGAATCGGTTAAAGCCGCATCCGATACCTACGCGCCCATTTCCGGCGAGATTATCGAAGTCAATTCCGATCTCGAAGATTCTCCGGAGCATATCAATTCTGATCCCTACGGTGATGGCTGGATGTACAAGATGTCGATCGAGGATGCCGAAGAACTCGAAAATTTGCTCGATGCGGAAGCCTATAGCGATTCCATCGCCGACGACGAGTAGTCGTGCGCGGGATTAACCCGTGAATCCGGCGTTGCTCCACTTGCGTGGGCGCAACCAGTAATTCGGGCACCGCCCCGGTCGACAAGAGGCGAAATGGCAGACAGCAAGTTGAAGGGCTTGGCCCGAATGCGCAAGGCCAGCCTGTATTCCTGGCAAGGTCTGCGGGCTGCCTGGCGTCATGAAGCCGCGTTTCGCGAGGAAACGGTGTTGGCGTTGGTGCTGGTTCCGCTGGGACTCTATCTCGGTGCCAACGGCATCGAGAAAGCCCTGCTGGTCGCCAGCGTGATGTTATTGCCACTGGTAGAAATACTCAATTCAGCCATTGAAGCGGTGGTCGATCGCCAGGGGCGCGGAGCATCATGAATTGGCGGGGCGCGCCAAGGACATGGGTTCGGCCGCGGTTGCGCTTGCCATAGCGCTGATGGTCGTGGTCTGGATACTGGTGTTATTCGTCGACTAGCTGTAACAGGGCTTCGATTTTATCAATTGGTTCGCGGCAGCTAAACCCCTCACAAACCCACGCGCATACCCGGTCAGTGGTAATTTTGCCGGCAATCTCAGCTGGCAGATCAGGTGCACCCATGGCGACGAAATAGGCCGACTGAAACGGTTTCAGGCGCGGCAACAGGCGCTTGCGCCAGGCTTGCAACCCGCTTGCCTCGCCGCGCACGATGATATGCAGTGGAGGCCGTTCAAGAATGTCCAGCAAGGCGACAAAATTGGCCGCGTGCAGCGGGGTCTGATTGACGTTGTCGGCGACCGATTGCAATGCGCGCCGTGCGGCATCGGTAAATCGCGTTGACCCCGTCAACAGCCCGAGGCGATTAAGCGCGAGGGCTGCCGTTGCGTTGCCGCTGGGCATGGCTTCGTCCTGCCAGGATTTGGGGCGTTGAATCAGTTTTTCA
>CAWIHJ010000036.1:0-9477 GCA_963835795.1 uncultured Gammaproteobacteria bacterium
ACAGTGTTGCTCTCGGTTTGTATGGCGATTTTATCAGCGAACTGCTCAGTTCGGTTAACCCGTTTGTTACCCGCGAGCCCTACACGAAAATCGTCTGCTTCGCGGCTTACGCCGAAATCGTTGATGGCGTGGCAAAGATCAATCCCGGAGCCGTAATGCAGACCGACAAGCTGGACATGTTTGCCTACGGCCAGATCGATCTCAAAACGGAGCGGATCGGTATGCGCTTCGACACCAGCGCGCGCAGCGGTATCGGCGTCAGCGTGTCCGATTTCGTCAATCCATTTATTGGTGTCAGCGGAACGCTCGCCAATCCTGGGCTCGGGGTAGACCCGACAAATGCGATGTTCGAGGGCGGATTCGCCTACGCCACGGGCGGGCTGTCAATCATTGCCAAAGGCCTGTTTAATCGCTGGTTTGGCGCCGCGGATCCCTGTGCCAGGATGGACAAAAAGGCGCAGGAATACCAGGCCGAAAAACAGTTGCCGAAAGATCAACAGAAGGCAAATCAACCAAAGCCGACGGCCGACAATTAATTGCCCGTCAACTGGCGTCATTCCCGCGTACGCGGGAATCTTACAACGGTGGCATCTTCATAAGGTCCCTGCCTGCGCCGGTCCGACGCATCGGGGAACGACCGAGATTGAAGTCATTCCCGCCGGGTGCGGATCACTTGGCGGGAATCTTATAACGGTGGCGTCTTCTTAAGGTTCCTGCCTGCGCAGGAACGACGTATCGGGCGGCCCGACGTATCGGAACGACTGAAGAGTGATCAAGCGTGGAAATTGATCTCGCGCTGGCTGATTTTCTCGGCCCACAGTTTGGGGCCGGTCTGGTGAATCGACTCGCCGGTATGGTCGACCGCCACGGTCACCGGCATGTCTTCGAGTTCAAATTCGTAGACCGCTTCCATGCCGAGTTCAGGAAAGGCGACCACCCTGGAGGCCTTGATTGCCTGTGCCACAAGGTAGGCGGCACCACCGACGGCCATCAGGTACACCGACTGGTGATCGCGAATCGCCTCGATCGCGGTCGGGCCGCGCTCGGCCTTGCCGATCATGCCCAGTAAACCGGTTTTTTCCAGCATGGTGCGGGTGAACTTGTCCATGCGCGTCGCGGTGGTGGGGCCAGCAGGACCGACCACTTCGTCGCCGATGGGGTCGACCGGGCCTACGTAGTAGATGAAGCGGCCCTTCAAATCGACCGGTAAAGTCTCGCCCTTATCCAGCATGTCGACCATCTTCTTGTGCGCCGCGTCGCGGCCGGTCAACATCTTGCCGTTCAGCAGCAGGGTATCGCCCGGCTTCCAGGTTTTGACGTCCTCGCGGGTCACCGTATCGAGATTGACCCGCTTGACGTTCGCGCCCGCCTCGCGCGTCACTTCGGGCCAGTCTTCCAGTCGCGGTGGTTCAAGTCGTGCCGGGCCGTTGCCGTCCAGCGTGAAATGCGTATGCCGCGTGGCCGCGCAATTGGGGATGATGGCCACCGCCTTGTTGGCGGCGTGCGACGGAAAATCCCTGACCTTCACATCCATCACCGTGGTCAGCCCGCCGAGCCCCTGGGCGCCGATGCCGAGTCGGTTGACCTTGTCGTAGAGTTCCAGGCGCAATTCTTCCGCGCGATTGCTGGCGCCGCGTGCCTGCAGGTCATGAATGTCGATTGGCTCGAGCAACGCTTCCTTGGCGAGGATCATGGCTTTCTCCGCGGTGCCGCCGATGCCGATGCCGAGCATGCCCGGCGGGCACCAGCCGGCGCCCATTTGCGGCACCATGCCAAGCACCCAGTCGACCACCGAATCGGACGGGTTCAGCATGGCAAACTTGGATTTGGCTTCGCTGCCCCCGCCCTTGGCAGCGACGTGCACCTCGACGCTGTCGCCGGGCACGATTTCGTAATGAATCACGCCTGGCGTGTTATCGCCGGTGTTTTTACGCTTGCCGTCGGGGTCTTCGAGAATCGACGCGCGCAACACGTTGCCGGGGTTCAGATAGGCACGGCGAATGCCTTCGTTACACATGTCGGTGACCGACATGTCGGCTTCCCACTGCACCTGCATGCCGACGCGCAGGAATATGGTGACGATGCCGGTGTCCTGGCAAATCGGCCGGTGACCCATCGCGCACATGCGCGAATTGATCAGGATTTGCGCGATCGCATCGCGCGCCGCCGGATTCTCCTCGCGCTGGTAAGCCTCGTCCATGGCGCGGATGAAATCCAGCGGATGAAAATAGGAAATGTACTGCAACGCGTCGGCGATGCTGTCGATCAGGTCGTCTTGCTTGATGATGGTCATATCGGTAGAACCTGGCTTAGTAAGTGGCCTTAACAAGGGGACAGTATACTTTTTGAAATTTAGGGGGACAGTATACTTTTCAGAGTATTTTCAGGATTTTCGGGGACAGTATACTTTTCACAGTATATTTAGCCGAAAAGTATACTGTCCCCAAAAAGGCTCCAAAAATCATGAAAAGTATACTGTCCCCGGTAGTTTAGAAGGGCCAGACCAGCAGGATCATCGGCAGGGAGACGGCGATGACGATGATTTCGAGCGGCAGGCCCATGCGCCAGTAATCGCCAAAGCGATAACCGCCCGGGCCCATGATCAGCGTATTGTTCTTGTGCCCGATCGGCGTCAGGAAGGCGCAGGACGCCGCGATCGCGACCGCCATCAGGAACGGGTCGGGGTTGACCGCGAGGCGAGTGGCGATATCGATCGCGATCGGCGCGGCGATGACGGCGGTGGCGGTATTGTTGAGCACGTCGGA
Source organism: uncultured Gammaproteobacteria bacterium (assembly GCA_963835795.1). GTDB lineage: Bacteria > Pseudomonadota > Gammaproteobacteria. The sequence continues at coordinate 2,766 of CAWIHJ010000036.1, forward strand.
CAGGGTCATGGTCACGACCATCAACAGCGCCAACACCACTAGCGGGCCGTAACCGGCGGCGAAATCGATGACTTGCTGCGCAATCAAGCGCGGTGCCGCCGGACGCCTCGAGCGCGGCGCCGATCGGAATCATCGAACCCAGCAACACGATCACCGGCCACTCGATCGATGTATAGATTTCCTTCAGCGGCACGATATTGAAGCCGACCATGACCATGCACACCAGCGCCAGCGCCTCCGGCAGGTGGATGATGCCGAACGTGGCTGCGGCGATCGCCAGCGCGAAACTCGCGACCGCGATCAATGCCTTGTTGCCGCTGTATGACCTGCAGGTCACGCTCTTTCAGCGGCAGGCAACCGAGCCACTTGACGGTGTCGTCGAGGCGCTCCAGCGGTCCCAGCAACAGCAGCACGTCGCCGGCGCGCGTTTCGAGTTTGCGCACGCGTTGGCGAAAGGTCTTGCCGCGGCGCGATACCCCGAGCAGGGTGATGCCATGCCGGTAAAGCAGGCGCATGCTCAGCGCGCTGCGGCCCTCGATGCGCGAATTCTCGGGCACCACGGCCTCGATCAAGCGCCAGGCCCTCGGCCGCCTGCCCGCCGTATTTTTCGCTACCGACATACTCGAGGCCAAAGGCGCCGACAAAGGCGTCGATGTGCTCGGCGTCTGCCTCGATCACCAGGATATCGCCCTCGCGAATAATCTCACGCCGCGCGCGCCCCGCTAGCCGCTTGCCCCGGCGCACCAGTCCCACGATGGCGACGTCGGCCTCATCCATGTCCGCATCGAGATCGCGCACGCTGGCGCTCGATCATGCTCGATTTTTCGGCGACCCTGACCTCGGCGATGTAATCCTCCTGGGCGTGGCGGACTTTTACCCTCGGCGTCGCTATCGGCGACTGGCACCAGGCGCCAGCCAATGGTGACGATAAAGACGATGCCGGCGAGCGCGGTAACCGCGCCCACCGGCGGTAAAATCGAACATGCCGAAGGGCTCGCCGAGCGCCTGTTCGCGGAAACTGGCGATGATGATATTCGGCGGGGTGCCGATCAGCGTAATCAGACCACCCAGTATCGACGCGAAGGACAGCGGCATCAGCGTCAGAGCGGCGCTGCGTTTCGCTTTTTTAGCGGCCTGTATATCGATCGGCATCAGCAGGGAGAGCGCGGCGACATTGTTCATCACCGCCGACAACAGCGCGGCCACCCCGGACATCACGCCGATGTGCACGAACAGCGCCCGACTCGCCGTCGACCACGTAACGCGCGATCAACTCGATCGCACCCGGAGTTCGACAGGCCGCGGCTGACGATCAGCACCAGCGCGATGATGATCGTGGCGTGATGACCGAAGCCGCGAAAACGCGTCGCTCCTGCGGAACGACACCGATCACTACCGCCAGAATCAGCGCGCCGAAGGCCACCAGGTCGTAGCGGATCTTGCCCCACACCAGCAGCGCGAACACCACCCCCAATAAAATGAACAATATGTTCTGGTCTGACATCACTCCCACCTGAAAATGCGCGCGCCAATCCACAACAGCACCACGCTGGATATTCCGAGCACCAGCAGGTGATCGGCAATCTGCAGGAGGCCATCGCCGTCGATCATGATCGCGCGCGCTGCCTCGGTAATGTGCGTCAGCGGCAGCAGCAACGCCAGCTTCTGCATCATCGGGTGTGCGCCTTCGAGCGAAAACCAGACTCCGGAAAGGAACATCATCGGCCAGCTGAACAGGTTGAGCAGGCCGTTGGCCACCTCTTCGCTGGAAATGCGCGCGGCGACCACCAGCCCGCAGCAAATCAGGTTGACGCTGCCGAGGAGAAACACCAGCAGTAAATTGAAGTAGGATCCGTACATGCGAATGTCGACCACCAGGTCCATGCTGACGTAAATCATCACGTTCACCACCAGCAGCAGCCACAGGCGTGACAGGATCTGCGCACTGAGAAATTCCATCGCCGTAACCGGAGTCGCGCTGATGCGCTTGAGAACGCCGAATTTGCGATAGCGCACGATCACGTAACCGATGCCGAACAGCGCGCCCCACATGATGTTCATGCCGATGACGCCCGGAATCACCCAGTCGAGATAGCGTATCTCGTCGCCTTCGAGCAGCGTCTTGTGCAGGGTCTCGGCAGAATCGGCGTAGGCGGCAATCAACAGTTTTTCGACGATGTAACCGCTGGGCGAGCTGCGATTGATCCAGTAGCGATTACCGTCGGCCTCGAACAACAGGTCAACCTGGTGACGCTCGACTTTTTTCAGGTTGGGGCCAGCCGCGTCAAACTGGATGAACTTGATGTAGCGGAGTTCCCTGAACTTCGCAGCCGCACCCTGCAGTTCGACATCGGCGACCAGCCCCACCTTGAATTTTTCCGGGTTCTCCTCGGTGAAGGCATAGGCGAAGCCGATGATGATCAGCACCGGCAGCAGCAGGTTCCACGCCAGCGACGAACGGTCGCGCACGAATTCGAGATTGCGCGCCACGAACAGGGCGTAGATGCGATTCCACTTCATGTGCGCAATTCCCGCCCGGTCAATTCGAGAAACAGGTCTTCGAGATTGCGCGCGCGAATGCGCAGCCGGTTCAGCGGAATATCGCAGTGCAACAGGTGCTCGATGGTCTTGTTGACGTCGCCGGTGAGGATGTGCGCGCTGTCGTTGCGGTAAATCGCCTGAAACTCGCGCTCGCCGATGTCGCGCGGAATGTCGGCCGCATGTATCTGCACCACGACGTCGTCGAAATGCGCGGCCAGCAGCGTGTCGGGCGCATCGTGGGCGATGATGCGCCCGTGATCCATGATGGCGATCTCGTCGCACAGTTCGTAGGCTTCTTCCATGTAGTGCGTGGTGAGCAAGATGGTGGCGCCCTGCTCGCGCACCTGTTGCACCTGCTCCCACAGGTTACGCCGCGACTGCGGATCGAGCCCGGTGGTCGGCTCGTCGAGAAACAGAATTTTCGGCTTGATTGATCATCGCCATCGCCAGCAACAGGCGCTGCTTCTGTCCACCCGACAGCTTGCGCGTATCCTGGTCGAGGAACTCGTGCAGGGCGTAGCGCTCGGCAAGATCATCGATACTCGCGCTGTGCGGGTAAAAACGGCTGAACTGGCGCATGACTTCGCGCACGGTGATGAATTCCTGCAAGGCCGTGGTCTGGAACATGATGCCGGCCTCGTTGCGGAACTGTTCGCCGAGGGGTTCGCCGCGGTAGCGGATGCTGCCGCCATCGGGCAGGCAAATGCCCTCCATCATCTCGATGGTGGTGGTCTTGCCCGCACCGTTTGGCCCCAGCAAGCCGAAGCAACTGCCTTCGCGTATCTCGAAACTGACCGCGTTGACCGCGGTTAGCGATCCATAGCGTTTAACCAGATCGGATACTTGCAGAATGATGGACATCGATGGCCTGGGGTTCTGCGATGGCAAAGTATAAACAGGCCGGGGCCGGAACACTACCGTGCTGATTTCGAGGTAGGCATTGGCATTATAACTACTTTATACTGCGGCAACTATGGGCGAAGAAATTCAAAAAGAGCACTTCGAGCAAGCCGACTACGACGCCTTCCAGCAACGGCTGGAACAGGAAACCGAGTTGCTGCGCCAGTTGTTTGCCGACAAAGCGTTCGATAACAAGACACGTAAACTCGGCTATGAACTCGAGCTATGCCTGGCCGATCAGGACGGCAATCCCAGCCGCGTCAATACCCAGGTGATCGATGCCGCCGCAACCCGCTGTTCACCACCGAACTGGCGCGCTTCAACATGGAGCTCAACGGTAACGTGTTTCCCTACCGTGGCGATGTATTCAACCAGATCGAGGCAGACCTGGCCGAGCTGTTTCAGCAGGCCGAAGAGGCGGCCACCAGCTTCGATTCGCAGATCGGCATGTTCGGCGTGTTTCCGAGCGTGACCGAGGAACACCTGGAGCCCGACACCTACATGACCGGGTTGCACCGCTACAAGCTGCTCAACCGCCAGTTGCTGGAGATGCGCGGCAAACCGGTACACCTGCATCTCGACGGCGAGGAACAACTCGACATTGTAAAGACACGACGTCATGCTCGAGGCGCTCGCGACTTCGCTGCAGATTCATACGCAGGTACCGTTCGACGAAATCGTACCGACCTACCACGCCGGGCTGTGGTCGAGCATGCTGATCCTCGCCGCCACCGCCAATTCACCGCTGGTGCTCGGCAAGTGCTGCTGGCAGGAATCGCGCATCGGCATCTTCAAGCAGTCGGTCGATACCCGCAACCGACAGGAGATCGAAGACCGCATCGTGCCGCGCGTACACTTCGGCAAGGGTTATATCAAATCGCTGCTCGATCTGTTCGAGGATAATTTCTACTACAGCCCGATCCTGCCCGAAGTGCTCGACCGGCCAATCGAAGACCTGCATCACCTGTGCCTGCACAACGGCACCATCTGGCGCTGGGTCAGGCCGATCATCGCGCACAACAAGGATGGCAGCTATCATCTGCGCCTTGAATTGCGCGTGGTGCCATCGGGTCCGACGCTGATCGACACCCTGGCCAATCTGGTGTTTTACGTCGGGCTTACCGAGGGTTTGAAATCGCTCGGCGAGCAACTCACCGCGGTGCCGTTTAAAACGCTTGAAACCGATTTTTACCGCGCCGCCCGCGAAGGTCTCAATACCAGCGTCCACTGGCCCGATGGCGTGGAAATGCCGCTCAAACAAATGCTGGTCGAACGCGCTTTGCCGCTGGCACGCTCGGCGCTGAAGGCAGCCGACATCGAGGACTGCGATCGCTGGCTCGATATCATCGAGGCACGCGTGAACAGTGGCGCTACCGGCGCCAACTGGATTTCCCGACACTGGGAACAATTTGGCGACAGCGCACAGCTGGTCTGCGATTACATCGCGCAGGCAAAAACCAACCGTCCCGTTCACCTCTGGCAGGACCCCGGCACATGATTGAAAATTTTGACCGCTTGCACGGTCTACCCGAAGGTTTCTTCGACATCACCACCGCCAACATTCGCAGCCTGTTTCCCAACCCCACCCTGATTCAACTGGACGGCGAGGATCCGAATTTCCTGTTCATCGCGATCCTGTTACACGGTAACGAATATTCGAGCCTGCGCATCATGCAGCGCCTGCTGGCGAAATATGCCGAGGGCTTGCCGCGCTCGATCCTGCTGTTTGTCGGCAACGTGCGTGCGGCCGAGGCAAACCTGCGTCACCTGCCCGACCAGGTCGATTACAACCGCTGCTGGCCCGGCACCTTGATGGAGCCCTGCGCGACTTCGCAGATGGCGCGGCGCGTGATCGACATCGCCCAGGGCCTGCCGTTGTTTGCCGCGCTCGACATCCACAACAACACCGGTAAAAATCCACATTACGCCTGCATTTCCGATCCCAATGGGCAAAATCAAAACCTCGCGGCCAGTTTCAATCGCATCGCCATGGTGTATAAACAAAAGGGCGTTTGCACCCGCGCCTTCGACGGCGTTTGTCCGGCGGCGACACTGGAGTGCGGTATTCCCGGAGATCCCGCCGGCATCGAACACGCCTGTCGGCTGGTCGAAGAGTTGCTGACGCTTGCGCAAATACCCGACGCCATTCCAGCGCGTGAAAAACTGCACCTGGTCGAATCGCATCTGAACGTGCACATACCCAAACACGTCAGTTACGAGTTCGATCTCGAGGCGGACGTCGACCTCAAATTTGCGCAGGATATCGAGGCGCGCAACTTTACCCTGATCGACCCCCAGCAAGCTTTTGCCTTTACCCGAATCGATCGACCGCTGCAGATTCTGGACGCCGATCAGCACGACGTCACCGACGAGGTTCTGCGCGTCGAACAGGGCAAGGTCTACCTCAACCAGACCCTGATGCCAGCGATGATCACGCGCGACAAGCTTGTCATCCAGCAAGATTGCCTGTGCCACCTGCTGCAGGATTACCTGCCGCATGCACCGGCTACCTGAAACCAACTGGACCTGCCTGCGAGCTCACCATGACCATCCCCGGGTGACTCACCGATCCTCCGTTTATAGTTTGACAAGATTTCGGTAGCGGCGTATTTTGGATCGCCTGATAATCGCACAGGGACAGGCATGCCGCGATTCACGATCATCGCCTCGCGCATCTGAAAATTAAAGCCATGGAATATTATTTCGCCTGGTGGAACCTGGAGAACCTGTTCGATCTGCAGGATTCCAGCGAACGCCCCGAATGGCTGCAAAGCCGCCTCAATTCCGAGCTGCAGGGCTGGACCGAGGCCGTCCTCGACAACAAGCTCGATCAACTGGCCAAAATCATCAAACGGCTCAACGCAGACCAGGGCCCCGACCTGCTCGGGGTTTGCGAAGTGGAGAGCCGCGGCGTGCTGGAAAAACTGCTGTTGAAACTCGATATCCCCGGCCGCCAATACGCGATTGTGCATTCAGATACGGAAGATCAGCGCGGCATCGATGTGGCCTTCATCTATGACCTGAAGCTGTTTCGCAAACCCTACAAGAGCCACAGCTTCAATCACGTGGTGTTAAAGCGTAACGCCACCCGCGACATATTCCAGGTCAATTTCAAAACCCGCGGCAGCACGCCGATCGACTTCGTGGTCATCGGCAATCACTGGCCCAGCAAACTGGGCGGTGACCTCGCCAGCGAACCCTATCGCATCATGGCGGCGGAAACCCTCAGCTACTGGCTGGAGCGCATCCCGGACAAGTTCGGCAAAGAAGT
>CAWIHJ010000037.1:0-8025 GCA_963835795.1 uncultured Gammaproteobacteria bacterium
TTCTGGAAGGGTGAATCGCAAGCGCTTGTCGGCATCAAGGGCAGGCGCATCAGCAGCCTGATGCGTAACCACATCAACTTGCTGGCCTACCATCTACCGCTGGATGCGCATCCACTGGTTGGCAACAACGTGCAGCTGGCGCAGATTATGAACTGGGAAATCACCGGTAATAGCGGCGAACAGGGTTTGCTATTCGAAGGGACGTTGGCAGCGCCGCTCGACCTTGCCGAACTGACGCAGCAGATCAATGAGCGCCTCGACACCACTGCGCTTGCAATCCGCGGCGGCGTGCAGACAATCGAGCGCATCGCCTGGTGCACGGGCGCGGCCCAGGGGTTTATCCAGGCGGCGGCGGACGCCGGAGCCGACGCCTTCATCAGCGGTGAGGTGTCGGAGCCAACTTTCCATGCAGCGCGAGAACTGGGAATTCACTATATCGCCGCCGGCCACCACGCGACCGAGCGTTTCGGCGTGCAGGCGCTGGCCCGCGAAATTGCCGAGCGCTTTGCTATTCGGCAGCAATTTATCGATATCCCGAACCCGGTCTGAGCAGCCCGGTGTCAATTTCCAGAAAGTCTCCCAAATGGTTGATTTAAGCGCGTTAACCTCTCGACGCATATGCCAAAGTAAGCTATGCTTGCCACCGTTTTTATGTCCGGGATAAAGCCTCTTTATCACCTGACTCAATATCTTCAATCGGGGAAGAATTCGAATGTCTTCAGATGACGCAGATAATAATCGTCGGCGCTTTTTGACAGCGGCCACGGTCGTTGTTGGCGCGGTAGGTACCGTCGCCGTGGCAGTGCCGTTTCTCGGCAGCTGGAATCCGAGTGCGCGCGCCAGAACTGCGGGTGCGCCGGTAGTCGCCGATATCAGCAAACTGGAGCCAGGTCAGCAAATCATCGTCAAGTGGCGTGGTAAGCCCGTGTGGGTAGTGCGTCGCGACGATCAGGCACTGGCCACCCTGCCGAAGGTGACCGGCGAGTTGCGCGACCCCGAATCGGATGACAGTGCGCAGCCCGATTATGCCAAGAACGAGTATCGGTCGCGCAAACCCGAGTACCTGATCATGGAGGGTATTTGCACGCACCTGGGTTGTTCGCCAACCTATGTGCCAGAAATTACAGCCGATTTTCAGGGTGGCTTCTTTTGCCCTTGCCATGGTTCCAAGTTCGATTTTGCCGGTCGCGTTTACCAAGGTGTTCCGGCGCCGCTGAATCTGCCCATACCGCCGCACTACTTTATCAGCGACGGTGTGATCCTGATCGGCGAAGATGGGGTAGCATAATGAGCGATGACAAGCATAACGATAACGGAAGTAGTAACGGATTGATCGGCTGGATCGACGCGCGCTTCCCGCTGACCAAGATGTTCGAAGAGCATCTGTCCAAGTACTACGCGCCGAAAAATTTCAATTTCTGGTATTTCTTCGGCTCGCTGGCGCTGCTGGTGCTGGTGATCCAGATCGTCACCGGGATCTTTCTGACCATGCACTACAAGCCGGACGGTGACCTGGCCTTCACCTCGGTCGAGTACATCATGCGCGATGTCGATTGGGGCTGGCTGATTCGTTACCTGCATTCGACCGGCGCCTCGGCGTTTTTCATCGTCGTTTACCTGCACATGTTCCGCGCGTTGCTGTACGGCTCGTACCAGAAGCCGCGCGAGCTGATCTGGTTGTTCGGTATGTTTATCTTCCTCGCGCTGATGGCCGAAGCCTTCATGGGCTACCTGCTGCCCTGGGGACAGATGTCCTACTGGGGCGCGCAGGTCATCATCTCGCTGTTTGGCGCAGTGCCGATCGTCGGCGATGACTTGACGCTGTGGATTCGTGGTGACTTCGTCGTCTCGGACGCGACGCTGAATCGCTTCTTTGCGCTGCACGTGGTCGCGGTGCCGATCGTGCTGCTGCTGCTGGTGGTCATGCACATCCTCGCGCTGCACGAAGTCGGCTCCAACAACCCGGACGGTGTCGAGATCAAGAAAAACAAGGACGCCAACGGCATTCCGCTGGATGGCATCCCGTTCCACCCCTACTACTCGGTCAAGGACCTGGTCGGTGTGGTGGTGTTCCTGATCCTGTTCAGCGTGGTGGTGTTCTTCATGCCGGAAATGGGGGGTTATTTCCTGGAATACGCCAACTTTGTGCCGGCTAACCAGTTCAAGACGCCCGAGCACATTGCGCCGGTGTGGTATTTCACGCCGTTCTACGCCATCCTGCGCGCCGTCCCCGACAAGCTGTTGGGTGTTATCGCGATGTTTTCGGCGATCGTGGTGTTGTTCCTGTTGCCCTGGATCGACCGCGGCAAGGTCAGGTCGATCCGCTATCGGTCGACGACCTTCAAGTGGCTGCTGGCGATGCTGGTGGTCAGTTTTATCGGCCTGGGTTATCTCGGCGCACTCCCGGTAACGCCGGGTCGCACGCTGTTTTCGCAGATATTCAGCGTGGGCTACTTCGGATTTTTCGTCATCCTGTGGGTGATCAGCAAGAATGAAGTCACCAGGCCGGTTCCAGAGAGGGTGCAATAATGAGAAAGGGTTTGATAATTATTGCCGCACTGTTGTTACCCGGATTTGCCTTTGCGGCCGGTGGGCCGACCTACCCGAATGACAAGATCAAAATAGACTGGGACGACAAGGCCGCCATGCAGCGCGGCGCGCGTACCTTTGTCAATTATTGCCTGAGTTGTCATGCGGCTGCCTACTCGCGTTTCGATCGTGTCGGCGCCGACCTCGGTATCCCCGATGACCTGGTGCGCGAGAACCTGATCTTCACCACCAATGTAAACGGCGACAAGACCAAGGTCGGTGAATTGATGACGACCACGATGACGCCCGAGTATGCGGAACAGGCGTTTGGCACCGTTCCCCCGGATCTGTCGCTGATTGCGCGATCGCGCGGCGTGAACTGGCTGTATAACTATTTACGGGGTTTCTATGTCGACGAGAGTCGCGTGGGACTTGGCGTGAACAATGGCGTATTCGCCAACGTCGGTATGCCACACGTACTGGCGGAGTTGCAGGGACTGCAAAGACCGTTATATCGCACCGTGTCCGATGGACATGGCGGCGAGCACGAAGTTATCAGCGGGTTTGAAATCATCAAGAAAGGCACGATGAGCAAAGCCGATTACGACAATACCATTCATGACCTGGTGGCGTTTCTTGACTACCTGGCCGAGCCCTACAAGCAGACGCGCAAAAATGTCGGTACCGGGGTCATCATTTTCCTGTTCGTTTTCCTGATTCTCACTTACGCGCTTAAGAAAGAATACTGGAAAGACGTACACTAATAAGGATTAAATATTATGTCTGTAGTGGCGAATCGCCGCTCGGTAATGAGTTGTTTTTCATCACCGACTGACCCCGAATGTCATCGTGCACGAATCGTGCTGGCGGAGAAGGATATCACCGTCGAAATTCACGATGTGGATACCAATAACCTGCCGGAAGATCTGCTCGATCTGAACCCCTATGCAACGGTGCCCACCATGGTCGATCGCGACCTGGTGTTGTACAACGCACGGGTGTTGATCGAGTACCTGGACGAGCGCTTCCCGCATCCGCCGCTGATGCCGGTCGATCCGGTGTCCCGCGCCAAGAGCCGGCTCGCATTGTTCCGCATCGAGAGCGACTGGTTTTCGTTGCTCGGGGATATTGAAAACGGCACTGAAAAGAAGAAAGCGCAGGCCAAGAAGGCACTCACCGAAAGCCTGATCAATTCGGCCGAAGTGTTCAAGGCCATGCCGTATTTCCTGTCGGCCGAATTCAGTTTGCTGGACTGCAGTATTGCCCCGATCCTGTGGCGCCTGCCTTTCTATGAAATCGAGTTGCCAACGTCTGCCAAGCCCATCACGACTTACATGAAGCGCGTATTTTCGCGCCCGTCGTTCCAGGCCAGTCTCTCCGAGCAAGAACGGGACATGGTTGCCTGACCCCGCTTTTGCGATGACGTCGAGTAAGCCTTACCTGGTGCGCGCGCTGTACGAGTGGATACTGGATAACGGCAATACACCCTACATCCTCGTCGACACGGCGAGTGACCAGGTCTTGATCCCCGCTGGAATCGCCAACGATGGCAAGGTCGTTTTGAATCTTGCCCCGGCGGCGATCCAGGATCTTGAAATTACCAATGACCAGGTGTCTTTTTCGGCACGATTCAACGGCAAGGCCGAGCAGATATTTGTGCCGGTGGCCTCGCTGCTCGCCATCTACGCCCGCGAAAACGGTGAAGGCATGATGTTCCCGGCCGAAGACGCCGGCACGCAGGATGAGCCTGGTAGTGAAACCAGGCCCAAAGCGCCAACGCTGAAAGTTATTAAATAATTTCGTTAGCCCGCGTATCTCACCGATTTCCTCGGCAGTTGCTCCTGCATTGCTCTACCCCGAAGCGTCGGACCGCCGGACCGCCGGACCGCCACACAGACACTCCCGAAGGGCCGCAGCACAATCGATTTTGGACCGCGTTGCAACCCTTGGAAAGGGCTGGGCGAGGGCCGGCCCCATGAGCGCAGCGAATGCTTTGGGCCTTCCCTGCGGGCTGCGCCCTGCCAAAATCGATTGTGCTGTGGCTGAGCAATACCGTATTTACCGCCTGGGCCACTAGTCGGCGTAAAACGCATTTTTAATCCAGTTAAGTCGTGATCACCATCGGCTTGCTGCTGGATCAGCAGCGCATCGAAACGCAGGGCCTGTTGCATCAGCTGCTGCTTCCCGGAGAGATAGAACAACGCCGCCTTGACGATGCGGCGTTGCTTGGCGGGTGTTATCGAGGCCGAAGCACCACCGAAATCGAGGCGTTTGCGAAAGCGCACTTCGATGAAGCAGATGGTGTTGGCGTCGCGCATGATGAGATCGATCTCGCCGAAACGGCAGCGGAAGTTGGATTCCAGCAACTGCAGTCCCTGGGCGCCCAGGTAGCGCCGGGCCTGGTCTTCGAAACGCAATCCTTTGCGTAGAGTGTTCATCAGTTTGGCGGTGGTGGCGTGCCGGAGAGGTTGAGCGTGTCTGGTGTTTTCAGCAGCCTGGCCTTGCCGTTGACGTAGGTCGCCATCAGCAATGAGCGTTTCACTCGACCGGTATTATCGACCGACAGGGATCCGGTATGGTGTTGGGCTTTTTCCTCGGGATTGATCATCAGTCGGCGTAGCGACGGAATCATACGATAGGCATCGATACCGAGGGCAAACAGGCGACTGAAACGCTGACTTTGGTCCGGCCAATACTGGTTGATCTGGCGGTAGTCAGCGTTATTGCTACTGTCCAGCATCCACGGAATGTCGACAAACAAAATGTCATTAAGATCACGATCGTCGTCGGCATTGCTATTGCTGGATGAAATATGCGAGGTGGCGTATACCGGCAAGTCCTGTGCATGATGAAACTTCAACTGTGGCTTGATCAGCCGCGCCTGGCGCGCATTGGCGGCGATGAAGATCATGTCGACGTCCTGGCGGCGGCGTGCCTCGAACTTGACCTGTTCCTTGATCGACTGTTGCAGGATGCTCTTGCGCTGGTTGCTGCTGGTCAGGTTGAGCAGGTTGGTGATCGATGCCGAATAATCGCTTTTTCTGGCCGGGTATATATTGCTACCGACAACACGGCCACCCAGTGATTCGAAACGCCGGGTGAAGGCGCTTTGCAAACGGTAACCCCACTCGGTATCGGGCACCAGCACCAGCGCATGATAGCGGCCCTCGGCGAGGGCATAGTCAGCAATCTGCACGGCTTCATCTTCGGGGCGCAGGCCGAACTGGTACAGGTTGAGGCGCGCCTCGTCCTGATCGTTGCCATAGTTCAGCGTCAGGGTCGGTACCTGCAGCGATTCGCGTTGTTGCAGCAAATCGACCAGTTCCTTGTCGATCGGGCCGACGATGAAATCCGCGCCGTTTTGAATCGCCTGTTCATACTGCAGGTTAAACTGCGCGGGATCGCTGCTGGCGTCGATGATATCGAGCTCGGCGAGTTGTTCCGGGTCCTGGTAAAAGGCGTACAGAAAGCCGTTCTGGATCGCCTCGGATACTTTTTCCAGGCGACCGGAAAGCGGCAGCATCAGCGCAATACGTTTGGGATTGATGTAAATGCGCCGGCTTTCTTCGAGTAAATTGATGGCGTAGCTGGGTGCCGCAGGATGTTCGCCGTAACGCTGATACCACTGATCCATCCAGGGCTCCAGTTTTTCCGGCAACATGTTGGAGCGGCGCGCGATCAGGTTCAATTCGAGCCAGCCACGGGTTTCCACCGTTTGTGGTTCGGACAGGGCGCGAAGCATCGCCGGTTCGGTGATGCGGTTCAGCGCATCCCAGATAAAATCATGGTTGGCCTCGATTTCCGGCTCTGTCTTCAGGAACTCACTGATCTGCATGCGCATCCTGGCGCTTTCCAGCGGCTTGCCGATGGCCAGCACGCCGCGCGAGCGTATGTTCAATGCCAGTGCCTTGAAGGGGAAGTCGTTGATTTCCTCGATCTCTGGCAGGGTCAGCAGGCTTTGATATATCTTGCCGTCGCCGAGGTAACCGCCGGCCTGGATGATTTGCCGGTTTATTCTGATCCGCCTCGAGAATGTCCTCTTCGCCCAGGGATTCGAAGTAGGGATCGATCTCGTCGTAGAGCCCGCCGCGGTAATACATCAGCGCTACCTTGAGCAGGTACTTGGAGCGCTCGGGCTGGATACTCGAGCGCGCCAGTTTGTCATACAGGATGGCGGCTTCGAGCCAGTCTTCATCGACCTCGTAGCGGAAGGCGCGAATGATGTCTTCCTCGGTCGGCGTCAGCACGGAAAATTCGGCGCCATCCTGGGCCTGGCTGCTTTCTCCGGCCGCAGGATCGAGCTTGGTGGTTTCACAGGCGTAAAGTCCAACCAGCAGCACCAAGCAAGAGAAGTAGCGAACGATGTGATGTCATCGGTGGGTCAGTTTGATTCGAAACGGGGGTTAGACGGCAGTTACGACAAGCCAATAGTGTACACTCTTTTATATGCCCGGCGTACTCTATATTGTCGCGACTCCGATCGGAAATCTGGACGACATCAGCCTGCGTGCCATCGGCACGCTCAAGTCAGTTGATCTGATTGCGGCAGAGGATACCCGGCACAGCAAGTACCTGCTGAATCACCTCGGCATCGATACGCGCACCATCTCCTGTCACGAGCACAACGAAGAATCCCGCTGCGCGCAGATTCTGCAGCTGTTGGCAGACGGCAGCGACGTGGCATTGATATCGGATGCGGGCACACCGTTAATTTCGGATCCGGGATACCGCCTGGTGCGCGCGGTGCGCGCAGCGGGGATACAGGTTTCGCCCATCCCCGGCGCCAACAGCGTAATAACCGCCCTGAGCGCAGCCGGTGTGGCGACCTCGAACTTCCATTTCTACGGATTCCTGTCGGCGCGCAAGCAAGCGCGAGCGACCCAACTGCAAGCCTTGCGCGGTGTCGAGGGCACGCTGGTGCTGTTTGAATCGAGCCATCGTATCAAGGGCTTGCTGCACCAGCTCGCACAGACCTTTGCCGAGCGCCCCTGCGTGATCGCCAAGGAGCTGACCAAGTTGCACGAACGCTTTCTCTGCGGCGCTGCCGGAGGAGCTGCTGGCGCAGCTGGACCAGGATAACGCGCTGACCCGCGGTGAATTCGTGGTACTCATCGATAATTCAGGCAGCGGCGGACAGCCCGTCATCCGGCAGTCGATGAAAGCGCCGTGTTGCGGGTGCTGCTGGAGGAAGTCCCGGTGAAACTCGCGGTCAGGATCGCGACCAAGTTGACCGGCGGCAAGAAGAACGATCTCTACCAGCTGGCGCTGCAATTGAGGCAGGAAACCCCGGTAAGCGGCGACGATTAAGCGAAGAATTCGCCTTGAATTTTTCGACAACTTGAACCTATCTAAGTGTGACTTGACGGTAGGTCTATTGTGGGAGCAGTATGAAGCCCGAGCCGAATATCTGTGAACTTGTTTTTAAAGCGAACGAAAAGCTCGAGTCAACGTCTAAGATCCATACTATGCTTTAGGGTAGTCACACGATACACGTAC
>CAWIHJ010000038.1:0-3700 GCA_963835795.1 uncultured Gammaproteobacteria bacterium
TATGTAACGTTTATCGCGTGACTAACCTAAAGCATAGTATGGAATTTAGACGTTGACTCGTAGTTTTCGTTCGCTTTAAAAACAAGTTCACTGATATTCGAACCAGGCCTCATGCTTCGTCGCACAATAGACATGACGTCGATCCGTATATAGATAGGCTCAGGCCGGGAAATTGCAAGGCCAATTGTTCGCTTAATCGTCTCCGCTCACCGTGGTTTCCTGGCGCAATTGCAGCGCCAGCTGGTAGAGATCGTTCTTCTTGCCACCGGTCAACCTGGTCGCAATCCTGACCGCGAGTTTCACCGGAACTTCATCCAGCAGTACCCGCAACATGGCGCTTTCATCGGTGCCGGATGGCTGGCTGGCGCCGATGCCTGAATTATCGATGAGTACCACGAATTCTCCGCGGGTCAGCGCGTTATCCTCGTCCAGCTGCGCCAGCAGCTCCGCGGGTAGGCCGCAGAGGAAGCGTTCATGCATCTTGGTCAGCTCCTTGGCGACCACGCAGGGGCTTTCGGCAAAGGTCTGCGCGAGCTGGCGCAGCAAGCCCTTGATACGATGGCTCGATTCGAACAGGACCAGCGTCCCCTCGACACTGCGCAAGGTCTCCAGTTGGGTCGCTCGCTGTTGTTTGCGGGCCGACAGGAACCCGTAGAAATGGAAGCTCGAGGTCGCCACACCGGCAGCACTCAAGGCTGTTATTACGCTGTTGGCGCCGGGGATGGGTGAAACTTGTATTCCTGCTGCGCGCGCCGCACGCACCAGGCGGTATCCCGGATCCGATATCAGCGGCGTGCCCGCATCCGAAATCAATGCCACGTCGCTACCGTCTGCCAAGAGTTGCAGAATCTGCGCACAGCGGGATTCTTCATTGTGCTCGTGACAGGAGAGGGTGCGCGTATCGATACCGAGGTGATTCAGCAGGTACTTGCTGTGCCGGGTGTCCTCCGCGGCAATCAGCTCAACTGACTTGAGCGTGCTTATGGCACGCAGGCTGATGTCGTCCAGATTTCCAATCGGGGTCGCGACAATATAGAGTACGCCGGGCATATAAAAGAGTGTACACTAATAGCTCGTGTTCACTGCCTTCTAACCTCCGTTTCGAATCAAACTGACCTGCCGATGACATCACATCGTTTACTACCTCTCATGCTGGTACTGCTGGTTGGACTCTACGCCTGTGAAACCACCAACAAGCTCGACCCTGCGGCGGGAGATATCAGCCAGTCCCAGGAAAGTGGCGAATTTTCCGTATTGACGCCGACCGAGGAAGACATCATTCGCGCCTTCCGCTACGAGGTCGATGAAGACTGGCTTGAAGCCGCCATCCTGTATGACAAACTGGCACGCTCGAGTATTCAGCCCGAGCGCTCAAAGTACCTGCTCAAGGTAGCACTGATGTATTACCACGGCGGGCTCTACGACGAGATCGATCCTTACTTCGAAACGCTGGGCGAACAGGACATTCTCGAAGCGGACAAAATAAACCGGCAAATCATCCAGGCCGGCGGTTACCTCGGCGACGGCAAGATATATCAAAGCCTGCTGACCCTGCCAGAGATCGAGGAAATCACCGACTTCCCCTTCAAGGCACTGGCATTGAACATTCGCTCGCGCGGTGTGCTGGCCATCGGCAAGCCGCTGGAAAGCGCCAGGATGCGCATGCAGATACGCGAGTTCCTGGTGACCGAGCCGGAAATCGAGGCCAACCATGATTTTATCTGGGATGCGCTGAACCGTATCACCGAACCGGCGATGCTGCGCGCCCTGTCCGAACCACAAACCGTGGAAACCCGTGGCTGGCTCGAATTGAACCTGATCGCGCGTCGCTCAAACATGTTGCCGGAAAAACTGGAGCCCTGGATGGATCAGTGGTATCAGCGTTACGGCGAGCATCCCGCGGCACCCAGCTACGCTATCAATTTACTGGAGGAAAGCCGGCGCATTTACATCAATCCCAAACGTATTGCGCTGATGCTGCCGCTTTCCGGGCGCCTGGAAAAAGTTTCCGAGGCGATCCAGAACGGATTTCTGTACGCCTTTTACCGGGACCCGGAACAACTCGCCGAGCTCGATATCATCGACGCCAGTAGCGATCCCGCGCAGTTTAACCTGCAGTATGAACAGGCGATTCAAAACGGCGCGGATTTCATCGTCGGCCCGATCGACAAGGAACTGGTCGATTTGCTGCAACAACGCGAATCGCTGCCGGTACCGACCCTGACGCTGAACTATGGCAATGATCAGGACGAGGCGCGCCTCAACCTCTACCAGTTCGGCCTGCGCCCCGAAGATGAAGCCGTGCAGATTGCTGACTATGCCCTCGCCGAAGGCCGTTATCATGCGCTGGTGCTGGTGCCCGATACCGAGTGGGGTTACCGTTTGCAAAGCGCCTTCACCCGGCGTTTCGAATCACTGGGTGGCCGCGTTGTCGGCAGCAATATATACCCGGCCAAAAAAAGCGACTATTCGGCATCGATCACCAATTTGCTCAACCTGACCAGCAGCAACCAGCGCAAGAGCATCCTGCAACAGTCGATCAAGGAACAGGTTGAGTTCGAGGCACGTCGCCGCCAGGACGTCGACATGATTTTCATCGCCGCTAATGCGCGCCAGGCTCGGCTGATCAAGCCCCAGTTGAAATTTCATCACGCTCAGAACTTGCCGGTATACGCCACCTCGCATATTTCATCCAGTAACAGCAATGCCGATGACGATCGTGATCTCAATGACATCTTGTTTGTGGACATTCCGTGGATGCTGGACAGTAGCAATAACGCTGACTACCGCCAGGTCAATCAGTATTGGCCGGACCAAAGTCAGCGTTTCAGTCGCCTGTTTGCCCTCGGTATCGATGCCTATCGTATGATTCCTTCGCTTCGCCGGCTGATGATCAATCCCGAGGAAAAGGCACAACACCATACCGGATCCCTGTCGGTCGATAATACCGGTCGGGTGAAACGCTCTTTGTTGATGGCGACCTACGTCAACGGCAAGGCCAGGCTGTTGAAAACACCCGATACACTCAACCTCTCCGGAACCCCTCCAGCGCCGAACTGATGAACACTCTACGCAAAGGATTGCGTTTCGAAGACCAGGCCCGGCGCTACCTGTGCGCCCAGGGACTGCAGCTACTGGAATCCAACTTCCATTGCCGTTTCGGCGAGATTGATCTCATCATGCGCGACGCCGACACGATTTGCTTCATCGAAGTGCGCTTCCGCAAACGCCTCGATTACGGGGGCGCTTCGGCTTCGATTACCCCCGCCAAGCAACGCCGCATCGTCAAGGCAGCGTTGTTCTATCTCTCCGGGAAGCAGCAGCTGATGCAACAGGCCCTGCGTTTCGATGCGCTGCTAATCCAGCAACAAGCCCAGGGTGATCACGACTTCAACTGGATAAAAAATGCGTTTTACGCCGAGTAGCCCACGTATCTCACCGTTTTCCGTAGTAGGAAATCGGTAAGATACGCGGGCTAACGAAATTATTTTATAACTTTTAGCGTGGGGGCTTTGGGCCTGGTTTCACTACCAGGCTCATCCTGCATGCCGGCGTCTTCGGCCGGGAACATCATGCCTTCACCGTTTTCGCGGGCGTAGATGGCGAGCAGCGAGGCCACCGGCACAAATATCTGCTCGGCCTTGCCGTTAGAATCGTGCCGAAAAAGACACCTGGTCATTGGTAATTTCAAGATCCTGGA
>CAWIHJ010000039.1:0-44232 GCA_963835795.1 uncultured Gammaproteobacteria bacterium
CAGGTCGAACGGCCCGAGGTCGACGACGCGGAAATGATCCAGGCCGTGACCTGGAAAATCAAGGACCTGATCAATTACGAGGTCGCCAGTGCGGTGGTGGACAGCTATTCGATGCCCGAGTCGACCAAGAACAATCAGCGACAGGTGGCCGTTGTGGCCGCGCGCGAAACGGTGATCGGCGGTTATGTCGACAGCATTCGCGCGAGTTCGTTACGCCTCGATGCACTCGATATTCATGAACTGGTGCGCGCCAACCTGCCGCTGATCCACAAAAATAGCGATCGCCGACTGGCTTTGATCTCGTTTACCGACAGTGCAGGCCTGCTGGGTGTTTATCACGATACCGACCTGTACGTGTCGCGAGAATTCAAGATCGGGCTGGAGAAACTCGAACAGGCTGGCGGCGATGATGAATCGGTGTTCGACGCAATGTTGCTCGAGATTCAGCGATCGCTCGATTACTTCGAAAGCTTTTACGGCATTGGCCCGGTCGCTGATTTGCGGTTTTTCCCGCGCGTCCCGGCGACTGAAAAGATGGCCATGTACCTGCAAAACCTGACCAACTACGACATCGACTTCGTGAGCGTCGATGGTGCCGATGAAAGCTTCAATCCGGCCTGCTTTCACGCCTATTGTGCAGCGCTCAGGGGTTTGCAGTCGTGATCGTTCAGCAGAATCAATCTTTACCAGGAGCGTTTCCACGAAAAACGTGTGTGGGCCTCTGCGGGGCAGCTGGCCGCCGCACTGTTACTGGTTATTGGCGTGATCACCATCTGGAGTTTCCTGCTGCAAGTCCGAGCTGACGCAGGTCGAACAGGCAAAATCGCGACCTGCGCGCATCGCGCGACAGCCTGACCGCGGAGTTACAGGTGGCCAACAGTGAACTCACCGCCCAGCTCGAGGACACCCGCCTCGACCGCGATATCGAAACCACGGCGCGCAAGATATCGGCGCGCAAGCGGGTGCTGCGTTTTGTCGACGGCAATCAATTCGGCTCCGGCCAGGGCTTTTCGGATTACCTGGTGGCCTTGTCCAACCTGCAGATCGACAGCATCTGGTTGAGCCAGGTGCGCCTGACCGAGGATTTTGTGCAAATCAGGGGCAGCGCGCTGGACGCCAGCGAAATTCCTCCCTACTTCTCGCGCTTTAGCGATGAAACGGTATTCCAGGGTGATCACTTCGATTTATTCCAGGTGCAGCGTGACGCCGAAAACGACTGGAAGGTGGATTTCGAAATCGCCACCCGCGAGGTGATGCGTGAATAAGCTACTGCGCCAGTACAGTCAACGCTTCGACGCACAATCCTTGCGCGAACGTGTCCTGGTAGCCGTCACCCTGGTCGCCTTGCTGGTCTACGGCTGGTGGTATTTTTACACCGCGCCGATGGGGCAGCTGATTCAGACGCGCCAGGCCGAGAATCAGCGAATCGCAGATCAGATAGTAGCTACGCGTAACATATTGCAGGATGTACGCCAGCGTCTTGCCGCCGGTGTTTACCAGAATAAAGAGCAACAGCTGGTCAGTTTGCGCGAGGAACTCGTCGCGGGTGGAAAACCGCCTGCGCGAGGAAACCATCGAGCTGATCGACCCGGAAAAGATGCTGGAGCTGATGACGCAACTGATCTACAGCGAATCGCGGCTCAAGCTGATTAGCCTCAAGCGCCGCGAAGTGAAACCTGCCATTCCGCCGATCGAAGGCGAAGCGACTGACGAGTCGGGGATTTATCGACACGTACTCGAAATCGGCCTCGCTGGCAAATACGTCGATGTGCTCAAGTACATGCAAAACCTCGAGCAGCTCGACTGGAAACTGCTGTGGGATGAAATCGAGATACTCGGTGAAGATCATCCGACGATTACGCTGAAGCTGGTGATGTCGACACTGTCGACCCGCAAGGAATGGATCGGAATCTGATGGCCAGGATTATTACTACTTATGTCATTGTCGTGTTGCTGCTGGCGCCTGGATTTCTGGGCGTCAACCTGGCGTCGGCTGCGGAGTTCCGCGATCCCATGCAGCCACCGCCATTTGCGTTACAGAAGTTCCGCGAGGCCAGATGGGCCGCTAATCCAAAACCGGTCAAACCGGTGGTCGCTGTAGCAAAGCCCGAACCGATGCGCCTGACGTCCATTATTTATTCAGCCGAACGTAAAATCGCCATCATCGATGACCAGGCACTGGCCATCGGCGATCGTATCAGGGGTGCGGAACTGGTCGGCCTGACGCGCAGTAGCGCACGCCTGGTACGCAAGGGCAAGGTGATCAATCTGACCCTCGGAACCGAATTAACTGCGATCAAAAAGCAGCCAGCGAAGAGTGATCTATGAAAATACGACATCTTACTATCGTCCTGCTGGCCCTGTGGCTGAGCGCCTGTGCTTCGACCTATAACGACCAGGTCGCACAACAGAATCGGCAGGAACTGGACGCCGCGTTGGCCGAGGCGGCGGCCGTCAGTATTCCAGAACCGACGACACCTTCGGCGGAAATACTCGATGACCTGGTGCCCGGCAGCGGGATTAGCGTGCCGGGCCTCGATCAGGACATCAGGCTTGAGTCCGCGTTTGATATTTCGGTGGCCAACGCTCCGGCAAGGTTGTTTTTCATGAGTCTGGTCAAGGACACCAACGTCAACATGGTGGTGCATCCGAGCGTGGAAGGCGAGATTTCGCTGGATCTGAAGAATGTCACGGTGCGCGAGGTCATGGATTTGACGCGCGAAGTCTACGGCTACGAATTCAAGCAAAACGACACCGGTTACATCGTGCTGCCGGCGCGCATCCAGTCGCGCATCTTCCCGGTTAATTACCTGAACGTCAGCCGGGTTGGCCAGTCGTTGATGACGGTGAGTTCCGGTCTCACCGAAGAAAAAGACAACGATAACGACGACGATTCAACGAGTACCGGCACAAGCAAGAAGAACCTCAACTCGAGCAGTATCAACACCAGCAACACGGCCGATTTCTGGTCCGAACTCAAGGCGACGCTGACCTCCATCGTCGGCGATGGCGCCGGCCGCTCTATCGTGGTCGATCGACATGCGGGCCTGGTAATCGTGCGCGCCATGCCGGGTGAGTTGCGCGATGTCGGCGCCTATCTCGATAGCGCCCAGAGCAGTATGCAACGCCAGGTGATCCTCGAAGCCAAGGTAATCGAGGTCGAACTTAACGACAGCTTTCAGTCGGGCATCGACTGGTCGGCGATTTCCTCGAATCGGAATCTCTCCGTGGGCACCAGCAGTGTGACTAACGGTGCGCGGGGCGGATCTTCCATCAACAGTGATGGCGATGTCGTGGTCAACTCTGCGCTGGACGTTTCCAACACCCCGTTTGCCAATTTGTTCGCCGTGGGTACCGCGTCGAGTACCTTTGGCGCCCTGATCACCCTGTTGAACACCCAGGGCGATGCCCAGGTGTTGTCCAGCCCCCGGGTATCCACGGTTAACAATCAAAAGGCGGTGATCAAGGTCGGCACCGACGAATTCTTTGTAACCGACATTTCCTCCGATACCGTCACCAGCTCGGGCGGCACCACCTCCAACCCGGAATTGACTCTGACACCATTCTTTTCCGGGATCGCGCTGGACGTGACACCCCAGATCAGTGCCGAGGGCGATGTGATTTTGCACATTCATCCAAGTGTCAGCCGTGTCGTCGATCAACAAAAGATTATCACCGTCGGTGGCGAGGAATTCGATTTGCCACTGGCGTTCAGCACGGTGCGCGAATCCGACTCCGTGGTCAAGGCGAGGAACGGTGAAGTCATCGTCATCGGTGGTCTGATGCAGAACATTAGCGACGACCAGGATGCCGGCGTGCCCGGCGTTAGCGACGTGCCGTTTTTCGGAAACCTGTTCAAGCAAAAGAGTAACCGCAATCGACGTAGCGAACTGGTCATTCTGTTGCGTCCCATCGTCGTCGATAACAACCGTATCTGGTCGAATACCATTCAGCAAAGCGCGGATCGCGTAAAAACTCTGCGCAAAACGCCCGCGGAAGGTGAGTGATGTACGAACAGTATTATGGACTGTCAGAGAAACCGTTCAGTCTGACCCCGGATACCGAGTTCTTTTACCATTCGGTAACCCATAGAGAAGCGCTCGAAGTTCTGCAGATTGCGCTTGGCTCTGGCGATGGATTTATCAAGGTCACCGGTGAAGTAGGTACGGGTAAAACCCTGCTGTGCCGCAAGTTGCTCGATGCGTTGGAAGCAAAGTTTCAAACCATCTACATTCCCAATCCTTTTATGAGCAGCGATGCGCTATTCGATGCCGTGTTGCATGAGCTGGGTGTGGCCGACGTAGGTTCCCAGGAAGACCGACTTATTCGCATAAACCAGTGCCTGATTGAAAATGCAAGCCTGGGTCGCAGCACCGTAATTTTACTCGATGAAGCGCAATCCATGCCGGACGAGAGCCTCGAGGCGATCCGTCTGCTCAGCAACCTCGAAACCGGCAAGCGCAAGCTGGTGCAAATCGTTTTATTCGGTCAGCCCGAACTGGATGAGCGCCTGGCCCGGGAAAGCATCCGCCAACTGCGCCAGCGCATCATGCACAACTACCAGCTACAACCGCTGGATGCGAATTCCATCGGCTCCTATTTGCAACACCGCATCCTGTCCGCCGGCTACCATGGCCCGGACCTGTTTGATCGCGAGGCCCAAAGCCGCCTTTTCAAGTTCAGCAAGGGCATTCCGCGTGTGATCAACGTGCTCTGCAACAAGGCCCTGATGCTGTCTTACGCCAGCGGTGAATTTTACGTCAACAGTAAACACATCGAGGCCGCTGCCGCTGACAGTCAATTGCAATGAGCGTCATTAATAATGTCTTAAAAGGTCTCGATAAGCGCGAGAGCCAGTTTACCCCGATCGAAATTTCGGAGATCGACTCCATTCCAGCCGCTGCCGTCGATCGCAAACCCGGGATATTCATCGGCATCGCCGTCTTTTTACTGTTGGTTACCGGAGGCTATTATCTCTGGAACAACCGCGGTACCGATATTGAGCTCGTGTCGCAAGGCGTCGACACCACGGCCCAGCCACCACTTTTAGCGCCGGCCGTTGTCTTCAGGGAAATCGCGCCTGTAGCCACCGAGGAAAGCGCAGAGACACTCGCCCCGGCAGCCGCAACCCCCCAGCCGCTGGCGGTCGTTGGCGCTACGCTAGTCGCGGACAATCAAATCATCGGGCTGCAGATGCGCGAGTCGGAAAGCGAAATGCGCCTCGAGTTCGTGTTGCGTGAACGCGTCGTTGCTTACCTCAAGGAGCGCGGGGAAAATAATTTCAGCTACCACCTGCGCGATGTCGACAGCCAGATCGTGGCGCCATTGATTCGTGATAATCGCTGGGTGCGTGAGCTTGCCATCGAGCAGTCCGAGGCCGGGGTTGACGTTAAATTTGCCACGGCCGAAGACATACTGGTCGAGACCCGACAGCAGTCGCAGGACGATACAACGATCTGGGTGATTACCTTGCGCGCGGCACAACCGGCCGAGTCCCCCGTGGCTTCTGCACCGGCGATTTCTACGACCCCGCCAGTCGTGGCCGTCGCGCTGCCGCCGGCAAGCCCCGATACTCCCCTCGAGGTGAGCGATACGCCAGCGACCCCGGCGCCGGTGAAGCTCGATATCAAATCGACGACCCCGGTAACGAAGACTGCGAACCAACTCGAGTATGCGGTCGAGTTGATGAAGTCCCGCCGCCCCGATGACGCGGAAAAGCTGTTGCGTGGATTGCTCGGGGGCAGTCACGATTACCAGGCGCGGCAACATTTACTCGCGTTGTACGACCGCCTGAAACAACCGGCGCGCATGCAGGCTCTGTTCGAATCATCGATGCTGGCCTACCCGCAGGATACGCTGTTGCAAACCGAGTATGGACGTCTGCTTTACCAGCAGGCTGAGTATCGCAAAGTAATCGCGTTGTATACCCGGTACGAGACGCTGAGCGCCAGTCAACAGGCGCTGCTGGCCGCGAGTTATCAACGCCTCGATCAACACGCCGAAGCGATGCGCTACTACAAGCTCGCCCTGGTGCAGGACAGCGACAATGCGCGCAACTGGATTGGGCTTGGTATTTCCCAGGAGTACAGCTCCGCATTCGTCGATGCGCTGGCTTCCTACCAGCAGGCGATGAAATTTGGCGGCCTGAGCGTCCGCCTGCAGGCCTTTGTCGAAACCCGTAGCGACAAGTTGAAGGCGGTGATCAACTGATGGCGTTTACGCGCAAGATACGCCTCGGTGATTTGCTGGTCAACAAGGGCATGATCACCGATGAACAGTTGCAGCTCGCGCTCGGCGAGCAGAAAAAACTTGGCCGCAAACTGGGCAGTACGCTGATCGAACTCGGCATGATCGACGAAAACAGCCTGCTCAACCTGCTCTGCCGATCAGCTGAAAATTCCGCTCATCGATATCAATAATTACGACTACGAAAACGAGGTTGCCAAGCGCCTACCCGAATCGTTTTCGCGTCGCTATCGCGCGCTGGTGCTGGAAGATCGTGGGCGCGACTACCTGGTGGCAATGGCCGATCCGACCGATATCTATGGGCTCGATGAAATCCAGGCGAAGCTGGAAAAGCCGGTGAGCCAGGCCATCGTGCAGCGAAGTCCGCGCTGCTGGAGCAATTCGACCTGGTGTATCGGCGCACCGATGAAATCAGTGCGCTGGCTTCCGAACTCGGCCAGGATCTGTCCGAATCGGCAACCGAACTCTCCGAGCTACTGCAGTCGGAAATGACCGACGCGCCGGTGGCAAAGCTGTTGCAGTCGATTTTCGAGGATGCGGTGCAGGTCAGCGCTTCCGATATTCACATCGAGCCCGATCAGCGCGTGATTCGCATCCGCCAGCGCATCGATGGCATGTTGCATGAACAGGTCATGGAAGAAACGCAGATCGCGCCCGCCGTGGTGGTGCGTTTGAAGCTGATGGCCGGGCTCAACATTTCCGAGAAACGCCTGCCACAGGATGGCCGCTTCCAGGTCAAGGTCAACGGACGCTGATATCGACGTGCGCCTGTCGACCATGCCGGTGCAGTTCGGCGAATCGGTGGTGATGCGCCTGCTCGACCAGACCGCGCGGCGCTCTCGGTGCTGGATCAGATCGGTTTGCCGCCCGAACTGCTGCTGCGCTTCCGCAAAAATTTTCATCTCGCCAACGGTATGATCCTGGTGACCGGGCCCACCGGTAGCGGCAAGACCACGACGCTGTATGCGGCGCTGTCGGAACTGAATGTCCAGCAAGCCAAGATCATCACCGTCGAAGACCCGGTCGAATACCGGCTCGAACGCATCAGCCAGGTGCAGGTCAATCCGCGTATCGGGTTGACCTTTGCCAGCGTGTTGCGCTCGGCGCTGCGCCAGGATCCCGACATCATCATGGTCGGTGAGATGCGCGATGCGGAAACCGTCGAAATCGGCGTGAGTGCGGCGATGACCGGCCACCTGGTGCTGTCGACCCTGCACACCAACGACACCATTTCGACCGCGACGCGCCTGATGGACATGGGTGTCAAGGGTTACCTGCTGGCGACCACGCTGCGCACCATCATCGCCCAGCGGCTGGTGCGCAAGATCTGCGAGAACTGCAGCGATGACTATACCCCGACCGTGTTCGAGACGGGCTGGCTGCGCGACGACCTGAAAATCGATCTGGATCAGTATCAATACAAAAAAGGCCGGGGCTGCAAGCAGTGCGGCGACACCGGCTATCACGGGCGTATGGGTGTTTTCGAATTGCTCGATTTAAACGCCGAGCTGGCGGAAAAGCTGCGCCACGACGATGCCCAGGGATTTGTCGAGGCGGCTGAACGCGCACCGGGCTACCAGCCACTGGTGATGGTGGCGCACGAACACGCCGCCAACGGCCTGACCACTATCGAAGAGATGCTGCGCATCGCCGGCCAGGTGCCGGACGATATCGATCGAACACGTCGCTGTCACCGTGGACGAAGTACGACTGATGCCACAGTTCGAGTACAAGGCCCGCGGCGGTAACGGCCAACTGATCGACGGTGAACTCGAAGGCTCCAGCAGCAGTGCGATTGCCGGGATGTTGATGGAGCGCGGCGTGACGCCAATATCCATCGTTGAAAAGAAAATACAGGGTCGATCTATGTCGAAATCATCACTACGCGCCTGAAGTTACACCGTCTCAGCATCGAGGAGTTGCTGATGTTCACGCGCCAGATGGGCGCGTTGGTCAAGGCCGGCATACCGATCACGCGTGCCATCAACCGGTATCCTCGAATCGATACAAAACCCGTTGCTGATACGCGCGCTGCACGACATTCACGAACAGCTCGAATCCGGGCGCAGCCTGTCGGTGGCCTGTGCGCGGCACCCGAAGGTATTTTCCAATCTTTATATCAGCATGATCCAGGTCGGCGAAAATACCGGCAAACTGGACGACACCTTCAAAATGATGGCCAATTACATCGACCGTACCCGGCGCATCACGCAAAACATCAAGACCGCGCTGCGCTACCCGACCACGGTGATTATCGCCATCGGCGTCGCCATGGTGATCGTCAACCTGTTCGTGATTCCGAAGTTCGCCAGTTTTTTCGCCGCCAACTCGCTCGAGTTGCCCTGGCAAACGATTTTCCTGCTCAATACTTCGGATTTTTTTGTCGAGTACTGGTGGTTGACTGTTTGGCGTGCTGGTGGCTGGTCGATGCTGGGCTTCAGGCACTACATCAATACCACCGATGGCCGCTATAAATGGCACCGTTTCATCCTGCGCGCGCCGCTGGTCGGCGATATCCTGCACCGCGCCTACATGGCGCGTTTTGCGCGTTCCTTTGCGATGGCCTACAGCGCCGGCGTGCCCATCGTGCAGGCGATGGGCGTGATCGCGCGCTCGGTCGGTAACGATTTCATCGGCGCCCACGTCAACGGCATGCGCGAGGGCATTGAGCGCGGCGAGGCCTTGACGCGCACCGCGCGCGCCACGGGCATGTTTACGCCCGTGGTGATGCAGATGTTCGCGGTCGGTGAAGAAGCGGGCAACCTCGACGAGATGATGTCGTTTATCGCCGATTTTTACGAGGAAGAGGTCGATTACGACGTCAAGACGCTGTCCGACAGGATCGAGCCACTGATCTATGTTGCGGTCGGCGCGATGGTGCTGGTACTCGCGCTCGGTATCTTCGTACCCATGTGGGACGTGGCGCAACTCGCGGGACGATGAAAACCATCGGTTCCCACCCGGGGGCAATCCTCTTCAGGCTGAGCCTCATGGTGATCCTGATCGCCATCCTGATTGTTGTGTTTTTTTCCTACGTCGCGAAGGTCGAGGAAAATCTCGAGCATGCCGCTATCCTGCGAACCAGGGGACTGATCGACAGTTCGCTGGTGGCGGTGTTTGCCACCTACGCAGCGAAGGCGCGGCTGGATGAGCTGAACGATCTCGACGGCGCCAACCCCTTTGAGTATCTGCGCGAGTACCAGGTATTGCCGCCGACCTATATGGGTGAAATCGATCACGGCCTGAACGATGACCTGGCGCCCGGCTGGTACTACCAGACACATTTGCGCGAGGTAGCCTACAAGCCGCGCTATCTCGATGAGTCCTTCCGTTTTGCATTGGTACTGGCCTACGACGATGTCAATCAATCCGGTCGCTTCGAGACCGGATCAGATGGTTTCCAGGGATTGCATTTCAGCGAAATCAAAACGTCAGGCAATAACTGAAAAGTTCCTTGTTTGCCGGGCAAAAAAAACCACGGCCTCGAGCCGTGGTTTTGCGTTAAACGATGGGGTCTTAAGAACGACCCGGTGGTTTACTGGGTACAGAGCAGCGTTGCGTTAAACGAAGCCCCGGTAGGGGTTCCGGTTCCAACAACGGCACAGGTACCCGTAACTCCCGGCGCCGGTGCAGTTGATTGCGCCGGAAACTGCGATTCCCGTGGGGACACTATTAGTAGCGAACAGCGGGCCTACAGTGCTGCAGTCAAAGGCAGCACCGGTTACGGCAAGGGCTTCTGTACCACCGGCAACCGCAACGGCGTAATTAATCGCGGAGGCCGAAGATAGCTCGCTGGCGACACCTTCGTTAACGGCGTCCTGCGCTTGTGTCGATAGATCCTGGTATTTACCGAGGGCAGTAACGCCGAGAATGCCCAGCAGAACGATAACCACCACCAGTTCGATGAGCGTGAAACCTTTTTGTGACTTTTGCATGTTTTAATCCCTCGAGTAAAACGGTAATTTGGCACGAATTAACTTTCGTTTAAGTTAATGTAATATAGTTAAGATGTTCTATAAGTAAATGATAAATTTAAATTTATTTTTTAGTAATTGAACGCAATTATCAGAGATTGTGACTTGAATCCCATGAGTGTAGTAAATAATCAACAGAATTCAGGTTTTTCACTGATCGAATTGCTCGCGGTGATCGTGCTGTTGGGGATACTCGGAGTGGTCGCCTTCGGGCGTATTGGCGACCAGAGCGCGATCGATGCGCGCGGCTTTTACGACGACACCGTGGCCGCGGTCGGTTTTGCGCAGAAATTCGCCGTCAGCAGCGGTTGCGACGTGCGCGTGGTGATGGCGGCGGGTGGCTTTCAGCTGCGCCAGTCTTCGAGCTGTAGCGCGGACGACTTTACCAACCCGGTGCCGCATCCGGCCAATCGCAGCAATAATTACCAGAGCGGCGCGATGCCGAGTGGTTATTCGCTGACCGCCGGTAACATCACCTTCAATGCGCGCGGTTTGCGCGAAGAAGCCACCTCGGTGTTTGTCTTGAGTGGCGCCAGCAGTCACAGCTTTCGCGTACACGGCGGCAGCGGCCTGGTGGAAAAACTGTAATGTTCCACCGTTGTCCACAACCGCTGCATCGCGCGCGCGCATTTACCCTGATCGAACTGCTGGTCACCATCGTGGTGATTGCGGTGGCGGCGACCGCGTTGCTGGGCGTGTTCAGCAACATGGTGCGTGGCAGCGCCGACCCGATGCTACAGCAACAGGCGATCACCATTGCCGAAGCCTACATGGAGGAAATCCTGCACAAGGCGTATGCCGACCCGGATGTGGCCGAGACAGGCTCCTCCGAGGCGGGCGAGACGCGCAGCAGTTTCAACGACGTGCAGGATTACAACAACCTGCCGGATAACCAGGTGCGCGACCAAAACAATAGTCCCATCCCGCCGCTCGCCGCCTACTCGGTGACCGTGGCGGTGAATGGCGCCGTGTTGGGCGGTGTTAATACCATGCAGATCGATGTAACGGTCAGCCATCCAGTCACTGGCGCGATATCGTTAAGCGCGTTTCGAGCGAACTACTGATGCGCCGCGTGCTAGTTCAATCCGGTTTCACCTTGATGGAATTGATCGTGGTCATCGTGCTGGTCGGCATTCTCGCGGTCGGCGCCGGCATGCTGATCGCCAACCCCATCAAGGCCTACGATGCGCAGCAACGCCGCCAGCAACTGGTCGACCAGGCGGAGATGGCGTTGCGCCAGCTGGCCAGCGATGTGCGCCGCGCGCTACCCAACAGCCTGCGGGTGGCTGCGGCCGGTGCGCTTGCGGGCGTGGAAGTGGTCAATACCCTGGAAGGGGCGCGTTATCGTGACCAGGTCGACGATGCCGTGGTTGGCTCGGGAGCGCTCGAAGTTCTCGATTTCAGCGCTAACGACACGGACTTTAACCTGCTCGGCAGCTTCAGCACGCTGGGCGGGTTTGCCGCGGGCCAACGCCTCGTCATTTACAATACCGCGCCCGCAACCCTCTACCAGGACGCGCGCCTCGGTAACAACCCGGGAATCGTCACTCCGGCGGGCGCGAGCCTGACTTTATCCACCTCGGTGCTCTACCCCAACGAGCAGCACATCAACGTCGATCTCGGCGGTGGTACCGGCTTCCAGTTTGCCCAGCAGTCCCCCGGCCAGCGCCTGTTCGTCATCGATGGTTCGATCAGCTATGTGTGCAATACCGCGACGCGACAGATGCTACGCCACAGCGGCTACGGCTATAACGATGGGCAAACCCTGACGCCCGGTGGAACCACGGTCACCGTTGCCACCCAGGTACTCGGCTGTGGCATGACTTACGACCCCGGTACTTCGCAGCGCGGTGGGATACTGAGCATCAATATCACCATCGGCGATCCCGCTGGCGAACAGGTTACCCTGCTGCATCAGGTGCACGTGGAGAACGTGCCATGAAGCCACGGATGAATTCCGGCTTTACCCTGATCACCGCTATCTTTCTGCTGGTGGTGGTCGCTTCGCTTGGTATTTACATGGCCAATATCCGCGTCGCCCAACAAACCACGGCACTTTATGGCCTGCAGGGCGCCCGTGCCCTGCAGGCGGCGCGCAGCGGCCTCGAATGGGGCATCGCGCGCGCCATCAATCCGCCCAATAGTTGTGCCGCCTCGACCACGATCACCACCGCCGCGTTTGCCGGCTTCAGTGTCGAGGTACAATGTGCTGCGACCACGCATACCGAAGGTGCTGGGCCGGCCAGTACTTTCAGCACTTACCGCCTGACCGCGATTGCCAGCAGCGGCGCTTACGGATCGCTGGACTTCGTGCAGCGGCGCCTGCAGGCGACGGTTTCCCAGGACCCCCCATAACGATGAACAATGTTAATTTATGGAATGACATGAAATGAGAAATTATCTTTATATTTCAAACAGTTCTTTGCCAATATTAAAGCATGACTTGAGTTGTTGAGATTTAGACACTATACTCGATGGATTCAACTGCACGTAACCTGGAATGCCCATCAACAGTGAAAAAAAACCGACACTGTTACTGGTCGACGATGATGCCATCATCGCCGATAGCCTGGAGTATGTGCTGGGTGAGGAATACAGCATCGTGCGCGCCTGCGACCGTCAGTCGAGCTTTGCGCTGATGGAACAGATGGAAGAGTCGCCGATGCTGGCGCTGGTCGACCTCGGCCTGCCGCCGGATACGCATCGCCCGGACGAGGGGCTCGCCGTGATTCGCAAGATTTCGCAGCTGCATCCCTCGACGCGGGTACTGGTGCTGTCGGGCCAGGACACCAAGAAGCACGTGTTTCAGGCCAAGGAAGAAGGTGCCGTCGATTTCATCTCCAAACCCTGCGACATCGCCGAGATCAAGGTGCGCCTGAAGAAGCAGATGATCGCCGGCGGTGGCAAAGACGGCGGACACGGTGATGTTGAAGGCATAGTCGGCAGCAGCGAAGAGATTGAATTGCTGCGCATGCAGATTCGCCAGATCGCCGATTCGCCCTTACCCGGTGTTGATCGAGGGTGAATCGGGTAGCGGCAAGGAAGTCACCGCGCGCAACCTGCACCTTTGCAGTTCGCGCAAGCAGGAACCCTTTCTGACGCTGAATTGCGCCGCCTTCAATGGCGAACTGCTCGAATCGCAGTTGTTTGGGCATATCAAGGGTGCGTTTACCGGCGCCAGCGAAACCAAGAAGGGATTTTTCGAAGAAGCCGGGTCCGGCACCTTACTGCTCGACGAGGTAGCTGACCTGCCGCTGGATTTGCAGGCCAAGCTGTTGCGCGTGCTGGAAAACGGCGAATATTACCGGCTGGGTGAAACCCAGCCACGCCATGCGCGCGCGCGCGTGCTTGCGGCGACCAACAAGGATATATTCGCCGCTATCCATCAGGGCCTGTTCCGCGAAGACCTTTACCATCGGCTCAGCGTGCTTACGGTGCGCGTGCCGTCGCTCGACGAGCGCAATGGTGACAAGGGCGAATTACTCGATTATTTCATGCAGCAGGTGGCCGAGCAGGTCGCTATTTTCCAGCTCGATGACGATGCGCTAACACTTTGGAATGATTACGCTTTTCCGGGAAATGTGCGAGAATTGCGCAACATAATAATCAGGCTTTCGGCGAAATACCCCGGGCAGACCATCAAACCCGAGGTGCTGAAGAGAGAAATGTCAGGACTGCGACCACAAAACGATCAGCCGGACCGCGAGGAATGGCTCAAGGGCGCGCTCAGAGATTCCGGGTTTCAACTCGACCATCTGTTGAAAACGGTGGAGCGGGAAGCCATCGATCTGGCGCTGCGCGAACACGGCGGCAATGTCAGCAAGGCCGCGGAGATGCTCGGTATCAATCGCACCACTTTGTACGGCCGCATGGACCGGCTCGAGGAGCGGGAGTAAGCCATGTACGAAGAATATTTCGGCCTGGAGCGTCCGCCGTTCAAGATAACGCCGGATACGAGCCTGTTTTACGAGGGCGGCAAGCGCGGCGATATACTCGCGGCACTGGTGTATGCCATCCATCGTGGCGAAGGCATAATCAAGGTCGTCGGCGAAGTGGGCAGTGGTAAAACCATGCTGTGTCGTATGCTGCAGCTACAACTGCCAGCCACCATCGAAATTGTTTACATCGCCAATCCCAGCGTTTCCGCGGAAGACATCCTGTTCGTCATTGCCCACGAACTTGAGCTGCCGATCGAGCGCGATGCCTCCAAGCACGAAGTCATGCGCATGCTGCAGGATTACCTGCTGCAACGTCACATGGAAAACAAGCAGGTGGTTTTGTTCGTCGAGGAAGCACAGGGTATGCCGCTGGACACCCTGGAAGAAATTCGCCTGTTATCCAATCTCGAAACCGCCGAGCACAAGCTGCTGCAAATCATCCTGTTCGGGCAACCGGAGCTGGATCAGAACCTGGCGCAACAGTCGATCCGCCAACTCAGAGAGCGGATCACGCACAATTTCGAACTCGAACCCCTGACCCAGGAAGAAATTCATACCTACCTGAATTTTCGCATGCGCCAGGTGGGTTACACCGGTCCGGAGTTGATCAACAATAACGTGGCGAAGAAAATCGAGGCGCATTCCCAGGGATTACTGCGTCGAATCAACATCATTGCCGATAAAATTCTGCTGTCGGCGTTCGCCGAGGGTACGCATAACCTGAGCGCCAAACACGTCAGTGCGGCGGTCAATGACAGTGCCTTCAACCAGGGAGCGCCGCCCAAATCCGCCTTGCTGTGGTGGATATTACTGCTGGGGGCGATCGCCCTTGTGCTGGCGCTCTACCAGACACGCTCCCACTGGATGGCGCTTGCCGACATGGATTGGTTGCCTGGTTCCCGGGCGGCCATGCAAATCGACAGCACCGCGGCGGTCCTGTCGAATGACACGAGTAAACTCGAAACGGCGCAGCCGCTTGCGGATCCGGCCTCAACCACGGCCAATGCGGGTCAGGCGCCTGTTGATGCTGGCGCAGCAGAGGTCACCCCATTCGTGGATCGCGGCCTGTCCGCGGCGGAACTGATCGTGGAAAGCGCTCCGGGCGAGGCCATGAACGCACCGGATAACTCCGCGCTGCAGGGAGAGCCCGCAGCGGCACAAATGGCCGCGGTTGAGGTTGAGGAACAGCCTTTACCACAGCCGGCGGCTGACGAGCCGGACGCGCAGCCAGTGATAACTGCAACAGAGCCGCTCGAGGCCACGATACGACCCACGGAAAGCACCGAGGTAGCGGCGCAAGCACCTGCTGATAATGCGCTTCAGGTCGCCTCGTTGAGCGCGGCTGACAACGCTGGTAACGCGGCTGCAGATCTCGGTCTGGGCTATCAGCAATGGCTCGAAGATAAACTGCAGACGAGCCGGGCGTGGTTGAGTAGCCTGGATAGGTACCAATTTTCGATACAGGTAATGATGCGGAATAAGTCTGCGGCGCGAGAACTAGTCTATTATCTACGTAATGAGTGGCCACTGGATCTTTCACAGACTTACCTGTATGAAGTGAATATCGAAGGTCGAAGTATTTATCGGGTTTTTTACAGCGAATACGAAAGCTTAACCCAGGCCAGGGCGACGATTGATCTGCTCCCGGAATCGGTCAAGGTTAATTCGCCTTACGTGCATTCGGTTTCACGAATGCGCAGAGCTTTGCTATAGCAGTCTGAATACAAACTGGAATGACACAATGAAGAAATTTGTATTGTTACTCGTACTGACAGGACTTGGCGCCTGTACCAGCCTGGTGGAGGATCGAGATGAGCGCCTGATGTCTCCTTCCGAAGGACACATCAACACCTCCAAATTGCCAGCCACGGAGACGGACATTCCGCCAGTGGTACAACAGGTGCCGATCATCGCTGCGCCCGAACCGGCCGAGCCAATGCAAACCTTTACCGTGGTGGCAACCGACCTCCCCGCCAGCGAACTGCTGTTCGCGCTGGCCCGTGATGCGCGCCTGAATCTCGATATCGATCCCAGCATCACCGGCCGCGTAAGCATCAACGCCATCAATCAGACACTGCCGCAGATATTGAAGCGCGTTTCGCGCCAGGTAAGCCTGCGCTACTACCTGGACGGTCCCAACCTGGTGGTCGCACTGGATAAGCCGTTTTCACGAATTTACCGAATCGATTATCTCAATATGGCGCGGGTCACCAAGTCCAGTGTTGGTATCGAAACCGCGCTGGCCAGCGCCGACGAGGGCTCCAGCGGCGATTCGAGTACCACCGTCGATAACGATTCCACCAACGATTTCTGGACGACCCTGGAAGCCAATCTTGAACTGATGGCGAGCCGTGACGGTGTCAAAGGAGTGGTGATCTCAAACCGCGAGTCGGGAACCGTTTCGATTCGTACCACCGCCGGTGCGCATGAAGATATTCAGCGTTTCATCGACCAGGTGAGTAGCAGCGCGCGCAAACAGGTGCTGATCGAGGCGACCGTGGTCGAGGTGACCTTGAATGACGATTTCCAGGCCGGGGTCGACTGGTCGCGTATCGCCAATGGCGAAGGCTGGAGCGTTGGTCAATCGCTGTTGTCGGCAACCACCCTGGGAACGCTGGCCAACGGTGGTCCGGTAGTCGAGGCCACCTATTCCAATACCAATAGCGATCGCGATATCAGCGCAGCCATTCGCGCCCTGGATACTTTTGGCGATGTATCGGTGATGTCGAGCCCCAAGATCATGGCGCTGAATAATCAGACGTCGGTACTGAAAGTGGCCGACAACCGGGTTTATTTCGATATAGAAGCCACCAGTAATACCAGCACCGGAGACAACCCCATAGTGACCACGACCTTCAATACCACGTTGAAAACCGTGCCGGTCGGATTTGTCATGAACGTGACGCCATTCATCACCGAGGACAAGGAAGTCATCCTCAATATTCGGCCCACCATTACCCGTATTCTGCGCTTCGTCAACGATCCCAATCCGGATCTGGCGTTAGCTGACGTAACTAACCGGATTCCAGAAATCCAGATACGTGAAATGGAATCGGTGTTGCGTGTGTCCAGCGGTCAGACGGCGGTGATTGGCGGCCTGATGCAGGATACCGCGGATGCATCGGATTCCGGGTTGCCCGGACTGCACGATGTCACTGGTTTTGGCTTCCTGTTCGGTACCAAGTCGCGTACCTATGGTAAAACCGAGCTGGTTATCTTTCTGCGGCCACGCGTACTCGACAACGCCGGCCTGGATAGCGGCTTGCAGGATTTCAAGCGCTACCTGAAACCCGAGAGCGTATCTGCCGAGTAAAGAAGGGGCAATAGAGAAGACGCATGAGTTTACTGCTAGACGCGCTGAAGAAAGCCGCAGAGCAAAAGGCGAAAAAAAGCGAGTCGGAGCCGCCTGCTGAGCACGCCTCTGACGAAACTTTGCTGGATGTTGCTGCCGATGTTGCCGAGCGCGCGCGCGCGCAGGAAAGCGATGACGAATCGTCTCGCGAGGATGAAACCGAGTTTGAACATGCCGAGTTGAGCGCCCGCCTTGAGCGCAGCAGCGTGGTGCGTGGAGCGGCTGATGAAACCGCACTGGACCTCGCCGATCCCACCGAAACCCGTCATCAGTACAGTGAACCCGGGTCCGCAGCAGACGAAGAAACCGGGCTCGATGTGCCCGAAGCTACCGAAACACGGATCGGCCAGCAACGGGCCCCGGCAGCGCAGGGCGAAGACACCGGCCTCGATCTGGGGGAAGCGACACAGACCGGTTTTCAGCAGGAATCGCCGCGCAGTGCTGCCGACGAAACCGTGATCGACGTTCTCGAAGCCGACGAAGTTGCCAGCGACAAGCCGGCAAAGCCCAGCCTGAGCGAGCAGCTGCAAACCGGTGACGATGAAACCATCGTCTTTTCATCGGACGATGCTACCAACTTCGAAGTTGAGCAGAAGGAACCGGAGGCTCAAGCCGCGCAGGAAGACGAAACCGACCTGAGTCAACTCGGTGGCGAAGATTTGACCGGTATTGGCACTGTTGAGCCGGTAACCGGTGACAGCCCTGTTGCCGATGAAGATGAAACCGATCTGGGTCAATCAGCTCAGGCGCAAGATTTGACCGGTATCAGCGACCCGGCGGGCGAATCGATAGTTTTTGACGAGTCCACAGAGGAAGATGAAACCGACCTGGGGCAACACGAGCCGGAGGTCGAGCCCGGGGAGGCCGAACCGCGAGATGCTGCGGACGAGACCGACATCAGCCAGGCGCAGTCGGCCGAGGACGCGGGAACGGCTGATGTCCAGCAAGCATTGCCTGATGCTGACGAAACCGACATCAGTCAACCGAAGGTGCGCGCTGACCAGGTCGAGTCTGCAGATGCGCCGCCCCAGCAAGCAGAAGACACGGTACTGGGCGATGACGATCCGACCCGCGAGGGAGAAGAAAGCGAAGCGAAATCTTCGCTAGATGTTGGCGATGAAGACTTGTCACTGCTGTTGCTGGAGCCCGATCCAACCAGTCCACGAGCGGCGGCTGATAGCGCTGATACCTCTTTTACCGACCCACAGATAACGGGGAATCGGAAGCGTATCGTTGACGACGGCTGGAGTGAGCTGGATGCCCTCGGCCTGCAAGATCGGACGCTAAGCCGGGCCGATCGCGATCAAACCGACACCCAGGGAGCAACCTTGACCAATCCGTCGCAGACGGCGGTTCAGGGTGACGATACCCGTGTCGCGCAGGATGCGGATACGCAGACGCGCGCAGATGCCACCTCGACGCGCACCTACGCACCGGACAATTACGATCGCACCTTGATGAAATTGCCGAGCGACGACGAGTCGAAATTGTTCGCCGGTATGAAGTCTGATTCCGATGTGGTGATGACACCGGACTACGCGAAGAAGGTGTTCCGCAGCAAGACTTCGGCGCAGCGGGTGCAGCACTATAAGATCTATT
Organism: uncultured Gammaproteobacteria bacterium; assembly: GCA_963835795.1. Taxonomy (GTDB): domain Bacteria; phylum Pseudomonadota; class Gammaproteobacteria. The sequence continues at coordinate 19,110 of CAWIHJ010000039.1, forward strand.
TAGGCATTGCGATCGTCATCGTGCTGGCAATCGGTATTTTTGGCGGCATGCAATACCAGCAAGAGTCCCTGGCGATCGATACCAGCTTGCGGCCACTGAAACGCGATCCGATGCCAGGGGTGATCAAGTCCCGGCAAGCGCCAGAAACCAGCTTGTTTGCCGGTAACGACAGCGAGGCAACGGCGCGCACCATCGAAATCATTGAAGCCGCTGAAACTATCGAAACGGTTGAAACCGGGGCCGTCGATTCCGCCACCGTTGCGTCCGCGACGACGTCCACAGCCGCGTCCGCGCAACCGCAGCCCGTTGAACAGGCGCCGACGGCTGCGTCAGTTAGCACGGCTGAAGCGAGTGAAACGCCAGCAGCGGCGGTCGCAGCAGCCCAGCCACAGGTTGAACCACAGGCGCAAGCGCTACCGGAGCCCCGCACCGACCCACCTGCCAGCGGGCAGGTCGCCATGCTCACAAGCACGCCGTCACAACAGCCGTCGACAGGGACTGCGCCTCGGTCCGCGTCGAATTTGCAGATCGAAAGCAGCAGTCAGTACCGACAGAACGATATCTGGTTGCGTGAGGCTTATGCCGCCTACCAAGCGGGGAATGACGCGCAGGCCCTGAAGCTCTACAACCAGGTTCTCGAAGTGGATCCCGGTAATCGTAATGCCTTGTTGGCGCGTGCCGCAATCAACACGCAAAATGGCGATTTCCGCGCGGCCATCAAGGATTATCAAACCCTGTTGCTGGCCAATCCGAAAGACTCCATGGCCATGTCTTCATTGCTCGCGGTTGCCAATTACTCGCCGCAGGAATCCGAAACGCAGCTCAAGCTGATGATTCACGACGAGCCGGATTCGCCCTATCTGAATTTCGCCCTGGCCAATGCCTACGGTGCACAAAACCGTTGGCTGGAAGCGCAGCGGCATTACTTCAAGGCGTTGCAATCCAGCCCGCAGAATCCGAACTATGCTTATAACCTGGCGGTAAGCCTGGAGCACATTTCCCAGCCGGAGAGCGCCGCCACCTATTATCGGCGTGCCCTCGATAATTTCGACAAGGGACTCGCGACGTTTAACCGCGATATCGTCAATCAGCGTCTTGCAGTACTAGGAAAACCATGAACGCGGAAAAGAAGCCCAAACGCCTGGGCGAGATACTGATGGATGAAGGTGTCATCACCGAAGATCAGTTGAACATCGCCCTCACCGAACAGAAAAAAGTACACGAGCCGCTGGGTAAGCTGCTGGTTAACCTGGGTTTTGCCACCGAGGCCATCATGCGTTCGGCGCTCGGTGAAGCGCTGGAACAGGAAAGTGTCGACCTGTCGCGCGTGGTGCCCGATCCGGATGCGATCAAGATGATCAATTCTGACACCGCGCGCAAGCACAAGATTATTCCGCTGAACTACGATGCGATTCGCAGCACGCTCACCATCGCGATGTCGGATACCTTCAACCTGTTCACCCTCGACCGGGTTCGCATCCAGATAGGTCAGCACATCGAATTGATTCCGGTGCTGGCCGGTGAAGCCGAGATATCGAATGCGATTGACCAGTTCTATGGTTACGAGTTATCGATCGACGGCATTCTGCGTGAAATTGAAACCGGCGAGGCCGATTACACCAATTACCAGGGTGACATCGAGGAATACAGTCAGCCGCTGGTGCGCCTGGTGGATGTCATGCTGTCCGATGCGGTCAAGCGCGGCGCCTCGGATTTGCACTTCGAGCCCGAGGAAAGCTTTCTGCGCATTCGTTATCGCATCGACGGCGTGTTACGCCAGATTCGCAGCTTGCATAAAACCTACTGGTCGGCCATCGCGGTGCGACTCAAGGTCATGGCAGACATGAACATTGCCGAAACCCGGGCTCCGCAGGACGGGCGCATATCGCGTACCATCGTTGGCCGCCAGATCGATTTTCGTGTCGCCTCGCAACCGACGATTCACGGCGAGAACATCGTGCTGCGTGTGCTCGATCGCGAGAAGGGCGTCATACCGCTGGAAAAACTGGAGCTGCCCAAGGAATCCCTGCGCATGCTGAAAATCATGATGGCGCGCCCCGAGGGCATCATCCTGGTTACCGGCCCCACCGGTAGCGGTAAGACCACTACCCTGTATTCGCTGTTGAACTACCTCTCCAGCGAGCAGATCAACATCATGACCCTGGAAGACCCAGTGGAGTACCCTTTCCCGTTGATTCGCCAGACGTCGGTCAACGAAGCGGCCGGGATGGATTTTGCCAGCGGTATCAAGTCACTGATGCGCCAGGATCCGGACGTCATCCTGGTGGGTGAGGTGCGCGATGAGGAAACCGCTGAAATGGCGTTTCGCGCGGCGATGACTGGCCACCAGGTGTATTCCACACTGCACACCAATTCAGCCATCGGTGCGCTGCCGCGCCTGCGCGACATCGGCATTATTCCGGAGATCATGGCGGGCAACATCATTGGCGTTGTCGCGCAGCGGCTGGTGCGCAAACTGTGCAAATTTTGCAAGTCGGGCTACGAGCCGAGCGAGAACGATTTGCGCCTGTTGCGTAACGACAAGGGCATCGTGCCGGACAAGATATTCAAGGCCAAGGGGTGCACCAGTTGCGACAATACCGGTTACAAGGGACGCATGGCGCTGCTCGAAATTCTGAAGATGAATTCCGATCTGGACGATTTGCTGGCGCACGGCGCGACCACCAAGGAAATCAAGGCAGCAGCCTACAAGCAGGGATTTTTCACCCTGGCCGACGACGGTATTCGGCACATCATCGAAGGCGTCACGTCGATCAAGGAAGTCGCGCGTGTTGCCGATCTGACGGAGCGCATGGACTAGTGTTTGTTCAACTCAACAAATTAACCGAACTCGCAAGTGTGCGGTTGAGGGGGCACTAGCATGCCGCTTTTTCAGTACAAGGCTATCGACGGCGCCGGAAAATTCATTTCCGGGAGTCTCGATGCGGGTAACGTCAGCGATCTCGAATTGCGCCTCGAGAAGATGGACATGGACCTGGTCACCTTCAAGCAGAAGGAACTCGGCGCCGACCTGTTCGGACGCAACAAGATCGGGCGCCGCGACCTGATCAATTTTTCGTTTTACCTGGAGCAGTTGACGCGCGCCGGGGTGCCGTTGCTGGAAGGGCTGGCCGATCTACGCGACGGTGAAGAAAATCCGACCTTCCGTGACATCGTCACCGGGGTCATCGAGGCCATCGAAGGCGGTAACTCGTTTTCCCAGGCGCTCGGCCTGTATCCGAAAATTTTTGACAATGTATTCGTCAGCCTGATTCGAGTCGGTGAACGCAGCGGGCGCATGACCGAGGTGCTGGTCGATATCACCGAGACCTTGAAGTGGCAGGACGAACTGTTGTCCAAGGCGAAAAAGATCATGACTTACCCGGCCGTGATCGGTTCGCTGGTGTTTTCGGTAATCCTCTTCATGATGATCTTCGTGGTGCCCGACATCATGGATGCAATCGTCTCGCTGGGCGGTGAGATACCGCTGGAAACACGTCTGTTGATCGCGGTTTCCAACTTTTTGATCAATTTCTGGTACCTCGTCATCGCCGCGCCCTTCGTTATCTTTTTCACTCTCAAGTACTTTTATCGCACCAGCAGCAAGGCGCGTTTTCGTCTCGATGGCCTGATGCTGAAGTTATTCATCATCGGGCCGGTCAATGAAAAGATCAAGATTTCGCGCTTCACCCGTTACTTCGCATTGATGTTTGCCTCCGGCATCACCGTGCTGGATGCCATCAGCCTGAGCAAAAGCGTGGTCAGCAATACCGTGCTCGAAGACGGCATCGATCGCGCCTGGCAGCAGATTTCCGAAGGCAGCAGTATCAGCGAAGCCTTCAAGAATATCGGCATTTTCCCGCCGCTGGTCGTGCGCATGCTGCGCGTGGGTGAATCCAGTGGTCAAATGGACAAATCGCTGAACAACGTCAGCTACTTTTTCGATCGTGATATCAACGACAGCATCGAGAAAATGGAACCGGTGTTGCAGACTTCGCTGATGGCGACCATCGGTATTATCGTATTGTGGCTGGCGCTATCCGTGCTGGGTCCGATATACGACACCATCGGCACGATCGAGTTTTAACGGCAGCGCTATGAAAAGAGTCCTTTATTTTACCGGTTACAGAATGGTCGCTCAGGAATGGTCCGGCCATCGCCTGGTCAGCAGCGTGTATTTCGAGCCGGACGAACAGGGCCTGGATTTATTCAGTTCCTACCTGGGATCTTTCCGTAACGAGCCGGCACGTCTGCTGGTGGATTTGATCGAAGAGGAATTTCGCCAGGTGCGGGTGCCGCTGCTGCGCGGTTCGGATCGTCAGGCCATACTCAATCGTAACTTCGCCAAGTACTTTCGTACCTCGGAATACCGCTTCGCCATTTCGCAGTCGGTGGAGAAGAAAACGCGCAAGGAAGAAAAGCTGCTGCTGATTGGTCTCACCAATCAATACCTGCTGGAACCCTGGTTGAAAATTATCGAGGACACGCGCACGCCGCTGTCGGGCATCATCAGCTTGCCCTTACTGTCGGAAGTGTACGTAAAGGAACTCCAGACTGAACATCGCGCCATCATTCTGGTGAGCCAGCAGGTGCCGAGCAATTTGCGCCAGTCGGTATTTGTCGATGGCAAGCTGGTGCTGAGCCGCCTGGTGCCGATTGCCAGTTTTTACCAGGGCGACTACGCCGCCGACGTGTTGCGGGATGTCGAATCGACGCAACGTTACCTGATCAGTCAGCGCATAGTCGAACGCTCCGAACTGGTTGGGGTGCACATCGTCACCAACAAGCGACATTTCGAAAAATTGACGCAACGCTGTGAAAATGTCGGTAACTTCGAATTCAAAATTCATGAAATAAACGAGTTGCTGGAAAAGGAAAAAATCGTTGTTCCTGACGAACAGGATTTCAGTTCTGCGCTGTATTGTTTCCTGGCGAGCAAGAAGTCTTCGCTGAACCACTATGCCAAACCTTCAGAGCGGCGTTATTTCCAGCATTATCGCGCTGGTCTTGGTTTGCGCGGTGCGACCATCGCGGTACTCGCCCTGGGGCTGATGGTGGCGGCAACCAGTGCGGTGAAGGGCTGGCTATACCAGGAAACCATTGTCGAAACCGCGTTGATCGAGCAGAAATACAAGGCGAAATACAACCAGCTCAGCGAGAATCGCATCGATTCGACGACCTCGACCACCAGCATGCAGCACATCGTGCAAACCGTCGATATTCTGCGCGACCAGTACCTGCGTGACCCCGAGGAACTGTTGGTACTGATCAGCCGGGACATCAGTATCTTTCCCGATATTCGCGTCAAGAAGATCGACTGGTTCGTGTCCAATTATTCCGACACGGAAAACTTCAAGGACGTGAGCTGGGACAAGCCCGCAAAGCGCAGTCGCAATACTGATCGCAGCAAGCCCAAGCCGAAAAAAGGTTATTTCGAAATTGCCCAGGTCGAGGGTGAGTTCCTCAATTTCAACGGTAATTTCCGCTACGCGCTGAGCGCAGTCGATGACCTGGAAAAGACCATGGCCGAATCCGGGAAGTATTACTCGGTCGAGATAATCAAACGGCCGCTCGATATCGAATCGGATAACCAGCTCACCGGCAATGTCGGTGTCGGCAGCAGTAGCTCCAACCTGGTCGCCGAAGTAGCGTTCCGCGTGGTCCGGGAGGTGTCCAGTGAGTAGGATCGACTGGTTTTATCTGCGCCGACCGTTGCTCATGCTGTTCGTGGCGATCGTGATTGCGGCCGTCGTGGTGTTCGCCGGTTATCATTACGAAAGCAAACAGCGCGATGATTACCAGGCGGCATTGTCGACCCTGCATTCGACGCATCAGTTGTACACCAACATCATCAACGATATCGATTTACTGGATCAGTACCGCAATCTCTACAGCGATTACAAGTCGACCGGGCTGGTTGGCGAAGAGCGCCGCCTGAGCTGGATCGAAAGCCTGGAGTCGACGAATGAAGTGCTGCGCCTGCCGACGCTGAGTTACAACCTGAATCCACAGGAAGAATTCAAGCGACCCGATTTCAAACTGAAGCGTGGAGTGTCGGTAATGAGTTCGCCAATGGAACTGACCATCGGCATGTTGCACGAAGAGGATTTGTTTGCCTTGCTGGAAGGATTGCGCCTGACGATCAAGAACCTGTTTACCGTCGACAGTTGCACGATCGTCCGCCAGAGCCCGGTCGCTCGCTCGCTGGATACCAAAAAGACAAACTTGCTGACGCAATGCACGATTCGCTGGGTGACGATCAATGCCAAATAGTATCCGACCAAATAGAACCCACAATGTTTCTGCGCTGACTGGTCTGCTACTGGCATTGTTGGTGTCGCCTCCCGTATTGCCGGCGGGCCAATTGTCCACCTTGTTTACCACGCCGCAGGAACGCCAGTTGATCAACTCGAATCGCTACAAAAGCGATGAAGTCAAATCGCAGGTGGTGAGTGTTGAACCCGACGAATCGCCGATACAGATGCTGGTGCGCGAAGAGGTGAGCGTCGAGTACCGCATATCCGGCATCAGTCTGGCCACCGATGGCGCGCACACCGCCTGGGTGAATGCCGTCGCCTATGAAGACGGCGCGGAGCTTGAAGACGGCAGCCGCATCAAGATTTTCGCCGGTAATGACATTCGCGTGCGCATTACCGCCCCGGACGGCAAGCAATACTTTGCCACCAGCGGTGAAACCCTGACCGTGACCTACATGGCAGCAGTGGAAAATTGATCCTATAGTTAGACCATGAAGCCCATTTCCCGCAGCAGACCCGTCGACAGGCAATCCGGCTACGCATTGATCCTGATGGTGCTGGCGTTGATGGGTATCGGCGGCGTGGTGCTGACCGGCTTTACCCAGGAAGCCAGGGTGCAATCCGAACACCAGCGTTACCTGCATAACGAGCGGGTATTGCGGGAAGCCAAGCAGGCGTTGCTGATGTATGCATACAACTATACGGTCAATAATCCAGCTCGTGGTCCAGGCAGACTACCTTGCCCGGATACGACTAACAATGGTTCACCTGATCCCCTGTTTGACTGCGAAAACGGCACCGGTATTGTCGGCCGGTTTCCGTATAATGCGCCCGGAATGAATTTTTACGAATCCAGGGATGCCAGCGGCGAAGTACTGTGGTACGGCGTATCCAGCAATTTTGCTAATTCGAAAGCAGCTGGAGCCGTTGATGAAATCAATGCGTCGACGGCTGGAACCATAACCATTCATGATCAAAGTGGCAGGATCATGTTCGATAATAGTATCGACGGTGTAGCCGCAGTCATTATTGCCCCGGGCCCCGAGATCGATAGAAATGGAGTCGCCCAGGATCGAGCCGCAGATATCAACGATCCGGTAAATTTTCTCGATATCTGGGGCGCTCACGACAATTCCGATTTTGACAACGCTGCCGGTGTCAACGGATTTATATTGGGGCCTGTCACGGACGCTAACGGAGTGGTAATCGTCAACGATCAATTGATCCTGGTTACCTCCGAGGAAGTAACTGCGATGGCCGAAAAGGCGGTGCTGGAGCAGTATCGCGCTGTGATCGATGCCTATCAAGTCGCTATCTGGGGTGGGGTCGAAGCCGACTACCGCTATCCCTGGGCCAATGCTTACGCATCGATCACGGATCTGAATATTTATGATGTAACACCGGGGACCGTGGCTGGACGGGTGCCTTACCTGAATTTTTATACCGATCGCGATTCGCATACCGTGATCACCGATATGTCGATCGTCTATGATGTCGAGTTTGACCTGAGCGACACCGCGGATATTAATGATCCGACATATCTCGCTGCCTTCAATACCGCCTTTGCTGGCGGTGTGACGGTTGTTCTAAGCGACACGAACCTGTCCTTTTCCCAGGTATCGAGACCTGGTCTGGTGAACAATACGACGGATGATTTGGGAGCCATTGTCGGCACCTCTGGCGGCAGCGATGATGACGTGATAGTTCGATTTTTCTGGGATGGGTGCGGTGCCTGCACGCCGCCGGTCGAAGATGGCTGGGAAGTGTGTGCGCCGCCCGCGACCAGCCCGGGAGATTGTGCACGGGATCCAGCCGGGACGGCTTTCATGCCCTTTACTGGTGATTGGGATGACCATGCCGATATCAAAATCCGCCGCGTTGAACTGAGATTTGAAGTTGACTCGGTTTTTGAAGTCGGGATGGATTTTAGTCCGGCGCCAGCCTGGAATGCGCCAACAGCTCCGACGGCCGTGGCCAATGCCCGGCGCGAGGCGGTAATCGACCCGTTACGCATCACCGACTTGCCGGTTGATGTCAACGGGTCCCTGCCCAACGATTTCATCGAGATTACGGTTGCCTCATGCGAGCAGGATAATTTAGTCGGATCAAATTACAATGCCTTTTACTTGGGGAACGATGATGTGAATACCACGCTTTGTGGTCCGATTCTCGACAATGCTGCGGTTACCGTAAACCAGTTTGATGTCACCACCGACTATTATCCGGAGTTGCCCGAATGGGTGCGATCCAATAGATGGAACGATTCAATTCTGCTGGCCTACGCCGATGATCACAAACCGGGTGGTGCACAAAATTGCACAGCTAGTCCGCCGTGCCTGACGGTCGTCGATAATTTCGATGGCATCATGAACGACAGAATTTCATTGCTGGTGGGATCCAGTATGCTGCCGCTGAACCTGGCGGATCTCGCGACAATGTTTGAAGGTGAAAATGCCGACTCGTTGAACGCGGAGTTCTCCGCTCATCCCTTAAATGGTAATGACGTCATGTTGATAATGGAGCAGAACTGAGCGATGTTAAGCAGCCGCCAAACTGGTTTTACCCTGGTCGAAATAGCGATCGTACTGCTGATAGTGACAATCCTGTTGGGCTATACGGTCGCGATGTTCCCACTGCAGCAGGAATTGAAACAGTATCGCAAGCTCGATAGCGAGATGGACGATATCATCGGGCATTTAATTGGATTTGCTCAGGTCAATGGTCGTCTGCCTTGCCCGGACACTACCGGGGACGCCAACGGTTTGGGTGCGGGCGTCCTTGATGGTGCCGAAGATACCGATGATCGCTTCGATAATGTCGATTCTACGGCTGCGGACGGTATTATCGATGCCTGCAAAGCCTATTCAGGATTTATTCCAACCAGCACGCTCGGAATTAATGGCAATATCGATCAAAATGGAAATTTGCTGGATCCTTGGGGTCAGCCATATCGCTATATTGTGTCTGACCTTGATCAGGATTTTGATGCCGTTCCGGCCAGCTTCGCTGGCATCGACCTGGTAACGCCGAATGGAATTCGTGAGGAGGGGTTGTCCAATATCGTTCCGCTATTGTTCGTCTGTAACGACAGCGACAATGCGTCGGCAGCGGACGATGACTGCGCCGATGTCAGTGCCACCAATGTGGCCGCCAATGTTGCCGTGGTGATAGTCTCCTCTGGTAAGGATCGCGGTCAGGCGGCTTCCAATATCCAGGACGAGAACAGGGATGATTTCCATGATGGCACCAACGATCACGTCTATACCTCATCGACCCGAAACGATACCGCCGCCAACCTTTATGATGACCGGGTGCGCTGGATCTCACACAACGTACTGTTCGCCAAAATGATTGAAGCAGGGCGACTCCCCTAGGTAATTCAGTGGGCTAAAAGGGGACGCTATCCTTTTAATCCGACAGGTGCTGGAACAGGTTAAAGCACACCTTCCCGGATTCGTTCTGGCTGAGCTCCAGCTCGTAGTTGAAGGCGTGCGCCATGATCGCCGACTGGTACAGGCCGATGCCCATGCCGCTACCCGACGAAACCGGCTTGGTAAACAGGCTGCTCTCGATTTCGGCCGCGATCGCCTCGCCATCATCGCACACCGACAACAGGATGACGTCGTCACTCGACAGCAGGCGTACCTCGACGCGAGCGAGCGAAGATTTCTTCAATGCATTGTTGATCAGGTTGTCGGCCACGCTGTCGAACAGGTCCACCGGTAGCACCAGGTTGTTGTCGATATCGCTGTCGAACTTGATGCGCGTGTTGGTGTTGTGCTGCCTGGCGATGCGCTCGATCCACTGGTCGCAGTCCACCAGGCTGATGTGCGTGTTGAGGCGTGGGGCACGCAATTTTTCCAGCGTACTTTGCAGGCGTTGGCCGATCTGCTCGAGGTTTGACTGCAACAGTTTTTGCGTTTCGGGCGTGTCGCGTTCCATGTCGATAATCTCCAGCGAAGTCTTGATCGATTGCAGGATATTCTTGACGTCATGGGTGAGACGCGCACCGGTGTGATGGATGGTCGCGAAGTGTTCCTGCGCGCGCATCTTTTCCTGGTTGAGTTTGGCCAGGTAAAACTGGTAGGCCATGCGTATCAACAGGATGGTGTGCTGTTCCAGCGCGGTGCCCGGGTCGGCCTTGAAATACAGCACTACCGTCAATTTATCATCCAGTTTGTGTTCGAGACGGGTACCGACCTTGTCGCCTACTCCGACCTTGTAATTATCGAAATGCCATTCGATGGAATTCAGCCAGTCGTTCTCCACCAGGTGTTCACAGGCCGCCTCGAGATAGTCGGCAGGTGTCAGGTAATGCTCTTCGATCAATGTGGTCAGCGTGTTGATCCAGGTTTCGAAGGGTCCGCCAATGGTCATCGCATAGCGATTCCACAACACCCCGATGCCCGAATAGCCGACCCCCGGATTCCAGAACCAGCTGATGCCGATGGTCAGCGTGGCGACAATGAACACGGTGAGCAGCAGCCCATCGATGTATTCGACGCCATACAGCAGGTTGATGACGATGCCGCCCAGCAGCACGATGAATAGCAGCGTTGCCGCCAGTAGCCCGTGCATCAGGTCGACCTGACTGCGTCCCTGGTGTTGATGATCCGGATTGGGCGCGAAGTAAAAAATGAGTATGGGCACCAGGATGACCGTCTGCATGTAATCGCCAAAATTGGTTGGCAGCCGAATTTGCACGAAGGTGTCCGGCACCAGTCCGACCGCCATTTCCAGCGTGATGATCAACAGTGCGAGTAAATCGAAGGAGCGAAACGCCGTCTGGCTGAGCAATCGGCTGCCGATCAGCCCGGAAAGAATCAGCGCGAAAAACACCAGCGATTCATTGGGGAAGTGGTAGGCCAGCAAGACGAAGACGAGGGCGACGCCGATGACCGGTCCCTGGCGCACGCTGGCCTGCTTGCTCCACAACGGTTGCCACAACAGGAACAGCCCATACAATATGAATGTTAGGCTAAACTTTAACAGCGGCTCGTCGACAATCCAGATCAGCGCGTGCAACAGCAGCAGGATAGTGGCCAGTATCTGCTGGCCGTATTGTAGAAACGAATCGATTTTAAACAAGGTGCAAGAAACCTGAATGATCAGCCAGACTATAGCATTGTTCCGTTATCTGATGCTGGGAATCATCAGCCGGCGCTTGTTCGTCCTGTTGGCGGTGTTGTTGCTCGTCGCGGTGCTTGGCGCCAGTTTTATCGATGAGCTGGCGATGATCAACAGTGAAGCCGTCGTCGGTGCCTTCGTCGCCGATTTCCTGCGCTACAGCCTGGCGGTGATGGCCTTGTTGATGGTGACCACTGCGGTCGCCGAGGACTATGAATCCAGGCAATTCGAGCGCCTGCTGACGATGCCGCTGGCGCGCTGGCAATACATTGCGGCGCAAGGCCTGGTGATTGCCTGCATGTGCCTGCTGCTGGTGCTGCCAGCGCTGTTGCTGATTTCACTCTACAGCAGCCCGCTGCTCGGCCTTTACTGGGCGGGCGCGCTGTGGCTCGAGTTGTTGCTGATCAGCCTGCTGGGTCTGCTGGCGATCCTGAGCCTCGAGAAAATCCCGCTGGCGGTATTCTTTTCGCTGGCAATCTACCTGCTCGCCAAGATGTCCGGGCTGATCAGCCTGATGCTGGCGGAATCGGTGCGCCTGACCGATGGTAGCGCCAGCAGTCGCGCGCTTGAACTCATCTTCAGCGCAATCCTCTACGTGATCCCGGACACCGGCAGTTTCGCCGACAGCGATGTATTTTTTGAAGTCATTGATCTGCCGGTGCTGTTTGGCGAGCAATTGCTCTCGGTGACGATCTATGCCCTGTTTCTGCTGGCCGTCAGCCTGATTGATTTCTATCGCAAGGAGTTTAGTTTCTAGTGCGCACTGAACCCGTCAATATCACTTTGAGAGATCACTAGTGCGCCGCAGCGAACGCCCGCTATTGTCCTTGCCACGTGCGTTGTTGGCAGGCTTTATGCTGTTGCTGATGATCCAGGCGGTCCATCACCATAACGACCGGGAGCGCTGGGAAGCCCGCTACGATGGCCTCGGTGAACCCTTCAGCGCGCCGCTCTATCGTGCCCTGGCCATGGGTTCCGAGCAGTTGACTGGTTATCTGCTGGCATTGCGATTGCAGCTGCACGACAACCAGGCCGGGCAGCATTTTCGCTACCAGTTAATCGACTATGACCGACTGGTCGACTGGCTCGAGCGCATCAGCGACATCAGCCCGCGAACCGAGTACCCGATGCTGCTCGCCTCGCGCGTCTACACCGCCACTCGTGATCCCGCGCAATTGCGTCAAATGCTCGAGTTCATCGAGCGGCGCTTCGACGACGATCCACAGTTGCACTGGCGCAGGCTGGCCGAGGCCAGCGTGCTGGCCCGACATAAACTGGACGATCTGGATCTGGCCCTGCGCCTGGCGCGCAAGCTGGCCCAGCAACCCGCCGCGGTCCGCATGCCGCCATGGGCGCGCGATTTCGAATTTTTGATCCTCGCCGAATTGAATGAACTCGAATCGTCGATCGCAATCATCCAGGCCTTGCTGCAAAGCGATGCGGTGAACGATCCTGACGAGCGGCGCTTTCTGCAGGGCAAACTGTTGGAATTTCAACAAAAGCTGTTTGAATCCCGACAATCCCCGGATAGTTGATTCCGCTCATTTGCTAAGTGCCTCAGAAATATAAGGTTTTCTTGGTGTTGGCACGGATAATGCATACAGTACAGCAGTACAACCGAATTTAAACTGGAGAATTTCATGCAATTGAAAAAACAAACTGGTTTCACGCTCGTTGAAATCGCCATCGTACTGGTCATTGTGGGGCTGCTGATCGGCGGCGTTCTCAAGGGCCAGGAAATGATTACCAATGCCAAGCTGAAGCGCATCGAAAGTGATAACGCCGGTATTGCCGCCGCCATGTTTTCCTACCAGGATCGTTACCTGCAACTGCCCGGCGACGACAGCGATGCGGAAAACCGTTTCACCGTTTACATTGCTGGCCGATAACGCCAACGGTGCGGGTGACGGCACCATTGGCGATGGTACTGACTGGAATTTGTTGACTACCACTGCCTGGACTGTCGGCGGCCAGGAAACCCTCAAGTTCTTCGCCCATCTGCGTGCTGCGGGCCTGGTGCCCGGTGGTGGTAAGGACTCGACTCGCCCGACCAATGCCTATGGTGGCCAGATCGGTATCCAGGATGGTGCACTGGGTATTTCCGGGCATGTCACAATTTTTGGGGCGATCGAGGGACCCATCGCCAAAATAATCGAGGGTCGGCTAGATGATACCCTTCCTGATTCCGGTCGTATTCAATCGACGCTCGCCACTGATAACGATTTGAGCAGCGCTACTGGCACGGCTGAGGTCGCTTACGACGATAGCAAGCGTTACAACATGGCATTCCGCCTGTAACCCGACCACATTACTGCGTATTACTGGCTCGTCAATCCTGGCGAGCCAGTTTTCGTTTACCATCCGTAAAACATGACCCAGGCACTCACGCTTTCCAACATCAGCTATTCGGTCGCAGGGCTGGATATTCTGAAACGGCTCAACCTCGACGTCGACGAGCAGCACTATTATGCGATTGCCGGCGTCAACGGCGCCGGCAAATCCACCCTGATCAAGCTGGTGCTGGACTTGATTCGTCCTCTGCCCGGCGGGGATATCCGCATTTTCGGCCGCGAAAATACCGATCCGAAATGCCGTAATCAACTGGTTTACCTGCCGGAAAAATTTGACGTTAAAAAAAATATCAGCGGCCGACAGTACCTCGAATTCATCGCCGCCGTGTATCACCACGAATTCAAATCACGCGGCATTGCCGAACTGGCCGAGCGTCTCGATTTTCCTCCGCAGCGCCTCGATTCGAGGGTCGGTGGTTACTCCAAGGGCATGGTGCAAAAGCTTGGGCTAATGAGCTGCTTCATGCTGGAACGCCCGTTGGTGATTCTCGATGAGCCGCTGAGTGGTCTCGATCCGCGCGCGCGTTATCACTTCAAGGAATTGCTGCAAGCGTTGAAATCGCGCGCGCACACGGTGCTTTACAGTACGCACCTGCTGAGCGATGCCGAGGATTTATGCGATTGTTTCGGCATCCTCCACGACGGTGAAATGAAGTACCAGGGGACGCCCGCCGAGTGCCTGCAGCGCTACCAGGCCAGCACCCTCGAAAAAGCCTACATGGCCTGCATCTCGGAACCCTCGACGCCACTCCCATAAGATCCCTTTTTCCGTCATTCCCGCGAAAGCGGGAATCCTAATAATACGGCGTCGTAGTAAAGTTCCTGCTCCTTACTCCGTCATTCCCGCGCAGGCGGGAATCTTAATAAAACGGCGTCGTAGTAAAGCTCCTGCTCCTTATACTCCGTCATTCCCGCGCAGGCGGGAATCTTAATAAAGCGGCGTCGTTGTAAAGTTCCTGCTCCTTATTCCGTCATTCCCGCGCAGGCGGGAATCTTGCGAGAGTGGCGTCGCTGTAAAGCCCAGGCTTGAGCGGAGACGACCGTGGTGAAAAGTAACTAACCCAGTTCCTTGAGCTTGCGGGTCAGCGTATTGCGGCCCCAGCCGAGCAGGCGCGCGGCGTCCTGCTTGCGTCCACGCGTCGATTGCAGCGCGCAATCGAGCAGGGTTTTCTCAAATATCTTTGCGGCCTTCTTGAGAATTTCAGTTTCACCCTGCGCCAGCTGCTGCCTGGCCCACAGGCGCAGCGGTGACTGCCAGTCGCCTATTTCGGGCGGCAAGCCGGGTGTTCCAGGGTTGGCATCGGGCGCCGGTTCGCAGGCGCGCGCAACCAGCTGCAAGGCGTCGTCGATATCGAATGGCTTCGGCAGATACTCAAAGGCCCCTTCGTGAAACGCCTGCACCGTGGTATCCAGATCGGTGTAAGCCGTCATCACGATAATCGGCGTTTGTGGTGATATGTGCTTGATCTGCTTGAGCAATTCGAAGCCATTGATTCCGGGCATACGCACGTCGGTAATGATCAGCGCGGGGCGCGCGTCGGGCGCAGTACGCTTGAAGTTTGCCAGTGCAACTGAACCCGACTCGAAAGCGCTGACCAGGTAACCATTGTTCGACAGGGTCTTGTCCAGTACCCAGCGCATGGATTGATCGTCATCGATAATCCAGACCGGAATCTGCGGGTTTTGAGCGGACATGTTCATGATTGCTCCAGGGGTAACAGGATGCTGAAAGTAGTGCCGGCAGTCGAACTCTGTAAATGAATGGTGCCGCCGTGGCGGGAGATGATCTCCTGCGCTATCGGCAAACCGAGGCCGCTGCCATCGGCCTTGTCGGTGATCATCGGTAGAAAGATGGTTTCACCCAGTTGCTGCGGAATGCCGTGGCCGGTATCGCTGATATCGACGCGCAGTACCAGCGGGTGGGTAATCTGGCCGATGGTGTAACGAAAATCGACGCGGGTCTTGAGCGTGACCTGGCCTTCGCCTTCGATCGCCTGAACCGCATTGCGTACCAGGTTGAGAAATGCCTGGATCAGCATGTCGTGATCCGCCAGGAACTCCGGGATACTGGGGTCATAGTCGCGGATGATTCGAATTCGCTCGGGCTCCGCGGCGAGAATAATGCGGCGAATGTGCTCCAGCACTTCGAGGATATTGACGGCTTTTTTTTGCAGGCGATTACCGGGTACCAGCATGTTGCTGGTGAGCGACTGCAGGCGGTCGACCTCGCTGATAATCACTTCGGTGTATTCGGTCCATTCGGGTCGGTCCAGGGCGCGCTGCAACAGTTGCGCGGCGCCTCGAATTCCGCCGAGGGGATTGTTGATTTCATGCGCGAGTCCGCGTGCCAGCTGCTGGGTTGCCTGTTGTTGTAACTGTTTCAGTTCATCCTGGGCGAACTGCGCCTGGCGTTCCAGTGGCTGGATTTCGATAACGATGGAGTTTTCTTCCAGCGCATTGCCAAACGGATAAATGCTGTAGTTGGCGACGACCGATTTACCACTTTGCAGCGTGATGACAGCTTCGTGCTCGGTGAAGTCAATCGAGTCCAGCTGCAGCTTATCGAGCACAGTGGACGGCTCCAGTTGGCTGAGTAAACTCGCAAACGGCCGGCCGATCAGGTTGTTCGAACTGATTTCAAACAGGGCCTCGGCCGAGGCGTTGACATAGCTGATGCAGCGCTCACCGTCGAGGCACAGGATCGACGAATTGAGAGTGTCGAGAATCCGCGCGGCGGTATCGATCTGTTGTGGCGATTTGCTTGCGGGCGTGTGCATCACGGGAGTGACTCGGGAAGCGGACAAAAAAGGCCCCGCATGGGGGCCTTTTTGTAGTTCCTGCAAATCAGTGCCTAGCAGCTGTAGTAGAGGTCGAATTCGACCGGGTTGGTTGCCAGGCGCAGCCGATCCACTTCTTCCTGCTTGAGCGCTATGTAACTATCGATGACATCGTCGGTGAACACGCCGCCGGCCTTGAGGAATTCACGATCCTGGTCGAGTGCATCCAGCGCCTGGTCCAGCGAAAACGCAACCTGTGGGATTTCAGCCTCTTCCTCGGGCGGCAGGTCGTACAGGTCTTTGTCCATCGCTTCGCCGGGGTGAATCTGGTTCTTGATGCCGTCGAGGCCAGCCATCATCAACGCCGCGAAAGCGAGGTAAGGGTTAGCGGTCGAATCCGGGAAACGCACTTCGATACGACGCGCCTTCGGATTGCTGACGTAGGGAATCCGAATCGAGGCCGAGCGGTTGCGCGCCGAGTAGGCGAGCATCACCGGTGCTTCGAAGCCGGGTACCAGGCGCTTGTAACTGTTGGTGGCCGGGTTGGCGAAGGCATTGATCGCCTGTGCGTGCTTGATGACGCCACCGATGTAGAACAGCGCCATTTCCGACAGGCCGCCATACTCCTCACCGGAAAACAGGTTGACGCCATCCTTCATCAGCGACATGTGGACGTGCATGCCACTGCCGTTATCGCCAACCAGTGGCTTGGGCATGAAGGTTGCGGTCTTGCCATAGCTGTGGGCGACGTTGTGCACGCAATACTTGAGCACCTGCACTTCGTCGGCCTTGCGCACCAGCGTGTTGAAGGCTACGCCGATTTCACACTGTCCAGCGGTGGCGACTTCGTGGTGGTGTACTTCGACACTGAGTCCCATTTCATCCATCGCCAGGCACATGGCTGAACGGATGTCGTGCAGCGAATCGACCGGTGGTACCGGGAAGTAGCCGCCCTTGACGCTGGGGCGGTGGCCGATGTTGCCGTCCTGGTAAATCTTGGATGAGCTCCACGCGGCTTCCTCGGATTCGATCTGATAAGAACAATGCTCCATCTCGGTAGACCACTTGACGTCGTCGAAGATGAAGAATTCATTTTCCGGCCCAAAGTAGGCGGTGTCGGCAATTCCGGAAGCTTTCAGGTAAGCCTCGGCACGCTCGGCGATGGAGCGCGGATCGCGTTCGTAGCCTTCGCCGGTGGCGGGCTCTACGATGTTGCAGGTGATGTTGATGGTGGGTTCGTCGGTGAACGGGTCGAGCACTGCGGTAGCCGGATCCGGCATCAGGATCATGTCGGATTCATTGATTCCTTTCCAGCCGGCGACCGAGGATCCGTCGAACATCTTGCCTTCGGTGAAAGTGTCTTCTTCCAGCATGTTGGCCGGAACAGAGACGTGCTGCTCTTTGCCCTTGGTATCGGTAAAGCGGAAATCGACGAATTTAACGCCGTACTCGTTAATTTTGTTCAGCACATCAGCGGCAGACATGGTTTAGTTCTCCAGAATCGAGGGTCAAAAATCAGAGATGAAATTGTACTGATTACGACTGAAATGCCAATTAGTTGTGCAAAATCGAGGAATTACTGCCAATTTCAAGTAATTATGCACCAAGATGGTGCCCTGGCAGCCTGTCGAACTTAGGGTAATCTACTACGGTGGTGGTAAATCGGCCCATTTTTTCGATCTTTTCCGTTGCGTAGTTGCCACTATGCGCCTCAAAAGATCGAAAAAATGGACTCGATTTCCTACTCGCCTCGCTACGATTCCCTAAGTCCGACAGACTGCTAGCCGACAAAGTAGATATTCACCTTGCCAACGTAGGCGAGTTCGCTGGCGCCACTGCGCAGTTGCTCGATTGTGGGCTGTTGTTCGTGGGTCGACAGCCTTGCCGGCAGCACCAGGTCAATCTCGATCAGCCGGTCGAGGTAGTGCAGGCGGATTTGCTGAATCAGCTCTTTGCTGTCGATGTCGCCCCAGGCCCGCTGCCAGGTCTTGCTCGATCTCCTGGCGATCCGGCAGGCCTGCGAGCACCGAATCGCGAATCTTGTCGTCCAGCGGGTCGATGTGAATCTGCACATCGATAATTCTGGGGAAGGTTTTCTTGACCTTGTGCTCGATGCGGTGCGCGATGTAGTGTGCCTCGGATACCGTCAAATCCGAATCAACTTCGATGTGCGCATCGAGATAGCCGAGGCCTCCCATCGAACGGCTGCGCAGGTTGTGTACCCCGACCACACCTGGCGTTGGACTGCATCAGCGCCCGCACCTGGCCGATCAACTCCGCGTCGAGACTGGTATCGATCAGTTCATCCAGGGCCTTGCGCGCGAGGCGCACACCTATCCAGGACACCATGATGCCGACAATGATTGCCGCTACCGCATCCATGTAGGCGACCCCCATCAACTGGGCTGATATACCGACGACCACGACAATCGAGGACAGGGCATCCGAGCGGTGATGCCAGGCATTCGCTTCCAGCATGGCCGAGTGCGTGCGCCGCGCGGCGCGCCGGGTGTAGTGGTAAAGGCCTTCCTTGGCGACGATCGCAAGGCCGGCGAACACCAGCGTAAAGGCTTCGGGATTCACGTTCGTCGGGTTGACGATGCTGTCGATACCCCGCAGACCAATACCGATGCCGACCATGCCGAGGATCGCGCCAAGCAGCATCGAGGCGAGTGTTTCGATGCGACCATGGCCGTAAGGATGGGATTTATCGGCGGCTTTGGATGAGCGTCGGGATGCGTAGAGCACAATGAAATCGGTGCCCAGATCGGACAGCGTGTGAATGCCGTCGGCGAGCAGCGCCTGTGATTTGCCGAGCAAGCCGAAGCTGATCTGCAATGCGGCAAGCAGGCAGTTGACCGCGGCGCCGGTCAGCGTTACGCGTTGGGTTATCTTGCGGCGTTCATCAGCTTGCATCGCTATTCTTGCGCACCACGAAAATTAACTCGTCCTGTTGTTCGCTGGTGGTCAGCACCTCGTGCCCGTTGATACGACACCAGGTGGGGATATCGTGGAGCGTGCCCGGATCGGTACAGGTGATGCGCACCCTGGTGCCCGCCGACTGCTGGTTGATGCAATCCTGCAGCCGAATGACTGGCATCGGGCACAACAGGCGACGCGCGTCGACTTCGATCACGGTGTTTACTGCAAGACCCATTCGGGGTCGATCTGATCGGCGCGCAGCGGTTTGACGTGAATGCTCTGTGACGGCTGCTGGTGATCGGTGAACTGCACTTCTACCGAGATCGGCATCGCGACCCTGGCTGAAGCGCGCGGTAATCGCGCAGGCCAGTTCGAGTTGCTCGGCATCGAGTTGCGCGCCTTCGACCAGGGCCAGCGGGCCGCCATGACTGACGGTTTTAATGGTTTGAAACTGGTGCCTGTAACCACTCAGGTAGCGGGTCTCGCCTTCCTCGCGCGCGATGATTAGCTTGAAATCCTTGCTGGGGCGGATGTGACGCCCCACCTTTAACAGCATGATGTCGTCGAGTTCGTACTGCTTGTTGCCACGGTTGTTCCACAGGTCCTGCAGTTTTACGGAGTAACTCCGGTCGGTGAGAAAGCAGCAGCCACCGGCGGGCTGGGCGTAGTCTTCGAAACCGAAGTGCGCGGCCAGCGCCATCTGCGGCTTGCGCGAGCGACCGCTGAAATCCAGCAGTTGCTCGCGATCGACCCAGCCTTCCAGTTCGGGCCGCGTCGGCGCCAGGTTTTTGGCGCACAAGGGTCGCAACAACAGGTCGTCGGCGCCCGATTCCTCGGCGATAACCGGCATGTAATCGCTTGCGCTGCGACTTCGGCCGTTGACCGATGACTTCCCCGGTAATGATGAAGTCGAAATCCTGTTGCTTGATCCACTGCTGCGCCTTGTGCACCATGAAAATCTTGCAGTCCAGGCAGGGGTTCAGATTGGCGCCGTAGCCGTGGCGCGGGTTGATGACGACATTCTTGTATTCCTCGACCACGTCGATGATGTGCAGCTTGATGCCGAGTTGTTCGGCAACCCACAGCGCATTGTTGCGCTTGGGCCGGCTGCGATCGCGAGTGCGAATCGCATGCGTGTGGCCCTCGACGCAAAATCCGGTGAAGAAATTGATCCCCTCGACTTCGACTCCCTGGCTCTGAATCAATTTTGCCGCCAGCAGTGAGTCGAGGCCACCGGATATCAGTGCAACCGCTTTCCTGGTCATGGTAGTGTCGGGTGAAAAAAGAAGCAGTATAGCAAACCACGGCAATCGATATATCGGCGCAGGCGTAAATTCAGCACCGAAGTGCTGTTCGGTCTGCATTGACCCGGTGCTGCTTGTGGTATTCGTTCAGGTGGTGTACAAGGCGCTCTGCCGTAGCAGCGCAAGCCAATCGAGACCAGCGTTTGTTGCCCTGCAACGAAGCAGGCGAAAACCCATCCGTGCCAGCACAGTGAGAAACCGGTAGCCATATGCCCGTCGACGACCCGATCCAACGTTCCATCCGCAGCTTCGTGCGTCGTGGTGGACGCCTGACTCCGTCGCAGCGCAATGCCATCGACAAATACTGGTCGGTCTACGGTTACGATTTTCAGCAAAGCCTGCCGCGAGCTGCCACAGGGCTTCGCTGCACTCAAACTGGAAATCGGCATCGGCAATGGCGATGCCCTGGTCCACATGGCGAGTAACGATCGCGATAGCCTGTACCTCGGCATCGAGGTGCACGAACCGGGTGTCGGGCGTTGCCTCAACCTCGTGCACCAGCAACAGCTGCCCAATGTGCGTCTCATCAAGCACGATGCCATCGAAGTGCTGGAACAGATGATTTCACCTGCGATGCTGGATCGGGTTTTGTTGTTCTTCCCCGATCCCTGGCACAAGAAGCGCCATCACAAGCGGCGCATCGTCAACCAGCGTTTTCGTGACCTGCTGCATCGGGCGCTGAAACCGGGTGCGCCGATTCACATCGCAACCGACTGGCAGGATTACGCCGAATGGATAGCCGAACAATTTCTCGCAGACGCGCGTTTCAGCAATTGTGGTGATGCGCAGGGATACGCCGAATGCCCCGCGTATCGACCGCAAACGCGTTTCGAGCAACGCGGCCTGCGGCTTGGCCACGGTGTCTGGGACTTGCTGTTTACTAAAATATGAGATTCATCATCACCAGCATGACGACGATGAAGAGGATGCTCATGGGGATTCCGGCGCGCATGAAATCCGGCACACGATAACCGCCCGGACCCTTGATCAGGGCATTGACCTGGTGGGTTGGGATAATGAAGGAATTGGAAGTGGCCAGCGCCACGGTCAGCGCGAACAATGCCGGGTTTGCGCCCGCGCCGATGGCAATGTTGATCGCCAGCGGCACCAGCAGCACGGTCGCACCGACATTGGACATGACCAGCGTAAAAAACGTTGCCAGCAACGCGACCGCTGCCTGGATTACCCAGATTGGCATGTCGCCAACCACCAGCAGGGTTTGATCGGCAATCCATTTCGCAGTGCCACTGGTTTCCACCGCAAGGCCAAGCGGTATCAGGCTGGCGAGCAGGAATACCGTGCTCCAGGAAACCGATTCATAGGCTTCCTCGATCTTGAGCACGCCGGAAATCACCATGCCGATCGCCCCGGTCATTAATGCCACCGACAAACGCAGGTCGGTAAACAACACCATGAACAGGGCCAGGCCGAAGAAAAAGCTGGCCCAGCCCACCTTGTTCGGTCGTATCTCTTCGCGCGGATATTCCGTGGTAACGATGACGAAATTGCGATCCTGTTCGAGGTGCGCCAGGGCGCGCCAGGTGGTAAAGGCGAGAATGGTATCGCCGCTTTCGAAGGGCATGCCACGAATGTGATCGCCCTCCATCAGTGTCTCGCCATCGCGGTGTAGCGCCACCATGGCAATCCCGTAAGCCTTGCGCATCCAGACGTCGCGTGCCGATTTGCCGATCAGCGAGGAGCCGGGCGGTATGACGATTTCGGCGATGCCCGCCTGGTTCGAGGACAGCGGCTCGGCAAACACCCGCAGTCCTTTCTGGATAGTGAGTTCGTAGGCATCGACAAAGTCTTTCAGATGCGCTGGCGAACACAACACGCCGAGGGCTGAATTGGGACCGATCTCGGCGTCGCGCGACAGGTCACCGCTGTTCGAGCGCATGCCGGCCCCGGCCGCCTTCATCGCAATGATGCGAATCTTGTTGGCGGTTTCGATGTCGTCGAGCACCTGGCCGACCAGCGAACTGCTTTCGGGTACGTTGACCTCGAACAGCATGTAGTCAACGCCGTAAACTTCTTCCAGGTATTTGCTACTGCCGGCAACCGCTGAAGTCGCCGAGGACTCGGCCGACACGGACGGCAATACGAACCTGCCAGCGATGACAAAATACAAAATGCCGGAGGCGACCATCACCAGTCCGATCGGGGTTACCGAAAACAGGCTCCAGGTTTGCATTTGCTGTTCGGCCGGCAGTGCCACGTTGGATGACAGAATCAGATCATTCAACAGAATTAACGGGGACGAACCGACCATCGTCATCGTGCCGCCGAGTATCGCGGTAAAGCCCATGGGCATCAGCAGGCGCGACATCGGCAATCCCGAGCGCGCCGATATGCGGCTCACGACCGGTAGCAGCAATGCGGCGGCACCGACGTTCTGCATAAACGAGGAAATGATGCCCGCGGTGCCGGAGACGATGGGAATGATGCGGCTTTCGGCGGTGCCGCCGACTTTCAGAATGTAAGCGGCAACCGTACTCATCATGCCGGTTTTGTCGAGGCCGGCGCCAATAATCATGACCGCGATGATCGACATTACCGCGTTACTGGCAAAGCCGTCGAACAGGTGTTGGGTGTCTACCAGCCCCTGCGCGATGCCCATCCACGGCGCCAGCAAGGACGACAGGCCGAGCAACACCATGATAGTGATCGCGGCTTCATCGACGGTGACGATTTCAAAGATGAACAGGTAGATGGTAAACAGTAGCAGGCCGGTGACCCAGGCGATTTCCGTGGTTGGCGCGAGTCCGGCCAGGTACCAGGTCAATTCGGCAAAAATGATGCCTGCAATCCATTTTGTACTGCGCAGTTTCTTGAGTTTGACCTTTCTAAGCCTGACTCGGACTAGTCTTGATAGCTTGCTCAAGTGTTGATCGGATCCTCAAAAAAAGTCGGCAGGAAGCCAGGTTCCCGCGGAGTTAATATTTACGTTGCGTATCTGTTTGAATCTTGTAGCACCAAAGAATTTTGGCACCGACGAAACGAGACAGGGTTATTTTTTACAGTGTACACCTTATTACTTATTGCTACAAAGACATGGCCGTCAATCACTGCGCAGAGCTTTCGCGGAAGGGTTACAATCGGGAACTTGTGTCACTCGATGAGCATGGGAGTCAATCGATGTCAAAGAAACACCCCGTCGTGGTCATCACCGGCTCTTCCGGTGCTGGAACTTCGACGGTCAAGAAAGCCCTGGAATCCATTTTCCATCGTCACATGATCAAGGCGGCGTTGATCGAGGGCGACAGTTTGCATCGTTATGATCGCGCAGGCATGCATGCGCAGATGGCGCAGGCCAACGAGGACGGTATCAATTTCAGCCATTTTGGCGCGGCGGCGAACCAGTTCGAATTGCTCGAGCAACTGTTTCGTGGCTATGGCGAGAACGGCAGTGGACAGAAACGCTTTTACCTGCACAACGAGGAGGAAGCGCAGCAACACGCTGAGCGCCTCGGCGTTGCGCTGGAATCGGGACAGTTCACGCCCTGGGAAGACATCGAAGCCGGCACCGACCTGCTGTTTTACGAAGGGCTGCACGGACTGGTAAAAGCTGGCGACATCGACATGACCCGGTATGTCGATTTGAAGGTCGGCGTGGTGCCGATCGTGAATCTCGAGTGGATTCAAAAAATCCACCGCGACAGCGCCGAACGCGGTTACAGCAAGGAAGAGGTGATCGACAGCATTCTGCGGCGCATGCCCGATTACGTGAAGTATGTTACGCCGCAATTTTCCGAGACCGATATCAATTTCCAGCGGGTCGCCACGGTGGATACCTCGAACCCGTTCATCGCGCGCGACATTCCAACCCTGGATGAAAGTTTTGTGGTTATTCGCTTTCGTAAGCCCGATATACGCGACACCGATTTCACCAACCTGTTATCGATGATCAGCGGTTCATTCATGTCGCGACGCAACACCATCGTCGTACCCGGCGGCAAGATGGGGATGGCAATGGAGATCATTTTGACGCCGATCATTCTCAACTTGCTCGAAGCCCGTGACCAGGGCTGATCGCAGCGCTTCATGAACGAAGTTGTTGAACAATGGGTCGGTGCGCAGCTGATCGACAGTCACTGCCATCTCGACGACGATCGCCTCGATGCCGAGCGCGATGCGATCATCGCCGAAGCGGCCGGCCTCGGCGTGACGCGCATGATCTTGCCCGCCACCACGGCTAATCGTTGGGAGAAATTGCAACAGCTGTGCGCGGCTCACGCGGGCCTCTACCCGGCCTATGGTCTGCACCCGATGTTCATCGAGCAGCACCAGGCGCTGCACCTGCGTGAACTCGACGAATGGCTGGCGCGAGAAAAACCGGTCGCGGTCGGCGAGTGTGGCCTCGATTTTTTCACCTCGCGCGTCGACGA
>CAWIHJ010000040.1:0-32938 GCA_963835795.1 uncultured Gammaproteobacteria bacterium
CCACATCTTCGCGCCCCTGGTAGTCACCCGCAGTGATTTCAAGCGCCGACGCAGCCGATGACAGCATAAACCCAAGGATAGTAATTAGTATTTTCATCACACCAGAAATCGTTTCGCCGAACGTATCGACATGATTAATCCAAATCCCATCATCAAGGTGACCATGGAGGTTCCACCGTAACTGATCAGCGGTAGAGGCACACCCACTACCGGTAACATGCCCGCTACCATACCGGTGTTTACAAACAGGTAAACGAAGAAGGTCAGGCTCAGTGCGCCCGCCAGCAAGCGACCGAAATTTTCCGTCGAGTGGGCGGCTATGTACAAGCCACGAAAGATAATCGCGAGGTACAGCAAAAGCAATACGACGCTGCCAAAGAAACCGAATTCTTCGCCGAAAACCGAAAATATGAAATCGGTTGAGCGCTCCGGGATGAAATCGAGCTGCGACTGCGTTCCATTCAACCAGCCCTTGCCATAAACGCCACCCGAACCGATGGCTATTTTTGACTGGATGATGTGATACCCGGAGCCCAGCGGGTCATTTTCCGGATTGAGCAAGGTCAGGATCCGCGTTCGCTGATAATCGTGCAGCGCGAATTTCCACAGCAACGGCGCCATTGCCGATAGCAACAGGCCAAGGCTGATCATCACCCGCCAGCGCACACCGGCCAGGAACAAAACGAAAAAGCCGGCACTGCCGACCAGGATCGCGGTGCCCAAATCAGGCTGGCGTGCGATCAACAATACCGGCACGGCGACCAGAACCGCCGATACCAGTAACTCCTTGAGCCCCACGGGTAGTACGCGATTGGCGAGATAAGCCGCGACGATCATCGGCACCGCCAGCTTGAGAATTTCAGACGGTTGAAAACGAATAAAGCCGAGATTGAGCCAGCGCTGGGCGCCCTTACCCACTTCGCCAAAAAACATGACCGCAATCAGCAAGGCGACACCGCCCAGGTACAACCAGATGGAAAATTTGCGAATCACGCGCAGGGGAACATTGGCAATCGCAATTAACAGTAATAGCGCCACGGCGATGCGCGAACCCTGGCGCAGTACGGCAACGGTATCGGCGCCACTGGCGCTATACAACACGATGCTGCCAAAACCCGCCAGAATCAACAGTAGTGCCAGTAACACCGGGTCGAGACACAGGGCATCCATGATGCGGCGACTATAGGAGATCGCATCGGTATCCCGGGGCTGGCTCACGACTTCTCCAGCAGGTAGGCATCCATGATCTGGCGCGCGATGGGTGCCGCCACCGAGCTACCATGCCCACCGTTTTCGACGATGACCGCGACCGCGATGCTGGGATTATCGGCCGGCGCATAGCTGATAAACAATGCGTGATCACGCAGCTTTTCGATCACTTCATCTTCCTCATACTCTTCATCCTGGGCGATTCCGAAGACTTGTGCAGTTCCGGTTTTGCCAGCGGTTTTGTACTGCATGCCACGACTGATGCGTTTCGCCGTGCCGCGCAGTCCGTGTACTACGTTGATCATGGCTTCATGCACGTGTTGCCAGTTCTTTTCGCGCTTTATTTCGTAGCGGCCAGCGATCTGGCTGACGATAACGATCTGTTCATAACTGGGGATTTTTTCAATTGTCTTTACCAGGTGTGGCTTAAAGCGGACACCTTGGCTGGCAAAGGCAGCCGTCGAGCTCGCCAGTTGCAGCGGCGTTACCAGCAGGGCGCCCTGGCCGATCCCTGTAATCACAGTTTCACCCGGAAACCAGGGCATGCCATCGTGACCGCGTTTCCACTCGCGCGACGGCATCAGGCCACCGCGTTCTCCAGTGCTATCGACCCCGGTCCGTGCGCCGAAGCCGAACTGTTTCATGAACTCCGACATGCGATCGATACCAGTCCGGGTGGCAAGGTCGTAAAAATACACATCGCAGGACTGGGTTATAGCATCGTGCATATCCACTGGCCCATGGCCGCGCTTTTTCCAGTCGCGATAGCGGCGTTCTTCGTTGGGCAACTGGTAGTAGCCGATGCAATAAATTCGCTGCTCTTTCGTGGTGATAGCCGATTCGAGGCCGAGCAAGGCGTAGAACGGCTTGGTGGTCGAACCCGGGGGATACTGGCCGGACAGGGCCCGATTGAACAACGGGCGGCGATGCGAATCCCGCAACGCGTTGTAATTGTCGAAACTGATGCCGTTGACAAACAGGTTGGGATCGAACACTGGCATCGACACCAGCGCCAGGATTTCGCCGTTATTGGGATCGATGGCGACGGCAGCCCCTGAGTATTCACCGAATGCCTCCTCGGCAATTTTTTGCAAGCGTGAATCGATCGTCAGGTGGAGATTGTTACCCTGAACCGGCGGCGTTTCGCTCAGCACCCTCAAGGTGCGTCCCCGGGCATTGACTTCGACTTGCTGAATGCCAACCTCGCCGTGCAGTTCGTTTTCGTAAAATCTTTCCAGTCCCAGCTTACCGATGTGCGTCGTACCGGCGTAATCAACCTCGCTCACTCTGCCCAGGTCGCGCTCGTCGATTCGGCTGACATAGCCCAGCGCATGCACCGCGTGTTCGCCATTGGGGTAGTTTCGAGTCAGCCGCGCATTGATCTCCACGCCCTCGAACTTGTGCAGGTTCACCGCCAGCCGCGCGACTTCTCCGTCGTCGAGATTGAGACGTAACGGAATACTCTCGAACGGCCGCCGCCGTTTCAGCGACTGCCTGAAGCGTTTCAGCTCCTGATCGCTGACTTCAACGTATTGCTCGAGTTGCAGCAGGGTAGCGTCCAGATCCGCAACCTGTTCGCGCACGATCTCGAGACGATAAGCCGGCAAATTGTCAGCCATGACCCTCCCGTAGCGATCAAAAATCAAGCCGCGCGTTGGCGGCAGCGCCTTGATGCGCACCCGGTTACTGTCCGAAAGCGTTGCGAAATGCTCGTGCTCGACGACCTGCAACTGGTACAGCCGCCCGAGCACAGTACTCATTAATAGCACCGTGAAAACCGCGGACAACACCAGTCGGCGGCGAATCAATCGGTTCTCAAGGTAGTCGTCTTTTAGTTGTTCTCGCTTCGACATGAAACGGAAATATCCTTCGGCAAAGCGGATTTGGAGTGGATCAGCGCACAATAGCAGAAAATTACCTAAATAAAGAGTCGAAATAGCGTAAAGAAGTTTCAAAAAGCCATCAAAAACCTTTATTATGCATGCGGTTTTTTCAGGCCCTTTTTATCGTGGGGGCAATCTTTCCAGAAAATACTCTCACTAAATTGGGGAAACACAATGGAGCTCAATAACCTATTGCCGCCCATCTTCGGCGCATTCGGCCTGGCCGCGGCAGCCTTTACCTATGCACAGGTGAAAAAATATCCTGAAGGCGAAGGCAAAGTTGTCGAAATCGGCAACCAGATTCACCTCGGCGCCATGGTCTTCATGAAGCGCGAATACACGATGTTGTCGATGTTTTCAGCAGTGCTGCTGGTGTTGCTATATTTCTTCCTTGGCGCCGGCACTGCCATCTGTTTTCTGATGGGTGCACTCGCCTCGGGCGGCGCCGGATACATCGGCATGAACACCGCGACCAAGGCCAACGTACGCACCACAACCGCCGCGCACAATGAAGGCGCCGCCGCTGCGCTGACCGTTGCTTTCTTCGGAGGCTCCATTATGGGGCTGGCCGTGGCATCGCTCGGACTGCTCGGTCTCGGAATCGCATTTTACCTGTTCTCCGACAGTGTCGAATCACTGCATGCCATTCACGGTTTTGCCATGGGTGCATCGGTGGTAGCGCTGTTCTCACGTGTGGGTGGTGGCATTTTCACCAAGAGTGCCGACGTCGGCGCCGACCTGGTCGGCAAGATTGAAGCCGGCATCCCGGAAGACGATCCGCGTAACCCGGGCGTTATCGCCGATAACGTCGGTGATAATGTGGGCGATGTCGCCGGTATGGGATCGGATATCTTCGAATCCTACTGCGGCTCGATGATCGCTTCGATCGCCATCGCCTCGACCATGGCAGTCGGTGCCGTCGAATTGCTCGGCGGTCGTGAAGCCATGATGTACCTGCCACTGGCACTCGCTTCGCTAGGCCTGATGTGTTCCATCGCCGGCATCATGATCGTCAAGGTCAATTCCAGCAAGTCACCGGAAAAAGCCTTGCGCATGGGTACCATGGGCGCTTCGATTCTGTTCATCATACTGGCGTACTTTCTGATCTCCATGCTCGGCCTTTCCAGCGGGATCTGGGCGGCGGTACTCTCCGGTGCTGTCGGCGGAATCATCATTGGCCTGATTACCGAGTACTACACCGCGGGCAAACCCGTTGAACACATCGCCAAATCCGGTGAAACCGGGCCGGCAACGGTGATGATCAGCGGTCTCGCGCTTGGCATGCAGTCGGTAGCCATTCCGATCTTTACCATCTGCGGCATCATCTGGGTCGCCAGCCATTTCTCAGGCCTGTACGGCGTGGGTATCGCCGCAGTTGGCATGTTGGCCACCGTAGGTATCACCATGGCCATCGACGCCTATGGACCGGTCGCCGATAACGCTGGCGGAATCGCCGAAATGGCCGGGCTCGGTGAAGACACGCGCAAGATCACCGACTCGCTCGACGAACTCGGCAACACCACCGCCGCGATCGGAAAAGGTTTTGCCATCGGCGCCGCGGCACTGGCTGCGCTGGCGATCATTACTGCCTATATCGAGACGGTTTCGACGAACATCGAAGGCTTCGAACTGGTACTGAACAACCCGATGGTATTGATCGGTATCTTCATCGGTGGTGTTATTCCGTTTGTCATCGCGTCCATCACCATGACCGCGGTCGGTGACGCAGCCTTTGAAATGATCAAGGAAATCCGCCGCCAGTTCCGTGAAATCGAAGGCTTGCTGGAAGGCACAGCGAAACCCGATACTGCGCGCTGCGTCGACATTGCAACCACCGCGGCGCTGAAAAAGATGATCGTACCGGGAGTGATCGCGGTCGGCGCACCACCACTGGTCGGTTTCATCCTCGGCGCCGAAGCGCTTGGCGGCATGCTCTCGGGCGCACTGCTCTCCTGCGTACTGATGGCGCTGATGATGGCCAACGCCGGTGGTGCCTGGGACAATGCCAAGAAGTACATTGAAAAAGGCAATCTCGGCGGTAAGGGCACTGATACCCACGCTGCGGCCGTCGTTGGCGACACCGTTGGCGATCCCTTCAAGGATACCTCTGGCCCGTCGATGAACATCCTGATCAACGTCATGGCGATCGTCAGCCTGGTCATCGCACCGCTGCTCGGATAAGTCAAATCGGCGCAGGCGTCAACTTGATCGCCTGCGCCGATATGTGTTCCGGGTCGCGGAATTTTCCGACCAATTACGCTATCCTGCGAAGTCGGTAACTAACTGTAAACTGACAGTGCCGCATCCCTTCCCGATACGGGCAACCGCGACAAGTGTCGCAGTGGCTTTCCCCGTAGGTCACGGTAATAAGTGATTGCGGCACTCGTTAAACACGAGTGAAAATCAAGCCATGAGCAACAAGAACGCCTTTTACGCCCAATCCGGTGGCGTCACCTCGGTCATCAACGCCAGCGCCTGCGGCGTTATCCAGACCTGTCGCCAGAGCGACAGGATCGGCATGGTCTACGCCGGATTAAATGGCATCATTGGCGCCCTGACCGAGGAGCTCATCGATACCTCGCTGGAGTCGGACGCCGACATCGCCGCATTGATGAACACGCCTTCGGGCGCCTTCGGATCCTGTCGCTTCAAGCTCAAAAGCCTCGAAGAAAATCGGCGCGAGTACGAGCGTCTGATCGAAGTTTTTAAAGCACACAATATCGGTTACTTCTTTTACAACGGTGGCGGCGATTCGGCCGATACCTGCTACAAGGTGTCGCAACTTTCGCAAACCCTGGGCTTCCCGGTGCAGGCGATACACATTCCCAAGACCGTCGACAACGACCTTCCGATCACCGACAACTGCCCCGGCTTTGGCTCGGTGGCCAAGTACATCGCAGTGTCCGCACTGGAAGCCTCGTTTGACGTCAAATCGATGGCGAAGACCTCGACCAAGGTATTTGTCCTCGAAGTGATGGGGCGGCATGCCGGCTGGATCGCGGCGGCCGGTGGCCTGATCGCGGACTACGACATCCCGGTGGTATTGCTACTGCCCGAGATCGATTTCGATCACGACCGATTCATCGCGGCGGTGCAGGCAAAGGTTGACGAATTCGGTTACTGCACGGTGGTGGTTTCCGAGGGTGCACGCAATGCCGACGGCAGTTTTCTGGCCGAACAGGGCAGCCGTGATGCGTTTGGCCATGCGCAACTCGGTGGTGTGGCACCGGTGGTCGCCAACCTGGTCAAGCAGGCACTCGGCTACAAGTTTCACTGGGCGGTTGCCGATTACCTGCAACGCGCCGCGCGCCACATCGCCTCGGCGACCGATGTCGAGCAAGCCTATGCACTGGGGCGCAGTGGCGTGGAAATGGCGCTGGCCGGTAAAAACGCAATCATGCCGACCATCGATCGTATTTCAAATCATCCCTACCAATGGCAAATCGGCAGCACCGACCTCGCCAGTGTTGCCAATGTCGAAAAGACCATGCCGCTCGACTTCATCAGCTAGCGATGGGTTTGGCATAACCGACAAGTGCCGCGATTACCTGTATCCGCTGATCCAGGGCGAGTCCTATCCCGACTACGACGAGCGCGGTATGCCCCGTTACGTGGTGCTCAAAAATCAGTTGGTCGAACGCAAACTCGGCGATTTCGAACTCTGAGCCGGCGTTTAATAACGAGGATTGAATTTTACTTTAACAAGTCTATGGGCTGTTCTATCGCACGCAGTTGGTTATAATTTTCGTTTCCCAGGAAATATTTCACGATCATGATTCTAGACCGGGTTAGCAGTGGCAGTAATGTCCCCAACGACATCAACGTGGTGATCGAAATTCCATCGCATAGCGATCCCGTCAAGTACGAAGTTGACAAGAATACCGGGGCGATGTTTGTCGATCGCTTCATGGGTACCGCGATGCACTACCCCTGTAACTACGGCTACGTTCCGCAAACCCTGTCAGAAGATGGCGACCCGGTCGACGTGCTGGTAGTGACGCCGATTCCGGTAATCAGCGGCTCGGTGATTCGCGTGCGTCCACTGGGCATGCTGAGCATGACCGACGAAGCGGGTAAGGATGCAAAAATTATCGGGGTGCCGATCGACAAGCTGTCTAATCTCTATTCCCACATGAATAGCGTGCGTGATCTGCCGAGCTCGCTGCTGGACTCCATCGCGCATTTCTTCGATCACTACAAGGATCTCGAACCCGGGAAATGGGTAAAGATAGACGGCTGGGTCGACACCGAAGAAGCCAAGCAGGAAATCCTCGATTCCATCGCGCGCTACAACGAGCAGTCGTAGTAGTTTGCCTACCCGCTAATACCTTCGGTATCAGCCCCCGAGGCTTTAGATCAGCGCATCGGGCAGTCCGACGTTTCGGGATGACGAGCGAGGGAACTGTCAGTCGCGGGCGATGCGCATGACGCGCTCGGGCGCGCCGATTTCGGTGACGCTGCGCAGTTCGGAAAAATCGATGTGGCAAATACAATTGCGACCCGACTGCTTGGCTTCATGCATAAACTTGTCGACCGAATCGACAAAATCAATCATGTCGATCACGCTGGTTTTTACATAGACACTCGCCCCCATGCTGACGGTCACGTTGATTTCGCCAGATTCCAGCTGGATTGGCGTGTCGGCTATTTGCTGGCGGATCCGGTCAGCAACCTTGACCGCCAGGTTCAAATGAGTCTCCGGAAAAATGATGGCAATCACTTCGCCCACGTAGCGGCAAACCACGTCGGTCGTGCGCACTTCGCCGCGACAGATATCGGCGAGTTGCTTGAGCACCAGGTTACCCGCTTCGTGGCCATGCTCATTATTGACCGCCTTGAGGTGATCGATGTCGGCCAGGACCAGGCAGGTCGGGATGCTGCTGCGCTTGGCGCGATCCATTTCGGTTTGCAGTACCTGTTTGAAATGACGATAGTTATACAACCCGGTTAACGGGTCGGTAGCCACCAGTTCAGATAATTCCCGAACTTGTGCACGCAGGCGGGCGATTTCATCCAGCCAATCGCAGGCATCTTCGCCAACGGGACAGGTCGGTTTTTCGGGCTTTGGCTTTTTCTTTGTCATTCGCACTCAGGTTTCCAGTTCTTCGATTCTCTTGCGGGCTTCCGCTGTTGCGCCAGGACCCGCTTCTACCATGATATCGCGGGGACGCAGGGCCTCCCCTTGCGCCGAGAAAACTCGCACTGGCGATATCGGTTGCCCATGCTCGCGATCGCGAAAGATGACCGGTTCGTTATTTTCGCCGAACACCCAGCGATCGCCCCACTGGGTCAGTGCCACCAGCAACGGCATCATGTCTTTACCCTTACGAGTCAAAATATATTCGTGTCGCCTGGCGCCTTCTTTTACCGGTACCCGGTCCAGGATCTGGTTGCTACAGAGTTTTTTCAGACGCACGGTGAGGATGTTACGCGCAATGCCGAGGCGTCCCTGGAAATCCTCAAATCGGCGAGTGCCGAGGAACGCCTCACGGACAATCAGTATCGACCATCCCTCGCCGATAATATCGAGCACATGACCAACCGATCTTCTGAACGGATCAAATTTTTCGGGTTTCAACATTCTTGTTCAGACAATCAGTAAACTTCAGCTATCCAGGTTTGGTCTTAAATACAGGTTCAAAGTCTGACACCCATAAGTTTTGCTTCGAAACTTTTAACTCATTCCGCAGCCAGGGTCAACCACCTTGCTTTTTTTCGAAAGCGCCGCCACTACCCGCATCGAATTGCGGCAAGCCATCAGCGATTTGATAATAGTGTCCTGCCTCCTTCATGAAAATATGCCCAACCACTTTCAATTGCGCACTGTCATCCAGCGAGCCCGCAGCCACCGACACACGACCAGCGCCATCGCGCCCTTCCCAGAACAGGCTGGCACCACATTGATTGCAGAAACCGCGGTTGGCGTTTGGTGACGCGTCGTGATACCAGCGCAAACTGTCTGACTTCAGCAGGGTCAGATCCTCCCGTCGTATTGCCGTATAGGCGGAAAAATGGCCGTGGGTACGGCGACAGTTTTCACAATGACAGCAAATAATATCACGACATTCACCATCGATACGGTAGCGCACGCCGCCACATAAACAGCCTCCCGTCGGGTTTTCCGGGTGATCATTTATCACTCGCGACTCCAGTTACAGGCATGATTTCGTCAAAGTGCTCTATCGCATCAAAGCCATCGATCACGCGCCGGGGGGCCTGTGAATCCGGTTGGCTGATGGCGAGCAGGTAACCCACACCATACTCCCGCGCGGATTGCAGTGCGACAAGGTTGTCATCGATCAACAGCGTCTTGTCGGCATTAAAGGGGTGGCGTCTGTCGACCTCGCGCCAACAGTCGGGATCTTCCTTGGGCAGGGAAAATTCGTGCACGGTAATCAGCCGGTCGAACTTGGGTGCCAGGCGGGTCTTGATCATCTTCAGGTTCAGACTGTCCTGGTGTGCATTGGTGACCAGCACGATATCCTTTCGCGCTGCACGCAAGGCGTCGAGAAAATCGACGCAGTACGGGCGCGGTGCTACCTTGTGGCTAACTTCATGTTTCAGGCCGACAATATCGACTTGCAACATTTCACTCCAGTAATCGGTCGAGTACCAGTTCAGGCTGCCCTGGATTTTACGGGTTTCGTCAATGATAAATTGACGCGCGCTGACCGGTTCCAGTCCCTTGAGCTCGGCATAGCGCATCGGCAAATGCTCTTGCCAGAAGTAGTTATCGAAGTGCAGATCGAGCAGGGTTCCGTCCATGTCGAGTAACACGGTGTCGATGCGCTCCCAATCGATCACGTCAGTGCTCTTTCAAGGTGATCTTGACGGGTTGCGATGGCGCGCAAGGCGCCGGGTATTACAAGTCGCGTGCGACACGAAAGCCAACGTTGTATTGACCCTTGTTGCTCTTGAACTTGTCACGATGCTCGACGCGCATCGAACTCGCCGGGCTGCGATAGGCACCACCGCGTACAACGCGCACATCGCAGTCACCGCCTTCCCAGACCGAACCGTCGTTGGGGGCATCCTTGTAATTGCGGTGATAGCAATCGTGAACCCATTCAAATACGTTGCCGGCAGTATCGTACAGACCAAAGGGATTAGGCTTGTAGGTGCCGACCTTGGCCGGCTTGCTGGTGCTGTAATCACTCTTGCAATCGAAACAATGGGCGTTGTTTGATCCTGCTTTGGAACCCCACCAGAAGGACGTGGTCGTGCCAGCGCGCGCAACGTATTCCCATTCAGATTCAGACATCAGCCGGTAACGCTTGCCGGTCTGTGTGCTCAACCAGCGAGTGTAGGCGAGCGCGTCATCCCAGGTGACATCAATAACCGGATGGGTCTTGATGTCCCAGCCACTACTCTTCGGTTTCTTACGGCCGGTCGCATCGGCAAATTGATAGTATTCGGCGAACGTCACTTCGTAGACACCAACCATGAAGGACGCAATAGTCACATCGTGGCGCGGAACTTCATCGACAGCGATTATGGCGGACGCACCGCCCATGCGGTAAGTCCCGCCCGACACCTTAATCATTGTCGGGCCGTATCCGCCGGACTTCAGCTTGTCGCGGAACACATCCGCTTTGTCGACATATGCCGGTTCGGGCTCGGGTTCGGCGACTGGTTCAGGCTCGGGTAGCGGTTCCGGCTCGGGTTCGGGTATCCGGCTCGGGTTCCGGCGCCATCTCAGCCTGGATAGACTGGGTTGTCGATTCGACCAGATCGTTGCCTTTCTCCATCGCGTCATCGATCAGGCCCTGCTGCCAGGCAAAAAATCCGCCGCCACCGAGAACCGCTAGAACGATAAGCCAGACCAACCACTTAAAGGATCGTTCAGAGGCCGGTTCTTCGAAGACCTGTACATCGGCAACACGTGCCGCGGGTGCGGGCGGTGCCTCGATATTGACCGCTTCAATAGCGCCACGATTTTCGCGTTCCTTGATATCTATGACAATCAGGGTGGTATTGTCCTGATTGATCTTGTTGGCATCTTCGACCGCTTTTAACAATGCATAGACACATTCCTTGGCCGTCGCCGACCACGAAGAATACTGGATAATCGCACCGGCACCCAGCGTGTCGAGGCCATCACTGGCAACGATGACACGATCGCCCGGGCGTAACTTGATTGGCTTTTCCGATACATCAATGCTGCTGATCTCTTCACCGGTCATCGCGCTCATCAGCATGTTGCGCGACATGCCCGCCTGCTCCTCGATTTCCATGCCCTGCTCTTTCATCATGTCGAGGTAGGCGCCGTAGCTATGATCGGCATTTTGCTTGATCAGTTCGCGATCGCGAATCAGGTAGAGATGACTGTCACCGACACTCACCCAGTAAAGATTACTGTCTTGCAGGTAGGCGGTAACCATGGTGCAACCCATGCCCCGCAAGGCCGGTGTTTCCTTGACCGACGCGCGAATCTGTTCGTTCGAACGATTTAAGGCTTCGGTAAGCGCTTCGGAGACATCGGAAGTCGGGAAACTACCCTGGAATGATTTGTTGAAAGTCGCGACCACCATGTTGCTGGCGACATTGCCTGCTGCATGCCCGCCCATACCATCGGCCATGATAATCAGCGAACAGAGGTCGCCCTTGTCGGACTCGCCAAGCTGATTGACCATGTAGGCGTCTTCCTGATAGTCACGGGCACCATCAATCTGATCGCTTGCTATGTCAAATTCGACTTTCATTCAAAATTTTTTTATCGTGTATCGAGCAGTAAAGAACTATAGCAGCATAGTTAAATTTAATTCTAGTTTATCCGGCATAAGCCTATAAAATTCCTGAAAAATCTAATTTGACACACAGCCTGACTTTTCCGGCGTTGAAAATGGACGATAACCCGTTTGCTTGAGCAAATGCAGTGGTAAGAACAGCCGATCGTTGATTTCAGCCCATCGTCTCCACTCCCAACCGTGACATTTCTCGTTTTCAGTCGCGATGAGCGCCCCCTTGTCGATGCATTCTGCCTCAAAATACAAAGATATAGAATGCTTATGCGCTGAAAATACGTTGTTGGTGATCCCGATAAAGCGCAAATTGCTTACCGACAGCCCGGTTTCCTCAAGTACTTCACGCTGCGCTGCTTGCTCGGGCGACTCACCGACTTCGATCCAGCCTCCGGGCAATTGCCACTCGAAACCACCGACCGCCAGGCGCCGCCGGCCAAACAGCACCTGTTGTGCATTGGTCACGATTACCGCAACTGCCGCGTTCACCCGTTGCTGACCTGTTTCGATATTACCTCCCTGCCCTGGACTAGGTATCAATGAACTCTATGGTATATTGCAGGTCTATCTTCGATCAATGACTACTCCTGGGCACTCATGCGCGATACCTGGCATCTCTTAAAAACAACCGACTTCCCTGCCGTCTCGCGCGGGACACTGGAAATCCTGCAGGTCAATCTTGGTTACCTGTGCAACCAGTCCTGCCTGCATTGTCACGTCAACGCGGGGCCTAGACGCAAGGAGTTGATGCTGGACGAAAACATTCAGCACATCCTCGAAGTGTTGCGCGAAACCAATGCCCATACGCTGGATCTTACCGGCGGTGCGCCTGAAATGAACCCCTTGTTTCGTGAACTGGTGGTTGCCGCACGTGGACTTGGCGTCACGGTTATCGATCGTTGCAACCTGACTATTCTGCTCGAACCAGGCTTCGAAGGTACCGCCGAATTTCTTGCCGAGAACGAAGTGCAGATCGTCGCCTCGTTGCCCTGTTACCTGGAAGACAATGTCGATGGGCAACGCGGCAAAGGTGTGTATCAGAAAAGCATGCAAGCCCTGCGCCTGTTGAATCAACTGGGCTATGGTGACGAAGACGGCAAGCTTGAACTTACCCTGGTTTACAATCCTACCGGGCCTTACCTGCCACCGCCGCAGGAAAGCCTGCAGCATGATTACAAGGCCTTTCTTGCGGAGAAATTCGACATACGTTTCAACCAGTTGTTCACCATAACCAACATGCCAATCGCCCGCTTCGGCAGTACCTTGCTATCCAAAGGTGAATTCGAAAATTACATGAACCTGCTGAAGGACGCCTTCAGTGTTACCAATATGAAAGGCCTGATGTGCATTAACCAGTTGAGCATCGACTGGCAGGGCTACGTCTACGATTGCGATTTCAACCAGATGCTCAACATGAATATCCGCAATCCGGATAATTTCAAAAAACTGCACATCCGGGACTTGTTGAAAACGCGCCTGCAGGACATTCCAGTCAGCATCGCGGATCATTGCTATGGCTGCACCGCGGGCCAGGGTAGCAGTTGCGGCGGAGCTCTTGCCTGATCCAATAGCAGTCAGCATTATAATCCCGGTTCTGAATGAGGCCGGCTGTCTCGATCAAAGCCTGAAGCGCCTGTTTGCCTTACCCTTTGTAGATGAGAATTGCGAAGTCATCATCTGTGACGGTGGCAGCCACGATGGCAGCCTCGAAATTGCGCATCGGCATAATTGTCAGATCGTAGCCTGCGCGGCTGGCCGCGCTGTACAAATGAACCGTGGTGCCGAAATCGCGCAAGGCCAACAACTACTGTTTCTGCATGCCGACAGCGAACTTCCGCGAGTCCTCGACCAGCTCCCCCGGGACGCCGATTGGGGGTTTTTCCGGCTCCAGCTGGACCATCGGGCCACGGTTTTTCGCCTCATCGAAGCCGCCGTCAACCTGCGCAGCCGTATCACCCGGGTCGCCGGTGGCGACCAGGGTTTATTTTTCAAGCGCGACTTCTTCGAGCGCCTGGGCGCATTTCCTACAATACCC
This sequence comes from uncultured Gammaproteobacteria bacterium, assembly GCA_963835795.1. Taxonomy (GTDB): domain Bacteria; phylum Pseudomonadota; class Gammaproteobacteria. Next base: position 13,869 of record CAWIHJ010000040.1, read on the forward strand.
TTGATGGAAGACATCGCGATTTGTAAAGCGGCGCGTCGCCGGGCGCCACCGGTAATCATCCAGTCACCGATGAACACCTCCAGCCGGCGTTGGCAACAGCGTGGAGTGGTCAAAACCATTTTGCTGATGTGGTCGCTGAGGCTGGCTTACTGGCTTGGTGTCGACCCGGTTCGCCTGCATCGTTTCTACTATCCGCAAAGGGGCTGACTCGAGAATGATCGCCGTTGGTATTTTCGCCAAACCGCCGCTGCCCGGCATGGTCAAGACGCGTTTGATTCCAGACATCGGGGCCGACAAGGCGGCGCGAGTTTACCGCTATTGCCTTGAATATACGCTCGCGGTAGTACGCCAGTCAGGGCTGGATTACCAGTTGTTCATCAGCGAAGTCTGCGATGACCCGTTGTTTCAGGATGAAGAATACAGCCTGCAAAAAGGCGATGACCTGGGAGCACGCATGTTTCATGCATTTCAGGATTTACTCGAACGCGGGTCCGATGGCGCCCTGATAATAGGGACAGACTGTCTGGATATCACCAGTATGCATTTGCAGGAAGCCGCGGCTTCGCTGGCCGATCACGAGCTACTGCTGCTGCCAGCCCTCGACGGTGGCTACGCCATGATCGGTTGTAGCGAAATCAACCCGGCCCTGTTCGACAAGTTGCGCTGGAGCACGGACCAGGTGTACCAGCAAACGCTGGCCAATGCGCAGCAATTGAACTACCGCGTCAAATCGCTGGAAGCGGTACGTGATATTGACAGGCTGCAAGACCTGGAACACTATCCCGAACTTCTCGCTCTGATTACTTCTAGTTAATGCTTTATTCGCTGGCAAGACCGCTGCTGTTTGCACTCGACCCCGAACAGGCACACGACATTAGCCTGGACATGCTGCAATTGCTGCATCCGCTATTACCCAGGAGTCGGGTCAACAAGCCGGTTCAACTCATGGGTCTCGAATTCCCGAATAGCGTCGGCCTGGCAGCTGGCCTCGACAAGAATGCTGATTACCTGGACGGGCTCGCCCGCCTTGGTTTCGGTTTCATCGAAGTGGGCAGCGTCACCCCAAAGCCCCAGCCCGGCAATCCGATGCCGCGTATTTTCCGGCTGCGTCGTAAGCAAAGCCTGATTAATCGCATGGGCTTTAACAACGACGGTGTCGAGCGTTTGTTGCACAACGTCGGCAGCGGGACGCGCGATTTTGTCCTCGGCATTAATATTGGCAAGAACCTGAGCACCCCGGTGGACCAGGCCCTGTCGGACTATTGCCTGGGATTCGAGAAGGTATATCGGCAGGCAGACTACATCACCATCAATATTTCGTCGCCGAATACGCCGGGGTTGCGGGATTTGCAGGGCGAAGCAGCGCTTGAAACTCTGCTGGCCGGAATTGCGCAGCTACGCCTGCGCCTGGAAGACGAGCAGCAGTTGCGTCGGCCGTTGGCACTGAAGCTTTCACCCGATCTCGATCACCGGGCGATAGCGGGAATTGCCGGATTGTTGCGCAAGCACGCGGTCGACTGCCTGATCGCCACGAACACCACCATCGCCCGGGACAATGTTGTGGGCCAACCGCATGCGCTGGAAGGGGGTGGATTGAGCGGCCTCGCGTTGCGCGATAAATCACGCGAGGTGCTCAGCAAGTTTTACCAGGAGCTCGGGGATGACATACCCATTATTTCGGTGGGTGGAATCGACTCGGCTGAAGAAGCCAGCCTGCGACTGGAACTCGGGGCGAAGCTGGTGCAGATCTATACCGGCCTGATCTATCGTGGCCCGGGGCTGGTAGGCGAAATCGCCAGGGCACTTTAAGCAGCAAGCGCGGTAAGCAGCACGCAAAGGCAGTTATTCACCGCACTCCAGGCTGACGAGATAGCCACCGTATTTGCGAATATTGATAACCCCACCGTCGAGGATCAGGTATTGCCCCTTGATTGCCTCGAGACGCCCCTCGACCAGCGGCTGCTTGTCGAGGTTGAAACTGCTCACCTTGGTCGGATAGGCGAGCGCTGGATACTGTAAATCAATGACGGCATCGGCACTGGCAACCACTTCGGCATCGGCCAGCACCGCTTCCTCCAGTTCCGCTTTAACCTGCGGCCACAGCGCTTGAAAAATCTCGTAGAGATCGATGTCTTCCACTTCGTTTTTCAACATGTTGCGCCAATTGGTGCGATCGCCCACGTGCTGCTTGAAGGCATGTTCAATCAAGCCGGCATGATAGCGCTTGTTCACGCGTAATATCGGCATCGCCCTGACAGCACCCTGGTCGATCCAGCGCGTGGGCAACTGGGTTTCACGGGTGATTCCAATCTTCGACGCCCGAAGTGTTGGACAGGTAAATAATATGCGGGCGCATGCAGTTGGCAAGCCCCCATTCCGGTTCGCGACAGGTGCCGAGGTGATAGTGGCAGTTTTCCGGAGCCATGATGCAGCGGTCGCATTGCGCCAGGCTAATAAAACAGGGGTAACAGTAACCCTGGTTAAAACTTTTTTTGGTTATCCGGCCACAGTGAACACATTCAATTTTCTCGAGGTATTCGATTTTCAGGGATTGACCGAGGTAATCACTCAACGCAACCTGCTGACTGCCGAGCTCCAGACTATAACGCACCGGATCACCGATCTCGGTATGCATTTTGTGCAGGTTTCCCTGAAGTTTGATCATTGCCGTTTCAGGCTGAATACGGATTCTTGCAGTGCGGTCAGGCCAACCTTACGCCAGCGCGGACGTTCGTCGATGATGCTGTTGGACTCCAGCAACTGGATTGAAAACGCTTCGCGATAGTGTTGCATAATTTCATCCGTGGGCACCGAAAAGGGAGGTCCACGCATTTCAGCCTGATCGTATTCCAACGAGATCAGCAGCATATCACAGCCATCGGGGACGATAGACAGCATGTGGTCGTAATAGCGCAGACGATCATCCCCCTCCATCGCAATCAAGGCTGCACGATCATAAACCAGTTGGCAATGTTGCAGGTCGGCCCTGGTCAAATCGAAGAAGTCGCCTTGCAACAGGGTAATATTTTCCGCCTGGTAGCGGACGAAGCGCTCGCCCTGGTGGCGTTCAAATTCGATGGCGTTTTCTACGAAAAACGCTTCAATCGCAAGCTGCGAAAGTTCGATACCGATAACCGGGTATCCCTGTTGCGCACACCACTGGATATCCAGCGCCTTGCCACACAAGGGCAGGAAGACACCGCTACCCGCGGCAGGCGCGAGGCGAGGGAACCAGTCTTGCAGGTGTCGATTGACCCCGGATTCATGGAAGCCGATACGATCTTCCTTCCAGCGATCCAGCCAATGCTGATGATCAACCATGTACTATCGTCCGGCCCGGATCAGAGCCGGACCTTGACGCAGTTGCGACCGTTTTTCTTGGCCACGAACAATGCCATGTCGGCACGCTTGATCATGGAGGAATAATCACCGGTATCGTCGGTAATCGCGGCAACGCCGATACTCAGGGTAGCCGACTTCTCACCATAAGCCGTCTTGTAACGCGCCCCGGCGACAAACTGGCGTATCATTTCGGCAAAGCGTTCGGCGGCATTCATATCGACCTTGGGCATTAACACGCTGAGGCCATTTTGGCCATAGCGGCCGAGAATTTCCTTATCCTTGTCGACCTTGGAAAAAATATACTTGACGATTGCAGCAAACACCTTGTACGCGACCTCGTCACCGTCCTGTTCGCGCAATTTCGACAGGCCATCGACCTCGACAATCAATACCGACAACGGCTCGCCCTCGACCGCAGCCGTGCGATAGCGATCGACCGCAATCTTGTCGGCATTTTCACGACTCATCAGGGTGATGGTTTTCTTCGCCGACGCCTGTTCCTCCTTGAACTTGGTGATGACGTCCTGGGGCACCATGGTCTGATCGGATTCGATAAAACTGTGATCCGTCATCTCCATATCCTTGTCTTCCGGGGTAGAAATCGGTGTGGTCGTCGTGGCCTGGGCCGGGGTTGCCAGCTTGGGACGGATGATGGAATCCGTCCTGGCTTTTTCGGCGGTATTTTTTTGCGCACGCATGGAGCGCTTGTAGATCAACATTGCCTGGCCAGCGATACTGGCGCTGGCAATCATATCCAGGCTGTCGAAGGGTTCCGTTTCGCGCCGCAGGCTGATGACTCCAAGCAAATTGGTGTCGTTAAAAACCGGAATATCGAGGCGATAGGAAATCAGCCGCTGCTTGCTCTTGCCCATGAAACCCTTGACCGTTTCATGCTCTGCACTGGTCGTTGCCTGTCGGGTCTGGTTCAGCTTGCCGAGTAAATCGTCGGACCACAGGGTTTGTTCAGGATCAAATAATCCACCTTCCATTTCATCGGCAACCGGTTTGGGACCCTGGCCCTCGAGCGAAGTCATAACATAGGAGTCAAACTCGATTACCGGCTCAAGATGTTTCTTCAACAGCGCGATCAATTCCTTGAAGTCAGTAATCCCACTGAGCGCGAGATCCAGATCGATCAGCGTAAAAGCCCACAATTCCTGGCGGCTCGACATGTTCTTGTTGACTTCGCTCAGCAGGAACAGCAAGCGCTGGGCGCGCTCGGTGACATAACCCAGATAGCCGCCCAGGACCACCGCCGAGATCAGCAAAACCGACACCAGTGTCATCCAGAACCCGGAAATTTCGGTAATAAACATGACACCGACGAAAGCGACGGCCAGCCCAAAGTTCAGCGCCAGGGTCGTCACCATGCGAATCGATTTGAGGCTGCCCAGCCAGACGATCAACAAGACGAACTCGATAACGTGATAAGCACTGTATTTTTGCAGAAACACCGCACCGATTACGGTTCCCATGGCGAGCACGCCGTTTGCTACGAGACGTATCTGGAGGTGTTGGGGTTCGGCTGAAAATCGACTGACCAGCAAATTGGCCAGCGCAACAAAGGCCGCCAACAAGTAACCGTACATCGGAATGGGAATGTCGAGCCCGAAGGCACGAAGCTCAAGATAGGCAAACGACAGACACAGCAGGAACAATATTGCAAAAGCGAGTACGCTCGAACCCCGTCCGCTTTGCTGCTGCATTTCGCGGTACCGGTCTTCGGTGTTCGCATTCTCAAATTGAACTCGAAACGATTTTTTATACCTGTTGATCAGGTCTTCCGACACACTAGTTACCCTGGTTCTGACTCAGTTGAAACATTCATTCGCCGATTACCACCCGAAGGCCTGTAACCGCCCCCTGATTCGCATATCTATAGCCTATTTTTATACTCTATTTGGCAATCCTCGGACGGTCGCGCGACCGCTCGGGCTTGCACGCTTAACCGTTTCCTTCCCTGGAGATTTCCTGCAAAACGGCTAACGGACTGATGAGTATAGCGTATTTTCATAACTTTCAAAGGCTTATGTGACCTTGTTCATATTTTGCTTAACAAATTATTTCAGCTCGCCCGGCTTTTCCTCGATAATCGATTTACGTAGAAAAACCGGCTTTGCAAACGCATTGATTTCGATTAATCCGATCGCGCCACAACCAGGGCAATGCCCGCGTTGAAATCACTGTGAGTGGGCTGAAAATCTGTTAAATTCGAGGGTTTGCAGCAGAGCCTTATAAGCCGATGATCCAGCTGATTTTACAGCAACATTACCTGGCCTTTATCCTGATCACCTTCGCGCTGATCTTTTCGCTCACCTTTCATGAATTCGGCCATGCCAAGATGGCGTCACTGATCGGTGATGATACGGCTGAACGCGCCGGGCGCCTGACCCTGAACCCGATTCCACACATACATCCCATCGGGCTGCTGATGGTGATGCTGATTGGCTTCGGATTTGCCAGACCGGTTCCAACCGATCCACGCAATTTCAATACCCGCTGGGGAATGCTGCTGGTTGCGGCTGCCGGACCCACGATGAACCTGCTGCTGGCGATCATCACCATTAATCTCTACGTGATCGGTTTCAAGTTGGGCATCGGTATTTTTCAGACGCCGGTCGCCAATTTTTTCTTCACTTACCTCGCCCAGATCAACATGTTGCTGATGCTGTTCAACCTGCTCCCCATCGGCCCGCTCGATGGCAGTTACATATTGCCCTACGCACTACCACGCGATATGGCACAGCACTATCTGCGCCTGAATGCCCGCTTCGGTACCTATTTTCTGCTGGGACTGATTCTGCTCAATTTTGCCGGCGTACCGGTGTTTGAGAACATCTGGAAACTGGGTGAGTTCATGGTCGGGCTAATCCTGATCGTTTAGGCGCCAGCCAATTAACCCGTGACTACCGTTTCCGCGGTTTGTAACCACCGCCGGCGGAGTAAGGCATTGACCCTAATGAAACGCTCGCGGTTTGATCAACTCGATGATCGCCGCGGTTTTTTCGGACTGCGGCTGCGCGCGCAAGGTCAACAACTCCGCCCCCTGGCGGAAATCGAAAACCCGTTTCACCAGGATGGAATGCGATTCGTGCACCCGTTGCAGACGCCCGACCACTGCCAGAAAAGGCTGCTGATCCACCAAACGGTAGAAACGGGTATAAACCTGGGGCGTAAAGGCGAGGTTGATGAAACCGCTTTCATCTTCCAGGGTTACAAACACCATGCCTTTAGCTGACCCCGGTGATTGCTTGACCAATACCATGCCAAAAGCGAAGACATCGCAATCGGCCGACAATTCCAGCAGTCGATCGGCGGCGACAAACCGATCCACCGCCACCAGATAAGGCCATTGTTCGTGCTTGATAACTGCCGCAGGATGCATGCCGAGACTGGTTCTGAAAGCCCTGAAATCCTTCTGAATGGACTCGAAGCGGGTCTCGGGTTTCCACTCAATGCCATCGTTGACCGGGTCAAGTAACGGCTTGTATGCCGCCGCTTCGGCTTTCCACAGCGCGTTTGAGCGCGAATCACCGAGACTGCGAAACAGGTTTGACGCGGCGAGAGCGGTCAGGTCATCGCGCGCCAATTCGCAGTCCCTGGCGAACTGCTCGAAACTGCTCCAGCCCGCAGATTCGCCGCGGCACGCAACGATGCGCTCGACACTGCCTGCGGACAAGCCCTTGACCAGTCGCAAGCCAAGCCGAATCGCGTAGGCATGTCGCGAAGATTTGCGTTCGAGGCGATGGTCCCAGTGTGAATGATTCAATGCAATCGGCAGCAATTCAATGCCTTCGCGCCTGGCCGCCTGCAACAGCGCATGCGGCGAATAAAACCCCATCGGTTGTGAGTTCAACACCGAAATGTAAAACGCCGCCGGAAAGTGGCATTTCAGGTAACAGGAGGCATAGGCGATCAATGAAAATGACACCGCATGCGATTCGGGGAAACCGTATTCGGCGAAGCCTTTCATCTGCCCGAGTATCTGCTCGGCAAATTCAGGCTTCACGCCATTGTCACGCATACCCTGCTCGAGCTTCAGCAACAATGGATTCAGATCGCGGTTGAAATCCTTGATGCCCCAGGAGCCGATTTTCTTGCGCAATTCATTCGCCTCGCCGGCGCTGAAATTACCAACGGCAATGGCGATGCGCATCGCCTGCTCCTGGAAAATGGCAATGCCAAGGGTGCGTTGCAGTATCGGCCGTAATCGCTCGTCCGGATAAGTGATCGCTTCAAGGCCCTCACGCCGGGCGAGGTAGGGATGTATCACCTTGCCCTGAATCGGCCCCGGACGAATGATCGCCACCTCGATCACCAGGTCGTAGAAACAGGCCGGCTTGAGGCGTGGCAACATCGACATTTGCGCGCGCGATTCGATCTGGAAAGTACCGACCGTATCGGCCTTTTGTATCATCGCGTAGGTCGGCTCATCATCGTCCGGAATTGTATCCAGGCGCAAAGTCTTGCCGTAATAATATTCGACGTAGTCGAAACACTTGCGAATCGCCGACAACATGCCGAGGCTCAGGATATCGATCTTGAAAAAGCCGAGCGCCTCGATGTCTTCCTTGCTCCACTGGATCACGCTGCGCCCTGGCATGGTCGCCGGTTCCTGCGGCAACAGGCAGTTCAGTGGTTTGTCGGCGAGCATGAAGCCACCCGAGTGAATGCCGAGATGACGCGGAAAACCGTGCAACTTTTCACTCAGCTCCATCCACAGCCGCCAGCTGATACGTCGTGCCGATGGATTTTCGGCTTCGTGATCCTGTTTTAGCGCCATGACAATATTGCCGGTGCCGGTACCGCGGTAATAGCGGCTCGACGCAATTTTCGACATTTGTTTCAACAAGCCTTCGTCGACCCCGAGCGCCTTGCCGACCGCACGCAAAGCGCCTTTACCGCGAAATGTAATGATATTGGCCACCATCGCAGCGCGCTCGCGGCCATAGCGTCGATAGATGTACTGAATCACTTCTTCGCGGCGTTCATGCTCGAAATCGACATCGATATCGGGTGGGTCGCCACGTTCCATGCTGACAAAACGTTCGAACAGCAAATCAAACTGCTGTGGGTTGACCGAGGTGATACCGAGCACGAAACACACGCTGGAGTTGGCTGCCGAACCGCGTCCCTGGCACAGGATATGCTGTTGCCGGGCCCAGCTGACAATATCCCAGACGGTTAGAAAGTAATCGGCAAAGTCGAGTTGTTTGATCAACGCCAGTTCGTGCTCGAGTTGCTGCAGAATTCGCGTGGGCGGTTGCTGGCTGAAGGTTTCCCGGGCGCCTTGTTGCACCAGTTGCCGCAGGTAAGACTGCGCATCGAGGCCGGCTGGAATCATTTCCTGTGGATAATGATAGCCGAGCTGATCGAGGTTGAACTGGCAGGACTGGTTCAGGGCTCGCGACAATCCCAGGGCTCGCCGATAACCCGGAATCGGGGCGAACAGGCGCTGCAATTCATTCGCCCGGTGCAGGCAGCGTTCGGCATTGGCAAAGAAATGTTCGCGACACTCATCGAATACGCGGTTGTTGCGAATCGCCTGCAACAGGTCACTGACCCTTTTTTGTTGGCGCTCATGAAAGAACACATCCTGGCTCAGCAGGTATTCCAGCTGGTATTGCTTTGCCTGTTCCAGTGTTGGCCTGATCCAGCGATCTTCGGCCGGGTGCAGGTGACGGCTGATGGCAAGGTAATAGCGTCCAGCGAAATGCTGTTTGAGTTCGCCGTGGCGCATCGCCGGATTGCGACAACGAATCGCACCGCGCATCGGCTGGATGGCAAACAATCCTTCCACCGGTGATTCGAGCAGGGTTTCCAGTGGCAGGTTGGCATAGTTCTTGCCATCACGATGCGCGTGACTCAGCAGGCAATTCAGGTTGGTGTATCCCTGTTGATTCCGTGCGACCAATACCAGGGTATCCTGCAGGATCAGCGGCGCATCGTGATCCCGCTGGAAGTGTATTTCGGCGCCATAATTCAATTTCAGCCCCCGATCCTGGCCCTGCTGTTGCAGGTAATCGAGTTCACGATAACAACGCGCCAGTCCATAAGCGCCATCGAAATCGTTAATACACAATGACTGGTAACCAAGCCGGCTGGCAGTTTCGACCAGGTCGCGCGGATGCGACGCGCCGTGTAAAAAGCTGAAATTGGTTTTACATAACCACTCGTTGAACTGCTCGAACATCGTTAGTGGTCCCTGCGGTAAATTCAGTAACACTCAGCCACAGCACAAGCGTTTTTGGCAAGGCGCAGTCAGCAAAACTCGCCTTGCTTGAACCATGCGCCATCCTGGTTGCAAAATGCCCAGCTGCTGCGCCCGTCGCTATCTTTGAGAATAAAATAGTCGCGAATCGACTGCAGTCCCTCCGGGCTCAGCCACCACTGGCTCGAATTACGTTCCAGGAATATCTTTTGCACCGGGCTCGCGCTATCACCCGGGTTGTCGATTGGCCTGGGCGTGGTGAAATAGAACAGCGGTTTGTTGATGGCGCTGCAAGACCAGGGGAAGTGATCGGCAGGCTTGTCACCCATACTGCCCAGCGGAATCCGGGAAAAGGATTGCTCCGGGTAAAAAGACGCATTTGCCTGAAAACATTCGAAGGCGATCGGCAACTTGTTTTGCAGGCTCATGATCTGCTGATAATCGACCTGGTCGACTGCGCTGGCGAACAGCTCCCACAGCTGTGGCGCCAACACGATGCATTCGCAGACCTCTATCCGCCAGCACAGGAATGGCATGTTGTCGGGCAGATCCAGATCGTGATCGCGCGCTTGCAGCTTGCGCATCAAATCGTCGTAAATATAACGTGCCTGGTATAACGCAGTAGCATAATCGGGCGGCATCGCGATGCAGCGAATAGGGGTGCCGAAAGGACAGTTCAACGACCATTTTCTGATCATTGAACAGCACGATTTCCCACTGCATGCGATTGATGTGCACGCAATCATCACGTCGAAATTGATCGGCAAGCGCCGCCAGGTCTTCACGCAACAGGACTTCGATTAATGACCACTGGTTGACCGGGTACTCCAGGTCTCGCTTGACCACAGGTCAGTGCCCGCATGCCAGCTTGATCCACGGAAACCACTGCAAATCACTCGAATCGGTAAAACTCCAGCGCCAGATGAGACCCAGCCATTTACCGAATCGACGCGTGATTGAGTTGGCATCGGCGGCACTCAACTCCTGTGGCGTGGTAATACCGATGCGCTGAATGAAACGCTGCATGCGCGCCTGGCGAGTGCGGAAAGACTGCGGCTCGAAGCCGCGCGCATTGACCGCAGCGAGGTGTTCGGCAAGCGGCAGCCTGAACGACTAAACCAGCATTCCCAGCCCAGGCTGCGGTAAATATTCTGATCGAGCCGACTCTGCAGCAGGTAGATGCCACGGCCCTGCTGGCGTATCTGGTAATACAGGTACAGCAGGCATTGCCAGGGGTGGGTAGCGAACACCGCGATATAGCCGTCACCACAATGGTGCCGCAATAGCGGATCAAACAGCTCGCTCAGCTTACAGCGCAGTTTTTTTTTCTGCTGCGATCCAGAATTGCCTGCAATCCTCGAGGCGCGACAGGGTAATGTCATCGCTCCAGCGCATCGCCGTCGGCGACAGCAGGAACGGATTATCCGCCGTGGTGCTGAATATCGCGGCATAAGCGGGGAAATCATCGCCGCAACGCAATTCCGACAGGTCGATAATGCGGGTCTTCATGAGCGCAGCCTGACACGCACTCGGCTTTGCCCGGAAGCGGCCGTCGATTTAATTATAATGACCGATAGTTTAATTATAACGACCGGGGTCTTCGGCAACCGCCGCGTAGGGTAATGAAATTCTACCGCTGTTGGAGCCCTTGATTGTGTTGCAGTGAAAACGAATGCTGGCCGCTTTGCCAGGTGTTGATGCGCAGGCTCGCGTAAGGGTTACCGCGCTTTTCCGACAGGAAGAAATGCCGGATCAGGAACACGATCTGCCCGTGCTTGCGCGCCTGCTGGCTGACGAATGCCATGTCCCCGCTGCTGAACTTGCGCGGCGCATCGATGATGATGCGCTTGAAGGTATCCTCGAGAAACAGTGGCCGCAACTCGCGCACCGGGTTGTCCGAGCAGATAAAAAACAGGCGTTGCAGATCGATGCCGTGACTGATCCAGCTCGATGCGAAACACCCCGAGCCCGTGGTGATGGTAAATCCAGACGCTGGGCGGGATATCATGTTTCAGCAACTGCAGCGGAATCAATCGTCCGTTCAGCCCCGGCGGAATTCCCCATTCGATCAGATCGCCGGGAACGGTATGCTGAAACAATTCGTCGAGCGCTTCAATACCCGAGTGCAGCAACGGGGCATGCGCGGATGCCTGTTCATGCTTCAACGAACGCGCCGATTGCAACTGTTGTTGCAGCGAGTGGTCGGTAAATTGCGCAGGGATTGAGGCCATGTGCTTATCCGTACCGCTAAACCTTGCGGATGATGCCGACCAGCTTGCCGAGAATCTCAAGCTGGGCTGCCGCTACCACGCGGACCGAATGTTCTGGATTGGATGGCAGTAAATGGGCTTTGTCACCGTCAAGGCGCAAGCGCTTCAGGGTGATTTCATCCTCGATGCGCAGCGCCAGGATGTCGCCCTTGTTGGCGTCCTGCTGACGCTTGATCATCGCGATGTCGCCATCGTCGATCGAATCACCGGACATGCTGTCACCGGCCACGCGCAAACCGAGAATATCGCCGCCGCCAAAGAAGTCGTGGGTGACCGAGAAGGATTGCGGCGTTTCATCGAAAACCGCCGACGGCGCACCCGCCGGGATGCGCGCAACCAGATCGAAGCTTGCCGGCATCAGCATTGTGGCTGGCGATGACATGGGTCTGCTCATCGGTCGCCAACAGGTAATCGGAGACGCGCTGTGCAGCGCTGGCGCACATAGCCTTTTTTTTCCAGCGCCTTCAGGTGAAAGCGCGCGGTGGTGTGCTGAAAGTTGAAGTGTTGCGCAATGTCGCGCAGCGACGGAAACGGCCGCCCCTGTTGCAAGGCCTTTCGGGTATAGTCGTAAACGGCCTGTTGAATGTCGGTGAGCGCTTCCATCGGGTCAATATAGTATATAACACCGTTGTATGCAACACTGTTATATATTCATGTAAAATAACAATCCTATGCAGCCTGATCTACCGGAAACTTACTACCTCGACAACGTGCACACCCTGTTTGCACATGTCCACCGCGTTTACGCCGACCTGCTCGAACCAGGTCCACTGCAGTTTCTCGAGCAATTCGCCGGGCTCACGCAGGATGCGCAGATGCTGTGTATCCGCCTGCTCAATCGCAACCCCGACTGCTATCGCCGCAGCAAACTCGGCTACGCGGAAATCGGCTCGCTGGATGCCGCCATCGATGAGTTGTCGCAACAGGGATTTATTGCCCTGAATGCCGAGATCGATCACCCGCTGCTACTGTCGCTCTACACGCTCAGCGAACTGCGCGATCTGCTGCGCGAATTTCCGCCACTGAATGACATCGGCAAGTTGCGCCGCAGCGCATTTGAGCAGGCGCTGATCGACGCGGACACGGAGGATTTTTTCACGCGCCTGGCGCAGCAGGACGACTGGCTGCTGCTGCAATGCCGCGAGGATTACCTGCTGTGCCAGATGTTGTTCTTCGGCAACCTGAACCAGTCGATGACCGATTTCGTTCTCAACGATCTCGGGCTGTTCCAGTATGAAAACTATCGCATCGATCCCGAACATCGACCCTACCGCAGTCATCTCGAGATACAACAGCACTGGCTGTTGTACCAGCTGCAGGCGTTGCTCGAAGCGACCGATCATTCAGCGCCCGCGGATCTGCTCGAACTCAGCCGTCTGATTCCAGCCGATATTGACGCCCAGGCGCCCGGGTTTCGCAAAAGCGAACAACTGCGCTTTGAAATCGCACGCCAACTGGAACGCCTCGGTCAACTGCAGGCCGCCAACCGACTCTACCGGCAATGCCTGCTGCCGCCCTGCCGCGAACGCCGCGCGCGCATTCACGCGCAACGCGACAAGCCGCGCAAGGCGCTCAAACTCTGTCGCCACATCATCGAGCAACCGCTCGATGAGCAGGAACTGCAGTTTGCCTGCCAGTTCGCGCTGCGCCTCGGCAAGCGCCATGACCTCGAACCACCCGCGGCCGCCGAGCAATTACGCATCACCCACCGGCCGCCGATTGTCGATCTCGAGCTCGACTACCAGGATTCGGTCGAGCAGGCGGTCGCCGAACACTACGGCAGCACTGGTGACGACTGCTTCTACGTGGAGAACAGCCTGTTCACCGGCGTGCTCGGACTGCTGATCTGGGATGCCGTTTTCGCCGCGCTGCCCGGCGCCTTCTACAACCCGTATCAATATCGTCCCAGCGATTTTTACGCGCATGACTTCACCAGCCGACGGCGCCGTATGCTGGAAGATATCTGGGCAGGGATCAACGACAACGACGACATCTGGCGCCAGTCGAGTTTGTGCTGGCAGCAAAAGCAGGGGTTGATGAATCCGCTGGTCAACTGGCAGGCACTCGACCTCGAGCTGATCCGCCTCGCGCTGCGGCGCATCGAGCACACCCACTGGCGCGCGGTGTTCGAGCGCATCCTGCAAGACTTGCGCAACAACCGCGCCGGCTTTCCCGACCTGGTGCATTTTCCCGCCGACGGTGGCTATTGCCTGGTCGAGGTCAAGGGTCCCGGCGATAGCCTGCAAAAAAATCAGCAGCGCTGGATGCAGCACTTCGAGGCACATCGCATGCCGCATAAACTCGCCCGGGTGAGCTGGTGCAAGCGCTGAAACTCGGCATTCGCGAGCTGGTCGAGTTCAGTTGTCGCGATGGCGACCTCGGCTACGATGACAGCCCGGGGGTAAAGGCGCTCGAGGGTTTGCAGACGCACCAGAAGATCCAGCGCCGCTACAGCGCGCTGGCGACGGCCGAGGTGCGGGTCGGACTGCAACTGCAACTCGAGGGTTTTAGCGTGGAACTTGGCGGGCGTATCGACATGCTGTTCGAGAAGGAATCACCGCAGCGTATCGAGGAAATCAAAACGGTCTACAGCCATGGCGACGGCAATGTCTCGGCACCGCCGCAACAGGGCCTGCACTGGGCGCAGTTGAAGTGTTACGGCGCCTGCTATACCAGCGAACACGATCTCGACGAGATCAACCTCTGCCTCAACCAGGTCAGCCTGTTTTCGCGCAACGAACAACGCAGTGAGCAGGTCTTTAATCGTGATGAACTTCTGCAGTTCGTCGAACAGGCCCTGCAGCGTTACCTGAAATGGCACCGGATGGTGGCCGAACACCGGCAAAACATGCGCCAGCAGGCGCGCGCGTTGCAGTTTCCATTTGCCGAATTTCGCCACCAGCAGCGCGCTTTCGCCGGCGAAGTTTACCGCGCGATTCAAAACCGCAAGCGCCTGACCATCGAAGCGCCCACCGGTTCCGGCAAAACCATCAGCACCCTGTTCCCGGCGCAGAAAGCGCTCGGCGAGGATCAATGCGACCAGGTGATTTACCTGTCGGCCAAAGTCTCCGGGCAGCAGCAGGCGGTCAGCGCGCTCGAACTGATGCAGATCGACAGCAGTTACCTGGTCATCCAGGCCAAGGCGCGCAGCTGTCCCTGCAACCGGGATCCCGCGGAAGTCGATAGCGATGGGCGCTGCAAGCGTTGTATCGGATTTTTCGAGCGCCTGCCCGCGGCGCGCGAACAATTGCTGCAACGACGCAAACTCGACGTCGCGCAGATTCAGGCAAGCGCCAGCGCTTTCGGGCTGTGTCCGTTTGAACTCGCACTGCAAATGCTGCCCTGGGTCGATATCGTCATCTGCGATTTCAACTACGTGTTCGATCCGCTGGTACAGCTCAGCTATTTCCGCAACGATCCGCGGCGCAAGCTGTTACTGATCGACGAATTACACAACCTGGTGGATCGCGCCCGCGACATGTACTCGGCCAGCATTACGCGGGCACAGATCGGCAAGGCGCAGGCGGCCGATAACAGCAAAGCGATCAGCGCGGCGCTCGACTCGATGCAACGCGCGCTCGACCAGGCAACCCGCGGTCTCGCGCAAGACGAGTCGGTAGCCGACGAGTTACCGCAGGACATGCTGCGCGCCTGCCAGCGTTTCGGCGAGAAACTGGGCTTCGATCTTTTCGCCAACAAGCACATCGCGCCGGCAACCCTCGAATTCGCCAAGGCCATATTCCGCTTTCAAGCCATCGCCATGCTGTACGCCGAACACCATCGCACGCGCGCCAGCAAGCCACTTAAGCTACGCGAAATAAAGTTACTCTGCCTCAATGCATTTGCCTACCTGCAGGAAATCTACCCACTGTTCCATGCGGTCTGCGGGTTTTCCGCCACGTTGACGCCGACAGGCTATTTTCGGCAGGCATTGGGATTCGCCGAGGATTCTCGCAGCATCGTGCTCGAATCGGCATTCCCAGGCCAGCATCTCGGGGTTTGTGTCACCACTTACATCGACACCCGCTATCGCCAGCGCGAGTCCCACATCGACAACATCTGCGCCGCGATCGCCAGCAGCTACCGCGCGCGCCCGGGCAACTACCTGGTGTTCTTTTCCGCGTATTACTTCATGCAGCAGGTTCAGCGTCGCTTCGCTGAACTCTATGGCGAAATCGAGACGCGGGTGCAACAACGCGATGCCGACGAAGCCGACCAACAGCAATTCCTGCAACATTTCTTCGACGGCGAACAACAGCTGGGGTTTGTCATCATGGGCGGGCGCTTCGCCGAAGGCATCGATTATCGCGGCGATGCGCTGATCGGTGCCATAGTCGTCGGCGCCGGCCTGCCGCAGGTCAGCACCGAACAGCAATTGATTCAGCAGGATTTCGACGCCATGGAGCTCGACGGCTTCGACTACGCGTTTCGTTTCCCGGGCCTGATCCGCGTCAAGCAAAGCGCCGGGCGCGTCATCCGCAGCGAACAGGATCGCGGGGTCGTGGTGCTGCTCGAGCAACGCTTTCGCCAGTCCGCCTATGCGCAGTACCTGCCGCCCTGGTGGCAAGTGCAATATTGCGACAACCAGCAGTCGCTGGAACAGTCATTGCAGGCCTTCTGGGCGCGCCAGGACGCCTCGGATTAACATCGAGCTGGAATACCTGCCCCTTGCGCCATCCTGTCCCGTGGTTTATCAACCTGGCGATACGCACACTTCAGATGACCATTACGATTCGTCAGGGATCAGCTTGTCGAGCAACTTCGCCAGTTTGACGATTTCGCCTGCATTCAGGCGCGCACCGACCACGGCCTGCATGGCCGGCCCATAAACATCCCACATCGCCTTGCGGCGCTGCCCGGCGTTGCCGCAACCGTGGTGCCCGCGCAGTATCGTCGCCACTATTTCGACGACGACGTTTTCCCGCTGCGCCATCCCGGGGCCGACGGGCATTACATCGCACCGCGCACACCCGAGCCGCTTTAAGACGGCGATATCACTCGGGGTAGCGGTGTAATTTCAGGAGATGTCCATCTTCTTGTAGACGCTGTCGAGCTTGTCGCGCATGGTCTGGTCGCGATCGACGCGGGTGCCGACGCGCAGCGTGCTGCCGCAGCGCGGCGCGCCCATTTCATGCATTTTTTCGTGGCACTGCTTGACCGCGGCCATCACCTTGTCCCAATCGCCTTCGACGTTGGTGCCGTAGGAATGCATTTCGTGGTTGAGTCCGGCGGCCTCGAAGATGCGCTGGCATTCGACTACGTACTTCGATACCGAAACACCGACACCCATCGGCACCACGCAGATATCAATTAAAACATTCATTGGTTTTTATCTCCCCGCAAAAGCCCGCGATGATACACCATCTCTCGATTTCGATGA
This sequence comes from uncultured Gammaproteobacteria bacterium, assembly GCA_963835795.1. Classification (GTDB taxonomy): domain Bacteria; phylum Pseudomonadota; class Gammaproteobacteria. Next base: position 31,072 of record CAWIHJ010000040.1, read on the forward strand.
CAGTCGTTGCAGCTGGGTAATCGGTCGCCCTCAGGTCAATCGTCGAAGCGCTTAAAACAGGTATACTGATCGCGTTTTTAAGGGGGACAGACGCTTGACCGAACTGACACTGCAACAGGCAAACGAACTAATCGAAGCGGTATTGAACGCCGCGCGCGAACGCGAGATGCCGCCGCTTGCGGTCGCCATTCTCGACACCGGCGCGCACCTGAAAGCCTTGCAGCGCGAAGACGGCGTGTCGTTCCTGCGCGTCGACATCGCCCAGGCGAAAGCCTGGGGTGCACTGGCGATGGCCTGCAACACCGACCAGCTCGCTGAGCGTTACGCACGGGACGACCAGCAAAAGGGTTTTATCGATTCGTTGAACGCGATGACCGGCGGCCGGATCATTCCGCTGCCCGGCGGCGTGCTGGTGCGCGACGACGACAACCGGGTGGTGGGCGCAGTTGGTGCCGCGGGTGGTGTCTCGCAGGACGACGAGGCCTGCGTGCGGGCGGCGATCGAATCGATCGGCTTCAAATGTTAGTAGCACGCTCTGTTTGGCCCGGCCAACCGTGGACGGATTATCACTTTCAGCATTTTCCCAGCTACTCGCTATTGTTGTCGTCGACCCGGGACCGTAGCATGGACCCGGGTTTCCATTGCCAGATCAAGCAACCCGGAGGTAAAGGTGTCAGCTGTATTACAACGTATTGAACACGACGCTGCGTCCGCGCAGATATGCGCGGCGCTCGAACGCGATGGCGCCGTCATCGTCGAAGATATCCTTGACCCGACACTGCTGACGCGGCTGAATACCGACCTGGACAGGCATATCGCCGCCGTAGCACCAGGCCTGCGTCATCCGACCATGCAGGAGCTGATCGAATTTTACGGTGAGTCGACCATTCGCATCGATGGCTTGCCGGCAAAGTCCGACAGTTTTGCCGATATCATGCTGTTACCCCAGCTACGCGAGGCAGCCGATCATTTCCTGCTGCCGAACTGCAAGGATTATCTGCTCAACACCAGCCAGTTGATCCAGATCGGGCCCGGCGAGTCCGCGCAGGAACTGCACACCGACGAGTCGGCCTGGAACGAAGTGCCAATACCGAAACCGCCGCTGCAGGTCGAGGCGATGTTCGCACTCAGCGACTTTACTGCCGCCAACGGCGCCACCCGGGTAGTGCCGGGCAGCCATCGCTGGGACGCCGGGCGTAAGCCCAGGCCAGAGGAGGTGACGCAGGCTGAAATGAAGGCCGGTTCGGCGCTTTTCTACCTGGGGTCGGCGATCCACGGCGGTGGCGCCAACACCACTCCCGACCAGTTTCGGCGTGGCATGTTTCTGGGTTACGTGGTTGGCTGGCTGCGTACCGAGGAAAACATGTTCCTCACGGTGCCGCTGGATAAGGTTCGCAGCATGCCCACCCGCGTGCAGGAACTGCTGGGTTACAAGGCGCACGGTGCCATTGGCGTGGTGGATGTTGGCAGCCCCATGGTGTTGCTCAAATAATCCGTCAAGTTTCGAATTCTGTTCGCATCGAACTGGCTCGAATTTTAAATCGGTGGCGGTATACTACTGGGCGTTCAACTACCTGTCAGGAGTCCTGAAATGACCACGCAAGATCGCATCGACATCCCTCAACAAGCCTTCGACTGGTACGACGAGTACGCCCACGGCGACATCGACCGGCGCACCTTTCTGGCGCGCCTGGCCACCCTCGCCGGCGCCGGTGTAACCCTGAGCGCGCTGAGCGCCGCGCTGATTCCAAACTACGCGCTGGCCGAGCAGGTCTCCTTCAACGATGCGGATATTCACGCCAGTTACGCAAACTTCGAGTCACCCGCCGGTCATGGCGATGGGCGTGGCTACCTGGTCAGGCTATAT
>CAWIHJ010000041.1:0-17435 GCA_963835795.1 uncultured Gammaproteobacteria bacterium
ATAACCGCGATGGGCCTCGAAATCGCGCAACAGGTCGGCGTTACGCTGATCGCGCGCGCCAAGGGGCCGTCACTTCCTGGTGTATCACGGCGCCGAGTTGATCGAGTTCGACGACATGCCGCCGGCCAAGCCCGTGCGAAAAATAAACCGCATGCGGTGACCGTTGACTTAATTCCGAAAGTGACGAGTAAACGGCCAGCAGATATTACGAATTCAAAAGCTACTTGACCGAGATGCAGGTGCAGGGGGCGCGGTTGGCCACCTTGTGCGATACGCTGCCGAGAAACAGGCCCTTTAGATCATTTAATCCACGAGAGCCCATAATCACGCAGTCAATTTTATCCGCGTCGATACATTTCAAAATCCTGTCGGCGGGATCACCGATTTCAAGGCGGGCGTCGACATTTTTCAGGCCTTTGCGCTCTGCGCGGATCTGTGCACCCTCAATAATATGGTGACCGATCTCGATCATTATGCGCGGTGATACCACTGAATCATGAGAGACGAAATCGGTTGCCTGCGAGATTCTGTGATCCATCTTGCTCAGTCGGTCCATATCCGCGTTGATGTGCGGTGCCAGCCCCTCAACTTCGGCAAATCGCCGCAGCGCCGCGATATTTTCAAAACGATGAGGGATGTGCAATATGACCAGTTCGGCATCGTATTTTTTTGCCAGATCTATTGCGAGGTCAAGCGCCTTGTAGGCATGCAGTGAACCGTCGGTGGGACACAGTATCTTTTTGAACATGGCAGACCTCGGCAGCTATCCGTGAAAAACCAACATAACTGCTTGCTGATCCGGGATATTGACGCAGCTCAACAGGGATAAAATTAGCAACCCGATAGTCGCTTCTCAAATCGGGTGCCGCAGTTACAAATCTGTAAATCTGGGGGACAGCATCCCTGGTTGCCGAGAAACCCCGAGATCACGAATCATCGACCAAACAGGGCACTGCCCCCTGTATACCGGGGTTTACTCGACTTATTTTTCGCGCAGTCTCGGCATCAGTTCGACCAGGTTGCAGGGGCGCGTTCGATAATCGAGCTGGCTGCTGATCAGCATCGTCCAGGCATCCTTGCAGGCACCCGCCGAGCCCGGCAGGCAGAAGATATAGGTGCCGTTGGCGACGCCGGCGACGGCGCGTGATTGCAGCGTCGAGGTGCCGATGGTCTGGTAGGAGAGGCTGCGAAAGGTTTCGCCGAAGCCGTCGATGGTCTTGTCGAACAGCGGCGTCGCCGCTTCTGGTGTGCCATCACGACCGGTCACCCCGGTACCGCCGGTGGTCAATACCACGGATACCGACTCATCGACGATCCAGCGCGACAGCACTTCGCGAATCTGGTACTTGTCGTCGCGTACGATCGACTTTTTCCGTCGCATTGTGGCCGGCTTCACTCAACAGGCGAACCAGCAGTGCACCGGATTTGTCGCTCGCCTCATCACGCGAATCGGATACCGTCAAAACCGCGATGTTCAGCGCGACGAAATTTCGCTCTTCACTCATAACCGGCGCTGCTTCAGTAGTTGATTTCACCGTCGATCTCGAGCGCTTCATCGAGCAAATCGCATTCGAGCGTCATTTTGACCCGTACCGGGTTACCGTCGAGGCGCCCGCCGCTACTGGCCTGGCCGAGCGCGCGCTCGATTTCACGTTGCGAGGTTATGCCAACCTTCTTTAAAAACTTGCGTATCGACATGTTCAGTGCTTCTTCGTCCATCCTGTCCTCGGCTTGCTTGATCTGGGGCATTTATTCTACTCGTTTTGACGAAACAGCCCAATCACTAATCGACGCCGCGCGCCCAGCATTGCTACACTTCCGCTCCTGATTCAAAACCGCCCAAGGAGTGCGCCAAATGACCCACCGAATTTCCCTGCTATTGGTCAGCTTGCTGATCTCCGGCCTTAGCCTCGCCGACGAAACACCGCTCAGGCTGGCGACCACCACCAGCACCGCCAATTCGGGTCTGATGGACTACCTGTTACCCCGCTTTACCGCGGAAACCGGGCTCGAAGTGCACCTGATAGCGGTCGGTACCGGCAAGGCGCTGCGCCTCGGACGTGAGGGCGACGTCGATATCGTGCTGGTGCATGCGCGCCAGGCGGAGGACAAGTTCGTCGCCGATGGCTACGGCGTGGACCGCGCCGACGTCATGTACAACGATTTCATCATCGTCGGTCCGAAATCGGATCCGGCCGGGGTGACCCGCAGTAATTCGGTGGCCGAAGTGTTCGCCAAAATTCACGCCAGCGAGCAGCCGTTTATTTCGCGCGGCGACGATTCCGGCACCCACAAGCGCGAACTGATCCTGTGGCAAAGCGCCAACAAGACCCCTGCGCGGCAGGTGGTATCGTGAGGTCGGCCAGGGCATGGGCAAGACATTACAGATCGCCAATGAAGTGGATGGTTATTCAATGACCGACCGCGGCACCTGGCTTGCTTACCAGTCCAAACTGGACATCGCCCTGCTGTACGAAGACGATCCGCCGCTGTTCAACCCCTATGGCATAATCGCGGTGAATCCCGCACGCCATGCGGACGTCAACTACGAGGGTGCCAGCAAGTTGATTCAGTGGTTTATCTCGCCACCGGTACAAAAGCTGATCGGTGAATTCAAGATCAGGGGGCAGCAACTGTTCGTGCCCTCGGCGGGAAGTAGTAGCTAGCGTGGATATCTTGCTGGCCAGTTGCGCGGAAGCATTTCGCCTGCTGTTCAGCGGTGACCCGGAAACCTGGGAAATCGTCGCGATTTCGTTTCGCGTCTCCACGCTGGCGATACTCGCCGCCGTGCCGCCGGCGCTGATCATCGCCTTCATACTGGCCTACGGTAATTTCTTCGGCCGCCGTTTGTTGATCTCGCTGTTCAATACCTTCCTCTCGGTGCCGGCGGTAGTGATCGGCCTGACCCTGTTCATCGTGTTGTCACGCCAGGGTCCGCTCGGTGATTTCAAGCTGCTGTTTACGCAAACCGCAATGGGGCTCGGGCAATTCCTGCTGTGCCTGCCCATCCTGGTGTGCATGGTGCACGTGGCCCTGCAGGCCGCCGACCGCTCCGCCTGGGAAACCGCCCGCACGCTGGGTGCAAGTCGCCTGCACGCATTCTTTACCGTACTTTACGAGATACGCTTCGGTTTGCTCGCGGCAATACTCGCGGGCTACGGCCGCATCATCTCGGAAGTCGGCGCGTCGATGATGCTGGGTGGCAATATCGCCCATTACACGCGCAACATCCCAACCGCGATTGCGCTCGAAACCAGCAAGGGTGCGTTCGCCGAGGGTATAGCGCTTGGCATCGTCCTGTTGTTTCTCGCCTTCGTGGTCAATGCGCTGTTGCAGTACGCCCAGGGAAAAGGCAGTATCAATCCATGATCGAATCCTTCCGCATCGGTTTTCACGATATCCACAAAAGCTACGGGGATAACTGCGTGCTTGCGGGTACCAGCCTGGATATCACTAGCCACGACTGCACGGTCATCACCGGTAAAAACGGTGTCGGCAAGACAACCCTGCTGCGAATAATTGCCGGCCTGGAAAAGCCGAAGCGCGGCACGGTAGCCTTCGATGACAGTGTCGCGCAAGCCTGGCGCAAGCAACGCAAGCGCCTGCTCAAGTCGGTCATGTACCTGCACCAGCAACCTTACATGCTGGCCGGCAGCCTGCAGCGTAATATCGAGTATGCCGCGCGCCTCAATCCAGCCATTGCCGATCGCAGCGCAAGCGTCGCCAAGGCGATTCGCTGGGCCGGCCTTGAAGGCTTCGAAAGCCAGTCGGCGGCCTCGCTGTCGGGTGGTCAAAAACAGCGCGTCGCCCTCACCCGGGCACGCCTGCGCGACCCGCAAATCCTGCTGCTCGACGAGCCCACCGCCAACCTCGATAACGAAAGCCGCGCACGCACGCTGCTGATGCTGCGCGAGTTTTGCGACAGCGGTACCGCGATCGTCATCGTCAGTCACGATCCGGAAGTATTCCACGAACTGGCCACGCACAAACTGGAATTGCGCGATCACCTCCTGCACGGTGCAGCGCCGAGCAATCCGGACGTCGTCCAACTGGAATCGGTGCGCCAGTCCAAACATCGATGAACATCGAAAAACACGACATCACCGCGGTCATACTGGCAGGCGGTCAGGGCCGGCGCATGGGTGGCCAGGACAAGGGATTAATTGAGTTTGACGGCAAACCACTGGCCGCCCTGCTGATCGATAAACTCGAACAACAAGGCGTCGCTATCGTGATCAATGCCAATCGCAATCACGAACACTACGCAGGCTTCGGTTACCCGGTTATCAGCGATCAGCTTGAAGACTACCAGGGCCCGCTCGCCGGTTTTGCCAGCGCGATGAACGCGGTCGAAAGCCGCTTCATCCTGACCCTGCCCTGCGACGGCCCGCGGCTGGCACAAGATTACGTGGCGCGTTTTATCGAGGTCGGCCAGCAAGATCAATCCGGCGTGCTGGTGGCCTTCGACGGCGAACGCCTGCAACCGGTGCACGCGATGATCCGCGTCGACCTGTTGCCAAGCCTGAACGCTTTTCTCGACAGCGGCGATCGCAAGATCGATCGTTGGTATGCGCAACACGATTTCAAGCGGGTTGATTTTTCCAATTGCGCCGATATGTTTCGAAACATCAATACGCCTTCCGACCAGCAATCCCTGCAGACCGATTCATGAACAGTTCCACGCCCATTCTCGGCTTCAGCGCTTACAGCGGCACCGGCAAGACCACCTTGCTGCGGCAGATAATTCCGGCGCTGAAACAACGCGGCCTGCGCGTCTCGGTGATCAAACACGCGCACCACGATTTCGATCTCGACTTCCCCGGCAAGGACAGCTACGAGTTACGCAAGGCCGGCGCCGATCAAACCGTGATCTGCACCATGACGCGCATGGCGAGCATTACCGAGTTCGCGCATCCGTCCGACGAACCCGGGCTGCACCAAATCATCGCTTCGCTGGACAGCAGTCGCGCCGACATCGTACTGGTCGAAGGCTACAAGAACACACGTTATCCGAAGATCGAACTGCACCGCGCTGCGCTGCGCAAACCCTATTTGTTTGAAAACGACGACAGCGTGATCGCGCTCGCCTGCGATTCCACACCACCCGACGGCATTGCAATCCCGGTGCTCGACATCAACGACATCGAATCGATCGCGCGCTTTATCTTCGACGACTTCTACGCCAAACAATAATCCCGGCTCAGGGCTTACCGGGCGCTGCTGCGGGGCTGAGCATCACCGACTGATCCCAGATGCGCGCCCACAATAGCGGCAACCGGCCGAGGTCGCGCACCGGTGTGAGTTGTTCGGCCACAGTTGGATGCGCGTGGGGATTGCCGATCTCACCTACCTTGAAACGGAACACGTAGTGGGGCTCGACCCCCATGCGCAGGTCGCTGATGACAACGTCATCGTCGATGCGCGTTACCGAGTAGATATCGTGCGAAAACCACTGCAGGCGGCGCACCGGCCAGTGGTCCTCGATGCCCGCAAGCAATTGTCGGTCGCTCGGGTAGTGAAGAAAAGCAACCTCGTCACTGCCATCGAGCACCGAGTAATAGCCCTCGAAGTAACCGCGATCGTCGATCGCCACGGCGCGCCACAGCAGCGAACTGAACGGCGCCGGGGTGACGTACAGTTTTTCGTGCGCGATGTTCTGCGCCTGTAACGCGGCATTGAAACTCTGCGTTGCGAGCTGACTGGCCACCACGGTCCAGACCAGGTACAGCGAGCTTATGATCAACGCGTCGCGGTTCAGTCGATGTCCGCGCTCGCTGTCACGCGACATGATCAGCGCGGCGATGACGCCGATCAGCAGCGGCAGGGTATACAACGGATCGATGATAAAGATCGTCGACCAGGCAACCGGCGTGTCACTGATGGGCCAGAAGATCTGGGTACCGTAGGCGGTGAAACTATCGAGCAGCACGTGCGTAGCGAAGACGAGATACACCAGCAGCCACCAGCGCTTTCGATGTTCGTCCAGAGTCGGGTGGATTTTGAGAATCAGCCAGACCAGCAATGGCGTGGCCAGCGCCAGCATGATCAGCGAATGCGTCGCCGAGCGATGATAGGTGAAGTCTTTGACCACATCCCCGAGCGGCACGAACACGTCGAGGTCCGGCAAGGTACCGGCGATAGCGCCCCACAGCATCGCCCGATTACCGATCCGGCGCCCGAGCACCGCCTCGCCGACCGCGGCGCCGAGCGTTATTTGTGTTACCGAGTCCATATCATTACAGATCGTCCTGGCTTGACGCCATCACTTGTTATCCACGGGTTGGTCGGTGTCGCATTTCACGCAGTTGAGCTCGTAGCCGAGCATCGAGTTACGACCCTCTGCGCTGATCACCCAGGGCCGGCTGACCAGCGGCGGATTATGACGCACATGCTGGTTGTGACCGCAGTCGAGCTCGGCCACCCAGTGGTCCTCCTCATCGAGGTGGTAGTCGACGATCGCCTGTTTCATCGGCGCGCTGCGCCCGCCGCATCGAAGTTGACGCCACCCACGCCTTTCGAGTTCAGCATATGTGTAGCGCTACTCATAAAAAAGTTAATTATAGGTATGCAGGGAATGCGTGTCACCGCACCGCAAATCGATCGAACCAAACCAGGGTGTCGGCAACGTTCCTGATCAATGGCCTGCTCCGAACCGATTTTTAAATAGGTATTTCAATTATTTTATATTGGTTATTTATCTGTAACCATTAAAATACCAGTATTACTGCAATCGAGACCAGGGTTGATCCCTGGGTTCACCTGGATCGGCAGCCCCTGAAATGATAAGAATCCGATGAAAATCAAGAGTATCGAAACTTTTTGCACCCCCGACGTCGGGATGGTGCGCGTCACCACCGACAACGGCCATAGTGGCTGGGGGCAGGTCTCTACCTATCACTCGGATATTACCTGTACCATTTTGCATCGGCAGGTGGCGCCCTGGGTGCTCGGACGTGATGTTTCGGAACTCGCGCTACTGGGCGACCTGTTTGACCACGTGTTTGAAAAAGAACACAAGTTCCCCGGTTCTTACCTGTGCCGCGCGGTTTGCGGCGTCGATACCGCGCTTTGGGATTTGCACGGCAAGCTCGCAGGCAAGTCGGTTTGCGAGCTGCTCGGCGGCACACCCCGCCCGCTGCGCGTTTACGCCTCCAGCATGAAACGCGACATCAGCCCGCAGGATGAAGCGAATCGATTCGCTAAACTACGCGATGAACACGGCTACGACGCCTTCAAATTTCGCGTCGGCGCCGAGTGCGGACGCAACCGTGACGAATGGCCCGGGCGCAGCGAAGAAATCGCCAGCAGCGTGCGCAAGGTGCTCGGTGACGAGGTCGATTTGCTGGTCGACGGCAACAGTTGCTTTCGACCCGAAACCGCCATCGAGCTGGGCAAGGTTCTGCTAGACAACGGCATTTGCCATTTCGAGGAACCCTGTCCCTACTGGGAGTACGAGTGGACCAAACAGGTCACCGACGCGCTACCCATCGATGTAACTGGAGGCGAACAGGACAATAACCTGGCGTTATGGAAATACATGATCGACAATGACACGGTCGACATCTATCAACCGGACGTCTGTTACATGGGCGGCATCGAACGCACCATGCGGGTGGTGCGGATGGCCGCGGCGGCAGGCAAGACCATTACTCCGCACACTGCCAATCTGTCACTGGTGACCATTTTCACGCTGCACCTGATGGGCGCGATCGAAAATGCCGGGCCTTATGTTGAATTTTCCATCGAAGGGCTCCGACTATTACCCCTGGCAATACGGCGTATATAAAAACTTCCCGATTGCCAAAGATGGTAAGGTGCAGGTTCCCGAAGGCCCCGGATGGGGTGTCGAAATCTGCGAGGGCTGGCTGGAAAAATCCAGCTACCAACAAAGCCTGGCGGATGACGCGGCATATCAGCGCCCGCCGTTGGTGCCGATGCCCGGCCCGATTGCCACTGTGGTATAAAGGATCCTTAAATACCAAATATAGAAAACTCATCAACATCGATGAATATAAAAGGAGGACTAACCATGTCTCAAGCAGTAAAAACAGGCCCAAGCGGCCGTTCAAAGTTCCTGGCAGCGAGCCTCGCCGCCAGCATCACCCTGGTCACCGGTGCAGTATCCGCCGCTGACCCGATCACTGTCGTCTCCTGGGGCGGCAGTTACGGCGCGGCGCAGGATGCGGCGCTTTTTAACGACGCCTCTAAAAATTCCGGCATCGCCATCAACCGCGAATCCGGGGCCAGCATGTCCAAGACCTGCCTGCAGGTGGAATCCGGTTCGGTGAGCTGGGACCTGGTGGTCACCGGTTCGGGTGGCGCTGCTTCGGCAGCCGCGAAGGGCTGTCTGGAGAAGATCGATTACAGTGTTGTCGACGTTTCCGACTTTATTCCCAATACCTACACCGACTACTGCGTGGGTTCGGACGTGTTCGCCACAGTTATGGCGTGGAACACCGACAAGTACGGTATGCCGGGCAGCGCGGGCGCACCCAAGTCATGGGCCGATTTCTGGGATGTGAAGAAGTTTCCCGGCACCCGCGCCTACCGCGCCAACAATGTCGATGGTGCACTCGAGCCCGCGTTGATGGCAGATGGCGTACCGGCCGACAAAGTTTATGAAGTGCTTTCAACCCGTGCCGGCATCGAACGTGCGGTCAACAAGATTCGCGAACTGAAGCCACACATCGCGGTGTTCTGGGGCTCTGGCGCGCAACAGGCGCAACTGATGAAAGACGCCGAAGTCGATATGTCCACTGGCTGGAATGGCCGTTTCGACAATGCCGCGAAAGACGGCGCAAAAGTCGGCTATGTGTTAAACCAGGCGCTGCTCGACTACGACTGCTTCGCGATGCCCAAGGGTGCGCCGAACAAGAAAGTCGCGATGCAATTTCTGGCCGAAATCTCGAAACCCCAGTACCAGGCAAACCTGCCGTTTCACATCACCTACGGTCCGACCAACAAGAAAGCCTACGAAGTCACCACCGCTTCAAAGGAGTTGATCGAGTCCCTGCCGTCGCATCCCAAGAACGTGCCGTTGATGCTGGCGATAAACCTCGACTGGTATGCCAAGCACCGCACCGAAGCGCTCGAGCTTTACATGGAAATGATGAGCGAGTAGTTCTTCCACAGGTAACCGGCCGGGCGACAGCGATGTCGCCCGGCAGATCAGCCATCGACCCGGGGTTCAACCTTGTCTGAAAAGCAGCAATCAACGCCAACCGCGTTACCGATCCACATCCAGGGTCTGACCAAGCGTTATGGCTCGATGTATGCGCTCGACTCGGTCGACCTCGAAGTTAAAAGCGGTGAATTCCTGACCTTGCTGGGGCCGTCCGGTTCGGGCAAGACAACCCTGCTGATGGCCATCGCCGGCTTTAACCGCCCCGACGCGGGCAGCATCCGTTTCGGCGACGAGGAAATGATCCTGACCCCGCCCCATCGGCGTAATGTCGGCATGGTATTCCAGAGTTACGCGTTGTTCCCACACATGAGCGTCGCGGAAAACATCGCCTTCCCATTGAAACTGCGCGGCGTCGATGCCGCTGAATCAGCCAGGCGCGTGGCCGAGGCACTGGCCACGGTGCAGCTCGATCACCTGGGTGATCGTGGCATCGATCAATTATCCGGCGGACAGCGGCAACGCGTTGCGCTGGCGCGCGCCTTCGTGTTTCGACCGCGTATCCTGCTGATGGATGAGCCGCTGTCGGCGCTCGACAAGAAACTGCGCGAGCAAATGCAGATCGAGCTGAAGCACCTGCACGAACAGCTCGATGTGACGACGGTTTATGTGACCCACGATCAGCGCGAGGCCCTGACGATGTCGGATCGCATCGCGGTCATCAATCATGGACGCCTGGCACAACTCGATACGCCACAGGTGATTTACAACCGGCCCGCCAACGCCTTCGTCGCCGACTTTATCGGTGAATCGAGCCTGCTGCCGCTAGACCGCGATGGCGAGGGCAGACTGTGTTTTGGAACTCACGTGATCGAATCCAACGCGGATAGCGGCGAAGAATATTCGCTGGTCATTCGCCCCGAGCGATTGTTCGTTACCGGTAACGACCAGACCGACTCCGAGGAAACTATCGTGTTTTCCGGTGTGGTACGCGAATTCGTGTTCCAGGGTGAAACCGCGTTCTCATTGATGTCGATCAATGACCAGCACGATCTCGCGTTTCGCTTCGGCACCGATGCGAATTCGGCGCAGACCGTATTGCGGCCTGGCGAACCGGTGGCGCTGGGGCTGAACCGCAGCGACGTGATCATCATTCCCCGGGAAGATCCCGCATGAGCCTGGCCGCTGGCAGCGATACGCGCGCGCAGGTCCTGAACGAGGAATCGCTCAGGACCCAGGACGTGCGCGAGCAACGCATGCTGCTCGGTCTCGCCACCCCGGCATTGGTGGCGGTGATAGCCGTCGTCTTTATCCCCGTCGGCTGGCTGTTTTACCTGTCTTTCCTCGGTAGCGACGGCCAGTTTTCGCTGGAGCACTACGCCAAGATGGTGCAGTACAAGTCCTACGCCCGCACTTTCATCACCACCTTCCAGGTGAGCATACTGACGACGCTGATCTGCATTCTGATCGGCTACCCGCTCGCTTATTTCCTGGCGATGTTACCGGCACGACTGGCCGGCTTTTTCATGCTCGCGGTGTTGCTGCCCTTCTGGACATCGCTGCTGGTGCGCACCTATGCCTGGCTCGTGCTGCTGCAAAAGAAAGGCATTCTCAATGAATTTGCAATGTCCATCGGCTTGTGGGAAACCCCGATCAAACTGGTGCACAACCTGACCGGCACGCTGATCGGCATGGCGCACATCATGCTGCCGTTCCTGGTGCTGCCGCTGTACGGTTCGATGCGCAAGATCGAACGCGACCTGATGCACGCCGCTTCCAACCTCGGCGCCACCCCGGTGCAATCCTTCTGGCAGGTTTATTTTCCACTGTCCCTGTCCGGAATGGTGGCCGGCTCGTTGATCGTTTTCGTGCTGTGCCTGGGTTTTTACGTCACCCCGGCAGTGCTCGGTGGCGGCCGCGTGGTGATGGTGTCCACGCAGATCACCGCCATCCTCGAAAATCAGTACGACTGGGGCGCGGCGAGTGCGCTCGGGGTGGTGCTACTGGTGGCGACCCTGGCGATTCTATTTGCCGCGACGCGCCTGTTGAAACTCGATTCCGCACTGTTCGGCAAGCACTGACATGAACTGGTTAAAGCGCCCCGCATCCGATACCCAGATCACGCATCGCGATCGACTCTGGCTGTATGTCGTTGCCGCCATCATCATGCTGTTGCTGGTGATCCCGACCTTCATCGTCATGCCGATGTCCTTCTCCGATTCCCAGTACCTCGAATTCCCACCCGAGCACTGGTCGACGCGCTGGTACACGGTTTATTTCGAATCCTCCAAGTGGATGCGCGCGACGGTGACCTCGTTGCAGGTCGGCGTATTGACCATGCTCGTCGCCACGCCGATGGGCACCATGGCAGCCTACGCGCTATTCGTCTCCGGCCATCGCGCAGCGCGCCTGATCTTCATGCTGTTGATCACGCCGATGATCGTGCCGGTGATCCTCATCGCCATCGGCGCTTTCTACGCCTACGGCCGCGTCGGCCTGAACAACACCATCTCCGGGCTGGTGCTGGCGCACACCGTGCTCGCCGCGCCGCTGGTAATGATCGTGATTACCTCGGCACTGCGTAATTACGACCTCAACCAGGAACGCGTCGCACGCAGCCTCGGCGCCACGCGCATCAAGGCGTTTTTCGTCATCACCCTGCCGCAGATCAAGTTTTCCATCGTCACCGCCGCGCTGCTGTCGTTTCTGACTTCGTTCGACGAAGTCATCATTTCGATCTTCGTCTCCGGCGGCTCGAATGCGACCTTGACCAAACACATGTTCGCTGCGCTGCGCGATTTCATCGACCCCACCATCGCCGCCATCTCCACCATCATGATCCTGGTATCCACGGTGCTGCTGCTGGTGACCCAGTTTGTCGGCAACCGCGACAAACGTTGACCCTGGATTCCTGACGATTCGAATGTCGAAAAATGTGACAAGTTCGTCATCGGGTGAACCGATTTACAGGTACTATTCGTCCCGCTGCGCCAAACTATGGCCACAGCAAGACTGGAATCATCCAGAACCTGATTACACAACAACGAAACCCTGAATACGTGATCAACTGGTTTTCAAAAAAGCGCCGCGAGCGCGAACGCAAAGAGGCCGAGGAAAAGGCATTGAGAGCCTCGCTATCCGCAAAGCTGTCCCGTTACGAGCAAGTCCATCACGGCGAGAATAGCGGGGCGGCCGACGACGATCACACCGAGTTAGTGGTCGACGGCAAGAAACTGGTGGTCTTCAAGAATCAAATCACGCTCACTGACGTCAACCATTGATTTCGATAGCACTGACTTATCCGGATTAACGCATCACCGCTGTCTCGGACCTTCCGACCTCCAGCCCGAGCGGTCCCGGATTTCTGTTTTACGACGCCAGCATCGCCTCGATTACGGCACCGGTGACATCACTGGTTCGCGCCGCGCCGCCAAGGTCAGGGGTGTGGTAGCGCGTGTCGGCGGTAACTTTCTCGATGGCAGCCATCAGGCGCGCCGCGGCAGCGGCTTCACCCAGGTGTTCGAGCATCAGGCAGGCGGTCCAGAAGGTGCCGATGGGATTGGCAATCCCCTTGCCGGTGATATCGAAGGCCGAGCCGTGAATGGGTTCGAACATCGACGGATAGTGGCGCTCGGGATTCAGATTGGCGGTGGGTGCGATACCGATGGAGCCGGCCAGTGCCGCGGCGAGGTCGGAGAGTATATCGGCGTGCAGGTTGGTGGCAACGATGGTGTCGAGCGACCCGGGGTCCAGCGTCATGCGCACGGTCATCGCATCGACCAGCATCTTATCCCAGCTGACGTCGCTAAATTCGCTCGCAACGGCTTTCGCTATCTCATCCCACAGCACCATACCGTGACGCTGCGCATTGGACTTGGTCACAACGGTTAGCTGCTTGCGCGGTCTTGAACGCGCGAGCGCAAAGGCAAAGCGCATGATGCGCGTGACGCCTTCGCGCGTAAAAATCGAGGTCTCGGTAGCCACTTCCAGCGGCAGACCCTGGTGCGCGCGCCCGCCATTGCCGGCGTATTCGCCTTCCGAATTCTCGCGCACGATGACCCAGTCGAGGTTGTCGGCAGTCGCGTTGCGTAGCGGGCTGGTAATGCCGGGCAGAATCCGCGTGGGGCGAACGTTGGCGTATTGATCGAGTGGCTGGCAAATGGCGAGCCGCAGGCCCCAGAGCGTAATGTGATCGGCGACATCGGGGGCGCCGACCGAGCCGAAGAAAATCGCATCGAATTGCTTGAGTTGCTCCGCACCGTCGGCGGGCATCAGGCTGCCGCTGGCCTTGTAGCGATCGGTGCCCCAATCGAAGTGCTCGACTTCGAGGGTGAAGCCACCGTCCTGCCCGGCAAGCGCCGACAGGACTTCGAGCCCGGCGCCGATGACTTCCGGGCCGATGCCGTCGGCAGGAATAGCTGCAATTTTGTGTGTACGCATGACGAGTTCTCTTTTAACTAAAAGCGCAGGCGGTGGAAAAAATCCCCGACAGCTCATCCAGCCCGGGCATCAGAATTCCCCGGGTGCCGTGATATTTTGGACGTTCGCTATGGTAGCTGAAAGGACAGGCAATGCAAAAATCTAAAGCGGTCAGGGCATTTCCTGATAACCCGATGGTTCGAATCCGATTTTGAAGGCATGTTTTCGAAAGGCTGTTTGACAGGCATCTCTCGCCAGATCGGCCTTTGCCAGGTCGTCATTATCTGCAGATAGATATCGGGGGCGAGCGATGATGCAGCTGGATTCCAGTAGAGGGTGTACATGGGCCTTACCGATTCGTGATTGCGTTTATTCTAACTGACCCTTCTCAGTTGATGTAGCAGGCGTGTTTTCGCCGCGTGTAGCAGTATTCTGCTGTATATCTTGTGAAATCCCAGCAATGCTCGGAATAGCAATCCCATTTTCGCTGCACCACTCGGGTTACTCTGCGCGACGACCGCAGAGCCAAAATACAACCCGGTTGTCGCTCGTATCCTGATCTCCAGCGGGCAAGGTCATCAACCAGGATCGGGTGCGACCTTGAAAATCGGACATCAGCAACTGGTTGTCATTGCGGTCTTCCACCGACCAGGCCGAAAAGCGGTCGATCTCGCCCTCGGCGAGTCGCTTTGCATCCAGGTCGGTGGACGCCCGCGAAACGGCCCATTTCAAAATCGCCCGCTCCAGTTTGAATATCCAGGTGGTGTAGAAAGCCCGCACGAATTCGACCTGGGTTACCGAGCCGGGGATTTCGACCCGGTAGCAATCGGTATAAGCCTGTTCGCCAACGTACCTGGCAAGTAACGCAGCGGCTGGAACAGAACAGGGTGTAATTGACAAAACGATGGCTACCGGATTCGATGGGTTAGCCGAAAACTACTGCCACACGATCATTCAGCGCTTGCCACAGGCCGGGCAATTCGGATTCTTCGGCAAGCGGACGCTTTGCCATTCCATCGATAAGGCATCAAACAGCAGCAGTTGGCTGACCATTTCTTCACCCTGGCCGGCAAGCAGCAACAGGGTTTGCAGGGCTTGCATGGTGCCAATGACACCGACCACGGGGCCGAGAATGCCTTCCATTTCACAGGACTCTTCGTTGCCGTAGGCTTCGCTGTACAGACACTGGTAACAGGCGCTGTTGGCGGCGGGCTGGTAGTTCATGATCTGACCTTCGAGGCGAATCGCGGCACCGGTTACCAGCGGCGTCGCGGTTTCGACGCAGTAGCGGTTCACTTCAAAACGGGTCGGGTAGTTGTCACTGCAGTCGAGCACGATATCGACTGATTCGATGACCTGCTTCAATTCAGCACCATCCAGTTGATAGGCGATCACCTCGACCTCGCAGTCGGGATTCAACTCTGCCAGCGTCTGCTTGCCGGAATCGACCTTGTTTTCGCCGACCGACGCCTGCCGGTGAATAATCTGGCGCTGCAGGTTGGACGTTTCGACGATGTCGAAATCGCTGAGCACCAGCTTGCCGATACCGGCAGCAGCCAGGTACATGGCGGCCGGCGAACCGAGCCCGCCGACACCGACGATCAAAGCACTGGCATCGAGAATCGCCTGTTGCCCGATTTCACCGATCTGGGGCAGGCGCAGGTGGCGCGCATAACGATCTTTCTGTTCGGGAGTCATCCGCCACCTTTATGAAAATACTGGTGAAAACGATGGAAAAACTGCTGGCGCGTATCGCCTTCGGCCTGCTCGAATTCGAACTTGACCTTGAGCACCGGCAGGCTGAACAACGCGATCTTGCGTGGCGGCGCCTGCTTAACGTCGATGAGCACGGGCCGGCGGTGTATATACATAATCGGTAACTGCGCTCGCCAATACTCCGTTGATATATACATCCGGCGCTAACGCACCACCGACTGGTCCACTTATACTGGTTTCATTTAATTCTGTTGGTAGATCATCGGTAAGCAATAAACCATAGGCTCGCGCCAGACCCGTCGTATTACAGCTCTGCAGACGGAAATTCATGATATCGGTGGCTGGATTGATCGGGTCACCGCTGACGCGACCGGAACGATCAGTTTTTGTTAGCGCATCCATTACCGGCTGCAATACGAACACGTCAGCAGCATCGATCAGGCGAGGATCTACCGGTGACGGATTACCGATGCCGTCGATATAAGTGAAACTCGCACTATTGGTTAAGGTGGTCGTTGGCTGCTGAGCGATGGTAGTAGCAACGTTATCATCCACACGAACCCGGTAAACGATGACCAGTGTATCGGTAGTCGGGTCTCCGAGGAAACTGTTAGTAATATCGCCCAGTCCCCAGTTAAAGCTAAGCGTATCACCGACGCCGGGAACCGCTGTCGCCGGGATGGAAGCATAAGCAAAGTTCGAACCCGCACCTGCGACCGGAGGATCATAGGGTGCAGTAGTATCACCATTAACACTCACCACATCGACGAAGGACATACCGGCAGGCACCGAATCAAATATATTGACACTGGCTGTGCTACCTTGCTGAATATTGACGTCCAGCTGATAAGTTATGGTATCGCCGATACGTACCGTGCTGTCTAACGCATTACTTAATGGCGGTTCATCGTAGGTATCGAAAATAACGGCTTTACCGATGCTGTTACGATCGTCCGCTGTTATGTTGGCAACCGCCGGTGCAGAACAATAATCATCAGGTGCAACGATAGCCGGACAACCAGCGCCTGTTCGTTCGAAAGCATTACTGGGGTCAGCATCATCCAGTGATGTCCAGTCGACCAGCGCACTGTTGCTGATGATGACATTAGCGGCGATCGTGTCCTGCACGATGGTGCGATAGGTCCGGGCCACACATTGTGTGACAGGACCTATCGCACCATCGTGCAGGACACGATCGCCGCTAATGTCATCATCAGCAACAGTGCGCTGGTCGACTGGACATCACTGGATGATGCTGACCCCAGTAATGCTTTCGAACGAACAGGCGCTGGTTGTCCGGCTATCGTTGCACCTGATGATTATTGTTCTGCACCGGCGGTTGCCAACATAACAGCGGACGATCGTAACAGCATCGGTAAAGCCGTTATTTTCGATACCTACGATGAACCGCCATTAAGTAATGCGTTAGACAGCACGGTACGTATCGGCGATACCATAACTTATCAGCTGGACGTCAATATTCAGCAAGGTAGCACAGCCAGTGTCAATATATTTGATTCGGTGCCCTGCGGTATGTCCTTCGTCGATGTGGTGAGTGTTAATGGTGATACTACTGCACCCTATGATCCTCCGGTCGCAGGTGCGGGTTCGAACTTTGCTTATGCTTCCATCCCGGCGACAGCGGTTCCCGGCGTCGGTGATACGCTTAGCTTTAACTGGGGACTGGGCGATATTACTAACAGTTTCCTCGGAGACCCGACTACCGATACACTGGTCATCGTTTACCGGGTTCGGGTGTGGACGATAACGTTGCTACTACCATCGCTCAGCAGCCAACGACCACCTTAACCAATAGTGCGAGTTTCACTTATATCGACGGCATCGGTAATCCGTCACCGGTAGATCCTCGCCTGATCGATACTGCTGACGTGTTCGTATTGCAGCCGGTAATGGATGCGCTAACAAAAACTGATCGTTCCGGTCGCGTCAGCGGTGACCCGATCAATCCAGCCACCGATCATGAATTTCCGTCTGCAGAGCTGTAATACGACGGGTCCTCGGCGCGAGCCTATGGTTTATTGCTTACCGAGATCTACCAACAGAATTAAATGAAACCAGTATAAGTGGACCAGTCGGTGGTGCGTAGCGCCGGATGTATATATCAACGGAGTATTGGCGAGCGCAGTTACCGATTATGTATATACACCGCCCACCGTGC
>CAWIHJ010000042.1:0-14661 GCA_963835795.1 uncultured Gammaproteobacteria bacterium
GGCGTCTTGATCTCAAAGGTAAAGCTCTTGTCGGAATAAACCGAAATGATTACCGGCAACGGCATGCCGTTTTCAACTTCCTGGGTCTGGGCATTGAATGCCTTGCAGAATTCCATGATGTTGAGACCGTGCTGACCGAGCGCGGGCCCGACCGGCGGACTTGGATTTGCAGCGCCCGCGGGCACCTGCAACTTGACATAGTTGGTTAACTTCTTAGCCACTTTAGCTATCTCCCGGGTGCAGACGGGTGGATCGAGTCCACCCTCCCCATCGCTGAAGTCCTATTAAAGCGACTGCGCTTCAAAACGACTTCGATGTTTAAAAACCCGATACCCGAAGGTACCGGAATATAATATCTAACCCTTCTCGACCTGGCCGAAGGCTAATTCGACTGGTGTAGAACGACCAAAAATCTGTACCGAAACGAGCATTTTGCTCTTTTCGTAATTCACTTCTTCGACCACGCCGTTGAAATCGTTGAATGGCCCGTCATTGACACGCACCACTTCACCGACTTCGAACAATACCTTCGGACGCGGACGATCGACGCCTTCTTCAACACGATTCAAGATCGCGTCGGCCTCGGCTGGCGTAATCGGCGCTGGCCGATCGCTGGTACCACCGATGAAGCCAAGAACCTTGGGTACTTCCTTGACCATGTGCCAGGTATCGTTATCCATTTCCATCTGCACCAGCACGTAACCGGGAAAGAATTTACGCTCGCTTTTGCGGCGATTGCCTTCGCGCATTTCGACCACTTCTTCGGTCGGCACCATGATTTGACCGAACTTGTCCTTGTGCGGCGACATGGCGATGCGGCTTTCAAGCACCTTTTTCACATAGGGTTCGAAACCCGAATAGGCGTGCACCACATACCAGCGCTGCTTGCTGTTCTTCGCCTTGTCCGCGGCTTCAGTTTCCGCTGTATCATCGACAACCGCTGCTTCAGCATCCGTGTTGTCTTCTTTTGATTCTTCGTCCGACATTAGTTCACTCTGTATTAGGCTACTGTATCAGGCCAGCAACTTGCTCACGCTCCATCCCAGGAACATGTCAAACAGCCATAACATGATGGCAACCAGAATCACCATGAACAATACCGCTATCGTGGTTTGCAGGGTCTCCTGACGCGTCGGCCAGACAACCTTGCGTACTTCGACGCGGGCATCCTTCACAAAACTCAGGCCACGGCGACCTGGATCGCTGCTGGCAGCAATAAAAAACGCAACCACGGCAACCGCCAGCATCCCCAACACGCGCAGTAACTGCGACTCGTTTTCGAAGTAATAAAATCCGACCACACCGGCTAAAAGCACCAGTACGGCAGCCATTAATTTGAATGTGTCGATCGCTGACGATGTTTGTTCGGTCTTAGTGACCACTTAATACCTCGAATTCCACAATAATGGCAGGACAGGAGGGAATCGAACCCCCAACCTGCGGTTTTGGAGACCGCTGCTCTGCCAATTGAGCTACTGTCCTAATCGGTTGACAGGCATACTACCGCCATCAAACAAAGGGCGGGGATGGTAGCCCATCTCCCGCCCTGATGCAATGGCAATTAACGCTTATTCGATAATCTTGGAGACGACGCCCGCACCCACGGTACGGCCGCCTTCACGAATCGCAAAGCGCAGTCCGTCTTCCATCGCGATCGGCGCGATCAGCGTCACTTCCATCTTCACGTTGTCGCCCGGCATTACCATCTCAACGCCCGACGGCAGCTCGCAGGCACCGGTCACGTCCGTGGTACGGAAGTAGAACTGCGGACGGTAACCATTGAAGAACGGCGTGTGACGACCACCCTCGTCTTTCGACAGGATATACACTTCACATTCGAACTTGGTGTGCGGCGTAATCGATTTCGGCTTCGCCAGTACCTGACCACGCTCGACTTCTTCACGCTTGGTGCCGCGCAGCAGGATGCCCACGTTGTCGCCCGCTTCGCCCTGGTCCAGCAGCTTGCGGAACATCTCGACGCCGGTACAGATCGTCTTTTGCGGTCGCCTTGATACCGACGATTTCGATCTCCTCGCCAACCTTGATGATGCCACGCTCGATACGACCGGTCACGACCGTGCCACGACCCGAGATCGAGAACACGTCTTCCACCGGCATCAGGTAAGCACCGTCGGTGACTCGCTCCGGCTCCGGTACGTAGCTGTCCAGCGCCTCCACCAGCTTGATGATCGACGGTACGCCGATTTCGCTGTCGTCGCCTTCCAGCGCCTTCAGCGCCGAACCGATGATGATCGGCGTGTCGTCGCCCGGAAAATCGTAGGCATCCAGCAGTTCACGGATTTCCATCTCCACCAGTTCCAGCAGTTCGTCGTCGTCGACCATGTCGGCCTTGTTCATGTACACCACAATGTAGGGTACGCCGACCTGGCGCGCCAACAGGATGTGTTCACGGGTTTGCGGCATCGGGCCATCGGCGGCCGATACCACCAGGATCGCGCCGTCCATCTGCGCCGCACCGGTGATCATGTTCTTCACGTAGTCCGCGTGTCCGGGGCAGTCAACGTGCGCGTAGTGACGGTTGGCTGACTCGTATTCCACGTGCGAGGTCGCAATCGTGATACCGCGCGCCTTTTCTTCCGGTGCGTTATCGATTTCGTCGAAGGCTTTGACTTCGCCGCCCGACACTTCCGCCATGACTTTCGTCAGCGCCGCCGTCAGGGTCGTCTTGCCGTGATCGACGTGACCAATAGTACCCACGTTAAGGTGGGGTTTGTTTCTTTCAAATTTTGCTTTTGACATCTGTCTTCTCTCTATTTAATTTGAGCCAATCACAGCTTTACTAAATTCGGGGACAGTATACTTATTTCTTTTCGAACCAGAACACCTGCGAAGGCCTTCATGAAATAAGTATACTGTCCCCTTGATACTGCCTCTTAAAAACCCTGCGTGACCGGTCACCCGTGTCACGCATCTCAACATGGTGCTCATAAGGCGATTCGAACGCCTGACCTCTTCCTTACCAAGGAAGTGCTCTACCGACTGAGCTATATGAGCCTGAAACCGTCAAGCTCCTGTAACTATCTCACAACTGGAGCGGGTGGCGGGAATCGAACCCGCTTCATCAGCTTGGAAGGCTGAGGTAATAGCCAGTATACGACACCCGCAAATACTGTTTGTTCTCCCTTGGAAACGATCGCCCTATATAAGGTGTCGTTTCCGGGACTGGATTTTTGGTCCAGTCCTTGAATCAAATCATGCAGCTGTCCGGGGGTGGATTGTGAAACGCATCCTGCGTTTCACCCCTTGGTCGGCCTTCGGCCGCCCTGCGGGGCCGCGCTTACGCGCGTCCAAATTTGCTCCCGGCAAATTTGTCGAACCGGCGCTGCGCGCCTGGTTCTGCATCCTGACCCACCATGCACCAACCCTTACCAGGGGGCTGAAGCCCCCTGGTAAGGGTTGGTGGAGGGGGGTGGATTCGAACCACCGAAGGCAGTGCCAACAGATTTACAGTCTGTCCCCTTTGGCCGCTCGGGAACCCCTCCAACAAGGTGCGTATTCTCTACACGCCCCTAGGCCATGTCAATAGCGGTGAACAGCAATTCATGTAAATTAATCAATAGCTTAGTTATCCACCTAGGACTTGGCGGCACGCCGCTCATTTACTTCCTTAATCACTTCCTCGGCGACATTTCGCGGACAGGGCATATAGTGCTCGAATTCCATCGAGAACTGACCGCGTCCCGAGGTCATGGTACGCAAATCACCGATGTATCCGAACATGTCCGACAGCGGCACATTCGCCTTGACACGTACGCCGGTAGCGGTTGGTTCCTGCGACTTGATCATGCCGCGACGGCGATTGAGGTCACCGATCACATCACCGACGTGATCTTCGGGAACGAACACGTCAACCTTCATGATGGGCTCCATCAACTGTGGAACCGCCTTCGGTATAGTCTGGCGATACGCGCTGCGTGCAGCGATTTCAAATGCGATTGCCGAGGAGTCGACCGCATGGAAGGCGCCATCGACAAGGGTAATCTTGACGTCCAGCAACGGGAATCCGGCGAGCACGCCTTCATTCATGCAACTACGGAAACCTTTATCGACCGCAGGCCAGAATTCGCGCGGCACATTACCACCGGTCACCTTTGACTCAAACTCGTAGCCGCTGCCGGTTTCGCCTGGTTCAATAATGTAATCGATCTTGCCGAACTGGCCCGACCCACCGGTTTGCTTCTTGTGGGTATAGCTGTCTTCGACAAGCTGGGTAATGGTTTCACGATAGGCCACCTGTGGCTTACCGACTTCGACGTCGACCATGTGGGTACGACGCAATATGTCGACCTTGATGTCGAGGTGTAATTCACCCATGCCCTTGATGATGGTTTCGCCACTCTCTTCGTCGGTTTCGACATAAAAGGACGGATCTTCTTTGACCATCTTGCCAATCGCAATGCTCATTTTTTCAGAAGCGGCCTGATCTTTCGGTTTAATCGCAATCGAGATAACCGGATCGGGAAACACCATTGGTTCCAGTGTGGCCGGATTTTTCACGTCGGCCAAAGTGTGCCCGGTCTGTACGTTCTTCAAACCAACCAACGCAACGATATCGCCGGCTTCAGCAGAATCGCGCTCGATGCGGTCATCGGCATGCATCTCGACGATACGACCGATGCGCTCGGTCTTACCGGTGAAGGTGTTGAGCACGGTGTCGCCCTTGGCCAGCTTGCCCGAATAAATGCGGGTAAACGTCAGGACGCCAAAGCGGTCATCCATGATTTTAAATGCCAGCGCGCGCAACGGCTTGGTTGGATCAACCGTAGCCACTTCACCGGTTTCATTACCTTCGAGATCAACTTCAGGCTGCGGTGTGACTTCGGTTGGGTTCGGCAGATAATCAACTACCGCATTCAACACCAGCTGGATGCCTTTGTTCTTGAACGCTGAACCACAGTAAGTCGGAAAGAAATCGAGTGCGATGGTGCCCTTGCGGATGCAGCGCTTGACCTGGTCGAGCTCAGGCTCTTCGCCGTCGAGGTAGGCCATCAGCAACTCATCGTCCTGCTCCAGGGCAGTCTCGATCAGTTTTTCACGGTATTCTTCAATCTGGTCCGCCATATCGGCCGGCGCGTCTTCGATCGTGTAGTTCGTTGGATCGCCGGATTCGTCCCATACCCACGCCTTGCGCGTCAGCAGATCGACAACACCTGAGAAATTCTCCTCGGTGCCAATCGGCAGCGTCATCACCAGCGGATGCGCACCAAGCACATCTTCGACCTGCTTGACGACGCGATAAAAATCGGCGCCCAGGCGGTCCATCTTGTTGACAAAAATGACGCGTGCAACTTCAGAGTCGTTTGCATAGCGCCAGTTGGTTTCGGATTGCGGCTCGACACCACCCGATCCACAGAAAACGCCAACGCCGCCATCCAGCACTTTTAAAGAACGGTAAACTTCGATGGTGAAATCGACGTGCCCAGGCGTGTCGATGATGTTCAGACGGTGGCCGTCCCATTCACAACTGGTCGCTGCCGACTGGATGGTAATTCCGCGCTCCTGCTCCTGATCCATGAAGTCAGTGGTTGCCGCACCATCGTGTACTTCACCGATCTTGTGAATCTTGCCGGTGAGTTTCAAAATACGCTCGGTGGTGGTGGTTTTACCGGCATCAACATGGGCAAAAATGCCGATGTTCCGATATTTGTTCAGGTCAGCCATCTTGGTTTCCAGTTAAAAATATAAAAAATGTGTTGCGGGCGAGGCTCAGGCCTGGCCGGGTTCAAAAAAAACAACACGCCTTTAAACTGCATTTAAAGACGTTTTAAAAACTGTAAATTATTGATTTACAAAGAAAATATTTGAGGCTCGAAATCTGCCGGCGCATATTTTAACACACTACCGAAAAACTGATAGGGGTAAGACCGACTAATTCACCCGAAATAGCCCCCAAAATTGCCAATACATCGGGGACAGTTTACTTTCAGGAGTTGTAAGAGGCATAAAGGGGACAGTATACCTGTTTGCCTGACCCCTTGGCGCCTCTGAAACCAGTCTCAAACAGTTATACTGTCCCCGTTGTATTCTGATGTCACCTACAAATTAGATATATCGTCCCCTTTGGCTCAGGAGTGCGTGAAATTCGGTTTGCGTTTTTCGACAAAGGCTCTCATACCCTCTTTCTGGTCTTCAAGCGCGAATGTCGACTTGAACACCTGGCGTTCGCTGGCGATACCCTGGGTCAACGGGGTTTCCAGCGCCATATCCACCAGCTGCTTCGCCTTGGCAACCACGGGTCGCGAAAACGAAGCTATTTTCGCCGCCGCATCCAGTGCAACATCGAGATAGCTTTCCACGGTTTCGACGCGCGCCACCAGCCCACTTCGTTCGGCCTCGGCGGCATCCATCATGCGCCCCGTCAGGCACATGTCCATTGACTTGGACTTGCCCACCAATCGCGTGAGCCGCTGTGACCCACCGAATCCGGGTACGGTTCCAATGGTGATTTCCGGCTGTCCGAAGCGCGCATTGTCGGCGGCGATGATGAAATCACACATCATCGCCAGCTCGCAACCACCACCCAGCGCATAACCCGCCACGGCTGCAATCACGGGTTTGTTACAACTGGCGATGCTGTCGCAGTAACGGGTCAGACCACCATCTTTAAGCATGAAGGCGTAGCTCGCGTCCTGCATCTCGGAGATGTCAGCGCCCGCCGCAAAGGCTTTGTCGTTACCGGTCAGGACAATGACCGAGACGTCGTCGCCAGCATCCAGTTCGCCCAGGGTCTGGGCCAGTTCACGCATCAGGCCATCACACAACGCGTTCAGTACCTCCGGACGATGCAAACGTACCAGCGCGACTGCATCGCGTTTTTCGACTTCCAGGTATTGCAGCTTAGTCATGTTTCGATCCCCTCGAATTTCTGAATGATGGCGCGTGCCGTCGGCGGTATCGGCGCGCTGTGATTGTCGCGAAAATTGAACCACACGCAAGTGGCCTGAGCGGTCGAACTGGCAGTGTCTTCGTCAGCGGCGAAAATTGCCGCTTCAAAATCGAAGCTGCTACTGCCAAGACGGCTTATTCGAGTACCGACCTCGAGCGCGCCCGGATGCTGGATCTGGCGCTGGAAGGTCACGTAGATATCGGCGATGATCAAGCTGTTCGTCGCACCTGCTATGGGCTCGAGGTTCAGCACGCGTTGAAAATAGTCGAGACGACCCGATTCGTAGTAGCGCACAAACTGGACATTATTAATATGCCCGAAGGCGTCGCAATCGCCCCAGCGTGTCGGCGATGCGGTGAAAAACCGAAAGGACTCACGGCGGAACTGATCCGTATCGACGCGACGGGGGGAAACCATGCTGAGTGCTATCGCAACCGTTGTCGTCTAACTAGAATTCGTCGGCGCCAATGGCCATGGTGCTCGCCGATCCGGCGCTGATCATGGTCGCCAACGACAGGCTACGCGGCAGTATGCGTTCGGCGAAATAAACAGCGCTTTTGATCTTGCGCGGATAAAACCCATCTTCGCTGCCCGCGCCAATCTGGCGCTGGGCAGCCAGCGCCGCGCACCCCATTAACCAGCCGGCCACAACGTATCCAGCCAGCATCAGGTAATCCACACCGACCGCACTGCCGCGATCCGGATCATCGGCCACGTTTTGCAAGTAGTCGGCCGTGGCGCTTTCGAGCGCATCGACACCCGCCGCAAACTGCTGTGCAATACTCGAAAATTCTGCCCCGGCTGCAGCGAACTCTCCGCCGCTGGCCTTCATTTCCTCGATCAAGCCGTGCATCGCTGCACCCTGGTCGCGCAACATCTTGCGCCCCATCAGGTCCAGCGCCTGGATTCCGGTAGTGCCTTCGTAAATGGTCAGGATGCGGGCATCGCGCATGTGCTGGGCGGCGCCGGTTTCCTCGATAAATCCCATGCCGCCATGCACCTGGACACCGGTATAAGTGACTTCCTGCGCCATCTCGGTACACCAGCCCTTGACGATGGGGATAATCAGGTCGACGCGCCGCTGGTAATCCTGGCGATCTTGCGCCGAGGCGGCGTGATGCGCCAGGTCGGTTTGCGCCGAGGCATAGTATGCCAGCGCCCTGCCCGCCTCGGTCGTGGCGCGCATCTGCATCAGCATGCGGCGCACCTCGGGATGATGAATGATCGTGCTGCGCTCGCTGCTGCCACGCGCCACGCCCTGCACGCGCTCCGCGGCAAACCTTGCCGCCTGCTGGCAGGCGCGTTCGGCAATAGCAACACCCTGCATGCCGACTTCCAGGCGCGCGTTGTTCATCATGGTGAACATGCAGGCTAGCCCGTTGTGCTCTTCGCCTACCAGGTAACCGATGGCACCCTCGTTATCGCCATAGGCCATCACGCAGGTCGGCGAGGAATGAATGCCGAGCTTGGACTCTACCGACACCACGCGCAGATCATTGCGCTCTCCGCGTGAGCCATCGTCCCCGGCCAGGTATTTGGGAACCAGGAACAACGATATCCCCTTGACGCCGGCAGGGGCGTCCGGCAAACGCGCTAACACCAGGTGGACGATGTTGTCGCTGAGTTCGTGCTCGCCCCAGGTGATGTAAATTTTCTGCCCGCGAATGCGGTAACGATCGCCGTCGCGTTCGGCGCGCGTCTTGATCGCGGCCAGGTCAGTGCCGGCCTGTGGTTCGGTCAGGTTCATGGTGCCAGTCCACTCACCGCTGATCATGTGCGGCAGATACAGATCCTGCAGTGCTTGCGGTGCATGGGTTTCGAGCGCCTCGATCGCGCCCGAAGTCAGCAGCGGACACAGGGCGAAAGCCATGTTCGACGCGTACCACATTTCCGCCACCGCCGAATGCACCAGGAACGGCATACCCTGTCCGCCGATGGCGGTCGATTTGCCGATCCCCTGCCAGCCACTATCGATAAATTGCCGGTAAGCCTCGGCATAGCCTGGCGGGCTCACGACGATGCCGCCTTCGATGCGCGTACCGTGTTCATCGCCGGGGTGATTCAGCGGTGAAAAAACCTCGTTGGCCAACACGCCCGCCTGTTCCAGCACGGCGGTAACCAGGTCAGGGGTGGCATCTTCGAAAACGGGTAGCCGCGAAATAGCCGCCAGGTCGGCAATCTCTTCGATGACAAACTGCATATCCTGAAGGGGAGCGAAATAATCTGACATAGTAGGAACCTAACTGTGAAATTGGACCTGATCCGGCAGTGCCGCGCGCCGGGGTACGATCTGATTCTCCGGCAATTCGGGATTTTCGTAGCCGAAGGATATGCCGAACAAAAGTTTCATGGTCGAATCGATGCCCAGCTCTTGCCGCACCGAGTCGGCGTCGTAACCCAGTATCGTCTGCGGGCAGCTGGCAAACACCGTGAGCCCGCATCGACAGCATCAGGTTTTGCGCATACATACCGACATCACAAGCCTCGCGGATTCCACACCATTCCGGCATGAAGATGAACACCGCATGCGGTGCGTCAAAAAATTCGAGGTTACGCTGGAACGCGCGCTTGCGCCCCTCCTTGTCCTCGCGCCCGATACCCAGTGCCTCGTAAAGCAACACCGCGACATCGATCTGGCGCTTGCGATACTCGCCTTCGTATTTGGCATCGTAAGGGAAATCCAGTGAATGCTTTCCGGTGGCAATCGTTTGCATGAAAATATGGCTCAGACGATCGCGCTGCGCCCCGGAAACGACATGGCACTGCCAGGGCTGGGTATTGCAGTTGGACGGGGCGAACGCCGCGGCTGCGAAAATTTGTTCCAGCGTGGAGGCGTCGACCGGCTGCGGCAGAAAACCGCGAATAGAGCGCCGCTTACGCGTCAACTCAACGAATGCGTCGCGCAGTTGCGAACCGTGCGTTGTGGGTTGATCAGTCATGGTCAGGATTTCAAGGAACTTTGCTAGCCGCAAAATGGAATCGTTACTTTACCCGAAGGATTTGGTCGCTGTCGATTCAAAACTGGTAGACTGCGCGCAAATTCGATTACCCGGTTCGCTTGCCCGGCACCAACAACGGGCTAATGGCGCTGCAGATGGATAGCGGATGACCGATTAAACCGACCAGCTCCCGAACCCCGAATAACGCATAGCGCCGGTTTCGGCGAAACTATTTCGCCGCTGATGGGTCGAGTAGCTCGGGGAAAATAGGTTACACTTTAACCAACCACCAATTCAGGAAGTATCCGTGAGCGAAGCAGATCAACCCCGAGTCATCAAGAAATATCCCAATCGGCGCCTCTACGACACCAAGAAAAGCCAGTACGTGACGCTGCAACAGATACGCGAACTGGTGCTCGAAGAAGTGCTATTTGTCGTCATCGACCAGAAAACCGAAGAGGACATCACGCGCAGCATACTGCTGCAAATCATCCTCGAGCAGGAGTCCGAAACCAATCCACTGTTTTCCAACGATAATCTGGAACGCTTTATCCGTTACTATAATGCCGGCGCAGACGTCGGATTTTCTGACTATATCGGCAAGAGCATGAATTTTTTCCAGCAACAACAGCGCGAGTTCGGCAAGGCCGTGGCCGGCGTTGCGGGTCACAACCCGATGTCAATCTGGACCGACATGACACAGAAAAACCTCAATGCCTGGCGTCAAATGATGGGTATGAACCCGGAAAATGACGACCAGGATAAAAGCTAACTATCTGATACCTATCAACTAATTTAAAAACATTGCGCGCTGCACTTGACATGTGCGGCCTAAATCCATATTTTGTGCACTGCAATATTTTGCTGCAGTGCAGCAGTCCTTAACCGCAGGTAGAGTTAATCACTATATGAGTTCCCAGAAGATCGCTCTCGTCACCGGCGGTACCGGTGGAATCGGCACCGCAATCTGTATAGCGCTGGCTGACCAGGGCCGCAAAGTCATCGCCGGCTATTTTCCTCCCGAAGCGGAAACAGCGCTTGCCTGGCAAACCAGCCACCGCGAAAACGGTTACGAATTTGAAATTGTCGGCTGCGACGTCGGCGACTACGAATCCAGCAAGAAAATGCTGCACGATGTGGAAAACACCATCGGCGCGATCGATATCCTCGTCAACTGCGCCGGCATCACGCGCGACAAGACCCTGCGCCTTATGACCCCGGAACAGTGGGACTCGGTATTGCGCACCAACCTGGATTCCGCATTCAATGTGACCAGCCACGTCGTCGACAGCATGTCCAACAAGGGCTTCGGGCGCATCGTCAATATTTCCTCGGTCAACGGCCAGAAAGGACAATTCGGCCAGGCGAACTACTCGGCAGCCAAGGCCGGCCTGCACGGTTTCACCAAGGCCGTGGCACAGGAACTGGCAACCAAGGGCGTGACCGTCAATTCGGTTTCTCCCGGCTACGTCAAAACCGAAATGACCGACGCGATCCCCGAAGCAGTACGCGACAGCATTATCCAGCAAGTGCCAATGGGACGCATGGCGTTGCCCGATGAAATCGCCTACGTCGTCAGCTTCCTGACGGATGACCGTAACACCTACATGACTGGAGCCAACCTGCCAGTAAATGGCGGCATGTATATGAGCTGAGCCAGTACCAGGGCAAGGCATCATGAAAAACGGGCTGCGGGCCCGTTTTTTGTGTCCGCAGCAGACTAAATCGGGCATTTATGTTGCAGTGCACAATAAACTGTGCTAGTCTGAAATCCTTATATTTTTTAATGAGTTACTCAATAATGACCGAATCCAATCCGTGGGCAGATCAGTGGCTTAAGGCGCAACAGCAGTTTGTTGGTGCCTGGAGCGATATGGCTAAATCAGGTGCGTCGAATGGCCAGTCCAGTCAGGCCGACATGTGGGCACAAAGTTTTGATCTGTGGCGCAAGGCAAGTGGCGCACAGGCCCAACCCGAGATCCAGCAGGCGATGAACAAGTGCTTCGGCATGGGCAAGGAGTACCTGGCCATGGCTGAGCAAATCAGCAAGAGCCTGAGCCAGGGTGCCAATCCGCTCGAAGCCATCAATCAATGGATGGAGCAGCTCAAGCAATCGCTGCAACAGTTTGGTGGCATGCCCGGTTTCGACGGCCGTGGCGTAAACGATTTCATGCAACAGTGGTTTTCTCCCGGTCAATCCTGGCAGGACATGACGGCGACCCTGATGCCGATGAACCAGGCCGCCTGGCAAATGCCGGGAATGAATACTTCGGTGTTCAATATGGGCGAAGCCATCGATCCACTGGGCAAGGTATTGTCCTCCCCGGGGATCGGTTATTTTCGTGAGCCGCAGGAAAAGCAGCAAAAAGGGATTCAACTGGCAGTTGAGTATCAACAGGCCAACAATGCTTTCAACCAGGCTTTTTTGCAGGTTGCCGGCGAATCGATCCAGGGATTTCAGACACGCCTGATGGCGCTCGGCGCCAAAAAAGCACCCGGCTCCCTGCGCGCGCTTTACGATTTGTGGGTCGAGGTCAGCGAGGAACATTACGCCGAGTTCGCGATGAGCGAGGAATATCAGTCGTTGTACGGTGACATGGTCAATCGTTTGATGGCCCTGAAAAAACACTACAGCGAAATTACCGACGATATTCTGCGCGCGATGAACCTGCCCAATACGCGCGAAGTGGATACCATGCAACAACGCCTGCAGCAATTGCGCCGCGAAAACATTCAGCTGAAAAAGGAAGTCAGCGAAATCAAAACGGCGATGGAAAAAGTTGCTGTAGAGAAAGTTGCAGCGGAGAAAGCCGCTGCGAAGAAAGCTGCATCAGAGAAAGCTGCAGCAGAGAAAGTTGCTGCAGAGAAAGCTGCCGCGGTGAAAGCTGCAGCAGAGAAAGTCGCAGCGGAGAAAGTTGCAGCGGAGAAAGTCGCTGCGAAGAAAGCTGCAGCAGAGAAAGTTGCTGCAGAGAAAGCCGCTGCGAAGAAAGCTGCAGCAGAGAAAGTTGCAGCAGAGAAAGCCGCTGCGAGAGAAAGCTGCAGCAGAGAAAGTTGCAGCGGAGAAAGCTGCCGCGGTAAAAGCTGCAGCGGAGAAAGTCGCTGCGGAGAAAATCGCAACCGAGAAAGCTGCCGCGGTAAAAGCTGCAGCGGAGAAAGCTGCAGCGGAGAAAGTTGCAGCGGAGAAAGCTGCCGCGGTAAAAGCTGCAGCGGAGAAAGTCGCTGCGGAGAAAGCTGCCGCGGAAAAAGCTGCAGCGGAGAAAGTTGCAGCGGAGAAAGCTGCCGCGGTAAAAGCTGCAGCGGAGAAAGTCGCTGCGGAGAAAATCGCAACCGAGAAAGCCGCCGCGGTGAAAGCTGCAGCAGAAAAAGTTGCTGCGGAGAAATCCGCAGTGAAACGGGCCGCAGCGAAGAAAGTTGTAACGAAAAAGGTCGCAGTGAAAAAGGCAGCAGTGAAGAAGGTCGCAGCGAAAAAAACCGTCAGTAAAAAGAAATCCGTCATAGCCAAAACAGGCAAGGGGGCCTGATTCGATGAGCAATACTCCGTTTCGTTCCGACCAGGTGGTCGATGAGATCGTCCAGTTCAATCAAAACCTGAGTAAGGGCGTTAAAAACCTGCTCGACGCCGAAGAGATATCCTCAGGCGTTACCGCGCGTGAAGAGGTATATGCCGAAGACAAGCTCAAGCTGTACCGCTACCAACCGTCAACCGGTGTGGTTCAGAACAAGATCCCGACGCTGATCGTCTATGCCCTGGTCAACCGCCCCTACATGATGGACATCCAGGAAAACCGCTCGACCATCCGCGGCCTTCTGGATACCGGGCAAGATGTGTACTTGATCGACTGGGGATACCCTGATCGTGCCGACAAGTATCTGACCCTCGACGACTACATCAATGGCTACATCGATCGCTGCGTCGACGTGATTCGCGAACGGCACTCCGTCGACAAGGTCAATATCCTCGGCATATGCCAGGGCGGTGTGTTCAGCCTTTGCTACAGCACCCTGCACCAGGACAAGGTACAGAACCTGGTCACCATGGTGACACCGGTGGATTGCAAGACGCCGGACAACATGTTGAGTCAATGGGTGCAAAAGATGGACATCGACGCGATTGTCGACGCCATGGGTAACTTGCCCGGAGAAATGCTGAACTGGACCTTCCTTAATCTGAAGCCATTCCAGTTGATGGGCCAGAAATACGTCTCCATGGTCGATATCATCAGCGACGAGAAAAACGTCAAGAACTTCATGCGTATGGAAAAGTGGATCTTCGATAGCCCCGACCAGGCCGGTGAAGCCTTTCGACAGTTCATCAAGGATTTCTTCCAGCAAAACAAGCTGGTCGAAGGCGGGCTCAAGATCGGCGAACACAGTGTCGAATTACAGGATCTCAAGCTACCGATCCTGAACATCTTCGCCGAACAGGATCACCTGGTGCCACCCGATGCCTCGAAGGCGTTGCGCAAGCTGGTGAGCAGCAAGGACTACACCGAACTGTCATTCCCCGGCGGTCACATCGGCATCTACGTCAGTGGTAAGGCACAGGCCACGGTAACCCCCGCCATTTCCGAGTGGTTGAACAAACGTAGCTAAACTGCAGTACCTACCCGCTCGCGGCAGCGCGAGCGGGCTTCCCATAATATTTCAACTCGGCTCACTACCGTGCGCTTTAACCCTGTGATTTAATGCGCCCCCATGAGCAAGATCAAAATCGACGACTTCAACACACTGATCGCCAGTGAGCTACCTTCGACGGCGCAAACCGGCGTGTACCTGCGCAGTATCGAACCCGGCAAGGCCGAAATGGTACTGCCC
>CAWIHJ010000043.1:0-20443 GCA_963835795.1 uncultured Gammaproteobacteria bacterium
GAGATGGCGGTTGCCGACGATGCGCAGCTCGCCACCCTTGACCAGGCAGCGTCGCGCATCCATGAACATTTGCCAGGCGATGGCGTCGCCGACACTGTGCTGCTGATGGAAGGGCGGATTGATCAGCACCAGGTCGAGACTGTTGTCGTCCACCCCCTGCAGGCAATCGCCGACAACAAATCGGGCTTCGCGCTCACCAGCAAAGGCGGCCTTGAAGTTTTCCCGCGCACTGGCAATCGCCATGTGCGACTCATCGCTAAACAGCAGGGATGATTCCGGGTTCATCGCCGCAGCGACCAGGCCGAGCACGCCGCTACCACATCCCAGGTCGGCGATGCGCCGATACTGTTCGCCCACCGCCATGTGTTCCAGCAGCAGGCGGCTGCCGGCATCGAGTCGATCTCGGCTGAACAGGCTGGCATGATTGATGATGCGATAGCTGCGATCGACCTGCAGTTCAAATTCGCCGGGGTATTGACTCTGTCCCTGGTTTAAAGAGTGATCGCGCTCAACCAGCACCAGCCGGCTCTTCTTGACCGCACGCGTGGTGGTTGTCGGGCCAATGATGGACTCGAACAATTCCAGCGTCGAGCTGTGGATATGCCGCGCCATACCGGCCGCAACAATACGCGTATCGGGATGCAGCAGACCACGCAAGGCGTAGAGTTGATGCTCCAGCATGGCCAGCGTTTTCGGAATCTTGATGAACACGCAGTCGACGCTCGTGGACGGAAATTCGATCGTGCTATTGGTTTTTACTCGATCCTGCGGATAACCGTTTAGCAGCAGGTTTTCGCGTAACGCCTGCTGTGCAAGCCAGGAGTCGTTCCAGCTAAAAATATCGTGCTGCGCGAGCGCGACGGCCAGCGCACCGAAGGCGTCATTGAGGATTACTATCTTATCGGGCCCAGCCGCATACCTGCCCGCGTGGAGGTGATTCAACAACATCTCGTCGGCGGCGTCCCAGGCCTGCAGCTGCAAATTGACGGGATTGGCGCCGCAGCTCGAATTCGCCCTGCGGCACGATCATGGTTTTGTGCTCGACTTCGGCCACCGAGCTACTCATGGTTTGACAAACGGCAGCGACAACATGCCGGGTAGCCGATCAACCTGATCGGCATTGCGAAATTCGGGAATTCCGATGGTCATTGCATTGTGTCCTTTTTCGGGTTGATCGATATATGTCCTGAACAATCGATCCCAGATCGACAGGTTGAAGCCATAGTTGCTGTTGGTTTCATTGCGTAAAATGGAATGATGCACGCGATGCATGTCCGGGGTGACCAGCAAACCACGCAGGATTCGATCCAGCTTTAGCGGCAAACGCACATTGGCGTGGTTGAATACGGCCATACCGCTTAACAGGGTTTCAAAAATCAGTACCGCCAGCAGCGCAGGACCGAGCAGGAAAATGACCAGCCACTTGATCAGCATCGAGACCACGATCTCGAGCGTGTGAAAACGCGAACCGGTGGTCATATCGATGTCGAGGTCGGCGTGATGCACGCGGTGCAGTTTCCACAGCAGCGGCAGCCGATGCATCAGCAGATGTTGCAGGTAAATGGCCAGGTCCAGCAACAGCACCGCGAGCAGCACTTCGAGCCAGTAAGGTAATGCCAGCCAGTTGAACAACCCCAAATTGAGGTTGGCGGCCGACCAGGCAAAGCCGACGGCGGCGGCCGGGAACAGCAGGCGCAATACCAGGCTGTTCAACAACAGCAAACCGATGTTGTGGGTCCAGCGTTGCCGTTTGGAAATACTCAGCGGACGCCTGGGCGCCAGCAGTTCCCACAGCATCATCACGACAAAAATCGCAGCGAAGCAAACCAGCCTCAACACGGCTTCGCCTGCGAAAACGTATTCTTCGATGCCAGCGATTTCCATGCGCGCATTTTCAGGTATCCACGGCAACTTTGACAGCTTTATGTAACTGGCGTCTAATCACTCGACGATGAATGAGCAGGTCAAACCACCGCTGGAGCTACTGCGCGATGTCGGCAGGTTTGACCCGCGCTGCGCCGAAACCTCCTGGAGCCTGCCGGCCGCCTGGTATTTCGACGCGCATATCTACCAGCTGGAACAGCAACACATATTTCGCAAAACCTGGTGCTACCAGTGCCATCAGTCAGAATTGGCTCAACCGGGCGACGCTTATCGGGGGGCGGTAGCGGACCAGGCAGTGATCATCGTACGCTCGCCCGGTGGCGATCTGCAGGCGTTCACGCAGGCGCATAGAGCGCCGTGTGCGGTTGAAGTCTATGCCGGTTTCGTATTCGTCAATTTCGATATCGCCGCCGAGCCATTGGCGAGCTCGGCGGTAGCTTCATCGACGACATACGGCTGGCCTGTCCGCGCATCGACGCCTTGAAGCCGGTACGCCGCATCGAACGCAAGGTGGCCGCCAACTGGAAGACGCTAATCGACAATAACCACGAGTGTTATCATTGCGCCGCCAACCACAAGTCGCTGATGAAGCTGGTCGATTACCAGGGCCAGGCCACGTGGAGCGACGACGGCATCACTTTTTCGCACAAGGTCAAACACCGGCAGCTGGACAACCCGGCTTACGCGCTCGATGGGTGGCGCCTGGAACAGGAAGCACTGTTCGGCTTCATCTGGCCGACGCTGATTCCACTGTTGTTTCCGGGCAGCACCAGCGCGGTATTGTTCCAGGTCATTCCCAACGGCCCGGAAAGCAGCATCGCGCGCCACGATTTCTACTTTGCCGGCGACGAACCAACGACACAGGAACTCAGGCTTATCGACTACATCGCCAACGAGCTGGTACCTGAAGACGTAGCGCTGTGCGAATCGGTGCAACGCGGGCTGCACTCACGGGGCTACCGGCAAGGTAAGTTGATCGTCGATCGCGATCATCCCGAGTATTCGGAACATCACCTTCACTGGTTTCAGCAAATGGTGCACCAGGCCCTGCTGCAACCGGACTGACGCCTGGTGCGGCTAGCGCAATAACTCCTGGAAAAGTGGATTGCTGAATTGTTCGAGGATGGTTTCAACATCGGGGGACAGCGATCTGTCCTGATTCAGTGGGGCGATCAGCGGCTCAAAGTAGGCGACCAGCTTGCGCACCCCGTCGCCGGGTCGATCACCGCGCATGCGCACGGCGATAATTCCGGCAAGTAGCTCGTAGGCCAGCATCGCCTGGCACAGCTCCAGCATGTCATCGAGGCGCGCGATCGCCGGAATCGCCATGGACATGTAATCCTCCTGCCCCTGCGAGGTTTCACTGCTCAGCAGGGATACCGGTTGTGCCAGAACCCGCAGCCGCGCCACCAGGTCGACGCTCGCCTTGTGCGTGACCACCAGGCCCGCATCCAGCCCAGGTCGCGCCGCCAGCTGAGGATTCAAACCAGTGACATCGGCATCCATCAAGCGGTGCAGGCGGCGTTCGCTGAGGCAGCCGAGATGGGCCAGCGCGAGCGCCACCTGTTCAACCTGGTTGGCCAGGTGCTGGTTGTGGAAACTGCCCACCGACAGCATGCGTTCGCCGTCCATTAGCGGATTGTCGCTAAAATCGCCGAGGCAGTTTTCGATTTTCTCGCGCAGGCGACCAAGCGCCTCGTGGCAGGCGCCGTGAACCTGGGCGATGACGCGGTAAGAAACGGGGGCCTGCAACTTGTGGGGCTTGATCTGGCTGTGGTTGAGATGCTGGCGCAGGGTATCGATGGTTTTGCCGATGCCGGGCTCGCTGCTCAGCTTGCCGACCAGCGGGTCGATCGCATCGCGCGACGCGGCAAGCCCTTCCATCGACACCGCGGCGACCAGGTTGGCGAGCCCAAGCAACGCATCCAGCCGATAAAAGGCGTCCATCGCCAGCGCCGGCGCCGCGCAGATCCCGTTGATCAGCGCCAGTCCCTCGCGCCCTTTAAGCACCAGGGGTTTTAGATTTCGACTTGCCAGCGCTTGCGCCGCAGGCTGGCGCTGATCGTTGGCGCCATAGACAAAGCCTTCGCCGATCAGACCCTGGAATGCATGGGTGTTGGCGATCGCGTCAGCCGCCATGCCGTGGCCAAGCGAGGGTATCCACGGGGTGAAGCCGTCATTCAGGCGATCGACCAGGTACAGGCACAGCTCGCGACGTACCCCCGAGCGCCCGCTGAGAAAATTAACCAGCCGAATCAGCAGCATGGCGCGCGCTACCTGGCGCGGGAACGGATCGCCGATGGCGACCGCCCGGGCGCGCAGCATATTGGCCGGCAGCTGCGCGCGCGCCGCGTCGTCAAGGCTCGATTCGACCAACTTGCCGAGACCCGTGGTCACACCGTAACTCGGCACTCCGCGGTCGATCAGGTCGACAAACTGGCGATACCCCGCGTCCACCTGCTGCAGCAGGGTTTCGGCGATCTGCACGGGCGCGTCCTGGTAGGCAACCCGATACAGGTTGATCCAGTTGAGATCGCTGGCCTGTTCGAGACGAATCATGCGTAGGGCAGGGTATGCCCGATGCCGAGGCGTTCGGCCTTGTCCAGCATCGCGCAGCCGAGCGCAATGTCGGAAGTCGACAGGCCGCGGTGCCAGAACAGGCAGGTTTCATCGTCCGACTCACGACCGGGAATTTTTCCGGCGCAGATTTCACGCCAGCTCGCCGTGAATGCTCGCGCGCGTGACACGGCCGCTGTCGACGTGACGCCGCAGGCATCCAAAGGGGCCGACCAGGCACTGGCCCCAGTCGTCGACGACGATCTTGTCCATGAGATCGGTGATGTCGTCCTCCACCGTGCTCATGGTGCCGTAAGGGACAACCAGCGCGCCGGGCTTGATCCATTCACTTTTGAACAATGGCTCGGGTTCGGTCAGGCGCGACGCCTCGACGAGGATATCGGCGCCCTGCAAACAGCTGCGCCAGTCGGCGGTGACCTTGACCGGCTTGCCCAGGTCGGTTTCAAGGCGTGCGGCAAACGCCTCGCGACTCTCGGGGCGGCGTGAATGCACGCGAATTTCGTCGAAATCGAACAAGTGATCCAGCAGGCGCACATTCCAGTAAGCCGTGCCGCGGGCGCCGATGTGTCCGAGCACACGCGGCCTGGTCGGCGCCAGGTACTTCGCGCCTATCGCGGTGATCGCGCCGGTGCGCATTTCGGTAATTCCGGTGGCGTCCAGCACCGCGCGCGGTTGACCGGTGCTGCCATCGAACAGGTTGAGCAGGCCGAACTCCGAGGGCAAGCCCAGCTGGTAGTTGCGATGAAAGTCACCGACGATCTTGACGCCGGCATGGTTGCCCGGCGCGATGTATCCGCGCAGCACGTTGAAATGACCATCGACCGCCTGGCTCGGCACCAGGTGCATGCGCGGTTCGATGACCGTCTCGCCATTGCCCTGGGCACGGAGGCTGGCTTCGATAGCCGCGAGAATTTCGTCATTATCGAGCGCGAGTTCGGCGACATCGTGACCACTCAGGTAGCGGATGGTTATTGGCTTCAATTTAGCGCTCCGATAAAAATATGCCGCGGTTTATCTCAAAACGGCAGTGAATGTGTTATACAGATCCCGGCAGCAATAAACCAGCCCGTCCATGCTAAACGAAATTCTCATCATACTGATACTATCGGTTGTCGGTATCGCCGTGTTCAAACGGCTCAATATCCCCGCCGTGCTGGGTTACCTGGTGGTCGGACTGCTCGCCGGTGAGCACGCCTTCGGCTGGCTACACGACACCCACGCGATCGAGCAGATCGCCGAGATCGGCGTGGTCTTCCTGCTGTTTACCATCGGCCTCGAAGTCTCCATTCCACGCCTGATTTCGATGCGCAAAATCGTCTTCGGCATCGGTGTCGCGCAGGTGATCATCTCGACCCTCAGCACGATGGCGGTGGGCATGTGGGTGGTGGGATTGTCCTGGCAAGTCGCATTCGCCGTCGGCGGCGCGTTGACCATGTCGTCCACCGCCATCGTCACCAAACTACTCACCGAGAATTACGAATTACACCTGCCGCACGGCAATGTCTCGCTCGGCGTCCTGCTGTTCCAGGATCTTGCGGTAGTGCCCTTCCTGGTGTTGATCCCGATCTTTGCCGCACAGGGTGACGGGTCACTGCTAGTACCCATCAGCCTGGCGCTGGCCAAGGGCGCGTTCGCCTTTGCCGTCATTTTCTACGCCGGTCAATACCTGGTGCGCCCGGCTGTGCGCCTCGTTGCCGCCACGCATTCGCACGAATTGTTTACGCTGTTCATCCTGCTGATCGCCCTGCTCGCCGCCTGGTTAACCTGGCAGCTCGGGCTGTCGCTGGCGATGGGCGCCTTTCTCGCCGGCATCATGCTTGCCGAGACCGAGTACCAACATCACATCGAGAATGAAATCAGACCGTTTCGCGACGTGCTCATGGGCCTGTTCTTCATTTCGATCGGTTCTCAGTTCGACTGGCAAATCATCATTCGTGATCCACTCGACGTGGCCGTGTTGACCGTTGGCCTGGTCGTCGGCAAGGGTATTGCAATCATGGTCATTACCCATCTCGCCGGATATGGCCGCGGCATCGCAATCAAGGCCGGCATACTGCTCGGCCAGGGCAGTGAATTTGGCTTCGCCGTGCTCGCCGTGGCGATCGCCACTGGCCTGCTCAATTTCGACCTGAGCCAGCCGATCATCGCCGCCATCATCCTCAGCATGGCAATCTCGCCAATGCTGATCAAGTACAACGAATTTTTCGCCTGCCGCTACGACCCGGAGTATCGGGCAAGCCTCAGCCAGAACGAAAACAAGCTGGCCGAGGCCAGTCACGTGATGGAAGGCCACGTGATCCTGTGCGGCTTCGGGCGCACCGCGCAAAACCTGTCGCAATTTTTACGCCGGGTGAACATTCCATTTATTGCCATCGAAATCGAGTCCGATATTGTCACCGCGGCGCGCGAAGCGGGTGAACCGGTATTCCTTGGCGACAGCAGTAAGCCCGATATATTGCGCTCCGCCGGCATCGAAAGAGCCCGCGTGCTGGTGATTTCGTTCACCGATTTCAAGACCAGCGAGCACATCGCCCTGACGGCACGCTCGCTGGCCGCTGATATCCCGATGCTGATTCGTACCCGTGACGACCGCCACCTCGAGCGCCTGCTCGAATGCGGCGCCGATGAAGTCATTCCGGATACCGTGGAATCCAGCATGATGCTGGCCAAACACACCCTGACGGCGCTCGGCGAAAACCAGCAGTCCATCGACGAAATGCTGGACGAGGCGCGCGCCGGTCACTATGCCCAGGTACGCGCCTTTTTTCACAGCGTCGGCGACGTCGACCTGGACACCCCGGATCACCATCACCTGCACAGCATCGAGATCCTGTCGACCTACCATGCGGTGGGGCACAGTATCGACTCGTTACACAATCTCGATAAGATTCGCATCATCGCGCTGCGCCGAAATGGCGTGAGCAGCAGCGATCCGCTGATCGAAGTTGAATTGCTGGCGGGTGACGTGCTGGTAATCGAAGGCCATCCGGATGATATCCAGGCGACCGAAATCGAAATCATGGCAGGATTGTAATATGTCCCCGCCCCCAAAAAACGATGGCGAGCCACTGGAGTGGAGCCTGCGGGTTTCGCGCCGTGCCCGTTATGCGCGCCTGCGCATCATGCCGTTCGGCGGGCTGGAAGTGGTCATACCCCACCGCTTTCCGCGCCATCGGGTGGCGAGCCTGGTGGCCGAGCACGCCGACTGGGCACGCGCTCAGCTGGCGCTGCAGTCAGGCTTGCGTGAATCGATACGGCTGCCGTCGGTATTGACCCTCGCCTTTGATGGCAGCACTACCGCAATCCGCTATCCCGGCGCAGCGCCGAC
The DNA here is from genome assembly GCA_963835795.1 of uncultured Gammaproteobacteria bacterium. Lineage (GTDB taxonomy): Bacteria > Pseudomonadota > Gammaproteobacteria. The sequence goes on from CAWIHJ010000043.1 coordinate 7,790, forward strand.
CATCCAGGGCGAGTTGTTTACGACAACACAGGACTGCATCGAGATCAGTGCCAGCGAACAGATCGCGGCCATTGGCGAACTGCGCGCGTGGATCCGGCAGCGAGCGCGGCGGGCGCTGCCGGTGCTACTCGAACAGGTGTCACGGCAGACTGGCCTCGGTTACAAGCGCGTCAGCATCCGCAGCCAGAAGACCCGCTGGGGCAGTTGTTCCAGCAGCGGTGCGATCAGTCTCAACGATCAATTATTGTTTTTACCATCGGATGCAGTCGAATACCTGATGGTTCACGAGTTGTGCCACACCCGCCATCTCAACCACTCGTCGGCCTTCTGGGCGCTGGTGCAAACGCATTGTCCCGACTATCGCCGTCACGAAAAATACCTCTCGGCCTCGCGCAACCTGGTGCCAGACTGGTTTTTGCTGGATCTATATAAATAACGCCGCGACGGGTTACTGCGCGCTGCGTTGGATGTACTTGATCCGGTTTTCGATCAACAGGTTCTTGGCGCGCGACAGGTTGGTCTCGCTGGCGAAGGGACCCAGTTGCACGCGGTGCCAGGTTTCGTCGTTGACGACAGCCGACTTGATGCTGGCCTGCAGGCCGAGAAACGCCAGTTGCGCCTTGAGGCCGTCGGCATCGGACGCGCTCTGGAAAGACCCCACCTGTAAAATTGACTTGCCGACGACCTCCTTGTTGATGGTCGGATTCTCGATCCCGGCACGCTCCTCGTCAGAAATGTTAATTTCGACCTCGCGCTTCGGTAATACCGAGTAAAAATCGATGGTGGGTTTGTTTTCGCTGCTGGAATCTTGCCGCGGTGCCGGCGTGTTACTGCTATTGCTGACGATCTGGCGATCGAGAAACAGCACGAAGGCCACGAACGACGCCAGGATGATCAGCAACAGCGCCCACACCCAGATTGACTTTGACTGGTTTCGTGCCATTTTCGCCTACATCTTTTCGGGCGCGGTTACGCCCAGTAGAGCCAGGCCATTGCGCAACACCTGACCGACCGCCATGGCCAGCGTAATCCGCGCATCACGCAGCGCGGCATCATCGACGATGAACTGGTGCGCGTTGTACCAGGAATGGAAAAGGTTGGCGAGTTCGCGCAGGTAATTGACCAACTGGTGCGGTTCGCGGCGACTGGCAGCCATCTCGACGCGTTCGGCAAACTGGCCCAGCTGCTTGATCAAGGCCACTTCGTGGCTATTGTCGAGTCGCCCCAGCTGCGCATTGTCGAGATCGGTGACGATACCCTTTTCCGCGCACTGGCGCTCTACGCTGCAAATCCGCGCGTGCGCGTACTGCAGGTAATACACCGGGTTATCGCTGGATTGTTCGCGCGCCAGGTCGAGATCGAAGTCCATGTGTTGCTCGGTCTTGCGCATCACGTAAAAGAAGCGCGCGGCATCGAGGCCGACGTCTTCGCGCAACTGCCGCAAAGTAACAAACTCGCCAGAACGCGTGGACATCGATACTTTTGCGCCGTGTTCAAACAGGTTGGCGAATTGTACCAGTTGAATTTCGAGGTGATCGGGCGGGTAGCCGAGTGCCGCGAGCGAAGCCTTGACGCGCGCGATATAGCCGTGATGATCGGCGCCCCAGACATTGATGACCGTATCGAAGCCGCGCTCGAACTTGTTCATGTGGTAGGCGATATCCGAGGCGAAATAAGTCGTTTGACCGTTATCGCGCTTCACCACCCGGTCTTTTTCATCGCCGAAGTCGGTTGAGCGAAACCACAGGGCACCGCCCTCGCGGTAGAGATGGCCGTTCTCCTGCAGACGCGCAATGGCCTGCTCAATATGTCCTTCATCGGCTAGCGAACGCTCAGAAAACCAGTGATCAAACACCACGCCAAAGGCTTCCAGGTCGACGCGAATGACATCGACCAGGGTGGTGCAGGCGAGATCGAACACGCGCCGGTAATCCTGCTCGCCGAGCAGGCGCTGGGCGTTACTGATCAGGTCATCGATGTGCTTTTCCTTGTCGCCGGCGGGCGCGTCGGCCGTCACCGCGTCAAACACCAGGTCACTGCCGTGTTGAAACGCGTCTGCATTTTCCCGATGCAGCGTCGCGGCGATATCCCAGATGTAATCCCCCTGGTAGCCATTGCTTGGAAAGTCTATGGTCTCACCGCAGAGCTCGAGGTAGCGCAACCACACCGAGGTGCCCAGAATGTGCATCTGGCGACCGGCATCGTTCACGTAATATTCCTTCTGCACCTGGTAGCCGACGAAGGCGAGCAGGTTGGCCAGGGTCGCGCCGAAGGCGGCACCACGCCCATGGCCGACGTGCAACGGGCCGGTTGGATTGGCGGAGACGAATTCGACCTGGATTTTCTGCCCTTGCCCGACATCACTGGCGCCAAAACGATCACCCTGTTCGCGGATGCGTTGCAGCACGGCATGGCTGGTGGCGCTTTCGACAAAAAAGTTGATGAAGCCCGGGCCGGCAACCTCGACTTTGACAATGCTGGCCTGGCTGGGTAAATGCTCGACTATGGCATCGGCAAGCTGGCGCGGCGCCATACCCGCCGGTTTTGCCAGCATCAGCGCAATATTCGTGGCGAAGTCACCCTGGCTTGCATCTTTGGCCGGGGTTACCTGGATATTGAGGTTGAGATCGGCGGGAATTCGCTCGGCTTGCTGCAGTGCCTGCACAGCCTGTGCGATCAGATCGTTGATAACTTGCTTCAAGAGCTAAAACCTGCGCCCGCATGGGAAAAATTGATGCGGCATTTTACCCGAGGGTGCCGGGGTGGGCTACCTATCATTTGCTTTACCTGCACGCAAGTTGTCGGGTCGCGAGGCCTAGAGATCGTAGGCGTCGACGTCGATGCTCCAGTTGACGCGCCGCGTGCTGGGAACTTCCTGTATCGCCGGCATGGTCTGCTGCAGCACCGCGCGCAGCGTCTGGTAATCGCTTCCCAGCAGACCGAGCTGCGCGCGGTAACGACCGATGCGCCGCGTCATCAGTGCCGGGATCGGACCGATGCAGGCGAGCCGCTCGAAATGTTCGGACTTTTGCAGCAAGGCCTTGATTTCTTCGAGCTTCGCCAGCGCATGCTTGAGCTCGAGCGCATCCGCGCGAAACACCACGGCGCGCGCGCAGGGCGGGAAGCCGAGCAGGCGACGCTCCTGCAACAGGTCCGCGGCGATATCGCGGTAATCGCGCTTGATGAGCGCCTGCATCAACGGGTGCTCGGGGAAACGCGTTTGCACGATCGCCTCCCCTGCCCGGTCGCCGCGTCCGGAACGCCCACAGACCTGGAAGAGCGTTTGCACCAGGCGTTCGCTGGCGCGGTACGAAGCGCTGAACAGGGCCTGGTCAGCATCGAGTACCACCGACAGGGTGATCGCCGGGTAGTCGTGGCCTTTGGCGATCATCTGCGTACCAACCAGGATGCAGGGTTCGCCGCTTTGCAATTGCTCGAGGCGTGATTTGAGCGCTTCACGCGAGGAGATCACATCGCGGTCGACGCGCAACACCGGAGTGTGCGCGAAGCGCAACCGCAATCCCTGTTCGAGTTGCTCGGTGCCGATTCCGTAGTGACGAATTTCGCCATGGCCGCATTCCGGGCAAACCTCGGCCGGCGCTTCGCGCAAACCACAATGGTGACACAGCATGGCCTGCAGCGAGTGGTGCAGGGTCAGGCGCGCATCGCAGTGACTGCATTGCGCCTGCCACCCGCATTCATGGCACATCACGATGGGGGCAAAGCCGCGGCGATTCAGATAGACCAGCACCTGGCCACGCTGCTGTAAATGCGCTTCGATGCGCGCCAGGGTTGCTGCCGCGCAACCATGATCAAAGCGGCTGTCGCGCACATCGATCAATTCGATTTGCGCGGGCGCGAAGGCGGTCGGGCGATGGTCCAGGCGATAGCGAAACCAGTCGCTGCGTTCACAGTTGGCGAGCGTTTCCAGCGATGGCGTTGCCGAGCCCAGCACGATGGGGATGTCGAGCATTTGCGCGCGCTTGATAGCGACGTCACGCGCGTGGTAGCGCACCCCGTCTTCCTGGCGGTAGGATTGATCGTGCTCTTCATCGATGATGATCAGGCCAAGCTTTGTGCTCTGCGCAAACAGGCTGGAACGCGTGCCGAGCATGATACCGACTTCGCCGCGGCGAAACTGGTCCCAGGCTCGATAGCGCTGGTGCTCGGTCAGGCCCGAATGCGAGATGGCGAAACACTCGCCAAAGCGTTGCCGAACGCGGTCGAGCAACTGGCTGGTGAGGCCGATTTCCGGTACCAGGTAAATGGCCTGGCGGCCGCTGTTGAGACAGGAGGCAATCAGGCGCAGGTAAATCTCGGTCTTGCCACTGCCGGTAATGCCATCCAGCATGTGCACGGCAAAATTCTGCAGCCGCGGCTCGATGGCAGCGACGGTGTCAGCCTGTTCCGCGCTCAAGGTCGGCATTTCAGCTTCGATAGCCGGGCTGAAGCCACTATCGTCCCACTCCCATTGGATTATGGCTTTACTCTCCAGCGCCTTGACCGGCTGATTCCAGTTGGCATTCAGGCGCTTGAAATCGGCAGCGGTCAGCCCGTTGGTTGCCTGCTGCAGCGCGGCAGCGATCTCGAACTGGCGTGGCGAAGTGCGCTCGAGGGCTGCGATCGCCTGCGCATCGGCATGCGTCAGGCGCCAGCGCTTGACGCGCAGCGACTGCTGCGCCCGCAAACCGCGTAAATATCCGGGCAGGCACTGAAAAATCACTTCGCCGATGGGTTGCTGATAGTAGTCCGACATCCAGTGAGCCAGCGCGAGCATGTGCGTGTCCAGCACCGGTTCCTCATCGAGGCATTCGAGTACCGGCTTGATTTTGGTCGCATCGAATTCGCTGCCGTCGTTGACTTCGAGTAGAATTCCGCTGCGCGTACCCTGGGCAAACGGCAGGCGATAACGCGTACCGGCGACGGCCACTGCAGCGCCATCGATCCGGTACTCGAAACGGCGATACAAGGGCAGGGCTATAGCGAAAGCGGCGAATCGGGGTGGCGGCACGCAATGGACTCGAAATTAAAGGGGAATCATACTCGAATTGAAGGGACGGCTCAGCCGCTTAAACGATTAAATCCGCTTTTCAACTTAGCGCACAAAGTTAATGTTGTTTCAGTCAAGTAAATGCTAAATTGCTAAGAAGTCTTAACAAATGGTTTTATCCACATTATCTGTGGATAAGTCTGTGGATGAAACGAATATAACCGTCTGAGGGCCGCATTCCCGTTGGTCATTCATTAGATTGTTCATTTTTGCAGCGATTTAATTTCTTATTTAAATTCAATGAGTTACGCTACCTGATTAAATATTGATCGATCCTTGTCGAGAGAAATGGGGACAGACAATGGCAAGCCGGCAAGCGTGTGAATATCTTTCGCGTGTCAAGAGTCGGAAGACGATTTATTGAATAATTTTATAAATTGAATATTTGCTTACAATAGCTTTTATCTAATTTCACTCAATCGCAAAAAATATCCCCTGCAGGAATGCCAGTGACTTTAAACCCGACGCCAATTACACTGGCCGCGATTCAGTCCAGGAGCCTGCTGCAATGCCCGCCAACACCGCGGTAATACTGACCAACCTGGGGACTCCAGACACGCTGGAACTGGGTTCCGTAAAGCGTTTCTTGCGCGAGTTCCTGTCGGATCCATCTGGTGGTGCGGCTGCCGCGCTTTTTGTGGCTGCCATTACTCTACGGCGTCATCCTGCCGTTGCGCAGCCCAAAAACACTGAAAGCCTACGCTCGCGTCTGGAGTGATCAGGGTTCGCCGTTGCTGGCCTTCGCCAAACGGCAACGCGACGCACTCCAGCAAATGCTGTTCGAGCGGGTGCACGTCGAGTTGGCGATGCGCTACGGCAATCCGTCGTTTATATCGGTGTTGCGCCTGTTGCAGACTGCCGGCGTCGACAGGTTGATCGTGCTGCCGCTCTACCCGCAGTACTCGGTGACCACCACCGCGACCAGCTACAAGCACTTGCTCGCCAGCCTGAAGCAACTGAACTACGCGCCACAGATCGAGTTTATCGGTTACTACCCGGATCACCCGGCTTATATCGAAGCCCTGGCCGACTCGGTGCGCGAACACTGGCAACGCGGCCAGCGGCACCTGTTGATGTCTTTTCACGGCCTGCCGCAGGCCAATGTCGACCGCGGCGATCCCTACCAGCGCCAGTGTGAGACCAGCGCGCAGGCACTTGCCGAGAAACTCGGGCTGGCCGATGCCGACTGGTCGATCAGTTACCAGTCGCGCTTCGGCCGCCAGCACTGGATCCAGCCGTACACCTCCGATCGCTAAAAAGCCTGGTCGCCGGCGGCATCAAGGCCGTGGACGTGATCTGTCCCGGTTTTTCGGCCGACTGCCTGGAAACCCTGGATGAAATCAAGGTCGAATACCGCGATGAATTTCTGCAACTGGGTGGCGAAGAATTTGATTACATTCCGGCGCTCAACGACCGCGAAGCGCACATCGAAATGATGCGCCAGCTGGTCGAACCGTATTTGCCCGGCAACGATTAACACTGTGCAATTTGAATCATTGCTGGCATACCCTGTCTATAGCGCTTCACCCGCGTATAACCCAAAGAGTCCCTGATCATGTTTAGATCCTTTTTCCCGAACCCAAAAATTTTCTTCCTGTCGGTCGTCGGTTACGCCGGCGCTTGCGCCTTTGTCTGGTACGGGTTCAACGAACAGATGGGCGCGGCGCTGGGCCTCGACCTTTCGGAAAGCGATCCGATCATTGGCCTGGGTCACTTTCTGACCGATTCTTTTCTGCTGTTTTACCTGTATTTCATCGCCTGCACCGCGTTGTTCGCCGGCTTCTGGTTTCGCCTCGCCAATCACCCCTGGCAATGGTGGTCGATCGTCGGTTCGGCACTCATCCTGTTCTCCACCTATTTCTCGGTCCAGGTTTCGGTGGCCATCAACAACTGGCGTCGCCCGTTTTTTGACCTCGTGCAAGAAGCCCTGGGGGGATCGAGTTCAGCCGACGGAGCCAATGCAGAGCGTTCCGCCGAAACCGTCACATCCTATTCCACCCAGCTGTACGACCTCATCCTGATATTTGCCGAAATCGCCTTTCTGGCGATTTTTGTTTTCGTCATGACGCGTTTCTTTGTCAGTCACTTTATCTTCCGCTGGCGCACCGCGATGAACGATTACTACACCTCGGAATGGAAACGGGTGCGCACCATCGAGGGTGCGTCACAGCGTATCCAGGAAGACACCATGCGTTTCGCGGAAATCATGGAAAGCCTGGGCGTTTCAATCGTCGATGCCGTGATGACCCTGTTCGCCTTTTTGCCCGTTCTCTGGGTGCTTTCCGAGTACGTCAAGGAGTTACCGCTGGTCGGCCCGATTGCCCACCCACTGTTCGTCGCATCGCTGGTCTGGTCAATATTTGGCACCGGCCTGCTGGCGCTGGTCGGCATTAAATTGCCTGGATTATTTTTCAAGAACCAACGCGTCGAAGCCGCGTTTCGCAAGGAACTGGTTTACGGTGAAGACGATGTCAACCGGGCTCAACCCATAACGCTCAAGGAACTGTTTGCCAACGTGCGTAAAAATTACTTCCGCATTTATTTCCACTACATGTACTTCAACGTCGCACGCATGTTGTACATACAGGCCGACAATATTTTCGTCTATATTCTGTTGGTCCCGACTATTGCCGCCGGTTTGATAACCTTCGGCATATTGCAGCAGATACTGACCGCCTTCAGCCAGGTCAGCAACTCGTTTCAGTACCTGGTCAATTCGTGGACTACCATCGTTGAACTGCTGTCAATTTACAAGCGCCTGAGTTCCTTCGAAGCCGTGCTCGACAACCAGCCGCTGCCCGAGATCGATCAGCTTGCAACCTGACCTCGGATAGCCTCTGAAGATAATCATGTGCCTGATCCTGTTTGCCTGCCAGCAGCATCCCGATTACCCGCTGATCGTGATCGCCAATCGTGACGAGTACTACGCGCGCCCGAGCCGCGACGCGCACTGGTGGGACGATGCCGATATCTTTGCCGGGCGCGATCTCGAAGCCGGCGGCACCTGGCTCGGCGTCAATCGCCGCGGGTGTTTCGCCGCGGTGACCAACGTGCGCGAACCCGGGTCGATGACGCCCGGCAAGCGCACGCGCGGCGAGCTCACGCGCGACTATCTCGCCGCTAACGACGGGCCGGAGGACTACCTGCAACATCTGTGCAAACGCGACCAGGAGTACGCCGGCTTCAATCTGCTGCTGGGCGATGGCCGGGAACTGTGGTTTTACTCGAATCGTGAGCGCGAGATTCGACGCATCGATGCCGGCGTCTACGGTATCAGCAACGGCCATTTCGACGAGCCCTGGCCCAAGCTTGCGAGTGGTCGCGAGGAACTGGCGCAGCAGATTACACAAAACGTCGAGCATCCGCGCTTGATGGAAATTCTCACCGACCATCGCGGTGCCGAAGATCACCAACTGCCGAGTACCGGCGTGTCGCTGGATATCGAACGCCTGCTATCGAGCCGCTTTATCCGTTCACCCGGCTACGGCACGCGCGCCTGCAGCGTGGTCACCGTGGATCGCCAGCAGCAAATCGAATTCAGCGAGCAGAACTACCTCGATGCCGAACGGCGCGGGGCACGGCAACACGAAGTCTTTACCGCTACGGGTTGACCCAGCGCGGCGACCCTGGCGCGCATCGATCAGAATAGACGACCACCCCGACAAGAATTCACTTTCCATCGGGGCGTATTCCTCTAGAATCGGGTGTCATTGCCACTCGGACCGAGTACGCCGACATGCACCATGCAGATCGCCAATTGACATCCGCATGCCTGCTCGACAACTGCATCGAGCTTTGCTGGAGCGACGATAGTCGTAATTACTATCACCCTGTCTGGTTGCGCGATAACTGTCGTTGCAGCGACTGCGGTGACCCGAGCATTGGCTATCGCAGCCTGCGCCTGACCTCACTCGACCTGGCTGTGCAACCGCTCAACCTGGACGCCAGCCCAACGGGCCTCAGCATCACCTGGGACGACGGCCATCAATCGCACTACCCGGCCGCATGGTTGGGCGAGTATGCCTACGACGAAGCGGCCCGCCGGGCACGCGCCTTTGTGCCACGCCCCTGGAATGACAGTTTGCGGCGTGATCCGCCCCTGTTCGACTTTGCCGAAAGCGTCGATGACGACGCTGGCTTGATGCAGGTATTGCAGCAAGTACGCGATCACGGCATCTGTTTTTTACGCGGAGCCCCGGTCGAGGCCGGTGTTGTGGAAGCCTTCAGCCGACGCATCGGCTTCCCCCAGGAATCCAATTTCGGCAGGGTGCAAGACCTGGTGTTCAACCCCGCAAAACGCAGCATCGCCCACGATATCAAGGCGCTCAAACCGCACACCGACGAACCCTATCGCGCTTCGCCACCCGGGCTGCTGTTGTTCCACTGCATTGCCAACGACCAGACCGGGGCCGGCTCTTCGACCTTTGTCGACGGTTTCGAAATCGCCGAACGCCTGCGCCACCATGACCCCGAAGGCTTTTACGCACTAGCGCACAATAACCAGGGTTTTCGCCGCCATTTTGCCGACGATGTCGACCTGATCACGGATTTTCCCATCATCAGCCTGGATGAATTTGGCCATTTGTGTGGCGTTCGCATCAATGACCGGGTCGCCGCACCGGCGCTGATTGCGCCTGACCAGGTCGAGCCATACTACCGTGCGCTGAAATACCTGTTGCAGCAATCCGAAGACGACGCGCTGATCCTGCACATGACGCTGAAGCCGGGTGACATCGTCATTTTCGACAACCACCGGGTATTGCACGGGCGCACCGATCTGACCGTCGATGGCCAGCGCTGGTTGCAATGGGTACAAATCGAGCGTGGTGACTTCCATTCCAGCCTGCGCATCCTCGCCGATCGACTCGGCAGGCCGCGCGATGCGCAACCACTGATGAAGGGCGCCTACGGTAAAAGCGGAAATGGCGGGCAAGCATGACCGCGGCTGACTTGACCATCAAGATCCCGCGGCTGTGCCATGGATTGCGCATAGTCGGTGCCGGCGAGCGCAAACTGCCCGCGAGGATATAGTGGATCTTGACCGACGTTTTCCCAGCACGGCGCTGATGGCCGCCAGCGCGCGGCGGCGCATTCCACGCTTCGCCTGGGATTACATGGCGGGCGGCATCGGTCGGGAAGCCCTGTTGAGCGAAAACTGCACGCGCCTCGATCGGATCAAGCTGCGGCCACGCTACCTGGTCGACGATGCCGAAACGCCCGATCTGTCGCATGCGCTGCTCGGCACTGATTATCCGTTGCCCTTTGGCGTTGCACCGCTTGGCTTGAGCGGGCTGGTCTGGCCGGCCGCAGCCGAACACATCGCGCGCGCCGCCAGGGCCAGGGGCATAGCATTTGCATTGAGTGGCGTGGCGACCAGCAGCATCGAGGAAATCGGCGCGATCGGCGGCCATATCTGGTATCAGCAGTACAGCACTCCCGATAGCGACATCAATGCCGATTTGCTGCGGCGCGCCCAGGCAGCCGGATTTGAAACGCTGGTCGTTACCGTCGACATTCCCACCGCAACACGGCGCGAGCGCGACATTCGAAACGGCCTGTCGGTACCGCCTGAACTCAACTTGCGCAGCCTTATTGACATCCTGCAACGGCCCGCCTGGGCGCTGGCCATGTTGCGCGCCGGCGTGCCTGAATTCAGGACGCTGAAACCCTATCTTGACGAGCACCTCAGCCTGGCTGAACTCGGCCTGCAGCTTGCGCAACTGCTCGAAGGGCACGTCAGCCGCGAGAAACTGGAATGGTATCGAGCGCACTGGCCCGGCAAACTGATCGTCAAGGGGATACTGGATAGCACCGATGCCAAAGCCTGCGTCGACATCGGCGCGGACGCGATCGTCGTCTCCAATCACGGTGGGCGCCAGCTCGATGCGGCGCAGACCGCCGTCGATGCGTTGCCGACGATTCGCGCAGCCGTCGGTGCCGATTTCCCGCTGATCGCCGACGGCGGTATTCGCTCGGGTCTGGATATCGCGCGTTACCTGGCGCTCGGCGCGGACTTCGTGTTACTCGGACGCGCCTTCATGTTCGCACTGGGCGCAATCGGTGCACGCGGTCCCGAACACCTGATTGCCGTGCTGCAGGACGAGTTACGCGCGACCCTGGGCCAGCTCGGCTGCCCGTCGATCCGGCAGTTGCCGGAATTTTTAATCCGTGACGAATGATGCGAAGCGAGAGGCACACATGAACGTACTGGTGGTGACCGGCAGTAGCCGGGGGATTGGCGCCGAAATCTGTCGCCAGGCAGCGGCCGAGGGCTGGAAGGTCTGCATCAATTACACGCGCTCGGAGGATGAAGCCGACGCCGTAGTGCACGAAATACGCCAAAAGGGTGGCATTGCGATTGCGTTGCAGGCGGATGTCGCCAATGAAGACGAAGTCATCGCGATGTTCGAGCGAATCGATCTTGAACTCGGCCCGGTCACCGGGCTGGTGAATAATGCGGGCGTCAACGGCGGCGGTACCCGCGTCGATGAAATGGATGTCGCGATCTGCAGAAGGGTGTTCGACGCCAATGTGATCGGCGCCTTCATCTGTGCCAAGCACGCGATCCGGCGCATGGCAAAGCGCCACGGCGGCAATGGCGGCGCCATCGTCAACGTATCGTCGGCTGCCTCGAAACACGGCGGACCCTTTACCTATGTCGACTACGCCGCCTCCAAGGGCGCCATCGACACCTTCACCATTGGCCTGGCGCGCGAGCAGGCCGACCAGGGCATTCGCGTCAACTGCCTGCGCCCCGGGGTTACCATGACGGAAATCAGTGTCGACTACGCGCGCGAACACCCCGAATGGCTGGACTGGGTATTGCCGCAGGTGCCGCTAGGGCGCCCGGCCGAGGTCGGCGAGATCGCCAACGGCGTGATGTTTTTACTGTCGGACAAATCTTCCTACGCGACCGGCGCCATCCTCGACGTTTCCGGAGGCTGGGTCAGCCCCTGAATTACTTCCAGCGGTAAGCGGGAGAGCTCATCGCGACGAACCGATTCGGCCTGATCGCATCGGGCCTGCGGCCGGGACGACGGGGCGCTAGAGCTTGAACAATTCCTCGGTGTTGCGGGTGAGTGCAGCGGCGAGGTCCGTCGACATCGATCCCGCGCAGGTCGGCAATGGTTTGCAGATGTTCGATGATCCACGCAGGCCGATTGAGTTCACCGCGATGCGCCGCGCCCGGCTGATCGGGCGCATCCGATTCGAGCAGCAACGCATCCAGTGGCATCACCGTGACCACCGCACGCAGTTTGCGTGCGCGTTCGAAACCAATGGTGGCGGCGATACCAAGCTTGAACCCGAGGTCGTATAACTGCCGCGCCTGCTGCTCGCTGCCGGCAAAGCTGTGTAGCACACCACCCTGGCGCCCCTGGCGGCGTAACAGGCTGATGACTTCGTCGAGCGCCTTGCGCGCATGCACGATGACCGGTAAACGATGATTGTCCGCGAGCGCCAGTTGTTCCTGGAATAACTGTTTTTGCCATTTCTCGTCGACGCGCGAGGTGAAAAAATCGAGGCCACACTCGCCGACCGCGACCGGTTTTTCTCGCGCCAGCCATTCGTCGAGTTCACGCAGGTGCAGCGCCTGGTGCTGCTCG
>CAWIHJ010000044.1:0-10976 GCA_963835795.1 uncultured Gammaproteobacteria bacterium
ATGTTCTGGTACCCCTTCGCGTTTCGTATTGTTCCGTCGTTCACCATGGGCGGCAGTGGCGGTGGTATCGCTTACAACCGCGAAGAATTCGATGACATCATCCGTCGCGGTTTGACCTGTCGCCGACCAGCGAAGTGCTGATCGAAGCCTCGGTACTCGGCTGGAAAGAATTCGAAATGGAAGTGGTGCGTGATCAGCAATGACAATTGCATCATCATTTGCACCATTGAAAACCTCGACCCGATGGGCGTGCACACCGGTGATTCGATCACGGTGGCGCCGGCGCAGACGCTGACCGACAAGGAATACCAGATCATGCGCAACGCGTCGCTCGCGGTGCTGCGCAAGATCGGCGTCGAGACCGGTGGTTCCAACGTGCAGTTTGCGATCAACCCGGAAAATGGCGAAATGATCATCATCGAGATGAATCCGCGGGTTTCGCGCTCGTCGGCGCTGGCTTCCAAGGCGACCGGTTTTCCGATTGCCAAGGTGGCGGCCAAGCTGGCCGTCGGTTACACGCTCGATGAATTGCAGAACGACATCACCGGTGGTGCGACGCCGGCGTCCTTCGAGCCCAGCATCGATTACGTGGTGACCAAGATTCCGCGCTTCACCTTCGAAAAATTCCCGCAGGCCGATGATCGCCTGTCGACGCAGATGAAGTCGGTGGGCGAAGTGATGGCGATCGGGCGCACTTTCCAGGAATCGTTTCAGAAAGCGTTACGCGGTCTCGAGATCGGTGTGCGTGGCCTCGATCCCATCGTCGACTCAGGCGCAGGATGCCGATGAACTCGAAGATCTGTATCGCACCGAGTTGCGCCTGCCCGGCGCCCGGCGCATCTGGTATGTGGCTGACGCCTTCCGCTCGGGTCACAGCCTGGAATCCGTTTACGCGCAAACCGCCATCGATCCCTGGTTTCTGGTGCAGATCGAGGACCTGGTCAAATCGAGCAGGGCGCTGACCACGCGTCGCAGCTCGCAATCGCGTCACCGCGGACGAGATTCGCGCGCTCAAGCGCAAGGGCTTTTCCGACCAGCGCCTGGCCGTTGCTGCTCGGAAGCGACGAGCTGGAAGTCTGCCGCCAGGCGACGCGAGCTCGGACATTCGACCGGTCTACAAGCGGGTCGATACCTGTGCCGCAGAGTTTGCCTCGAGCACCGCTTACCTTTATTCGAGCTATGACGACGAGTGCGAGGCCGAACCGAGTACGCGCGACAAGATCGTGGTGCTGGGCGGCGGCCCGAACCGTATCGGCCAGGGCATTGAGTTTGATTATTGCTGCGTGCATGCGGCGCTGGCGATGCGCGAAGACGGTTACGAGACCATCATGGTCAACTGTAATCCGGAAACCGTATCCACCGATTACGATACCTCGGACCGACTCTACTTCGAGCCGGTGACCTCGAAGATGTGCTGGAAATTATCCACCTGGAAAAACCGAAGGGTGTCATCGTGCAGTTTGGCGGGCAGACGCCGCTCAACCTGGCGCGATCGCTGGAAGCGGCCGGCGTGCCGATTATCGGCACCACGCCGGACTGCGATCGACCTCGCCGAGGATCGTGAGCGTTTTCAGCAGATGATCGAGAAACTGGAATTGCTGCAGCCGCCCAATCGCATTGCCTTCGATGTCGAGTCCGCCGGTCGAGCTCGCCGATCAGGTCGGCTATCCGCTGGTCGTGCGGCCTTCCTACGTACTGGGTGGCAGGGCCATGGAAATCGTACACGACCAGGAAGAGCTGACGCGCTATATGCGCGAAGCGGTCAAGGTGACGCGTGATTCGCCGGTGTTGCTGGATCACTTTCTCGATCAGGCGGTCGAAGTCGACGTCGACGCGATCTGCGATGGCGAGCAGGTGTTCATTGGCGGATTGATGGAGCACATCGAGCAGGCCGGCGTGCATTCGGGTGATTCCGCCTGTTCGCTACCGCCATACACGCTGTCGGCGAAATACAGCAGCGCCTGTGCGAGCAGGTCACCGCGATGGCGCGCGAATTGAAGGTGGTCGGCCTGATGAACACGCAGTTCGCGATCAAGGACGATGAAGTCTACGTGCTCGAAGTCAATCCGCGCGCCTCGCGCACCGTGCCGTTTGTATCCAAGGCGACTGGCGTGCCGCTGGCCAAGGTGGCGGCACGCTGCATGGTTGGGCAGAGTCTCGCGCAGCAGGGTCAGACCGAGCAGGTCACTCCCAATTTCATTTCCGTCAAGGAATCGGTGTTTCCGTTCGCCAAGTTCCAGGGCGTTGATCCGATCCTGGGCCCGGAAATGAAATCCACCGGCGAAGTCATGGGCATCGGCCGCAGTTTTGCCGAAGCCTATGCCAAGGCGTATGCTCGGCTGCGGGCGCAAAGATTCCTATGCCCGGGACTGCGTTCCTGAGCGTGCGCGAAGCCGACGCGACAGCAGTCGCGAACTGGCGCGCGATCTCGATGCCAGGGGTTTCAACCTGGTTGCTACCGGGGGTACCGCAAAAGTGATTCGTGACGCCGGAATCGCCTGTCAGCACGTCAACAAGGTCAAGGAAGGGCGGCCGCATATCGTCGATATGATCAAAAACGATGAAATCGTATTCATCGTCAATACCACCGAGGGACGCTCCGCGATTGCCGATTCCTATGCCATTCGACGCGAAGCCCTGATGCATTCGGTGTGTTATACGACTACCATATCGGCTGGCAAGGCAACCTGTCTGGCGATGGCGCATCGCGAGGTCGAGGACGTATACTGCCTACAATCCCTACACCAGGCGACAACCAAATGAACCAGATACCGCTTACCGCTGCCGGAGCCGAACGCCTCAGGCTGGAGTTGAAGCAACTCAAATCAGTCAAGCGACCAGAGATTATCGAAGCTATCGCCACGGCCAGGGAGCACGGCGATCTCAAGGAGAATGCCGAGTATCATGCGGCGCGCGAAGAACAAAGTTTTGTCGAGGGCCGGATCGCCGAGCTGGAAGGGGCCCTGTCGAATGCGCAGATTATCGATATCACCCGCATCAACCAGCAGGACCGGGTCATTTTTGGCTGTACCGTGGAATTGCTCGATATGGCGACCGATGCCGAGGTGAAGTATCAGATCGTCGGTGATATCGAGGCCGACATCAACGAGAACCGTATAGCCATCAGTTCACCGATTGCGCGCGCGCTGATCGGCAAGGAAGAAGGCGAGGATGTTATTGTCGAAGCGCCGGGCGGCAACCGGGAATACGCGATAACCGCGATTCGCTATAAGTAAATTGCGACAGGTGATTTGCTACGGGTGATTTGCTACAGGTAATGGGACGCCGGCCGTTCAGCCAAGCAGCGCGGCAAAACGATTGATCTCCGGATTAGCGCGATAAATCACGATCACGTTGCCAATGCTCTGCACCAACTGCGCCTCGTGTTGCGCACAAATCTGCATGCCCAGTTCACGCTTGCCTGGCTTGTCGAGCGCTGGAATGCGCAGCTTGAGCAGCTCATGATGGCTAAGCGCAGTATCGATTTCACTTTGCAGGTTATCGCTCATGCCTTTCTGGCCGATGATGACTACCGGCTTCAAATTGAGCCGATGACTTTCGGCCTTGAGCCGCTTGATCTGTGCGCTGGTCAATCGCATGGGGTTGATTCGGGTGATGTTGAAAGACGCGCATGGTAGCACAGCGATTTGCCATCGCGGCTTTCGATTGCATGGTATTAGTTGTGTTTTGGGCTGTGTTTTGGGCTGCGTTCTGGCAAGATGCCGGGCATGTCACGATCCAAGTCAAGCAAGCGCTGGTTGCAGGAGCATCACCAGGATGAATACGTACAGAAAGCGCGTGCCGAAGGCTATCGTTCACGCGCAGTCTTCAAGCTGGCCGAAATCCAGCAAAAGGACCACTTGATCAAGCCAGGGCAATTGGTGCTCGATCTCGGTGCAGCCCCCGGTGGCTGGAGTGAGTATGCGAGCACTATCATCGGCGAGAAGGGCAAGATCATCGCCGTCGACCTGTTGCCGGTCGAACCGATAGCCGGTGTCGAATTTCTGCAGGGGGATTTTACCGAACAGGCAACTCTGGATCGCGTGCTGTCGCTAAGCTGATGGGCGTCACTTCGATCTTGTATTGTCGGATATGGCCCCCAACTTAAGTGGGATGGA
Organism: uncultured Gammaproteobacteria bacterium; assembly: GCA_963835795.1. Taxonomy (GTDB): domain Bacteria; phylum Pseudomonadota; class Gammaproteobacteria. Next base: position 4,119 of record CAWIHJ010000044.1, read on the forward strand.
CAGCATCGATCAGCCAAAATCGATTTACCTGGCGGAATTGGCGCTGGACCTGGCGCAAAACTACCTGAATCCAACGGGTGCTTTTGTCGTCAAATTGTTTCAGGGTGCGGGTTGCGATGATCTGATTGCCACGATGCGGCGTATTTTTAAGGTCGGTCAAGTTGCGCAAACCGGATGCATCAAGATCCAGATCGAGTGAAATTTATGCGGTTTGTGATGGTCTTAGATAGGCTGGTACGGAGAAAATGCGCTAATATCTGCAGATTGTAGCGATAAACATCAACCGAAACGGGCCGTTAACTGGCCAAACAGGTGTAATTGAGTGAATGACGTAGTCAAGAATTTAGTGTTGTGGATTGTCATTGCGGTAGTGTTGCTGTCGGTATTCCACAGCTTCGGCGATCGCACTACCAGTGCGCAATCCCTGATCTATTCCGATTTCCTGACCCAGGTCAAGCAGGGCCAGGTGCGGGAAGTCACGATCGAAGGGCAGAATATCAACGGCAAACTAGTTTCCGGCGCCCCGTTTTCAACCTATAGCCCGGAAACCAATAACGGCGCGCTGATCGGTGACCTGGAACGCGCCAATGTCTCTATCGTGGGTAAGCCTCCCGAGCCGCCATCATTGCTCGGTCACATGTTTATCAGCTGGTTTCCGTTCATCGTGCTGATCGGGCTGTGGATATTCTTCATGCGCCAGATGCAGGGCGGTGGCGGTGGCCGTGGCGCCATGTCGTTCGGCAAAAGCAAGGCCAGGCTGCTCGGTGAAGACCAGATCAATATCAGCTTCAACGACGTCGCCGGTGTCGATGAAGCCAAGGAAGAAGTCTCCGAACTGGTCGAGTTCCTGCGCGATCCGTCCAAGTTCCAGAAACTGGGCGGCAAGATTCCGCGCGGCGTGCTGATGGTGGGCTCACCGGGTACCGGTAAAACACTTGCTCGCCAAGGCCATTGCCGGCGAAGCCAAGGTGCCGTTCTTTCACCATTTCGGGCTCCGATTTCGTCGAAATGTTTGTCGGTGTCGGCGCGTCGCGCGTACGCGACATGTTCGAGCAGGCGAAGAAGCATGCGCCCTGCATTATTTTCATCGACGAGATCGACGCGGTCGGACGCCATCGTGGCGCCGGGCTTGGCGGTGGTCACGACGAACGCGAACAGACCCTGAACCAGTTGCTGGTGGAGATGGACGGCTTCGAAGGTAACGAAGGCGTGATCGTGATCGCGGCGACCAACCGCCCCGATGTGCTCGATCCGGCGCTGTTGCGACCCGGCCGCTTCGACCGCCAGGTCGTCGTGCCATTGCCCGACGTGCGCGGTCGTTCGCATATTCTCAAGGTGCACATGCGCAAGGTGCCGGCCGCCGACAATGTCGACGCCGATGGTGATCGCGCGCGGAACGCCCGGGTTTTTCCGGTGCGGATCTCGCCAACCTGGTCAACGAGGCTGCGCTGTTTGCGGCGCGCGCCAACAAGAAAATGGTGACCATGGCCGAATTCGAGCGCGCCAAGGACAAGATCATGATGGGTGCCGAGCGACGCTCGATGATCATGAAGGAAGATGAAAAGAAACTGACCGCCTACCACGAGGCGGGCCATGCCATCGTCGGGCGCCTGGTGCCCGATCACGACCCGGTTTACAAGGTCAGCATTATTCCGCGCGGCCGCGCGCTTGGCGTGACCATGTTCCTGCCCGAGGACGATCGCTACAGCTACAGCAGGCAACACCTGGAAAGCCAGTTGTCGAGCCTGTTTGGCGGGCGTATCGCCGAGCAACTGATTTTTGGCGATGACGCGGTGACTACCGGCGCTTCCAACGACATCGAACGCGCCACCAGTATTGCGCGCAGCATGGTGACCCAGTGGGGTCTGTCCGACCGCATGGGGCCGCTGTCCTATAGCGAGGATGAAGGCGAGGTATTCCTCGGCAAATCCTACGGCAAGCAAAAGACCGTATCCGATGAGACCTCGCAGGCGATCGATTCTGAAATTCGCAGTCTCATCGACCGTAACTACCAGCGTTCGGTCGATATCCTCAAGGCGAACGAGGAAAAGCTCCACCTGATGGCGGATGCCTTGATGAAGTATGAAACCATCGATGCCGCCCAGATCGACACGATCATGGAAGGCAAGGAACCGGGTCCGCCGCGAGGACTGGTCGGACGATGAGCCGGGGCCTACTCCCGATGAACCTGCGGACAAAGTGAGTTCCCCAGAGGATCCAGATCTCGATCCCGCAAAACTGCACTAGCCAGGCAGGTTCCCGACGAGCACCGGGTTAATGTCGGAACTGCGCATTTCCAACTCATTGCAACTGATGGGGGTCATCAACACGACCCCCGATTCGTTTTCCGACGCTGGTCGCTTCGATACCTTTGACAAGGCGTTTGCCGAGGCAAAGCGGATGATGACCAGCGGCGCCGATATTCTTGATATCGGCGGTGAATCAACCCGACCAGGTTCGCAGGCGGTGGACGCGCAGGAAGAACTCGCGCGCACCATTCCGCTGATTGAAGCGATCCGCGAGATTTCCGGTATCCCGATTTCGATCGATACCAATAAGTCGACGGTGATGCGTGCCGCGGTCGCTGCGGGTGCCAATATCATCAATAGCATCTGGGCCTTGCGCCAGGAAGATTCGTTACAGGTGGCGGCGCAGTTGCAGGTGCCGGTTTGCCTGATGCACATGCAGGGTAGGCCCGCAACCATGCAGCAAAATCCGACCTACGCGGACGTGGTGGTCGAGGTCATGGAGTTCTTGCAGGAACGCATCGATGCTGCCGAGGCGGCGGGAATCGAAAGACACAATATCATTGTCGATCCCGGCTTCGGTTTCGGTAAAACCCTGGAACATAATCTGTTATTGTTGAAATCTTTAAGCGAGTTCCAGCGATTGGGTGTGCGCTTGCTGGTCGGAATGTCACGCAAGGGTATGATAGGTGCAGTGCTCGACAAACCGGCCGATCAGCGTCTTTATGGCAGTCTGGCGGTGGCCGTGATTGCGGCCATGCAAGGCGCCGATATCATCCGCGTGCACGACGTCGCGGCAACCGCTGATGCGCTGGCGATGGTCAGGGCAATGGGTCGAGTAGGGCTATGAAACGAAAATACTTTGGTACCGATGGCATCCGCGGACGTGTCGGCAAGCCGCCCATGACAGTGGATTTCATCATGAAGCTGGGCTGGGCTGCAGGCAAGGTATTGGCGCGGGCAAATCATGGGCAGGTAGTGATTGGCAAGGATACGCGTATCTCCGGATACATGTTCGAATCCGCGCTCGAAGCAGGCCTTGCCGCCGCCGGTCTCGATGTCCTGCTGCTGGGGCCGATGCCAACCCCGGCCATTGCCTATATCACCCAGTCGCAGCGCGCCAGTGCCGGGATCGTCATCAGCGCGTCGCATAACCCCTATCACGACGATGGCGTGAAGTTCTTCAATGGCGATGGCTTCAAGTTGCCGGACGCGACCGAGTTCGAGATCGAGGCGCTGCTCGAGCAGCCGTTAAAAATGGTGGAGCCGGAACAAATTGGTCGCGCCACGCGCATGGAAGATGCCAAGGGACGCTACATCGAATTCTGCAAGAGTTCGATCGATTTTCATACCAGCCTGCGCGGCATGAAACTGGTGATCGATTGCGCCAATGGCGCGACCTACCATATTGCGCCCGCCGTGTTTCGCGAACTCGGCGCCGAGGTCATTGAGGTCGGTACCAGCCCGAATGGTATGAATATCAATCATCAGGTCGGCGCCCTGCACCCCGAAAGCATGCGCAGCCACGTGCTCGAAAACGGCGCTGATCTGGGAATCGCCTTTGACGGTGACGGTGACCGGGTGATGATGATGGATGCGCAGGGCGAGGTGAAAAACGGTGACCAGTTGCTCTACATCATCGCCCGCGCCCGGCAAACCAGGGGCTTGCTCGGTGGTGGCGTGGTCGGCACGGTGATGAGCAATCTCGGTTTCGAGCACGCGTTGCAGGCGCTCGAAATTCCGTTTGAACGGGCCGCGGTCGGTGATCGACACGTCATGGAAAAACTGGTGCACAACAACTGGCACCTGGGTGGCGAATCATCGGGCCACATTATCTGCCTCGACAAGACCACCACCGGCGACGGTATTATTGCCGCCCTGCAGGTACTTGACGCGTTGATCGGCAAGGGTCAGACCTTGACCGAAGCCTGTCGTGACATGGCGGTTTACCCGCAGACCATGATCAATGTGCCGATCGCCAGGCGCATCGACCTGGCCCAGTCATCCGCGGTGCAGGATGCCATTGCCAGCGCCGAACAGGCACTGGCGCATTCCGGGCGCGTGCTGTTGCGTCCATCCGGCACCGAACCGCTGATTCGGGTGATGGTCGAAGGGCAGGATGAGGCGCAGGTTGCGGATCTTGCCGCGCAATTGGCGCAAACCGTATCCGATGTCGCCAAAGCTTGAGTGGCCCGGCAAAAAATAGCCTTTATCTCCAATTGTCGATTGATTTATTGGGCGTAGGTGAGTACCCTTTGGCGCCTTTTAAATGACCGGAAAACAATATGCGCACTAGCCTTATCGCAGGCAACTGGAAAATGAATGGCAATCTGCAATCTGCCATTGAACTGGTTGAAGGCATTCATGGCGGGTGACGCCGGCAAGGCCGAACTTGCGATTTGCCCACCTGCCGTCTACCTGATGAAAATAGGTGGCATGCTGGCGGATAGCGACATCGCGCTCGGAGCACAGAATGTCTGTGATCGGGAAGCGGGTGCTTTTACCGGTGAAATTTCGGCGCAGATGCTGGTTGATTGCGGTTGTCGTTATGCGATCGTTGGCCATTCCGAACGGCGTGCCCTGTATGGCGAGTCGGATCAACTGGTCGCCGCACGCTTTGCCATGGCGCTGGCCGCGGGGATTAAACCGATTCTGTGTGTGGGTGAAAGCCTCGAAGAACGCGAATCCGGCGTAACCGAAACGGTGGTTGCGCGTCAGCTGGATGCCGCGCTCGAATTGAATGGTATTGCAAGCTTTGCGCAAGCGGTTATTGCTTACGAGCCGGTTTGGGCCATTGGCACTGGCCAGGTAGCGACGCCGGAGCAGGCACAGGCAGTGCACGCTTTTATTCGTAGCCGCCTCGCCCTGCAGGATAGTAACGTGGCGCAACAGGTACAGATTTTATACGGTGGCAGCATGAATCCCGGTAATGCGGCCGATTTGTTGTCACAAACCGATATCGATGGTGGATTGATCGGCGGTGCATCGCTCAAGGCCGACGATTTTCTCGCTATAGCCCAGGCAGTCTAGCCGGCTGCAACAGGAAAGAATATGGAACTCTATAACAGTATTTTATTAGTGGTGCAGGTTATCCTGTCGATCTCGTTGATCGTGTTGATCCTGATGCAACACGGCAAGGGCGCCGATGCCGGCGCCGCGTTTGGCAGTGGCGCCTCGGCGACCGTTTTTGGTGCGACGTGGTTCGGGTAACTTCATGACCAGGGCGACCACGATCATCGCCATCTTGTTTTTTATCACCTGCATGGCGCTGGCTTATTTGTCGAGCAATCGCGAAGGGCCGCAAAGCGTTACCGGCAGTGTGACTGCGCAGGAATTCGAGGCAGCACCCGAGACAGTCGGCGATATGCCAGCGGTCGATGGTGAAAGCGGCGCCGCACAGGAATCAGATTTACCCCCGGTCGAGTAACCGGGATCAAGCCGATGTGGTGGAATTGGTAGACACGCTATCTTGAGGGGGTAGTGGCGAAAGCTGTGCCGGTTCGAGTCCGGCCATCGGCACCACATGTTAATGTATCGAAGAGAACCTGCTGGGTCGATACTGAACATAATCCCGGGTATGGTCAGTTTCCTGCCCGGGATTTTTGTTTTTACGCGCTGAAATGATGTGTCCTTCGCAGATTTCTTGACACTATATAGGTGCCACAATAGACTGGCGCCTCGCAGCCAAAATGCAGGTTTTCGGGGGAAAAAATCCATGTTGGGCATTCCATGCTAGGTAACTATCTACCGATTCTTATTTTCATGTGCATTACGCTCGTGATGGGATCTGTATTTATCGTGCTGGGTAAATTGCTGGGGCCATCGCGTCCCGATGCGGAAAAGAATTCTCCCTATGAATGCGGCTTCGAAGCCTTCGAAGACAGTCGCATGAAATTCGACGTTCGCTACTACCTGGTGGCGATACTCTTCATCATCTTTGATCTCGAGATCGCATTCCTGTTTCCCTGGGCGATCGTGCTCGACCAGATCGGTACTTTCGGCCTGGTAGCGATGGCTGTATTTCTCGGGGTGCTGGTCATCGGCTTTATTTTCGAATGGAAAAAAGGAGCGCTGGAATGGGAATAGAAGGCGTATTCGAGCAGGGTATTGTCACCACTACGGCAGACAAGCTGATCAACTGGGCGCGTACCGGGTCGATGTGGCCAATGACCTTTGGCCTGGCCTGTTGCGCGGTCGAAATGATGCAGGCGGGTGCGGCGCGTTACGATCTGGACCGATTCGGTATCATCTTCCGTCCCAGTCCACGACAGTCGGACGTGATGATCGTGGCCGGCACGCTGGTCAACAAGATGGCCCCTGCCTTGCGCAAAGTGTATGACCAGATGGCCGAGCCACGTTGGGTCATCTCGATGGGGTCCTGCGCCAACGGCGGTGGGTATTATCATTATTCCTACGCGGTGGTTCGCGGTTGCGACCGGGTAGTGCCGGTTGATATCTATGTGCCCGGTTGTCCACCAACCGCCGAAGCGTTGCTCTACGGAATATTGCAACTGCAAAACAAGATCAAACGCACCAACACCATTGCCCGCTGATATGTCGACGACTAAACAGCAACTGGCTGATGCCCTGCGCGCCGAGTTTGACGCAAAGC
>CAWIHJ010000045.1:0-15770 GCA_963835795.1 uncultured Gammaproteobacteria bacterium
ACCGCCGAGCCGATGACACCGGCAACGTTGGGGCCCATGGCGTGCATCAGCAGGAAGTTCTGCGGGTTGGCCTGCAGGCCGATCTTGTTGGCGACGCGCGCCGCCATCGGCACCGCGGAGACACCGGCGGCGCCGATCAGCGGGTTGACCGGCCTTGCCGGTAACCCGGTACATCACCTTGCCCATCAGCACGCCGGCCGCGGTGCCGATCGAAAACGCGACCATGCCGAGCAACAGGATGCCGAGGGTCTCGGCGCTGAGGAACTTGTCGGCGGCGAGCTTGGAGCCGACCGCGAGACCGAGAAAGATGGTGACGATGTTGATCAGTTCGTTCTGCGCGGTATTGCTCAGGCGCTCGACCACGCCGCACTCACGCAGCAGGTTGCCGAAACACAGCATGCCGATCAGCGGTGTGGCGGATGGCAGCAACAGGATGGCCACCAGCAGCAGGATCAGCGGAAACAGGATCTTTTCCAGCTTCGACACCCGGCGCAACTGCGTCATCTTGGTGCTGCGCTCTTCCTCGGTGGTCAGCAGCCTCATGATCGGCGGCTGGATGATCGGCACCAGCGCCATGTAGGAATAGGCGGCCACGGCAATCGCGCCGAGCAGGTCGGGCGCCAGTCGCGAGGCAACATAGATCGCGGTCGGGCCATCGGCGCCGCCGATGATGGCGATGGCGGCCGCGTCGGCCATGGTGAAACTCCATGCCCGGGATCAGGTTCATCGCGATCGCACCGAACAGCGTGAAAAAGATACCGAACTGCGCGGCCGCGCCCAGGATCATCAGGCTCGGGCGCGCCAGCAGCGGGCCGAAGTCGGTCATCGCGCCGACGCCCATGAAGATCAGTAGCGGAAACACGCCGGTTTCGATACCCGCGTGGTAGAGAATGCCGAGCAGGCCATCGGGCCCGGCGATTCCGGCAATCGGAATGTTGGCGAGGATGCCGCCGAAGCCGATCGGGATCAGCAGCAGCGGTTCGAATCCCTTGTTGATGGCCAGAAAGATCAGCAGACCCGCCGACCGCGATCATGACCAGTTGCCCGAGGGTGAAGTTGTAGAGCCCGGTGGATGCCCAGAGCTGCAGCAGACCCTGTTCCATGCGGCTTAGCCGATGACCATCAGGGATTGGTCTGACTGGATGGAGTCGCCTTTCTTCACCGCGATCGATTGCACCGTGCCACTGCGCATTGGCGCGAATCTCGGTTTCCATTTTCATCGCCTCGATGATCAATCACCGGATCGCCGTCTTTGATTTGCTGGCCGACCGATGACCAGTACCTCGATGATACTGCCGGAAAGCGGTGCCTTGACTTCGGTGCCACTGCCAGCGGGTGCCGGTGCCGGTGCTGCGGCCGGGGTGCCTGGCGTCGGCGCGGCGGCCGTTTTGATCTGGCTGATGTCGGCGTTACCCGGCCCGACCACGACATCGTACTCGGTGCCATTGACGCTGACGCGATAGCTCTCGGCCTGTCCCGGTTCGGCCGTTTGCGCTGCGGCTGCTTCTGCGGCGGCTGGCGCCGGGCTCGCGGCGGGTTCCTTGCCGGGTGCCGGTTCGAAGGCATCCGGATTGCCGCGATTCTTCAGGAACTTGGTCCCCACCTGGGGGAATAACGCGTAAATCAACACGTCATCGATCTCATCGTCGACCAGCTTGAAGTTTTCTTCTTTGGCCAGCGCCTTCAGCTCGGCGGTCAGCTTGTCCATTTCGGGTTCGATCAGATCGGCCGGCCGACAGGTGATCGGTTCGTCGCCATCGAGCACGCGTGCCTGCAGCTCCGCGTTGACCGGTGCCGCCGTCGCGCCATACTCACCACGCAACACGCCGGCAGTTTCCTTGCTGATCGACTTGTAGCGCTCACCGCTCAACACGTTGATGACCGATTGCGAACCGACGATTTGCGAGGTTGGCGTCACCAGCGGCACGTAGCCGAGGTCCTTGCGCACGCTGGGGATTTCCTTCAGCACTTCATCGAGTCTGTCGGTGGCATTCTGGTCGCGCAACTGGTGTTCCAGGTTGGTGAGCATGCCACCGGGCACCTGCGCGGTCAAAATGCGCGGGTCGACGCCTTTCAGCGCGCCTTCGAACTTCGCATACTTCTTGCGCACATCACGAAAATACAGCGAGATTTCCTCGAGCAGGTCGAGGTCCATGCCGGTGGCGCGCTCGCTCTCCTGCATGATGGCGACGAAGGTTTCCGTGGGTGAATGCCCATAGGTCAGGCTCATCGATGAGATTGACGTGTCGATCATGTCGACGCCGGCGTCAATCGCCTTCATCAGCGTAGCCGTGGACAGGCCGGTGGTGGCATGGCAGTGGATGCTGAGCGGCACCGTGCAGCTTTCCTTGATGCGCGTGACCATTTCCTCAGCGGTGTAGGGCTTGAGCAGGCCCGCCATGTCCTTGATGCAGATCGAGTGGCTGCCCATGTCTTCGAGTTGCTTGGCCATGTCGACCCACAGGTCGACGTTGTGCACCGGGCTCAGCGTGTAGGACAGCGCACCTTGCGCGTGCTTGTCGACGGCGATCGTCGCCTTGATCGCGGTTTCCAAATTGCGCATGTCGTTCATCGCGTCGAAGATACGAAACACGTCCATACCGTTAACCGCGCAGCGTTCGACGAATTTCTCGATCACGTCGTCGGCGTAGTGGCGGTAACCGAGGGCGTTCTGGCCGCGCAGCAGCATTTGCATCGGCGTGTTCGGCATCGCCTTCTTGAGCAGGCGCAGACGCTCCCAGGGGTCCTCGCCCAGGTAGCGAATACAGGAATCGAAGGTCGCCCCGCCCCAGGTTTCCAGCGACCAGAACCCGACCTGGTCGAGTTTTGCCGCGATCGGCAGCATGTCTTCGATGCGCACGCGCGTCGCCAGCAAGGACTGCGACGCGTCGCGCAGTACCAGGTCGGTAATCAATAACGGTTTCGACATATTCGCTTACCTTTTTTTATAGCGATTCTTATTGCGATGCAAATGGAGTGCCGCAGATATCGCCGCGATGTGCGCGGGATCTACCCCATGTGTTTTGTTTACGATGGGCGCGCTCACTTCTTCCGGAACAATCTTCGAGACGATCGAAATGATCACGATCAGCAAAGTCAGGATGATGAACACCGCGCCCATTCCGAGGCCCAGTAGCTGCAAACTCTGCAATAAAAGCGCTTCAATATCCATCGTTTTCCAGTGTGTGGACCCATCACGGCCCAAAGATAGCCCCAGGATGAGCAATTATACTATCGACAATAACGGCCGCGTCAATTTTACCTGACGCAGGCCCGGCGCCGCTGCGACATCGTTGCGCAGGCATCAGCCGGATTAATTCACTTCGCGTTACTTCGCCCGCGCCCGCAGGCTATCGACGGTGGCGGTCGGCGTCAGCACGTTGGCATCGAGTTGCACTTCGATCAGCGCCAGTCGGTCGGCGGCCAGGCAGCGTTTGAAGGCCGCCTCGAATTGCGCGGTGCGGGTCACGCGTTCGGCGTGTGCGCCGTGTGCCTCGGCCAGCAGCACGAAATCGGGATTGATCATGTCGGTGCCGATGACCCGATGCGGGTACTCGCGTTCCTGGTGCATGCGGATGGTGGCGTAGATACCGTTGTTGACCACGATCACGATGATCCTCGACCTGGTACTGCATGGCGGTGGCAAATTCCTGCCCGGTCATCATGAAATCGCCGTCACCGGTCACCGCCACCACGCAGCGCTCGGGATGGCGTAATTTGGCCGCGATCGCCGCCGGCAGGCCATAGCCCATGGTGCCGCTGGTGGGCGCCAGTTGATTGCGATACTGGCGGTAGCGAAAGAAGCGCTGCAACCAGCCGGTGTTGTTACCCGCGCCGTTGCAGAGGATGGCGTCCGCGTCGGTGTGCGCGCGGACGCAGTGGAAGATTTCTGCGAGTTGAACGTCCCCCGGCACGCTGATCGGCGCGTTCCAGTCCAGGTATTGCCGATGCGCATTTGCTACCCGCTGCTGCCGGTCGCTTGAGCTCGCAGGTGTGGGGGCGGCCGCCAGTGCAGCAACGAAGGTTTGCGATGCGGCATTGATGCCGAGCTCCGGCTGATAAATGTGGCCAATTTCCTCGGCGCCCGCGTGCACGTGGATCAGGCGCTGTTGCGGGCAGGGAATATCGATCAGGCTGAAGCCGGCGGTGGTCATTTCACCGAGACGCGCGCCGATTACCAGCAGGCAGTCGGATTCGCGTACCAATTGGTAGAGCGCGGGGTTGGGCACCAGCCCCAGGTCACCGGCATAGTTTTGGTGTTCGTTGTCGATGAAATCCTGGCAGCGAAACGAATTGACCAGCGGGATGCCACTGGCGGCGGCAAACTGCTGCATTTGCAGGCGCGTGGCTTCGCTCCAGCCACTGCCACCGACAATGATTAGCGGTCGCTCGGCGCTGGCCAGTATTTCACTGCAGCGCGTGATGTCTGCGGGCGCCGGGCTGCTGGAAACCGCCTGCGTGGGTGCGGCATCGGCCACGTCGGTTAGATCGGTGAGCATGTCTTCCGGCAGCGCCAGCACCACCGGCCCGGGGCGTCCGCTGGTGGCCACACTGAAGGCGCGGTTGAGGTATTCAGGAATGCGCGCGGCGTCGTCGATCTGCGCGACCCACTTGGCCACCTCGGAAAACATGCGCCGGTAATCGATTTCCTGGAACGCTTCGCGGTCGATGTCCTTGCGCGCGATCTGGCCGATCAGCAAGATCATCGGCGTTGAATCCTGCATGGCGACGTGCAGGCCGCCGCTGGCATTGGTAGCGCCGGGGCCGCGGGTCACGAAACAGATTCCGGGTTTGCCGCTAAGCTTGCCTTCGGCCTCGGCCATGAAAGCCGCGCCGCCCTCGTTGCGACACACGATCAGCGATATTTCGCTGCGATCGTAAAGCGCATCGAGCGCCGCCAGGAAGCTTTCACCGGGGATGCAGAAAATCCGCTCGACCGCGTTGACTTTGAGCGCGTCGATAAGAACTTCGCCGCCGCTGCGAGTGGAGTTGTCGTTGCTCAATGTGGTTTGCGCCCGTGCCCATTGTTAGAGGAAAAACCGTGAGACTGGCTGCGATTCGCCGCTTGCAGGCATCGGCCAGGTGTCCGATATCTTCGCCGTGATCGAAGTAAATTGCAATCCCATGCAATGACCTGAAACAACCGGCCTTCGCTGCCGAAAGTGGGCTATTCGGTGACCTGGCGGAGTGCTTCAGCGTTGCTTCGAGCGTCGATTGAAGTTCAGCGCGCCGCGCGCGCGCAGTTCCAGCGAACGCAGGCTGTACAGAAAGAAGCGATTGAGCGGTGTCTCGATACCGAGTTCGTAGGCCAGGCGTACCACCGCACCATGCAGCGCATCCAGCTCGGAAGGCCGCCCTCGCACCAGGTCGCGCTGCATCGAAGTGGTTGAGTTCGGCGTAATGCCCTGCAGCGTGGCCATGGTCCTGTCAACGCTGTCGTCGGGCAGGGGAATGCCCCGGGCAAGCCCAAGCCGATAGATTTCGTACGCGGCCTCGGTCAACAGGTCGCGCGTCTCGGATTGCTCCAGCAGTACGCCGATGGGTGCCCGGGATACGGCGCCGAGACCGCTCCAGGGCGTGATCAGCATGAATTTCTGCCACATCGCAACCGTGACGTTATCCGGAATGCTCGACTTTACGCCACTGCAGTGATTGAACAGCTCGGACAGGGCATTGACGCGCGGATCCGGGCGATTGTCGAGGTGGCCGAAGCGGATCAACGGGTTGGCACCGCTGTGCTTGATGTGGCCGGGGCTGGCCTGAAACGCGACGATCGCGCACAAACCACCGAGTACGTTTGCAGGGCCGAGGACGCTGATGAGCTGGTCGGGTGCTTCGATCCCGTTTTGCAGGGGAATGACCAGGGTATCCGGCCCGACCAGCGGTAGCATCGCGCGCGCCGCCGCGGTGACTTGCCACGCCTTGACGCAACACAGCACGTAATCGACGTTGCCTACTTCGGCGGGGTTGTTGGTGACTTTGACCCGGTCGAGGATGAAATCGCCGGCGATGCTGCCAACCTTGAGGCCCTTGCTGCGCATGGCCGACAGGCTTTCGTTGCGCGCAATAAAAGTGACGTCCTGGCCTATTTGTGCCAGGCGCCCACCAAAATAGGCGCCGACCCCGCCACAGCCGTAAACCGCTATCCGCATCGCGTTTCCATCAATCATTTCAACGAAGTCATATTATGGCGCAGTGGTGTTGATTTGTAAGACAAAATCTTTCGCTTAATGAAATCTTTACTGGTTACTGACCGACTTTGGGCGGTGTTGCGGGTTGGTAAAACGCAGGCGACAACGAATTGCTGGTCCAGATTTCTATTAAAATGGAAAATATTACCAAATATATTATTTAATCGTAGCAATCAAAATAATCATTTAAATACAATAAGTTAAACATAATAATTACCTATTAAACCAATTTATGGAATCTATTTTTAAAACAAAAATGTCGTTTTTACGCATGTTTTAATCGGCGAGAATTGATAAATTTCGCAACATGTCCAGTCCAGTCACGCCAATTTCGCGCAAACGCGGTCGCCCACCCGGCCCCAACAGTCGCGCCGGTGAAGGCCGTAACCAGTCGTTAACCCGTGCGTTGACCTTGCTGGAGCGTCTGTCAGAAACGCCCGATGGGCTAAACCTGACCGATCTGTCCTACCAGCTCGGCATGCCCCCGGCTACCGCGCATCGCTTGCTCAACACCTTCGAGGAACTCGACTTTGTCGAGCAGGATGCCGAGCAGGGTTTGTGGTTCATCGGGCTCAAGGCATTCACCGTGGGTAACGCCTTCGTTCACCGGCGCGATTTTGTCGCCAGTGCCCGTCCACACATGCACGCGCTGGTCGAGCAGTGTGGGGAAACCGTTAATCTTGGCGTGATCGATGACGGTGAGGCGGTGTTTATCAGCCAGGTCGAATCGCGTGAAGTGATGCGCATGATCGTGCGTCTCGGTAGCCGCTCGCCGATTCATGCTTCGGGTGTCGGCAAAGCCTTGCTGGCGCAAATGCCTGAGCAGCGCGTCGCGCAGATCCTGCAATACCGGGGGCTCGCGCACTACACCGAACGCAGCATCGTCAATCCGGCCCAGCTGTATACCGAATTGCACAACATCCGCCAGCTCGGTTACGCACTCGACGACGAGGAACATGCGGTTGGCCTGCGTTGCGTGGCATCGGCGATTTTTGACGAAAACGGGCAGGCGCTGGCGGCCATTTCGCTGTCGGGTCCGAAGGCGCGGGTTACCGATAATCGCCTCGATGAGCTCGGCATAGCCGTGCGCCAGTCCGCCGATGAGATCACCCAGGCACTGGGTGGTTACCGGCCAGTTTTGTAACGGCTTCCATCGCCGAGGGGCGGTGGCAAGAGAAGATTTCAACCAGATTTAATTACAGGAGCAACACAGACATGTCAGCACAACCCGATTTTAACGATAACCCTTCGGAGGTTTCCGCAATGTTTCCGCAATTAGAAATCCCGCACACCCTGGCCGCCGGCCCCGGGCCGGGCAATACCGATCCACGCGTACTCGAGCGCTTTGCCGCGGCTGGCGTTGCCGACCACATGCAGGCCGACGTCGTGCGTGGCATGCGCGAAGCGAAGCAAATGCTGCGCGCCGTATTTGGTACCAAAAACGTGCACACCTTTGGTGTTTGCGGCACCGGCTGGGATGGCCTCGACTGTGTTTTTTCACCGATCCTGCCCGGCGACAGCGTCGTCAGTTTTGTCAACGGCACCTTCAGCGGTATCGACGATTTCAACATCCGCTTGAAAGCCTCCAGCACCGATGAACTGGCCAAAGATCCGATGAATCCGAAGCCGGCCTGCGTGGTTACCGTCAATGTTCCACACGGTGAATCGGTTAACGCTGATGTGATCGAAGCGGCACTCGCCGAACACAAACCGATGTGGGCCTTCATGGCGCACTGGGAAACCGGTAGCGGTCGTATCAACGATATCCAGGGCTTCAATGATGCCTGTGAGCGTCATGGCGTGATGGGCATTGTCGACGCGGTCTCCAGTCTCGGCATCGGCTATTTCAATATCGATGATTACCCGGCGATTACTTCCTGGGCTTCCTGTCCGCAAAAAGGCATTCTTGGCCTGCCGCTGACCTATGCCCCGGTCAGCTTCAACGACAAGGTCATCGCCCTGTTACGCAAGCGTGGTTGCTACACCTACGTGCACCACCCGATTCTGGAAGCGCGTCACTGGGGCGTTGCCGATGGCAAGGATGTCGAAACCGCTGCCTATCATCGCACGCACTCGGGTTATGCCGTGGCTTCTTTCCACGAAGCGCTGCGCCTGTTGCTGCAACACGGCCGTGAGCAAAAGGCTGCAGACTACAGCTTCTACGAAAAAGGCTTGCGCAACGCGCTCGAAAGCATGGGCTGCAAGATCACTTCAAACATGCCCAGCCTGGTGGTCTTCGATCTGCCGGATGCTTTCGCAGGACGTGAAAAGGAACTGGTTACCGGTTGTCGCGCGGAAGGTTTCGCGATCTGGAACACCTTGTCGGAACCGGCGCAGATTCGCATCGGGATTTTGAATCAGCTCACCGTCCCCACGCTGAACGATATCGTTGGTCGCTATGCCGATGCGATGATCAAGATGGGTGCCGAAGTCGATAAAACGCAGATACTGTCCGATCTGAACAGCTATCTCGCAAGCCGTTAGACTTTAGTCGTTTCTCCGTAGTTCTCGCCGGCCATTGTGCCGGCGTTTTTTTTGCAGCCGTCGGTAGCCCGGTTATGCATCGCATCGAATCTCGTCGTTGCGCAATCAGTCACCGGTTAGCCGGGGGCATCCGGGGCATTGCTGCAAGTCAACGTTGCCGCCGGTGACGATGACGCCGACGCGTTGGCCCTGAAAACGATCGCGATGTTTGAGGATGACCGCCAGCGGCACCGCCGAGGAGGGTTCGATGATGATCTTCATGCGTTGCCAGGTCAGGTACATGGCATCCAGTATCTCGGTTTCGCTGGCGAGCAGGATGTCCTCGACGAAGTTGGAGACGAAATGCCAGGTGCTTGGTTTGAGATTGGTCTTGAGTCCATCGGCTACCGATTGCTGGCCGTCGCGTAATACGATTTCGCCCGCCTGCAGCGAACGCCAGGCATCGTCGGCATTAGCCGGTTCGGCGGCAATGACGCGAGTAGCCGGTGCCAGTTCGGACAGCGCCAGGCAAGTCCCGGATATCAGTCCGCCGCCACCGATCGGTGCGACGACGATATCGAGGCCATCAATTTCCTGTTGCAGCTCGAGCGCACAGGTGGCCTGGCCGGCGATCACGCGCGCATCGTCGTAGGGGTGCACCAGGTCGGCGCCGGTCTCGGCGATCACCTGCTCCAGCAGGGCCTCGCGCGCAGCCTGGGTGGGTTCGCATTCGCGAATCTGGCCACCGTAACTGCGCACCGCGGCTTTCTTGGCCGCCGGAGCGTTGTGCGGCATGACCACGGTAGCATTGATACCGCGGCGAGCGGCGGCATAGCTGAGCGCGCCGGCGTGATTGCCGGAAGAATGCGTCGCCACGCCGCTTTGTGCGTGGGCATCGTCCAGGCCGAACACCGCGTTACAGGCGCCGCGCGCCTTGAAAGCACCGACTTTTTGCAGGTTTTCGCATTTGAAGAAAATCTCAGCACCGCTCAACTGGTTGAGATAACTCGATGTCAGCACCGGAGTATTGTGAATGTAGGGCGCGATGCGCTGCTGTGCTGCGAGCACGTCGTCGAATGTCGGAATGGTCATACGGGCAGCCTCGTCGCCTTGAGAGGCGCAATGATGCCACAGAATTCAGGTCACACGGATATTCGATATCCTGAACTGCAGCCGATTCTGGTCGGTGACACAGCCCTGCAGATTGAGTTTATGACAATCGGCGCAGAACCTGGCCAGCGCCAGCGAATCGACGGGCTGTTTGCTGACCCTGGCCGGTGGACCTGCCAGGCAATGCAGCAACTTGTCTATATCGCCCGCGTTTACGGCGAGTGACAGGCTGCTCTCGAGAATGAGTTCACCGGCCTCGAATCTGGAAATAAATTCGAAGGAAAGCGTTGAGTTCGCCGGGCTTTTGGCAATCGCGAGGCCCAGCAGGTTGACCAGCATGTGTTCCATCCAGCGGGCATCCAGCAGCAGGGTGGGTAATTTGTGCTGCGGCCGGCGGATGATTATGCCCTTGTCGGTGGCCGCGTTTTGCAGGTATGAAATGACCTCTTCAAGCAAGTCAGATAACTTTGTTTCACTGATGACGAGTTCGATTGCAGGGTTATCCCGTTGGCAAAGATGCAGCAAACCCTCGATCAAATGATGCGTTTGCAAGCTTTGAGTGTATCGGGGGAGACTACCGGGCAGTGCGTTTTTACGATTGCTGCGCCGTTTTGCCAGCGCCAGAATTCGCGCCTCCAGGTCTTCGCAGGTAAAGGGTTTGACCAGGTAGTCATCGGCGCCCTGGATCAGCGCAGTCACCCGATCGCTGATTTGCTCCGGGGACGAGAGGATCAGAATTTCACTCTCCCGATTCAGCTCGCGGATTTCATGCAATACCAGCAGGCTCGATTCGGTGGGCTGCATCAGATCGAGGATGACCAGATCAAAGAGTTCCCGTGCGGCACGCGTAATCGCTTCGTGACCGTTGGAAACCCGTTCGACGCAATAATTCTGTCGCTGCAGACTTTCGCAGAGAGCGTTTTGTTGCCCGGCGTTGGATTCGACCACTAAGACTTTCATGGCGCAGTTTTAGCGGAGTAGCCTGAAGATACCCTTAAGGTTGGGCAAGAATTTTTTGAGCTAGCCCGCATATCTCAACGATTTACGTAGCGAGGACGTCGAAAAGACGCTGTGGCGCGCCGCACGCACCAGAGGTCCGTGCGGGCGTAGTTTGCGCTTCGTTTAGCGGGCCGGCGGGAGTACGGCGCGTCACAGTGCGCTTTTCGGCGTCCGCAGTAGGAACTCGGTGAGATATGCGGGCCAGGACTGGCGATACTGTTTTGTTCGGCTAACCAGGCCCATACCCAGTATTAAAATGAGAAGTTTTTCGCCTGGAAAAGGGGCCCTGACCCTATCTAACTTCTCAATAGGGACCTGCCATATGGAAAAACCTCTGATCTTCAGCAAATCCCTAGATTCGCAAAATACACTCAATCTATCGAATTAGTGTGTGTATAAAAATGCCTTTAACAAAGATACCCAAAATAAAACTTAAATCCCGAATATCAATTATCCGAGGGTTGGTTCTGGCTTGCTCGGCTGTTCTGATTTCAGCCTGTCAACCAACAGTCTGTTCAGGTACTTCCGCCGATGCTGATCGCGGACCCTATTTGCAAAACATGTCGTCAACAACCATGGTCATCAAATGGCGAGACATAGAGAATAATATTGCCAGGGTGCGTTATGGCCTGGCTGCGAATGAACTTTTTGAGCAAGTAGAAAAAAAATCCGATTCTCTTGATCATGAAGTATTACTCAAAGATCTGCTGCCCGATACGCGATATTACTACAAGGTAAACGATTCCACTGGAACCGTATTTTCTTTCAGGACACCCCCGACTGAAGGCGAGGCCAGACCTACCCGCGTGTGGGTGCTGGGGGATTCGGGAACTGCCAATACCAATGCAAAAAATGTCAGGAATGCATTTAACAAATTCAACGGTGGCAGTGCGACTGACCTGGTGCTTATGCTGGGCGACAACGCCTACGATAGTGGTGCTGATTGCGAGTACCAGGAAGCTTTTTTTGACATGTATACGTCGACGATTGCGGAAACCCCGGTAATGCCCTCTATCGGCAATCATGATGCAGAGGAAGATGGTGGTTCGACATATCTAGATATCTTTACTTTACCGGACGATGGAAAAACAGGTGGCGTCCCAAGCGGCACCGAGTCGTACTATTCGTTTAATTATTCGAATATCCACTTCGTATCCCTCGACTCGGAAACCAGCGATCGGTCGCCAACAGGAGCGATGTATAGCTGGTTGATGGCAGATCTGGAAGCGAACACCCAGGACTGGACAGTAATCTATTTTCATCACTCTCCGTATTCGAAAGGAACCCATGATTCCGACCATCGCGGAGCGATGTCGGATATGCGCGAGCATTACACCGCAGTCTTCGAAATGTACGGCGTCGACCTGGTATTTTCGGGTCACAGTCATAATTATGAGCGCTCGTTTCCCATCCGGGGGCATCGTGGTAAATCCGACACATTTCTGGATAGCATGAAAACAGACGCCGGCGATGGTCGCAAAGATGGCGACGGTGCGTACAGCAAACCCTATAACGCTGTCGATCAAGGTGTTGTTTACACGGTCGCCGGTACCTCGGGTAAAGTTAAATCAGCACCATTGGATCATCCAGTGCACTACCTGTCCATGAGCGAACTGGGTTCCGTCGTGCTGGATTTTAGCGGTGATGAGGTGAATGTGACATTTGTCAGCCCGGAGCCAAAGGCGACCGACTACTACACCCTGGTGAAGACAATTTAATCAGTCCCCGAGACTGTCAGTGCCCTGTATGCATCGATCTGAACCGATAACAATATCGTGAAGAGAAGCCTGCTTACCATTGTGCTGCTGCTATCTGCATTAAGCGTTGGGCCTGCTGTTGCCAACGCCTCACTGGACGAATTAATCGAGTACACCACTAGCCTGGTCGGCAGCGAACCGGGCAATCCCGAAACCTTGCTTAAGCGGGCAAGACTCCATCTTAAGCAAGGCAACACTTCACTTGCATTAAAAGATATCGAAGCTGCAGAGCGATACTCGGATCACGTTGAAGTTGCCTATATTCTCGGGTTGTACTTCATCGCCGAAGATCAGCAGCACAAAGCTGTAGATGCGTTTAGTGAATACCTGGCACGATATCCGGTTTATACCCCTGCTATTTACGCCAGGGCAAAAGCCAATGCAAAACTCGGATTTACTGAATTGTCCATCCGCGATTATCAATATCTTCTCAGTGTCAGCAAACTGCATTCTCCTGACTATTATCTCGAGATCGCCAGGCTGGAAGCGACGCTTGAGCCTTATGGAATTTATCTGGCTTTGAGGTCACTCGATCGCGGGATCGAAAGTCTTGGGCTGCTGGTAAGCCTGCAGAAGGAGGCAATCAAGTTTGAATTGCTGCGCGAAGATTACTCTGCGGCATTGGCAAGACACGAAAGCCTGGAGCCCTGGCTTGGCAAGACGCAGCAATGGGAAATACGTAAAAAAGAACTAGCTGATAAATTGTTGGCAGTTGGCGATCTGGCTGGAGCCAGTAACTAAGGGATTAAAGGAGAGAGCCTTGCCGGGGTCTGTTGTGCCGGGACTGGAACCCGTTTTCAATCCGGGTCGACGAGCAGGTCGAATTACAACCTTCAATGATTTATTTTATTTGCCTGGTTTCTGTTTAATGTGGGCATCTGGTTTGCTATGGCATTTGAGAAATTCAAATCTGGGCTCAGAGAATTTCGACCTTTTGGATCCGACGGGTAGAAAATCTCGCATTCTCGAATTAACCCGCGAATTTCGCACGCCACCAGCAGCCTGGTTCAGGCAATGGTGATGCGCGACAGGCGAATGCGGAACTGGTCTTGTGCGATTTCCGCGTTTACCTCGAGTTTCAGAAGACCGACAAACGATTTCACCAGCGACAGTCCAATGCCAGCGTGTCTTCCCGTTTCGCGTGCAGCATCTTTGCGCCAGAAGCGTTTGAAGATCATCGCCATATCCTGCTGCTCGAGTTGAACTGCCATCGGATTGCTGAATGTCAGGCTGCAAAAACCGTCCCTGGAGATGACCTCTATCGTGACCACCGCATTATCCGGGCTGTGTGAAATCGCGTTGAACACCAGGTTTTGAACAATCAGTTCCATCCACTGCGTATCGATAAGGACGTCTGGCATTGGTTCCAGCGGCCGCTGAATGGTTATATTCTTGTCGTTGACGTCATCGCTAAAGGCCAGGATAACCTTGTCGATCAGGTCCCCCAGGTTCACTTTCTCCAATGTCAGTTCGACATTGCTCTCTTCGCTACGGCACAGGTGTAACAGGTTTTCAATCAAACGGTCGAGCTGTCGCGACGAATCGTAAATATCCGCAAAGTAACTCTTGATGTCTTTCTCATCTGGCCAGCGTAAACCGACCTCGGCAAGCGATTTGATTTCCGCAACCGGCGTGCGCAGTTCATGCGCGACGTCGGAGGAAAATTCGCGTTCGCGGATAAACGCATTCTCGATTTCGGCGAGCACCCGGTTGAACTGTATGGCGATGGGTTCCAGTTCGGCGGGTTGACCGGTAGCCGTTATTCGGCGATCGATGGCATTCGGTGAGACCTGGCTGATTTCGTTGCGCATCTGGATCAGCGGCTTAAGGCCGAACCTGATGGCGCGACTCACACCGATCATCACGGCGACCAGGACCACCAGGCTGATCGCCAGAATAATCAGGTGGAAATGCTGAATTTCGCGATCGAGGGATTCGCGTTCACTGCTGACCCGAAGAATGGCCCACGGCCGATCGTCCGGCGCAATCGTTGCCATTATGCCCTTGTCATCGTCGTCGATTTGCGGAATGAATTTTATCGAGATACGTCGGCCGGTCCTGCCGTCCGGGAGCGTGATGTCGGAGACTTGCACTTCTTCGCTCTGATCGCTGAACTGGGGAGGCCCATAGTTATCGAAACTGTGCGATTTCTCCAGCAGGTTGCCGTCGCCGAGATAGAGCTCGAAATAATCGGGGTTTTGCGGTGCTTCGAACTCGGGCATGAATTCGTCGGCGAAGTCGAGTTCGACTTCCCTGCCGTCGAACTTGGTGAGCGTCACCAGCGCTCGCGCCCTGGATTCCAGCGCGTCGTCGTACTGTTGCAGCATCCAGTTTGACACCACCCGATCGACAACGATCTGACCGGCGGCAAGAATCAGTGCGACCGATAAAATGGTCGAAATCGTGATGGTTTTGCTGATTGAGCGCAATCTGTATCCTAGTGGGCCACTAGGCAATCAGGTATCCGAACCCGCGCCGGGTTTCGATGATTTCCGCACCGCCCTGCTTGCGCATCTTTTTGCGCAGGCTGCTGATGTGTGCCTCGATGGCATTGCGTGTCGTATATGAATTGGCGTCATAAACCTGGTCAATGAGTCGCTCCGAGGATATCACCCGGCCGCGGTTCAGCGCCAGGTATTCGAGGATGCTCATCTCGGTCGGCGTCAGGGTAAAACACACGTCGCCCTGGTAGGCGATGTGCAGCGAGGTATCGATCTGTACTTCGCCGATGGTAATTACCGGACTTTTTTGATTGAAACGGCGGCGCACCAGTGCCTGGATGCGGGCGTGCAATTCGTCGAATGAAAACGGCTTGACCAGGTAATCGTCTGCACCCTGTTGCAGGCCGGCAATCCGATCCTGGACCTGATCACGCGCCGACAGAATCAGGACTTCCGGTTGCTGGCTGGATGCCCTG
The DNA here is from genome assembly GCA_963835795.1 of uncultured Gammaproteobacteria bacterium. GTDB lineage: Bacteria > Pseudomonadota > Gammaproteobacteria. The sequence continues at coordinate 15,438 of CAWIHJ010000045.1, forward strand.
ATTTCTTTTAACACGTCGAGCCCGGATTTTTTTGGCAGCATCAGGTCGAGAACGACAACGTCATAGGTGCAGCTGGTGGCGTAGGCGATGCCTTCGACACCATCGCCGGCAACGTCTACCGCATAGCCGAGACGACGCAGACCCGCGCGCAGCGATTTCTGCAGTTTAAGAGAATCTTCGACAACCAGAATTTTCATCTGCTCTTTTTATATCTCCAGCCTTAAGATCAGCTTAAGAATGCAACAAAAGCACGGATAAAGGCGGGTTTTTCGGGCTGGTTGATCCGGTGCGCCGATGCCGTAGCAATACGTAACTGAAACTTCAGTGGCGGAG
>CAWIHJ010000046.1:0-18435 GCA_963835795.1 uncultured Gammaproteobacteria bacterium
ACCTCGACGCGGGCGCCAAGCTTGTTGATTTTGCCGGCTGGGAAATGCCGATCAACTATGGATCGCAAATTACCGAACACGAAATCGTGCGTAGCGATGCCGGCATGTTCGATGTCTCGCATATGACCGTGGTCGATGTCAGTGGCGCACAGGCGAAAACTTACCTGCAATATTTATTGGCGAATGACGTGGCGCGACTGACTGTGCCCGGCAAGGCACTATACAGTTGCATGCTGAACCAGCAGGGTGGCGTGATCGATGACCTGATCGTGTACTATCTGCGCGATAATTTTTATCGAGTGGTCATCAATTCGGCGACCCGCGAAAAAGATCTGGCGTGGTTGGCGAAACAGGCTGAAAACTATGCTGATCTCAATATCCGTTTTCGTGACGATGTCGCCATGATCGCGGTGCAGGGACCGTGCGCCATCGAGAAATCCATACCCCTGTTCGCCGAACACCAGCAGCAAGCCTTGCAGCAACTGAGCCGTTTCCAGGGTGCTGAATTCGACGACTGCTTTGTCGCGCGTACCGGTTATACCGGTGAAGATGGCTTTGAAATCCTGATGCTGAGTGAACAAATCGCCGCAATGTGGGACAAACTGTTGGCGGCGGGTGTTGCCCCCTGTGGGCTTGGTGCCCGCGATACCTTGCGTCTCGAGGCGGGAATGAATTTATACGGTTCCGATATGGATGAAACCACCAGTCCGTTGGTTTCGGGCCTGGCCTGGACTGTCGCCATGGCCGACGAGCGCGACTTTATTGGCCGTTCGGCGCTGGAGGCGCAAAAGGCGGAAGGTGTGCCGCAAAAATTTGTCGGACTGGTTTTACTCGACAAGGGCGTGTTGCGTAATCACTTGAAAGTAGTTACTGCGCAGGGTGAAGGAGAAATCACATCGGGCAGTTATTCGCCAAGCCTGCAAAAATCGATTGCTATGGCGCGAGTTCCCGCCGGCGTGTCGGGATTTGTCGAAGTTGAGATGCGAAATAAATTGTTGAAGGCTGAAGTTGTAAAACTCCCCTTTGTTCGCGAGGGGAAATCCATGTTAACCAACGAGGGGAAAAATGTATGAGTGAAGTGCCTGCAGAACTGAAGTTTTTATCTTCGCACGAATGGGTGCTGGTTGAAGATGACGTTGCGACGATTGGCGTCTCGGATCATGCGCAGGAGTTACTGGGTGACCTGGTGTATGTCGAATTACCCGAAACGGGAACTACCGTTGCGGCCGGCGATTCGGTAGGCGTTATCGAATCGGTTAAAGCCGCATCCGACACCTACGCGCCCATTTCCGGCGAGATTATCGAAGTCAACACGGATCTCGAAGATTCTCCGGAGCATATCAATTCCGATCCCTACGGCGATGGCTGGATGTACAAGATGTCGATCGAGGATGCCGAAGAACTTGAAAATCTGCTCGATGCGGAAGCCTATACCGATTCCATCGCCGACGACGAGTAGTCTTGCCCGGGATTACCCAGTGAAACCGGCGTTGCTCCACTTGCGTGGGCGTAACCGGTAATTCGGGCGCAGCCCCGATCGCAAGAGGCGATATGGCAGACAGCAAGTTGAAGGGTTTGGCCCGGATGCGCAAGGCCAGCCTGTATTCCTGGCAAGGTCTGCGGGCTGCCTGGCGTCATGAAGCCGCGTTTCGCGAGGAAACGGTGTTGGCGCTGGTGCTGGTTCCACTGGGACTCTATCTCGGTGACAACGGCATCGAGAAAGCCCTGCTGGTCGCCAGCGTGATGTTATTGCCACTGGTAGAGATCCTCAATTCAGCCATCGAAGCGACGGTCGATCGCCAGGGGCGCGAGCATCACGAACTGGCGGGGCGCGCCAAGGACATGGGTTCAGCTGCGGTAGCGCTTGCCATAGCGCTGATGGTCATGGTCTGGATACTGGTGTTATTCGTCGACTAGCTGTAACAGGGCTTCGATTTTATACAATTGGTTCGCGGCAGCTAAACCCCTCACAGACCCACGCGCATACCCGGTCAGTGGTGATTTTGCCGGCAATTTCAGCTGGCAGATCAGGTGCATCCATGGCGACGAAATAGACCGACTGAAACGGTTTCAGGCGCGGCAACAGGCGCTTGCGCCAGGCTTGCAACCCGCTTGCATCACCGCGCACGATGATATGCAGTGGAGGCCGTTCAAGAATGTCCAGCAAGGCGACAAAATTGGCCGCGTGCAGCGGGGTCTGATTGACGTTGTCGGCGACCGATTGCAATGCGCGCCGTGCGGCATCGGTAAATCGCGTTGACCCCGTCAACAGCCCGAGGCGATTCAGCGCGAGGGCTGCCGTTGCGTTGCCGCTGGGCATGGCTTCGTCCTGCCAGGATTTGGGGCGTTGAATCAGTTTTTCATGGTCGCTGGCGGTAAAATAAAATCCCCCGTGTGCCGTGTCGGCGAAGAAGTCGAGCAATTGCCCGGCGAGCTTGATCGCAAAGTTCAGGTCATCACTATCCCATTGAAATTGCAGACAATCGAGTATCGCCTGCAGCAAATGCGCATAGTCGTCGAGATAGCCGGGCAGTTGTTTGCCGCACAGACGGCTTTGCGCCAGCAGGCGTTCATCCTGCCAGCACTCGTTCCTGAGCGCCCGCAGGCATTGTTTGGCCATGTCAAAGTAGTCGCTGTTCAGCGTAACCCTTGCGGCACAGGCCAGCCCGCGAATGGTGAGCGCATTCCAGCTGGTCAGGACTTTATCATCGAGGCCAGGGCGAACCCGGGTTTCGCGGCGCAGCCAGCATTTGCTCACGGGCATGCTGTAGCTGCGTCCTGCAGTCGTCCCGATCGAGTTCAAACCGTTCGCACAGTTGTCGTTCGTCGTGACAGGTGTGCAGGTGCCATTGCGCTTCAAAATTCGCAGCTCGGTCCAGGCCGTAGCAGTTGGCGAATAGCGCATAAATCGGGCCATCGACCACAGTGGCTGCCTCGACCGGTGTCCATTGGTAATACTTGCCCTCTACGCCCTCGGAATCGGCATCAAGTGCCGCGTAAAAGGTGCCGCTCGAACTGGTCATTTCGCGTTGCAGCCACGTGGCGATGCCCTCTACCGCGTCCCTGAACAGCTGGTTTGCGGTGAGCCGGTAGGCCCAGGCAAACAGTTCCAGTAATTGCCCGTTGTCGTACAGCATTTTCTCGAAATGCGGAATCATCCAGCGCTCGTCAACCGAGTAGCGGAAGAAGCCCCCACCGAGGTGATCCTGGATGCCGCCGCGCGCTATCTGCTGCAGGCTAAAGTCGATCGCCTGGTACAGGGCAGCTTCGGCGGAAGTGTCAAAGGCGCGCACCAGCGCCTGCTGCAGGATCGCCGGCTGTGGAAATTTAGGCGCGTGACCGAGGCCGCCATATTCGGGTTCGTAGGCCTGCAGCAGTTGTGCATCGAAGGTCACCAGTGCGTCGATGCTAGTGGCTTGCTGGTTCACCCGTTCGCGCATCTCAATTTCAATCAGCGCCTGTTGTAGCGATTCGCATTGCTGGCTGATCTTTTCTGGTTCCTGCTGGTAGATTTCGGCGACGCGTTGCAATAAGTCGGTGAACGCGATCAGCCCGTGGCGTGCCTTGTCCGGGAAATAGGTGCCACCGAAAAACGGCAGCTGGTCTTTGGCCGACAGAAACATGGTCAATGGCCAGCCACCCGGGCGCCGCGTGAGCAGTTGATGCGCCGTCTGGTAAATGCGATCGATGTCTGGGCGCTCTTCCCGATCTACCTTGATGTTGACGAAATGCCGATTCATCAGCTCTGCGGTGGCCGCGTCTGCGAAGGACTCGTGAGCCATGACGTGGCACCAGTGGCAGGCCGAATAGCCGATGGACAGCAGGATGGGTTTGTTCTGTTCGCGCGCGCGATCAAGCGCCTGCTGTGACCAGGGAAGCCAGTCTACCGGGTTATCGGCGTGCTGGCGCAGGTAAGGGCTGGTTTCTCTGGCAAGGGCGTTCGCCATGTTGCTGCATCCGGCTGGGTTTCCGTGCGATAATAACACCCTGATTCGTCTTTCAACCCGTTAATCCCGCAATGATTGCATATCCATCGATAGATCCCGTCGTGCTGGCGCTTGGGCCGGTGAAAATTCACTGGTATGGGTTGATGTACCTGTTTGCATTTGGCAGCGCCTGGTGGTTGGGTAAATATCGTGCGCGGCAAGATGGATCGCCACTCAAGCCGGAGCAGATCGACGATCTGATTTTCTACGGTGCACTCGGCGCGGTAATCGGCGGGCGTATGGGCTCGGTGATTTTCTACAATTTCGACAGTTTCCTGGCCAATCCCCTGTACTTGTTCAAGATCTGGGAAGGTGGCATGTCGTTCCACGGCGGTTTTATTGGCGTGGCACTCGCGCTGCTGCTTTACCGGCGTAAGCTGGGTTGTCGGTTTTTCGAGTTGACCGATTTCGTCGCACCGCTCGCGCCGCTGGGGCTGGCGGCGGGTCGGCTGGGTAATTTTATCAACGCCGAACTCTGGGGTGCACCGAGTAGCCTGCCGTTTGCGATGAAACTTTCCTGCCAGCAGTTTCCCGCGGATCGCTTTGTCGATTATGCCGGGCCGTTGTGTTACAGCGCGCGCCATCCAACCCAGCTCTATGAAATGCTGCTCGAGGGCCTGATTCTGTTTGCCCTGCTGTGGTGGATATCGGCGCGACCGCGGCCGATGATGACGGTCACCGGTTGGTTTATGCTGCTCTATGGGCTTGCCCGCTGCGCGGTCGAGACAGTGCGATTACCCGATGCGCACATCGGTTACCTGATGAATACTGACTGGTTGACCCGAGGCATTGTATTATCGCTGCCAATGATTATAGTTGGCGTTGTTCTGCTGGTGCTGGCAAAAAGGAGTGCAAATAATGCAGCAATATCTTGATTTGATGCGACATGTACTCGAACACGGTAGCGAGAAGCAGGATCGTACCGGCACTGGCACGCGCTCGGTATTCGGCTACCAGATGCGCTTTGACCTGGCGCGTGGATTCCCGCTGATCACCACCAAGAAACTGCATTTGCATTCCATCATTCACGAATTGTTGTGGTTTTTGCAGGGCGATACCAATATTCGCTATCTGCAGGAAAACAAGGTGCGTATCTGGGATGAGTGGGCCGATGAAAATGGTGACCTTGGGCCTGTTTACGGCGCACAGTGGCGTTCCTGGCGAGCTGCCGATGGGCATACCGTCGACCAGATAAAACAGCTGGTCGACGATATCCGTAACAACCCGGATTCACGCCGCCTGATCGTCAGTGCCTGGAATGTCGGCGAAATCGAGAACATGGCATTGCCACCCTGTCACGCATTTTTCCAGTTCTACGTGGCCGATGGGCGCCTGTCCTGCCAGCTGTATCAGCGCAGCGCCGATATTTTTCTCGGCGTACCGTTTAACATTGCTTCCTATGCATTGCTACTGATGATGGTGGCGCGCGTAACTGACCTCGAGCCGGGTGATTTTGTACATACCCTCGGTGATGCGCACCTATACAGCAATCACCTGTCACAGGCGCGCTTGCAACTTGAGCGCAAACCGTACGACTTGCCCAAAATGATCGTGAACCCGGAAGTTAAGGATTTACTCGGCTTTCGTTTCGAGGATTTTGAGCTAATTAACTATCAGTGCCATGAGCACATCAAGGCGGCAGTCGCGGTATGATTGCGCGCAAAATACAAAGGTAATCCGAACCGATGAGTGAAATGGAGCTAAACAAGATTAAGGTTGATGTCGAAACCCGTTATATCGAGGATCAATCGAACCCCGAGCAAAATTATTACGTCTTCGCCTACACCATTACCATCCAGAACCATGGCCAGCAGAGCGCGCAATTGTTGACGCGGCACTGGGTCATCACCGATTCCAATCAAAAGGTGCAGGAAGTTCGCGGCGATGGCGTGGTGGGCGAACAACCGCTGCTCAAGCCAGGCGAGCAATTTGTCTATACCTCGGGCACCAAGCTGGAAACCGCAGTGGGCACCATGAAGGGCAGTTACCAGATGCGGGCAGACGACGGATCGGAGTTCGATGCCAACATCGACGAATTTGTACTGTCGACCCCCCGAGTCCTGCACTAGTGCTCTTTCAAGGTGATATTGACGGGTTCAGAGCTACTCAGATGATACAAGTCAAGTGGTGCGGCATTCCGACGAAGCCCGCAGGAAATGGCATGCCCTTTTCAAGGGCTTCACCAAAAGTAGGCGCTTTAGGCGACGCGAATTGTATCATCTGGGTAGCTCCCTTCGGGCGAGCCGTGAAGCAGTCGCTCGCCGCGTTGCAGCTCTTGACAAGGACCGGGCCAAAGCTGGCCCCGCGAGCGCAGCGAGTGCTTTGGGTCTTGCCTGCGAGCTGCGCCTTGCGATCAACTGCTTCACGACTCGCTGGACCCGTCAATATCACCTTGAAAGAACACTAATCGCCCGTGGCGATTTACGCGATAGGCGATGTGCAGGGCTGTTACGCGGAGCTCAATCGCTTACTTGATAAGATCAAGTTCGATCCCGTCGAAGATCGGCTGTGGTTTTGCGGTGACCTGGTCAATCGCGGACCCGAATCCCTGCAAACGCTGCAATTTGTCAAATCCCTGGGCGACCGTGCGATTTGCGTGCTGGGCAATCACGATCTGCATTTGCTTGCCCTGCATCACGGGGTGAACAAAGTTCGCGACACCAGCAGTCTGCAGCAAGTGCTCGATAGCCCACAGCGCGATGAATTAATGGCCTGGTTACAGGGGTTGCCGTTATTGCACTGCGACAAGACCCACAAGGCACTGCTGGTACATGCTGGAATCCATCCCGACTGGGGATTGAGCAAGGCGCGCAAGCTGGCTGCGGAAGTCGAAGCTGCATTGCGTGGTGAGCAGGCGGCAAAGTTCCTCGGCAAGATGTACGGCAACGGGCCGAGCACCTGGTCCGATGAACTGTCGGGTTATCGACGCCTGAGGTATATCACCAACGCGTTTACACGCATGCGTTACTTTACGCCTGCCGGCAAACTCAATCTCGAGGTCGCCAGCAGTCCACGGCAGAATTCGCGCAAGGATTTGACGCCCTGGTTTCAGATGAAGGCGGCGCTGCGAGACGATTATCGCGTGTTTTTCGGACACTGGTCGACCTTGCCGGTCGGTCTTTACGGGCGTTGTTTCGCGCTCGACGGTGGTTGTGTCTGGGGTGGTCACCTGGTTGCGCTGCGCATCGATTTTGCCGCCGAAGACTGGTTTTTTGTTGATGCGCTTTCCACTGCCCCTGCGTCTACTGCCAGTTAGAGCTGCCTTTGACGGTTAGCTGTCGGGCGCAAGACCGCGCTGGAACGTGAATTTTTTCGCCTGCATTCATGAAATAGCAAACTATACTTGTGTTTCAGCGAGATCCCGGGCTGTAGAGACTGTCCGCTTCTGTTTCACCTGTCACTCGAATCGTGAGGTATACGCAGGTTTTTCATTGTCTGCCCGGGGCATTTTTAAGTTTTGAAAGGATCTGGATTTTGATTAAGACACTGTTTTTTAGCCTGGCGCTTGCGCTTGCTTCCTACGCACTATTTCAACCACAGGCCAGCGCCGCATCGGTTGAGTTGGTTCCTTCTACGCGTATTATCTACAAGATAACCGCGGGTATGACTATTGATGCATTGATTCAAAAGGCTTACCCCAGGGACAAGGATTTATGGCCGCAGATCAAGCAAAAACTGATCGAAACCAATCCGACGTCATTTTATCCCAGTTCAGATCGCCTGATTCCAGGGACACGACTCAAGCTGGTAGACGTCAAACGACTTTACGATCAGCAGGAACTGGCCTCCAAAACCCGGATCGGTTACGTCGCCGACATGACCGGCAAAGTCAGTGCCCGTGATGTCAATGGTCGTGGCCAGGTGTTGCAGACCAATTCCATGATCTTCCAGGGAGACCGGCTGGAAACTGAAGCCGATGCTGATCTGCACGTGGTCATGGACGATGGCGCCGAGGTCTTCCTTAAGGAGGATTCGGTACTGAAGGTCAGCGAGTACGTGATTACCGAAGGTTATGGATCAGACAGCAGTAGCATCTTCGATTTGTTGCGCGGCGGTTTGCGCAAGATAACCGGTGCCATCGGTGCCAACGGTAACGCCAATTACCAGGTGCAGACCGGGCTGGCAACTATCGGGATACGCGGCACCGAGTACGTCATCAAGCTGTGCAAGCTGGATGACTGTAATACCACGGTGAGTCGCAACGATCCCGATGCCAAATTGCACGCAGTGGTTCTCAATGGTTCGATCTCCTTAACCACGGATGAGGAAATTCAAATACTGATGGCGATGGGTGAATACGGTACGGCGACTTCCGATAACCTGCGCATCGAAGACTCGACATTGGTACCTGTCGGTTTTCTCAATGAAGACGAGACCTACAAATTCAATTCAACTGTCCCGCAGAAGCTGGAAACCGGGGTAGTCGAAGAAGAAGAATCTTCGTCGAGTGCCTGGCTCTGGATCGTCGGAATTTTACTGCTTGCGGTGGGCCTGTAAGCGTTGCCGCGAGGCCGGTATTTTTACTGAGATCGTGGGTAGTCTGAAGGGATTCTATTCGTCGTGCTGTGCCGCAAAAGCACCGGCAATTTCCAGCAAACTCTGGATTGTATACTGACGATTCCCAAGTACGATCGGCTGATGTAATTGCACGTAACCCTCGTTAAAGGGTACCAGGCGATTATTTTTTATCAGGAAGGTACCATTGGTCGAACCCAGGTCACGCAGGTATACCTCACCATTAATGACCTGAATTTCGGCGTGCTGTTTGCTGACAGTCGGATCATTAATATAAATATGACCTTCGCGTCCTATGACGTATGTACGGCTTTCCAAACGTTTAACCCCTGCTTTCGTTCTGTCGTCCATTTCTTGGTTCCCCCAACAACCAGGCGAAGTATTCTACTCCAAAAAATATCACAAATCTGAAACATATTTAACAAATGAATAGGAGTGAGGGTTACTGTCGTCGGCCGCAAAGTCCTGTTTTTCCGTGATTTTCCAGCGGCTGCTAGCAAATTCGGGAAACCAGGTGTCGCCGCTGAAACTATGCTGAATCTGCGTGATGTACAGGCAATCAGCTCGATCCAGGGTTTGCTGGTAGAGGCTTGCTCCACCGATCAACATCACCTCATCGTCGGCGCTGCACATTGCCAGCGCGGTGTCGATACCATCGGCAATTTCACAGCCCTCCGCGCTGAAATCAGGATTGTGGGTTATTACGATATTTCGCCGTCCGGGTAAGGCTCGGCCGATCGATTGATAGGTCTTGCGCCCCATCAGGATAGGTTTCCCCATCGTGGTGCGTTTGAAGAAGGCGAGATCGGCCGGTAAGTGCCAGGGCAATTGGTTGTCACTACCTATCAGGCGATTTTCATCCATGGCGACGATCAGTGAAAGATAAGTCATGTGCAGGTCCTGCTGAGTTTGGCAAAATCGCCGATACTGAGATTTTCGGCGCGCAGTCCCGGATCGATGTCACAGGCGATGATAGCCTCGCGCGTAAATATTTCTTTCAGCGAATTCGACAGCGTTTTACGACGCTGGCCAAATGCCGTCTGTACGATCCTGGAAAAATTATTGTAGTCACCGATGTCGTGTTCGGGTGCGGCTCGCGGAATCAGCCGAATGACTGCCGAATCGACCTTCGGGGGCGGTGTGAAACAGCCCGGCGCGACGTCGAACAGGTACTGACATTCACATTGGTACTGCAACATGATCGACAGGCGACCATAGTGACCGTTCCCCGGGTTTGCGACTATGCGCAAGGCCACCTCTTTTTGCACCATGAAGTGCATGTCGCTGATTAGCGCAATCGAATCGAGCAGGTGGAACATGAGCGGCGTCGAAATATTGTAGGGCAGATTTCCGACCAGGCGATATTTTCCCTTTCCCGCAAGACTCGACAATTCAAAATCGAGGATATCGGCATTGATCACTTCGAGCTTGCCGTAACGCGTGGATTCGCGCGCCAACACAGGTACCAGGTCACGGTCGAGTTCGATCGCAATCATGCCGTCGCAGCTTTGCAGACAGGGGCCAGGTCAATGCGCCCTGGCCAGGACCGATTTCGATCAGTTGCTCACCCGGCTGTGGGTTGATCGCCCGCACAATGTGCTCGATGATGTTGCGGTCGTGCAAAAAGTGCTGACCAAAGCGTTTACGTGCTCGATGCATGCAGGCGCTTTTGATGAACTTGAAAAATGGCCGAGTGTATTGCCGCAAACAGGCTGTCGGGTCTTGCCGCATTGGTGCCGGCCAGGTCGAGCGCAGTCCCGTGATCGACCGAGCTGCGGATGATGGGAAGCCCAAGCGTGGTATTGACTGCGTTGTGGAAGCCTACGTGCTTCAACACCGGTAATCCCTGGTCGTGATACATGGCGACCACCGCGTCGGCATCGGCGAGCATGGCTGGCGTGAACAGGGTGTCGGCGGGGTAGGGACCGCTTACCTGAATACCTCTACCCTTGAGTTCGGCCAGTGCAGGGATAATGACACGATTTTCTTCATCGCCGAGATATCCGTTTTCACCGGCGTGCGGGTTAAGCCCGCAGACCTTGATCAGCGGGTTAGTCAGCCCGAAACGGCTGCGCAGGTCGTGGTCGAGAATTTCGATCACCTCGCGTATCGCGTCCGCGGTGACGGCATCGGCCACCTTGCGCAATGGCAGGTGGGTGGTAATCAGCGCGACCCTTAGTCGATCGGCCACCAGCAGCATCACCGGTCTTGGCACCTGGCAGATGTCGGCCAGGTATTCGGTATGTCCGGAAAAAGCGATGCCGGCGCGATTGATGATTTCCTTGTGCACCGGGGCGGTGACCATGGCGTCGAACTCACCGTCGAGACAGGCCCGGCAAGCCGTATCCAGGGTGGCGAGTACATGGCTTGCATTGGCGCTTTCCAGTTGACCCGCAACAACGGTTTTTGTCAGCGGATGGTCAATGACTTCGATGGTGGTACCAGCGCTCGACGCATCACCCATAGCGACGAACGAAGTCGTGCTTCCCAGGGCGCTGGCGCGGGCACGCAAGAGGTCGAGATTACCACAGACAACAAGGCGTGCTTCGAAGGCGCGTGGGTCGATTGCGGCAATTATATCCGGCCCAATACCCGCCGGTTCGCCAGCGGTGATGGCAATCCGCATATCAGGCATCGTTTTCGGAATCGGGCTGACCAGGGAACACGACATAGGCCTCGTCGCGCAGCTGCCGTTTCCACAGGTCAAACACTTCGCGCTGTTTTTGCTGCAAGAGCTGCGAGTGGATCTGATTGCGCTTGTTTTGCTCGGTTTCGTCGACGCTGCGGCGCCCGGTTAACTGGATCAGATGCCAGCCATACTGGGTGCGCACCGGATAACTGATTTCATTTATCTCTAACTGATTGGCGACTTCCTCGTATTCGCGCACGGTGCCACCGGGATGCTGCCAGTCAACGTCCCCGCCATCTGCACCCGAGGCGTAGTCCACGGAGTAAAGCCGTGCCAGGCGGGCGAAATCTTCCCCCGCTTCGATGCGCTCACGAAACTCGAGTAAGCGGTTACGGGCATCTTCTTCTGAAATCAGTTCATTGGGTTTTATCAGGATATGGCGGGTGCGAATTTGCTTGCTAATGGTTTTTTCCAGGTTGCGCCACTCATCGAGATGAACGATATGAAAACCACTGGGGCTGCGAATCGGTCCGGCGTATTCACCGGGTTTCATATCCAGCACCGCCGCGGTGAACAGGCTTGGGATCTCGGCCTTTTTGCGCCAGCCGAGGTCACCCCCCTGAAGCGCCGTATCCCCGGAGGAGTAGCGGTTGGCGAGTTCATCGAATTGCGAGCCCTGGTCGAGTTGCGCCAGTATTTTCTCGGCAGTGACCTGGGCTTTTTCGATTTGCTCAGGTGTCGCCGCATCGGGTAGCGCGATCAGGATGTGCGACAGACGGTATTCGTAGTCGGTGCTGGAACCGCCGCTGAGCTTGATGAATTCGTCTATCTCGGCTTCACTGACGGTGGCCAGACGTTGACTGTACTGGCGGCTAAGGTTGGAAATGATGATTTCGCGACGCAGTGTTTCACGGTATACGTCGTAGTCAAAACCCTCGGCAATCAGCGCGTTGCGGAACTCGGACAGGCTCATGTTATTTCGTTTCGCGGTGCGCTGCATGGACTGGTTGAGTTGACTGTCGGTGACCTTGATCCCGCGTCGTTTGGCTTCCTGTAACAGCAGTGATTCACTGATCAACCTTTCCAGCACCTGCCGACGCATGACTTCGTCGTCGGGCAGGCGTCGCTTGGAGCGCAGGAAATCATTTCTGATCAAGTCTATCTGTTTTCCAAGTTGACGCTCGGTGATCACGCCTTCGTCGACGATAGCAACAATGCTGTCGAGCGGGACTGCCTGGGCCGCCAGTAAGCCCGGCATCGGGAGCAGCGCGCTTAGCAACAGGATTAATCGGTATGTGTTCATCTGGTTAATTGATCGTCAGAATGCTGGTCTATAGCCAGGGATGGCTCTGCCTAATCGGGAATCGATATCCTGGCCAGCACTGCTCAATCCCTTGAAAGTGATTTCAAAGTAGATGCTGTTATCGGTTTCGGCAAAATCATCCTTGTCGTCTCCGGTCTGACCGGCCAATATTTTAAGGCCCCAACAGCAGGATTGATAGCTAATACCCAATAAATTCTCCACGGTTTCGTCGAATCTCAGTGAGTGGTGCCATTTGGCGACCACTTCCCAGCGCTCGTTTATCGGGTAAGCCACTGAGGCCAGCGCCTGTTCCAGCTTGTTCTCGGTATAGTAATAGCCCAGGTTCGCTGCCAGGCCGTCATCACTGTAACTGAGCGACACATCGCGATCGACCAGTTCCTGCTGGAATGGGTCGTAAACCAGCCGGGTTCCAAGCGACAGTGTCGAGTCGGGCCACAGATCGATTTCCGAGATAATATCAGATCGGTTTTCATCCTGGCGGCGACCGTTCAGGCTGACGCGACGATCCTCGAAGTAATAGATTTGACCGATGCGCGCGTTTAACAGCTCAGCGCCGCTGGCATTGTCGAACAGGCGGGTCGCCAGGCCAAGGGTAACCTGGTTGGCGTCACCGATGCGGTCTGCGCCATTAAAGCGGTTATTGCGGAACAAATTGTTATAAGTATTGGCGACACGCGAGGTGTCGAAGTCCGGGATGTCGTCCTGATCTTCGAACGGGGTGTAGAGAAAGTAGAGCCTGGGTTCAAGGGTTTGCCGCCACTGACCCTCAGCGCCCGCCAGGCGATCAAATATCAGTCCGTTATCGACGCTGAGGGTTGGCAGTGCCCGATCGATCGAATCGTCGCCGGCGGTATTGTCTTCGAGCCGATAGTCGGTAAACGCCAGTTGCAGTTGCGGGCGGAAAAAGTACCAGCTGTTTGCCGCGTTCCAGCGCAGCGAGGAAACCAGGTGACTGCGTTGACCGTTGATACTGTCGTCGCGCTCAAAATTGGCCCATTCGAATTGCATCGGAGTGGACACGTCATCCCGCCAGGTCTCGGGTTGAGCATCCAGGGAAAATCGCGGCAAGCTGTTGTACGGGCGATTCCTGATCTGTGAATTTTCCGCCAGGGTCTGGTAGTCCTGCCAGATCAACTCACTTTGCCAAAGCGCTTCGTTACGGCTGAAACTGAGGTGGCGTTCTAGGTGACGGGTGTCGTTGTACTCCGGGGCGACCGAAGAAAAGTCGTCGAAAAAATCACCATCCGAGGTCTCGGCCAGCAACAGGCTGCCGTTGATCTCGAATGGTAATTCGCTGTCGTGTTGCCATTGCTGAAACCAGCGCGTGTCCTCGAAATCGCGATCATCGATATAGGAAAGATCGATCTGCCCTCGATTGCCCGCAAACAGGTAACGATTTTCCGTGTTGAGTTGCGTGCCGCGGTTGTCGTACCAGGCCGGGGTGATCGTCATGTCGTAGTTCGGCGCCATGTTCCAGTAAACCGGCACCAGCAGGCTGGCGCCGTTGGTCGAACTGTAACCGAAGCTGGGCGTCAGCATGCCCGACATGCGGCGGTCATCGATGGGGAACTGGAAATAGGGCAGGTACAGAATCGGGACGTCCTTCACGTACATGACCGTGTGGGTGGCCGCGCCTATCCCGCTTTCGCGGTCGATTTCAAGTTCGGTCGCGCGCATGTGCCAGGCGTTGTCTTCGGGATCGCAGGTGGTATAGACGAGATCGTGGTAGCGGCTGCGGAAGTCGTCAATTTTTTCGATGCTACCGGCTTGCCCGCGCGCATGTCGTTGGTTTATTTCGAACTCGGGCTGGTCGAACGAGGCACGATCGTCGCGATTGTCGATGTGAATGTTCGGGCTCTTAATCCGGTAGTTGCTATCGCTGTAGTAGGCATTGCCGGAGGCGGTTAATTGCTGGTTTGATTTGTCGACAATAATCTCGTCGGCATCGATTTGCTGGGTCCTGCGCTTCAAGTTGACGTCGCCGCTAAGGTGAATCACTTCGCCGGTTTCGCTGACGACGCTTTGCGCTTCGACGTGGGTTTCGTCAACGGCGATGTCTTCGGCTTCGACAAATAAAAATGCTGGAATACGACACAGACTCCAGTCTTCCTCGGCTGCCAGGGAAGGTTGGAACAGAGTCGCAGATATCAGGCCTGCCAGTAATAACTTGCGCGGGTGTGACAAGGCAATCCAGAAAATGATTACATTCTGTCACATTATCCGGTTGCGGTTAATGCCGGCTTAACAAAAATATCTGCCGGGACACAGGGATAGCTTTCGCTCAGGTACCTGCGGCCTTGTATACCTCGGTATCGGGGTGAAAGGCAAACCAGGCAAACCAGAAGCCCTGTATGCTGGCGACGGCCTCGCCCGAATCGTCACTGATGCTGATGCTGCGATTTGCGCTATCCCATTCGAAGTTGAAGCGGGTGCCATTGATCGAGTCGCTGAAACGCTTCTTACCCTGCTTGTCGAGTTCAATGAAAGGATAGGCTTTGTATACCCCGTCGACGCCAAGACCGACCACCACTTCCTTGGGATGGTAGTTATCCGGAGCTTCGTTATTGACGGCAAAGTAGGTGTAGCGTGATTTTTCGTAGCCGGCGTAGGGATCGCGGCTGTAATCGCGAGAGAATCCGGTATCGTCGGATAACACCAGCGTGTCGGGATGTTTTTGACTCCAGTCGCGCCAGGTCGTGTGGCTGATGGGCAATGGCGTCAGTTTTTTGCCTACGCGCGGGCCCGCGACGGACTGGCTGAGGATTTGCGACCACAGTGATTCGGTGGCGCGATCGTAGAGCAGGACATCGCTGTTATACAGCAATCCGGAGACACCGAAATCGGTGGACTCGCCGTCGATGGTGGCGTCGAATGCCACCGCGGTTCCACACAGCGGACAGTAGGTGATCGCAAAGCGCTGTTCAGCGATCTGGTCGTTGACGATTTCATGCCAGTTCAGAATGGGGACCGGGTAGGCGCGTGCCTCACCGTGTAACAAGATCCCAACGACGCGATCTTCCGGTTTGAGGTACGCAGCCTCGGCTGCCTTGATCAGTTTCGGGTCTGAAATCGCCGGGATGCCATCGCGTGGTGGGCCGCCGTGCAATATCTGCTCGACCGGTAGAGTGGAATTGGACAGGTCGAAACCGTTGGCGGGCCCGGCAGAAGCCGTGAAATGATAAGTCAACAGGCCTGTTAACAGTGCTGCAAGCACCAATATCCTGGATTTCTTTGATGGCATGACGCGCATGTGAACTCCTGGCGGGATAGTTAGAAGTTTGAGTCATTCAGGGCTAAAAAATTCAATTTTTCGATTACAAACGGGATGCCTGGCGGGCGCTTGACTCACTTGCTCAATCTATTTAGGCTGCGCCTGATACCTCATTCCAGCAAGCATCAGGAGTAGAAATGAAATCAAGAGCCGCAGTCGCGTGGGAACCGAAAAAACCCCTGCAAATCGAAGAAGTCGAAGTCGAAGGTCCGCGCGCGGGCGAAGTTCTGCTGAAAGTGCATGCCAGCGGCGTCTGTCACACCGATGCGTTTACCCTGTCGGGTGAAGATCCAGAAGGTGCTTTCCCGGTGATTCTCGGTCACGAGGGCGGCTGCGAAGTGCTCGAATGCGGGCCGGATGTGACTACCCTGGCCCCCGGTGATCACGTGATCCCGTTATATATCCCCGAATGTGGCGAATCCAGCTGTTCCTTTTGCGCCTCCGATCAAACCAACCTGTGCCAGTCGATTGCCGGTACCGTGTGGACCGGCTACATGCCGGACGGCAGTCGACGCTTTACCCAGGGTGGCAAGGATATCTATCACTACATGGGTTGTTCGACCTTTTCCGAATACACCGTGGTGCCGGAAATCGCACTCGCCAAGATCAACAAGGCGGCGCCGCTGGACAAGGCTTGCCTGCTCGGTTGTGGTGTGACCACTGGTATCGGTGCGGTGCTCAACACCGCCAAGGTCAAACCCGGATCTTCGGTCGCGGTATTCGGTCTCGGCACCGTCGGCCTGTCGGCGGTGCAGGGTGCGGTGATGGCACAGGCCGAACGCATTCTCGCGGTCGATATCAATCCGGATAAATGGGAAATGGCGAAGGCACTCGGCGCAACCGATTTCGTCAACCCGAAGGAAGTCGATGGTTCGCTCCCTGAATACATCCAGGAAATGACCGGCGGTGGCGTCGACTATTCGTTCGACTGCATCGGCAATGTCAACGTCATGCGCGACGCGCTGGAATGCACCCACATGGGTTGGGGCACCTCGACCATCATCGGTGTGGCCGGCGCCGGTGAAGAAATCAGGACGCGCCCATTCAACCTGGTCGTTGGGCGTCGCTGGATCGGCACCGCATTCGGTGGTGTCAAGGGTCGCACCGAACTGCCCGGCATGGTGGATCAGTACATGGATGGCACCATCGAACTCGACAGCCTGGTGACGCATACCATGGGCCTGGAAGACATCAACAAGGCTTTTGACCTGATGCACGAAGGCAAGAGCATCAAATCCGTGATCCTGTTCTAGGTTCGCACGATGAAAGAGATCGAAAGCATCAAGGAGAGCGGTGGTTACCTGAACCGTTACCAACACGCCTCGAGTAGCTGTAACTGCGAGATGACCTTTTCGGTGTACCTGCCGCCACAGGCGCGTGATTCCGCGGTGCCAGCCCTTTACTGGCTCTCGGGATTGACGTGTAACGATGACAACGCGCGCACCAAGGGTGGTTTCCAGCGCTTTGCGGCACAGCATGGCATCGCAATCGTGTTTCCCGACACCAGCCCGCGCGGCGAAGGTGTAGCGGACGAGTCCGAGCGCTATGATCTCGGCCAGGGCGCGGGCTTTTACGTCAACGCCACCCAGTCACCCTGGCAAGCGCATTACCAGATGTACGACTATGTCAGCGCCGAACTTCCTGCCCTCGTCGAAGCCAACCTGCCGCTATTGGCGGGAGTGAAGTCAGTCAGTGGACATTCCATGGGTGGTCACGGTGCGTTGATCTGTGCGCTCAAGCAACCCGGTGCATTTCGTTCGGTGTCGGCTTTCGCGCCGATCACCAACCCGGTCAATTGCGGTTGGGGCAAGGGTTGTTTCGGCGCCTACCTCGGCGACGATACCTCCGCCTGGGAAGCCTACGACGCCAGTTGCCTGGTGGAAGCCGGTGCGCGCGTGGGCGGGATTCTCATCGACCAGGGTGACGCCGATGAATTTTTGCACGAGGGGCAGCTGTTGCCGGATCACTTCCAGGCGGCCTGCGATGCCGCTGGACAGTCCGTTACCATACGCTCACAGCCGGGCTACGATCACAGCTACCATTTCATCGCCAGTTTCATCGAAGATCACTTCGAGTACCACGCGAGCCACCTGAAGTAAGTCTCGTTCCCGACCTATTGGGGCCTTAAAACAACGCCGCCATCAAAAGATTCCCGCCTGCGCGGGAATGACGTCAATTATTCCTGTCGTTCCGATACGTCGGACCGCTGCTTACGTGGGAAAGAACTAACTGCCTTTGCGCGTGATCGCAATGCCCAGCAAAATCAGCGCCAGCGCCAGCATGGTCTGCAGATTGATTGCATCGGCGAAGTAGAGCGCGCTCCAGATCACGCCGAATAGCGGCACCAGGTAACCTACCAATGACATGAACACCGCACCGTTGGCGCGAATGATGAAAAAGCGCATGGTCATCGCCAGCGCGGTGGCGATGACGCCGAGGTAGGCGAGTGCAAACAGGGACAGATCAGACACCTGCGATGGCAGTGGATCTTCGAGCAGGAAGGCCAGCGGCACCATGTAGAGGCTCGCGCTCAACAGCGTCGCCGCGGTGGTCGATAGCATCGGCAGATGGGTCAGGCGCCGCGAAACGATGGATGAAGTCGCATAGCTGCAGCCAGCGACGATGACGGCGAATTGACCGGCCAGGGCACCGAGCCCCAGCGTACTGATATCCCAGAACACCAACACCAGCACACCCATGAACCCCACCG
>CAWIHJ010000047.1:0-21307 GCA_963835795.1 uncultured Gammaproteobacteria bacterium
AATTCTGTCAGGCGGCGCTTGCAGAAAATCACACGATGCCAGAGGTGCCGATCCTGATTCGTTAATGGAAAAGGTGGTCACAATGAGCATTTTCGACAGTTATCAAAAACGCTACGAACAACACTTGCAGGAAGAATACACGCTGCAGGAATATCTCGATCTGTGTAAGGAAAACCCGCTGGCCTACGCGACCGCGGCCGAACGCATGCTGGATGCCATAGGCGAGCCAGAGCTGGTGGACACTGCCCAGGATACCCGCCTCAGCCGTATTTTTTCCAACAAGCTGATCGCCCGATATCCGGCCTTTTCCGAGTTTTACGGCATGGAAGAGGCGATCGAGCAAATCGTTTCCTACTTCAAGCACGCGGCGCAGGGGCTGGAGGAAAAGAAACAGATCCTCTACCTGCTGGGTCCGGTTGGCGGCGGTAAATCGTCGCTGGCGGATCGGCTCAAGCTGCTGATGGAGAAGGTGCCCATTTATGCGATCAAGGATTCCCCGGTGTTCGAGTCGCCGCTGGGTCTGTTCGATGTCGACGAGGATGCCGAAATCCTGCAACAGGACTACGGCATCGCGCGGCGCTACCTGAACAAGATCATGTCGCCGTGGGCGGTCAAGCGCCTGAACGAGTTCGGTGGCGACATCACCCAGTTCAAGGTGGTCAAAATACAGCCTTCCATCCTCAAACAGATCGCGATCGCCAAGACCGAGCCGGGCGATGAGAACAACCAGGATATTTCGGCGCTGGTGGGCAAAGTCGATATCCGCATGCTCGAACACTATGCGCAAAACGATGCCGATGCCTACAGTTATTCGGGCTCGCTGTGCCGTGCCAACCAGGGCCTGATGGAATTTGTGGAAATGTTCAAGGCGCCGATCAAGGTGCTGCACCCGTTGCTGACGGCGACCCAGGAAGGCAATTACAACGGCACCGAGGGGCTTTCGGCGCTGCCTTTCGAAGGCACCATACTGGCGCACTCAAACGAATCCGAGTGGCAGACTTTCCGCAATAACAAGAACAACGAGGCCTTCCTCGACCGCGTGTACATCGTCAAGGTGCCCTATTGCCTGCGCGTATCAGAAGAAATCCGAATCTACGAAAAACTGTTGGCGAACAGCTCGCTGGCGCAGGCCCCCTGTGCGCCCAGCACGCTGGAAATGCTGGCCCAGTTCAGTGCGCTGTCGCGCCTGGTGCCGCCGGAAAACTCGAGCATCTATTCGAAGATGAAGGTCTACGATGGCGAAAGCCTGAAGGACACCGATCCCAAGGCCAAGTCCTACCAGGAGTATCGCGATTACGCCGGGGTCGACGAGGGCATGAAGGGCCTGTCGACGCGCTTCGCCTTCAAGATCCTGTCGCGGGTGTTCAATTTCGACCAGACCGAGGTGGCCGCCAACCCGGTGCATCTGCTGTACGTACTGGAGCAGCAGATCGCACGCGAGCAGTTCCCGCAGGATCTGCACGATCGCTACCTGGAACACATCAAGGCATACCTGGTGCCCAACTACGTCGAGTTCATCGGCAAGGAAATCCAGACTTCGTATCTCGAGTCCTACTCGGAGTACGGTCAGAACATTTTTGACCGCTACGTCATTTATGCCGATTTCTGGATCCAGGACCAGGAATACCGTGATCCCGAGACCGGCGAAAACTTCGGTCGCGCATCGCTCAATGAGGAGCTGGAGAAGATTGAAAAGCCCGCCGGTATCTCGAATCCGAAAGACTTCCGCAACGAAGTGGTGAACTTTGTGTTGCGCGCGCGCGCGATGAACGAGGGCAACAACCCCGAATGGGTCAGCTATGAAAAGCTGCGCACCGTGATCGAAAAGAAAATGTTTTCCAATACTGAAGACTTGCTGCCGGTCATCTCCTTCAGCGCCAAGGCTTCTGAAGAAGACGAAAAGAAGCACGCCAACTTTGTCTCGCGCATGGTCGAAAAGGGCTATACCGAGAAACAGGTGAGGTTGCTGTGCGAATGGTATTTGCGCGTACGTAAGGCATCCTGAGGCAGCCACTGGCTGGAAACCGACATGGCGCAATTGATCGACAGGCGACCGAACGCAAAGAACAAGAGCACGGTTAACCGGCAGCGCTTCCTGCGGCGCTACAAGAAACAGATCAAGGAAGCAATTACGGAGCAGATATCGAAGCGTTCGGTCACCGATGTCGAAGGTGGCGAAAGCGTGTCGATCCCCACCCGCGATATTTCCGAACCGACTTTTCGCAAGGACAAGGGTGGCGTGCAGGAGGGTGTATACCCGGGCAACAAGGAATTTGCCCAGGGCGATCGCATCAAACGGCCGATCAACCAGGGACAGGGCAAGGGCCGGCGTGCCAGCGATAGCGGCGAGGGCGAAGACGAATTTGCCTTCGAGATTTCCCGCGATGAATACCTTGACCTGCTGTTCGACGATCTCGAATTACCCAATCTGAAGAAAAACCAGTTGCGCAAGATGACGCGCAGTAAAACCGTGCGCGCTGGATTCACCAACGATGGCGTACCTACCAATATCAATATTGTGCGCTCGCTGCGTTCGGCACTGTCACGCCGCGTCGCCATGGGTGCTGGACCGCGCCGCCAGTTGCGCGAGCTCGAAGCCGAACTGGAATCCCTGCAACAGCAACCAGGTAACGGTGAAGCGCGCAGCATGGAGTTGCAGCAGGAGATCGAGGCGCTGCGATTGCGCCTGCGCAAGATCCCCTTTATCGATACCTTCGATTTGCGCTTCAACAATTTTGTGCAGCGCCCGGAACCTACCGCACAGGCTGTGATGTTTTGCCTGATGGACGTGTCGGGCTCGATGGATCGACAGACCAAGGACATTGCCAAGCGCTTCTATATTCTGCTCTATCTGTTCCTGACGCGTAGTTATCGCGATGTGGATGTGGTCTACATACGCCACCATACCCAGGCCAAGGAAGTCGACGAGGAGGAATTTTTTTACTCGCGCGAAACTGGAGGCACGATTGTCTCCAGCGGGCTCGAACTGACCCGCGATATTATCGCCCAGCGCTATCCGCCCAGCGACTGGAACATCTACGCCGCGCAGGCGTCGGATGGCGACAACTGGAATGACGATTCGCCACGTTGCCAGCAGCTGTTGGCGAAAGAGTTGCTGCCGCAGCTGCGCTACTACGCCTATGTCGAAATTACCCGCCGCGATCACCAGGGGTTGTGGGATCACTACGCCAACCTGCTCGATGGCAACGATAATTTTGCGATGCAGCAGATTCGCGAAGCGACCGACATCTACCCGGTGTTCCGCGAATTTTTCCGGAAGCAGGCGCAATGAGAGATCCTATATCTACCGGGGCGGAGTGGACCTTCGAGCTCATCGAACAATACCAGGCCGAGATTGCCGCGATTGCCGAGGAATTCAAGCTCGATACCTATCCCAACCAGATTGAACTGATTACCGCGGAGCAAATGCTCGATGCCTACGCCAGCATCGGCATGCCCATCGGTTACAGCCACTGGTCGTTCGGCAAGCACTTCATTCGCAACGAACAACAGTATCGGCGCGGTCGCATGGGGCTGGCCTATGAAATCGTCATCAATTCGAACCCCTGCATTGCCTACCTGATGGAAGAAAATACGATGATGATGCAGGCCCTGGTGATCGCACACGCCAGCTTCGGCCACAATTCCTTCTTCAAGGGGAACTACCTGTTCCGTACCTGGACCGACGCCGAGGCGATCATCGATTACCTGGTGTTTGCCAAGCGCTTCATCAGTGACTGCGAGGAACGACACGGCATCGAGGAAGTTGAAAACCTGCTCGACTCCTGCCACGCGTTGCAAAACCATGGCGTCGACCGCTACAAGCGCCCCAACCCGATTTCGATGCGCGAGGAAAAGGAGCGTCTCGAAGAACGCGAGGCTTACCTGCAGTCGCAGGTGAATGACCTGTGGTTGAAGACCGTACCGAAAAAAGCCGCTGAACTGGAAGAGGCGGCGCAGCCCAACTTCCCGGAAGAGCCCGAGGAAAACATCCTCTACTTCATCGAAAAGAACGCGCCATTGCTCGAACCCTGGCAGCGTGAAGTAGTGCGCATCGTGCGCAAGGTCGGCCAGTATTTTTATCCACAACGCCAGACCCAGGTGATGAATGAAGGCTGGGCCTGCTTCTGGCATTACCACTTGATCAACGAACTCTACGATCGCGGGCGGGTGACCGATGGTTTCATGCTCGAGTTCCTGCAAAGTCATACCAACGTGGTGGCGCAACCGGAATTCGACAGCGAGTATTTCAGCGGCATCAATCCTTATGCGCTCGGTTACGCGATGATGACCGACATCAAACGCATCTGCGTCGACCCGGATGACGAGGATAGAAAGTGGTTTCCTGATATTGCCGGATCGGACTGGCTGCAAACCCTCGACTTCGCGATGCGTAACTTCAAGGACGAAAGTTTTGTCTCGCAATACCTGTCGCCGCGCCTGATTCGCGAATTCAAGTTGTTTTCAATTCTCGACGACGACGAGCAGAACGAACTCGAAGTCACTTCGATCCACAACGATGCTGGCTACCGCTACATTCGTCAGGCGCTGTCCAACCAGTACAACCTGAGCATGAACGAACCCAATATCCAGGTGTACAACGTCGATATTCGCGGCGATCGCAGCCTGACTTTACGCCACGTGCCGCACAACAACGTACCGCTGGCTGATACCAGCGGCGAAGTGCTGCGCCACCTGCGCCGCCTGTGGGGCTTTGGCGTCAAGCTCGAAACCATCGGCATCGATGGCGAGATCATCGCCACCGAAGAGTGCGCCGCCTGACCCTCAGCGGGGACAGTTTACTTTTTCCCAAAATTTCCAACAAAAAGGGGACAGTTTACTTTTTCCCAAGATTTGCGTTTCGGCTGAACCTTGACGGAAAAAGTAAACTGTCCCCTTTTATCTCGAGAGTTGGACAGCGGAGTGACTCCCTTTCTATACCGGGTGAATTTGTGGAATCAGCATATTTATTCTTACAAATGCTCGATATTTGGAAATACGCGACAGCAGGTGTATGAAGATATTTTGGTGTGCTTAAAAAATAATGAATATATGAAAAGAATGGCCCTGAATTTCATTCGCTTTTGCTGACTAAGCCTTTAATGTTAGCATTTGCAAAGGTTGTTCCATCCCTAGTAAATCCTCCGCCAGGTAATATTATGATAGTTCCCGTTTTACGCCGTTTCGATTTCGGCGAGATCTCGTTAATCAATCCCAATGCTACGAGGGCCGTCGCAGCAATTGGCGCTGCCTGTCTCGGTCTGGATCGATATCGACACGGTCATCTACAGGCTCGATCATTTTATACAAATCAACGTGCAGGCACTGTCGTCCGCTAGTGTCCTTCCGCGCATATCGATATTTCGTGTCGCCAGACCAATGACCCGTTGCTACCGCCCCGATATTGACGGCTTGCGCGCAATTGCCGTGTTTGCCGTCGTGCTGTTTCACTTCGGTTTCGAAGCATTCTCCGGTGGCTATGTCGGGGTCGATGTTTTTTTCGTAATTTCCGGTTATCTGATTACCGGGTTGATTATCGACGAACTGGAGGCCGGCAAATTTTCGCTGTTGCAGTTTTACGAACGCCGCTGCCGGCGCATACTGCCGGCATTGCTAGTCGTCCTGCTTGTCACGCTGCTGGCGGGTGGCTTGTTGCAGTTTTCAGATGATTTCGAGAGCACCGGTAAGTCCGCCGCCGCCGCTGCGTTGTTTTATGCCAATGTGCAGTTTAATTCGGAAATGGGTTATTTTGGCGTCGCCGCCAATCAAAAACCTTTACTGCATACCTGGTCGCTGGCGATCGAGGAGCAGTTTTACATCGTCTTTCCGCTGTTATTAATCGTGATTGCTCGCTATCACGCGCAGCGTTACGCGTTATGGCTGGTGGCGCTCATGCTAGCATCACTGGTCAGCGGGCTGCTGGTACTCGAAAGCGCCGCGAGCGATGCGTTTTTTCTGAGCCCTTACAGGGCCTGGGAATTGCTGCTTGGTAGCCTGGTAGCGATCGGCTTCTTCCCGCAAGTCGGCAATCAACGTCTGCGCTTGATGTTTTCGGCAGCCGGCCTCGGCCTGGTGTTTGCCAGTGTCTTCTGCTTTTCCGAGCAAACACCGTTCCCCGGAATTGCGGCCTTGCTGCCCACAGTCGGCACCGCAATGATTCTTCACTTCGGCGCTTCCGGCACAAACCGGGTATCGACCCTGCTGGCTGCAAGACCACTGGTTTTTTTCGGCTTGATTTCCTATTCGCTGTACCTGTGGCACTGGCCCGTTATCGTGTATACCCGTTATTACACGATCCTGGAACCGGGTATCGAGATAAAATTGATCTGCCTGTTGGTCATCCTGGCACTCGCGATTCTTTCCTGGAAGTATATCGAACAACCGGTGCGCAAGCGGGTCGTATGGCCGCATCGGCAGCGCCTGTTTGGCGTGTCAGTTACCGGCATCTTGCTGGTGTTCTTGATGGGTACGACCGTGTCGTATAATGCTGGCTTTCCATCGCGATACCAACACCTGGCCGGGGAAGTCAGGCAAGGTGAAGATCCGGTCTGGGAGTACTGGAAGAGTTGTGGCGAAGCGATCGAGCGCCTGGGGAGACGGCAAGCTCTTTGTGCCATAGGCGACAAGGAGGTGGCGGCCGACTTTCTGGTCTGGGGTGATTCGCACGCCCGGGCGATGGCCCACGGAATCGACCTGGGAGCGCAGGCAGCTGGCAAAGGCGGAGTAATCGCTTACCAGAGTGGGTGTCCGGTGTTGATTTCCGTGGCGCGGCAGGATCGCAGCAACTGCGTCGAATTCAGCGAAAACCTGTTGCAATACCTTGCCGAGCGGCCGCAGCTGAAAACGGTTGTCATCGTCGCCAGGTGGCCAGTCTGGGCCACCGGCACACGTTACAAGAATGAAGCCGGGCGGTCGATTCGGCTCACTACTCCGCAGCTTGCTGGGCAGGGAGATTTAACCAACCTGGAAATATTTGCAGCCGGATTGAAGCGAACGGTTGCGACATTGAAGGATATGGGGCGTCAAGTTGTGCTGGTGAAGTCAGTACCGGAAATTGGCTATGAATCCCCCTCAATAAACTTCGTCGCCAGTATTACTGGCCGCGACACCAACACATTGATTGCGCCTTCGGTTGAGGAATTTGCCGAGCGCACCCGGGATGTCAATCGGATACTGGCTGAGCTCGAGAAGAGCGGGCAGGTGCAAATCGTTGATCCAACCCCAATTTTGTGCGATAGCAGACAATGCAATGTGGTTGTGGATGGCAAGCTTCTGTATCGCGATGACGACCACCTGTCATCCGTCGGTTCGGCGTTGCTTGCCGGGTTGTTTACCGACTTGCCTGGCAAGCTATAGCGATCTTAAACGCAATGCCTCCCGGGCCGTCATCGGGCTAAAAGGGGACAGTTTACTTTTCTCTAAGATGTCCGCTGCGGCTGAACCTTGACGTGAAAAGTAAACTGTCCCCTTTTAGCCTGTCCCCTTTTAGCCTTTCATACGGGATGAAATAGTGGAACCAGCGTGTTAATACTTTGCAGACACGATATTCGAATATACAGGACGGCAGGTGTATGAGAATATTTTAGTCTGCTTTAAAAATTAACAATTCATGAAAAAGGTTGGCCCTGATTTTATTTGTATTGGTGCGCAGGCAAGCGGTACAAGTTGGCTTTATCAGCAGCTTAGAAAACATCCTGATTTTGATTTTCCCAATAAAAAGGGAACTCATCATTTTGACAGAAAGCATTTCATGCAAAGACTTTCTGAGGGATTAGAGAGATTAATTGATATTTTTAGAGCATCCGAAAATATGCTGGATAGATTCAAATAATTACTCAGCAGATTATATGGGAGGTATAGAAAAATAAGATTCGGGACCATTAAGAAAAACAGAAAAAAACCTAAGAAGAAGAATAAAAAAATAAAGTTTGAATCCGATTCAGCTTATTTGTCAATTTTCGATTCAGCCCGCATACGGGTGACATTACCCCGGCCTATTCAACACTTTCTGATGCCAAAGTGAAACAAATGGCAATGCTGTTTCCCAATGCGAAGATAGTTTTCCTGATTCGTAACCCGATTGATAGAAACTGGTCTGCTTATCGCAAGAAGTTAAAGAAAAGAGCGTTTAAAAAATATACTCGGCTGGAAATGAAGTATTTCTTTAATCACGATGGCGTTGCGAAAAGAACCAACTAGGTCGACACGATTGATAGATATTCCACTTACTTTGGAAAAGATAATATTTTAATCAGATTTTTTGACGCAATCATTGATCAGCCCGATAAATTACTTTTCAACTTCATTGAATTTTTGGGCGGAGATCCAACGATTGAAAATCCGCAAAACCAGGTCGAAAAGGTTATAAATGCTTCGCCAAAAAGTGATATTCCTGAGGATGTCGAATTATATCTCAAGGATAAGTATGCTCCACTGATCGAGGATCTCTCCAGGCGATATGGATCGTACGCAACCCGGTGGTCAGATGACTTGCAGGGAATCAAAAGTCAAAAAATCGAGTTTAAGGCTACGGTACATCCCTGTTAATCTGAGTAAAATTTATTGTCAAATTCTGGGAACCAGTTTTATTAAACGATCTGTTTTTTAATCCTCTATTCATTTTCTCCCCGGCATGGATTTAGCGTCAGCCGATTACTTGCAGCAACACAAGTGTATGCAACTGACGCGGGGCCCATTACTCCGGCCTGCGGTTCACCAGCGCTCGTCGACGAGCCGCTGTAGTTCCGTGGCGCTGAGGTTTCCCCTGGCCAATTCATTGCCGAGGTCAAAACTGCGCGAGCGAATCAGCGGGCCGACCACGACGGCGTCGAAACCCGCGTCGCCGATCAGGCGCTGTGCGACTTCCAATGCCTCGGGGTAATCGCTGGCGATCGGGATCGCGATGCGCTCGGGCTTGCGATTCGCACTGTTGGCGAGCGAATAGGCGGGAATGCAATTGAAGGCACGTACCAGGCGCGCGCCCGGCAGGAATTCGGCCGAGGCGATGCCGGCGCCTTTTTCAAGCGCCGCTTTTGCCATATCGCCATCGCGTCCGAGGAAGGGGTTTCCGGTATCGAGCACGATCTTGCCGGCCAGCGCCGCGGCGTGGTCGCGGCCGATCTGCGGCATCGCCCCGTAGGGCACCGAGATCAGCACGATTTCACCGAAAGCGGCTGCCTCGGCCGGTGTTCCGCTGCGCACGCGGGGGCCGAGTTCGGCAGCCAGCGGTTCGAGTTTCTCGGGATGACGCGAGGAAATGACCAGTTCGTGGCCGGCTTGTGCCCAGTGTCGTGCCAACGCGCCGCCGATTTTACCAGTGCCGATGATGCCGATCTTGAGCGGCTCCGATTGCGCCAGTGCGCTGGTTAGCCCGAACGGCACAATCAGCGCCAGAACCAGTAGTGCGACGAGCCAGCTGGATCCCTGGGCGATTAACTTTTGAACGTCCAAAATCGGCGTAATCTTCGACACCAATCGCGCGTTGCCAAATTTCCCCTGCATTTCGGCGGCGTTGGTGCCTGTGTCGGTGGATGTATGCTTGTTCCTTGATTTCGACATTGCTATTACTGGCTAGTGACAATAATTATGAATACCGTCTAAACAACAAATATAAATTATACCTGGCCGTGATTGATCAGCCGCCCTTGATCGGCGGCAGTAACACGACGTCGTCGTCGGGCTGGATGGTGATGTTGGCGTAGTCCTCGCGCGATACCTTCTCGTCGTTGATGATCACGATATAAGCTTTTTCCGCCGGAATCGGCAGCTGGCCAGCAGCGCGTCGAGGCGCTCGCCCGTCGCGAGCGGCAGGCTGCACTTGTTGAATGAACTGCCGGCGGGCAGGAAATGACGCAGCCCGCCGAACAGGGTGACCGAAATATCCATACTGGATGAAACTCAGTTCAGGTTGAGCCGCGCCAGCGTGTCCCTGGTGGGTACACCTTCCGCATCCCAGCCGTTCAGCTGGTAATACTCGGGCAGCATTTCATCGAGCTTGCACACCAGTCCCTTGCCGGTGCCGACATCGGCCGGTTCGGTAAGAATGCGTTTCGGCAGGGTGTCGTCTTTTTTGCCGAGGCCGGCTTTCAGGTTGAACAGTTTTTCCAGGTTCCAGATGCGCTCGCCGGTTATGCTGGTTGTCCCAGTTGCCCTGGCAGGCGGCGTTGACCAGTTCGATGTAATCATCCATGCTCCAGCCGCAACCACCCGGAAACAGGCACAGGCCGCTCGAGTCGATGAACGCGACGTCGCGCTGCGATTCGGCGACGACCTTTGCCTTGCCGGCAATCTCGGTGGTTTCGAAATCGTGCCCGTAGGGGTCAGCGCGCAGGTGACAGGCACCGCGGTTGCTGGTCGCGTAGGCGAGGCCCATGCCCTGCATCGAGCGCCCGTCGTAGGCGGCGAATTCCTGGCCCTTGACCGTCATCGACAGGTCCGGGTGGCCGTATTTTTCGCACAGGCGCTTCGATCCCATGCGCAATATCGGCACCGAAACCTTCGCCCTTGCCGGTGAGTTCGGCGATCTGGCAAAGCGCCTCGGCCGAACCGAATTCGAGCTTGATGCCACCGGTGGTGCTTTTCGTCGATAGCGCCGATATCGAACAGCTCCATCGCCGCGGCGATCGTGCCGCCGAGCGAAATCGGATCCATGCCGTATTCGTTACAGATAAAACCGGCAAAGGTGGCCGCGTCGATGTCGTCGACACCGCAGGCCGAACCCAGCGCATAAGCGGTTTCATACTCCAGGCCACCGGAGGCGCCATGGTATTCGGGCCGATCCTTGACCGAGAAGTGCTTCGGGTCGATCTTGCAGATGCGACCACAGCCGATGGTGCAGCCGAAGCAGGCGCCGTTGGTGACGAGGTTGGTGTGGCCGTTTTCGTTCGGCGTGTGCATCGCTTCGGGATTGAGCTTGTTGGCGCCTTCGAAGCGCACGCTGCGATTGTTGCGCGTCGGCAGGCTGCCGAAACCGTTGGTGACGTCGATCATCGCCAGCGTACCGTCGCGCGCCATCTCTTCGCGATCGGTCATGCGCGCGTTGACTTCATTGACGATGCGGTAAAACGCCTTGGGATCGGCGCACTTGACGCCGCGCGTGCCGCGCACCGCGATGGTCTTGATTTTCTTCGAGCCCATGACGGCGCCGACGCCGGAGCGTCCGGCGGCGCGATGCTTGTCGTTGACCACGCAGGCGTAGCGGCACAGGCTTCTCGCCGGCCTGGCCGATGCCGGCGAAGCGCATCAGCGGATCGCTGTATTTCTTCGCCAGGATGTCTTCGGTTTCCCAGACGGTCTTGCCCCAGATTTCGCTGGCGTCGCAGATTTCGACCTTGTCGTCTTCGATGTGCAGGTAAACCGGCTTGTCCGATTCGCCCTCGATGATCAGCATGTCGTAGCCCGCCATCTTCAATTCGCCGCCGAACTTGCCGCCCGAATTGGAGCAGGCGATGGCACCGGTCAGCGCACCCTTGGTGACCACGGTATAGCGACCGCCGGTGGAAGCCATGGTGCCGGTCAGTGGCCCGGTTGCGAAGATGATCTTGTTGTCGGCGGACAGAGCGTCGGCGGCCGGGTCCATTTCTTCATACAGGTACTTGCTGCCGAGGCCGCGTGAACCGAGATAGGCCTCGGC
Source organism: uncultured Gammaproteobacteria bacterium (assembly GCA_963835795.1). GTDB lineage: Bacteria > Pseudomonadota > Gammaproteobacteria. Next base: position 11,633 of record CAWIHJ010000047.1, read on the forward strand.
CCATTCCATGTTCAGCGGCTCGGTGGTGCAACTACCCGTGCTCAGGTTGACGCGCAGAATTCGTTTGTGCCAGGACATCGGGAAACCTCCGGTTGTATTGTGTTCTGGGCAAGATTGTATATGCTGCTGACCTGATTTAACACATGTTGAGGCCGTAATTCGGCGGCTAAAGAGGTAAAGAATAATGATCAGGGTAATCATCGAGCGCGAAATTGCCGAGGGGCTCGAGGAATTCTACGAATCGGCCATTGCCAACCTGCTGGGCGCTATGTCGAACGCCCGCGGTTACCTGTCGGGCGAATCGCTGGTCGATCTGCACCGGCCCAATCACTACATCGTCGTTACGCGCTGGACCGATGAAGCGGCCTGGAACCGGTGGTACGTCTCAAGTGAGCGTCAGCAAATGCTGGACTCGCTGCGGCCATTTATGCTGAACGAAGAGAAGTTCACCGTGTTGAGACAGCTGATTTTCCACCAGGAACAGTCGGTTGCCTGACGCAAAATTCAGCGTCAGCAAGCGGGGGCAGGTAGCGCCTTCGCGGGACGCCTTGAATAAACATCGACAAATCGGTCGACCACGGGCCTGTGCTTCGGGTAATATCCGCGCCAGTCAGCTGGATAATCGCTGGTTTGCCGCTTTCAGGAGTGGTGAGCTGGAGGAAAGTCCGGGCTCCACAGGACAGGGTGCCAGATAACGTCTGGGAGGCGCAAGCCTACGGCCAGTGCAACAGAGAGTAGACCGCCAGCTTCGGCTGGTAAGGGTGAAAGGGTGCGGTAAGAGCGCACCGCGCTTGTGGTAACACAAGTGGCAAGGTAAACCCCACTCGGAGCAAGACCAAATAGGAAAACTATGGCGTGGTCCGCGCCGTTTTCGGGTTGGTCGCTTGAGGCTGCAGGGTGACTTGCAGTCCAGATGAATGATTATCCTCGACAGAACCCGGCTTACAGGCTGACTTTTTTATACCTACAGGGCGCACTTCGGTGCGCCTTTTTTTACGCCAGGATTTGGTTGGTTACGGGAGGTGATCCCCTCGGCAAGGTGTGCGCCTGGTGGAGTCGGTCCCTGGCGCTAGGACACGATGTCTTTGACCGACTCCATGGCGACGAATGTCGAGGAACTGGCTACATGCGGCAGCGTGGTAATGCTTTCACCCAGGGTTCGCCGAAAGCTGAGAATGTCGGCGGTACGAACTTTCAACAGATAGTCGAAGGACCCTGCGATCATGTGGCATTGTTCGACCTCTGGAATATTTAGAACCGCCCGGTTGAATTGCTGCAGCGCTTTTTCGCGCGTGTCCGACAGGCGGATTTCGACAAATGCAACGTGCTCGCGTCCCAGTTTGCCGGGATCGATGATAGCGCGGAAACCCTTGATGTAGCCTTTTTCCTGCAGGCGCTTCAAGCGAACCTGGCAGGCGCTCTTGGATATGCCGATGCGTTTGGCCAGATCGGTGACGGGCAGGCGGCCTTCGACCGAGAGAATGGCAATAATCTCGTCGTCAAATCGGTCTAGATGACCTTTGAATTTTGTTTGAATCATAATATTGACCAAATAAACGCCGTAAATAAGTACAGATGACTAAAAAATTAAAATATTAAGGAAATATGACTTTGTAATCAATTATAAACTATGCGGATTCTTGCCAGTGACCAGCACTTGCGGGATATTATGTCGGTCTGCGGCAGCCCGTGAACAGGGCATATAATGCCCGGGTCAGCAAAAGTAACCTTCCAACCCATTAAAGGATATTTCGAAATGAACTCAAGTGATCAGGCCGGTTCTTCTTTACGTGAAGCCATCCGCAGCAACTACTCAGCCGATGAAGCCAGCGTTATCCGAGGCTTGATTGCGCAGATAAAGCTCGACACCAGCGAGCGCAATGCGGTGGCCGCCGCCGGCGCCAAAATTGTCGACCAGGTGCGCAGCGATACAACACCCTCCATGATGGAGAGTTTTCTCGCCGAGTACGGGTTGTCGACGGCGGAAGGCGTCGGCCTCATGTGCCTGGCGGAAGCCCTGCTGCGCGTGCCCGATGCGGAGACCATCGACGAGTTGATCTACGACAAGATCGAACCCTCCAACTGGGGTGCGCATCTCGGGCAATCGTCGTCGCCGTTGATCAATGCCTCGACCTGGGCTTTGCTGTTGACCGGTAAGGTGCTGGAAGACGATCCCGGCAAGCCCGCGGCCGCGCTGCGCGGCCTGGTGCGGCGCATCGGTGAACCGCTGGTGCGTACCGCGGTGGCGCAGTCGATGAAATTGCTCGGCCGCCAGTTCGTGCTCGGGCAAACCATCAAAGAAGGCATGAGCAACGCGCGCGAGCTGGAAGGGGAGGGCTATACCTATTCTTATGACATGCTGGGCGAGGCGGCGCGCACCGAGGCCGACGCGGTGCGTTATCACCAGGCCTACGCGAAGGCGATTGAGGCGATTGCCAAACAGGCGAAAGGCGATGTGCGCTCGAGTCCGGGTATTTCGGTCAAACTGTCGGCACTGCACCCGCGCTATGAATTCACCCACCATGCCGCCGTTATGGCGGAACTGGTACCGCGCGCGCTCAATCTTGCCGAGCAGGCGGCCAGGGCCAACATCGGCTTCAATATCGACGCCGAGGAGCAGGATCGGCTCGACCTGTCGCTCGATGTGATCGAACTGCTGATGTCTGCCCCGTCGCTGGCCGGCTGGGATGGCCTCGGCATCGTGGTGCAGGCCTATGGCAAGCGTGCCGGCCCGGTCATCGAGACGCTTCACGACATGGCGGAACGCAACGATCGCAAGATCATGGTGCGCCTGGTCAAGGGCGCCTACTGGGATACCGAGGTAAAACTCGCGCAGGAACTCGGCGTGGCGACGTTTCCGGTGTTTACCCGCAAGATCAATACCGACGTCAGCTACATGTCCTGTGCGCAAATGCTGATGGATCGGCGCGATCGTATCTACCCGCAGTTTGCCACTCACAACGCGCATACCTGTGCGGCGGTGCTGGCGATGGCCGGCGACGACAAGGACAGTTTCGAATTCCAGCGTCTGCACGGCATGGGTGAATCCTTGCACGACATCGTGCGCAAGACGCAAAAGGCGCATTGCCGCATTTACGCGCCGGTCGGCGCGCATCGCGACCTGCTCGCTTACCTGGTGCGACGCCTGCTGGAAAATGGCGCCAACAGCTCCTTTGTCAACCAGGTCGTCGATGAAGATATACCTTCGGCTGAAATTACCCGAGATCCGGTTGCCGAGGTCGAGGCGCTGGGTGACGCGATCGCCAATCCGACGATCCGCCTTCCGCTCGATCTGTTTGCACCGCAGCGGCGTAACTCGAAAGGCTACCGCATCAATGAACCGGCCTCGATCACGCCGCTGCTGCAGGCGCGCGAAGCCTTCGCCGACCACCAGTGGACGGCCGGACCGATGATTGCGGGTGATCCCGCGCCCACGGGCGAGCCGCGCAGCGTGGTGTCGCCAGCCGACGCCAACCGGGTGGTCGCCACGGTCTACGATTCGACCGCCGCTGAAGTTGCGCTCGCGCTCGATGCCGCCGAGGACGGTTTTCGCGAATGGTCGGCCTGGCCGGTCGCCGAGCGTGCCGCGGTGTTGCGCCGGACCGCCGATCTGTACGAGGAAAACGTCGCCGAATTGACGGCGATTACCACCCGTGAAGCCGGCAAGATGGTGCTCGATGGCATCGCCGAGGTACGCGAAGCCGTCGATTTTCTGCGCTATTACGCCGACGAGGCCGAGCGCCTCGAAGACGAGTCGCCGGGCGGGCCTTGCGGCGTGTTTGTGTGCATCAGTCCGTGGAATTTTCCGCTGGCGATTTTCAGCGGCCAGATCGCCGCCGCTCTCGCCGCGGGTAACGCGGTGCTCGCCAAGCCCGCCGAACAGACGCCGGTGATCGCGGCGCGCGCCGTGGCCTTGATGCGCGAGGCCGGATTGCCCGACCGCGGCACTGCAATTGTTGCCCGGTGACGGGCCCGACGGTGGGTGGGCCGTTGACTTCCGATCCGCGCATCGCCGGGGTCTGCTTTACCGGTTCGACCGAAGTGGCGCAGATCATCCACAAGACGCTGGCGAAAAATGCCGGGCCGGATGCGGTGTTGATCGCCGAGACCGGTGGGCTGAACGCGATGATCGTCGACAGCACGGCGCTGACCGAACAGGCGGTGCGCGATATCCTGATTTCGTCCTTTCAATCGGCCGGGCAGCGCTGCTCGGCGCTGCGCCTGCTCTACGTGCAGGAAGAGGCGCGCGAACGCTTGCTGGAAATGCTCTACGGCGCCATGGAGGCGCTGACCATCGGCGATCCATGGAATCTCTCCACCGACGTCTCTCCGGTTATCGATGCCGATGCGCAGCGCGACATCAGTGCCTACACCACGGCACACGAGGCGGATGGCCGAATTGCTCAAGCTGCTGCCCGCGCCCGCGCAGGGAACCTATGTTGCGCCCGCGGTGGTCAAGGTGAATGGCATTGCCGACATGGAGCGCGAAATCTTTGGCCCGATACTGCACGTCGCCAGTTTCAAGGCGCGCGATATCGACAGGGTTGTCGATGACATCAATGCGCGCGGTTACGGTCTGACCTTTGGCCTGCACACGCGTATCGACGATCGCGTGCAGCAAATCGTCGAGCGCATTCGCGCCGGTAACACCTACGTCAACCGCAACCAGATCGGCGCGATCGTCGGTTCGCAACCCTTTGGTGGCGAAGGTCTGTCGGGAACCGGGCCCAAGGCCGGTGGGCCACATTACGTGGAACGCTTTCGCCGCCATGGCAGTGCAGAAGCCCTGCCGGCGCCGCAAGGTGAGAGTCATCGCGACTGAGACCTTGCAGGCGCAAATCGATGGCCTCGACGCGCGCAACTGGGCGGCGCGACCCGACCGCGTTGCCGTGTTGCGCAAGGCGCTGGCGGGAAGCGGCAGCATGATCCGCAAGGCGCTCGCCGAAACCGCCGCCTTCGACATGACGCCGCAAACCCTGCCCGGGCCGACCGGTGAGAGCAACCGGCTCAGCCTGTATCCGAAGGGAACCGTGCTGTGTCTCGGGCCGACTGCCGAAATCGCAATCGCGCAGGCCGTGCAGGCACTGGGCACGGGTTGTGCAACGCTCATCGTGGCGCCCGATGTCAGCAAGCTGGCGCAGCCGTTGATCGATGCCGGTGTGCCGGTGGCCGCGCTGGACGGCGTGGTCGAGGCCGAATCACTGACCGCGTTGCGGGACATCGAGGCGGTCGCCGCGGCGGGTGCTTCGGACTGGACGCGCGCGCTGCGCATTGCGCTGGCGGAACGCCCCGGTGCCATCCTGTCGCTCGAAAATCAGTTGATTGCACCCGAGCGCTACGTGCTCGAACGCCACCTGTGTATCGACACCACGGCGGCCGGGGGCAATGCCAGCCTGTTGGCCTCGGTGGACTGAGGCAAGATCAATCGTGGAGCAGGGGTAACGGCCGGTTCGTTATCACGGATAAAGCAGTCGATCGCCGCGTTTAACCCGGCCGGCTGCGAGCACGCGCGCGGTTATCCCGCCGTGGCCGCGCATCGCGTTATAGCCGCCAGCGCCCAGCGCGGTTTCCATCTTGCTGCACGGATGGCAGGCTCCGCTGAACTCCAGCAGGGCATCGCCGAGGTGAAAACGCTTGTCCTTCAGCGCCAGCAGATTGATGCCGGAAACCACGATATTGCGGCGCAGTAACGCCGGGTCGATCGCGGGCAAACCGACGCAGGCGGCAATTACGGCGAGGTGTTCCTGCTGGATCAGGGTCACTTGCCGGGTGCCTTGATTGCGGCCCTGGAATCGATCTCCCGCGAGCCCGCTGCCGGGCTCAAGCTGCACCGCATCCAGCACGACCATTTGCGCACCGCGTTGCGGCCTGATACCAATCCACTCGACACGCCCGTGCTGGGGCAGGGTATCGAGCAATTGCTGGAGTGGCCCCGGGTTGATCATCCGTAATCCATACCTGAAGCCAGTGGTTTGGCCTTACTGGTGAAATTCATAAGGTATTTCAACGCCTGTTAAAAGCTGCCGATACTGCCTCCATTCGCATTAGCGATCAAGTTGGTGGATCTGGATCGTAAACACTTCGTCACTGCGCAACGTAGGACCGATCCGCTTGAGCTGTGTGACGGCAATTCGGATGATCGAAAAATGTGCAAAACCGCACAAAATTACCGCTAACCTGACAAATCACTTTAACTCTCGAAGCTAAGTAACCGATTTAGCAGGAGTATCCCTGTAAATACTGCAGGAATATCAGCTAAGTTGTTGACGTCATTGAGAAAAGACCTGCACAACAGGGGCACTTTTACTTGACTTGTGCCCATATTAGGCCATATTGTGGAAATCGGTGGGTAATAGTGTCACGTAGTGGCATATAACGGGTTAACAAGTGCAAAAATTTCGAGGAGCCTCCAATCTGTCTTTAGATTCGAAGGGAAGAATAGTACTTCCTGCGCGCTATCGCGAGCGCTTGCTTGAAATTTGCCAGAGCCAGTTGATCGTCACCATCGATACCCAGCAACCCTGTCTGCTGATTTACCCGCTACCCGAGTGGGAATTGATCGAAGAAAAAATCGAGGCACTCCCCAGTTTCAATCCTGCCACCCGGCGCATTCAGCGTTTGCTGATCGGTCACGCTACCGAAGTCGAAGTCGATGGCAATGGACGCATGCTGTTGGCGACGCCGTTACGCGACTACGCCAAACTCGGCAAGAAAGTGGTGCTCATCGGCCAGGGCAAGAAATTCGAGCTGTGGGATGAGCAGTGCTGGAGCGAGCGCATGGATACCTGGCTCACTGAAACCGGCGATGCCGATACACCGGACGCGCTGGCGGAGTTGACGCTGTGAACGCATCGCATGCTCCGGTTTTGCACGACGAGGTCATCGCGGCACTGGCGATCAAGCCCAAGGGCTACTATGTCGACGGCACTTACGGGCGCGGCGGGCATGCGCGCTCAATTCTGGCGGCGCTCGATCAGGATGGCCGCCTTATCGTCATGGATCGTGATCCCGAAGCCATTGCCGATGCGCGTGCCAGCTTCGGTGCAGATGCGCGCGTGACCATTATCCACGACGATTACGCCAACCTGCACGCACGCATCGCCGGGCTCGACCTGCTCGAGCAAATAGACGGCATTCTGCTCGATCTCGGTGTGTCCTCGCCGCAACTCGACGACGCCACACGTGGTTTCAGCTTTCAACATAACGGGCCGCTGGATATGCGCATGAATCCCGAGCAGGGTGAGTCGGCGGCCGCCTGGTTGCAGCGCGCCGACGAGGCGGAAATTGCCCGGGTACTGTGGGAATACGGCGAAGAACGCCTGTCGCGACGCATAGCGCGCAAACTGGTCGATGCGCGCAAGACCCAGCCGATCGAAGATACCGCCACGCTTGCGGGGCTCATCGCCAGCGTGGTGCCGCGCCCGAAAAACAATCGCCATCCGGCGACGCGCAGCTTCCAGGCGATTCGCATTCACATCAACCAGGAGCTCGCCCAGGTTCAGCAGTTCCTGGAGACGGTGCTGGATATACTGCGCATAGGCGGGCGCCTGTTGGTCATCAGCTTTCATTCGCTCGAAGACCGCCTGGTAAAGCGGTTCATCAAGGCGCAAAGTACGGGGCCGAAGATGCCGCGCGGTTTGCCGCTGCGTGACGACCAGATAAAATCGCAGATTCGCATCAGCAAAGCCAGCAAGGCTATCCAGGCCGGTGTTGCCGAGCTGTCAACCAATCCACGCGCTCGCAGCGCGGTGTTGCGCGTCGCCGAGCGAGCGGCCTGATGAATATCCGCGTCTGTACCTTGCTGCTGCTAACCCTGGTTCTCGGCAGCGCACTGACGGTGATTTACGTCAAGCACCAGAGCCGGGTGCTGTTTGCCGAGCTGCGCAGTATCCAGAAACAGCAGGACCAGCAAGTCATTCAATGGGGGCGCCTGCAGCTTCAGAACACCACGCTTGCCACCCATAGCCACGTCGAGTCCCGGGCACGCCACGACCTGCAGATGCGTATGCCCGATAAGGTTGAACTGGTGCGCTTGCAATGAAGCGCAGCGACGGCGACAAGGCTGAATTCCAACCGCATTTTCTCGCCATGCGCCATTACCTCGTGCTGCTGGTGATGTTTAGCCTGCTCGCTGGCCTGATCGGTCGCGCACTCTATTTGCAAGTCTTCGAACAGGACTTCCTGGCGAGCCAGGGCGGGCAACGCCAGATTCGCACCATCGAAACCCCGGCCTACCGCGGCTCCATTCTGGATCGCTTCGGTACGCCGCTGGCGATCAGCACGCCGGTCGACTCGGTGTGGGTGAATCCGGTCGAAATTCTCGCCAATCTCGATGCCTTGAAGCGTGTTACCGACAAGCTGCAACTCAACTACCGCGATACGGTGAGCCTGTTAAAGCAACGCGCGAACCGCGAATTCGTTTACCTGAAACGGCAGCTCGAACCCGAATTTGCGCGCTCCGTTGCCAACGGTATCGAGGGCGTTTACCTGCAGCGTGAATACCAGCGTTATTACCCGGCCGGTGAGGTGGTGTCGCACCTGGTGGGCGTCACCGATATCGATGACCAGGGTCAGGAAGGACTGGAGCTGACTTACCAGGACTGGCTGAGCGCGCAGCCGGGGCAGCGCAGGGTGATTCGCAATCGGCACGGCGAAGTCATCGAGGAGCTGGCGCAGGTGTCGCGCGCCGAATCCGGCAAGGACATGTATACCAGCATCGACATGCGTCTGCAGTACATCGCCTATCGCAGCCTGGCCAGGGCGATCCAGTTTCATGCCGCGAAGGCGGGCTCCGCGATATTGATCGACGCGCAAACCGGCGAAGTCCTGGCGATGGTGAATCAACCCTCCTATAACCCGAATCAACGCGCCAGCATGGCACCCGCGCAATTGCGAAACCGCGCACTCACCGACGTTTTCGAACCGGGTTCGACCATCAAGCCGTTCACCGTTGCCGCGGCCATCGATCATGGCCGTTTTCACGCCAACAGCAGCATCGACACTTCACCCGGGCACTGGATGGTGAGCGGACATCCGATCAAGGACGTACGCAACCTGGGCGTGCTCAGCCTGGCAGACGTGCTGCGCCGTTCCAGCAACGTCGGCGCGTCGCGCATCGCCATGTCGATGCACAAGCGTGAATTGTGGGAGAGCTTCGACAATTACGGTTTTGGCCATGCCACCGGTATTGCCTTTCCCGGTGAGTCGTCCGGCTATTTCCCCGACCATCGCCAATGGCAGCCGCTGGATCACGCCACGATGGGATTTGGCTACGGCATGTCGGTGTCGATTTCGCAATTGGCGCGCGCCTACGCGGTGATCGCCAACCAGGGTCGTTTGCTGGATCTCAGCTTGCTGCGCAAGGAGGCCGTGGCCAATCCGCGCAACCAGATTTCACGGCACGTGATGCGTGCTGCGACCGCACGCCAACTGGTGCGCATGATGACCGATGTGGTCGGGCCTAAAGGAACCGCACAACTGGCGGCAATTCCCGGTTACCAGGTGGCGGGTAAGACCGGTACGGCTAAGAAAAGCATTGCCGGGGGCTACCAGCAGGATGACTATGTCGCGGTTTTTGCTGGTATCGCACCGGCCAGTAATCCTCGGCTGGTGATGGCCGTGATGATCGACGAACCCACCCAGAACGGCTACTACGGTGGCATAAGCAATACATTG